>NZ_JADYVR010000498.1:0-434 GCF_020193935.1 Bradyrhizobium sp. NBAIM08 | reverse complement strand
GGGCGACCCCGGGGAACGCGTCGGGCGGCCCCGGGCGGTCGACGCGCACGACGTCGGCGCCCATGTCGGCCAGCACCATCCCGGCGAACGGGACCGGCCCGATGGCCGCCATCTCCAGCACGCGCAGCCCGGCGAGCGGTCCCTTGCTGTTGCTCATATCGGTGAGATCCCCCTCGTGCGGGTGCCGAGGCCGTCGGTGCGGCGACGCGGCAGTTGGTCGAGCGTGTCGATGAGGACGGCGCGCGTGCTGGCCGGGTCGATGATGTCGTCGACGCCGAACCCGGCGGCCGCCTCGAGCGGCCCGACGCGCGCGCGGAACAGCTCGACGACGTCCTGCCGGGCGGCGACCGGGTCGGGCGCGCCCTCGTAGACCTTGCGGAACGCCACGTCGACGGCGCCCTCGATGTTCATGGCGCAGATCTCCGCCGTTGGCC
>NZ_JADYVR010000497.1:0-434 GCF_020193935.1 Bradyrhizobium sp. NBAIM08 | reverse complement strand
CCTTCAGCCTGCTCACGAAGAGCATCTGCCACAGGACAGGCACCTCCGAGCGTCTTCTCCAAACTCTCGCTGGCGGGCATCCAGGGCGCGACCACCAAGACCTCCGCCTTCAAGCCACGCGCAGCCTCCACGGCCTGCTCCATCTGACGCGCAAAGGCTGGCGGCGACACACCGGCTTCAGCTTCCGCAAGGCCATGACAAATCAGCACCAGATCCACCGGAGACTGCGTTGCCACCGACCCCAGGATGGAGGGCGCATCCACCAGTGCCTGATCTTGTCCCGAGAGCACTCGCACATTCACACCGGGAGCCAGAGCCGCCGAGGTCGAATCCACACCCGTCTCACGCACACCGCCGGTGTAGAAAAATTGGTTCGCCACTTCACGGGCAAACAGCGCGGGAAAGGCCTGCATCACCCCCGCCTTGCCATCCTC
>NZ_JADYVR010000496.1:0-434 GCF_020193935.1 Bradyrhizobium sp. NBAIM08 | reverse complement strand
CACCGATTTAGGATTGTCCACGCAGATTAACGAATGGATGGTAATGGGCAAAAAAGGCGTTGATTATTGGGTCGAAAGCGCGCCGGCAATCGAGCAGAGAATAAAGAATCGCTGTGCTTTACGGACGCTGTGGCGAAACCGGACGATGCCGAATTCAACAATTGCCCGACTTGCCCGTAATCTGCACGTTTCAAAAGATTTTCTGGAAACCGAACTGTTCAATTCGCAAACTTTCGGCAGTTTGCTGGAAAAAGTTCAGCAGCAGCAAATTGCTGCCGGCGAATGGACAGAGAGTTATCCGCTCGAATCAATCAGAAAAGCTCTCTCGGATTTGCGGCATTTGACGGAAAAGCTGCGCCGCGAAAAACGCGCTCTGACAGCGGATCAAAGTTTTTCCCAAACGTCGAGACGATAATCTTTCGTGCGTTTCGAAT
>NZ_JADYVR010000495.1:0-434 GCF_020193935.1 Bradyrhizobium sp. NBAIM08 | reverse complement strand
TCCCGGTCGGCCGGCGCCAGAAGGATCGACTGCGGGTCCCCGGCGACGAATCCCGCCTGTGCCGGCGCGTCGTCGCCACTGGCGCAGCCGGTGAGCGCAAGCAACACGCCGCCGACGGTGACACCGACGAGCCGGCGCCGTCGCCTGGGTCGGCCCTGTGGTGATCCCGAGCTAACGCGGCAGTTCTGAGCGGTTGAGGTACGCCCGGTGATCACTTGGGTTGCCTCTCGGTGGGTGGCGAGCTGCTACAGACGGGTGTTGTAAGCGGCGAGTTCGGCGTCGCCATGGCTAGGGTCCCTTGGCGTCGCGAGCGTCCGTCCACCTCAACGGAGCCCCGGTCACAAGCCGCCATAGGAGTGGAGACCGACGAACCAGATGTTGACCCCGACGAAGTTGAAGATGATCGTGGCGTACCCGACTAAGGCCACCAGCGC
>NZ_JADYVR010000494.1:0-435 GCF_020193935.1 Bradyrhizobium sp. NBAIM08 | reverse complement strand
AATGCAAGCAGTTTTGCAGCGGGACGCAAAAAGCGGGCATTGTGCCCGCATCCCGCTCCCGCTTCAGAGACCGGAATGACTGACGACCACCGCTCGGGTTGCCCCATCAATCTCTCGCTCGAAGTCTTTGGCGACAAATGGAGCCTCCTGATCCTCCGCGACATGATCTTCGGAGGCAAACGGCACTTCCGCGAGCTCCTGCGCTCGCAGGAGGGGATTTCCTCCAACAGCCTCGCCGACCGACTGAAGACGCTGATGGCCATCGGCATGCTGACGAAGCGCGACGACCCGAGCCACAAGCAAAAGGCGATCTATAGCCTGACTGAGATGGCGATCGCGCTCGTGCCGATCATGGCGCATCTCGGCGCCTGGGGCCGGCGCCATCTGCCGGCGAGCGAAGAGCTCAGCATTCGCGCTCAACTGATGGAGGAAGGC
>NZ_JADYVR010000493.1:0-435 GCF_020193935.1 Bradyrhizobium sp. NBAIM08 | reverse complement strand
GCCCTTGGTCTCCTTGCCGAACGACACGGTGCCGGTGATCTCCGCCAGCACGCCCTTGTCCTTGGGCGAACGCGCTTCGAACAGCTCGGCCACGCGCGGCAAGCCGCCCGTGATGTCGCGGGTCTTCGCGGACTCCATGGAGATACGCGCGACGATGTCGCCCGCCTGCACCCTGGAGCCCGGATCGACGCCGATGATCGACTCGACCGGCAGCGAATAGCGCGCGTCGCCGCCACGCAGCAGCTTGGCGATCTTGCCGGAGTCATCCTTGATGATGATCGACGGCTTGAGGCTCGACGAGCGCTGGTTGAGGCGCCAATCGGTGACCATGCGCTTCGTGATGCCCGTCGACTCGTCCGCCGTCTCGGCCATGGACTGGCCTTCGACGAGATCCTCGAAGCCGATGACGCCATCGACTTCCGACAGGATCGGACG
>NZ_JADYVR010000492.1:0-435 GCF_020193935.1 Bradyrhizobium sp. NBAIM08 | reverse complement strand
GACGTGATCTGCATGGCCAAGGGCCTGACTTGCGGTTATTTACCATTCGGCTGCCTAATGATGACTGATAGAATCGCTGCGAAATATGACGATGCCGTCATGCCGATAGGACTCACTTATTCCGCACATCCGGTATCCTGTGCCGCAGCATTAGCAACACTTAAGATCTATGAAGATGACAACCTTATTGAAAATGCTGCAGCAATGGGAGCCTACATGGATCAGCGCATCTCAGAACTAAAATCTAAACATCCTTCCATCGGAGACTGGCGCAATACAGGTTTGCTCGGCTGCCTCGAACTGGTCAAAAACCGGATAACAAAAGAACCAATGGCGCCATACAATGCGCGCCCGGAGGAAATGACGGTCATGAATAAGGTTGCAGCAAAGATCAGGGAATTGGGCATGTACACCTTTGTACGATGGGGATATATC
>NZ_JADYVR010000491.1:0-435 GCF_020193935.1 Bradyrhizobium sp. NBAIM08 | reverse complement strand
TCCATATCTACATTGAAATGAGTGAATACCCGGCACAGCAAATAAGCAATCTCTATGCTTTTAGCCACTTCTGCCAACATCCGTTGTTTGATGCTCATTTTTTGCGAAGTGGTTTCGTTGCAGATATACATGAATCCTCCTTTCCCTTTCCGGATGAAGACGATCACCGTGGCAAAATCGGTTTCCTTACCCTTTACCTGGCTATCTGTACCGATGCACACCTTTATTTCGTGCATCATTTCCTGCTCACTTATTAATGCGGCTCTTACTTCATCTTCTATCGCATGAATAATTTTTTGCCCGTTTAATTTTCTCCATTGCTTTTCCATATTTTATTGCCCTCTTTGGAATTACTGATTGTACAATTCTATGATCGCCCTCAAGTATCGCAGCGTGGCTCTTTTCATGCACCAGTACAAGGATTCGAACCCTGAC
>NZ_JADYVR010000490.1:0-435 GCF_020193935.1 Bradyrhizobium sp. NBAIM08 | reverse complement strand
GGTTGGGGGTTCGATGCCCTCCGCCCCTGCCACCGGCAGGTCCTGCACCGAATAGAACGAGAACTCCGAGGGCGCGCGCCGCAAGGCTCCGTCCGCCACCGAGAACCATGGCGAATCCAACTGCAACTTCCGTCGAGACCGTAACGACCGGCGCCGACAAGGCCAAGCTCGCCGTCGCCGGCGTGCTCGTCGTCGCCGCGGTCGTCGCGTTCTACGCGCTCGGCAAGCAGGATCTGTGGCTGCGCGTCGCCGCGTTGCTGGCGCTGATGATCGTCGCCGCGGCGATCTTCTTCACCTCCGAGCCCGGCAAGCAGCTGATCGCCTACGGCCAGGATTCGATCCGCGAGGTCAAGAAGGTGGTCTGGCCGACGCGCAAGGAAGCGCTCCAGATGACGGGCTATGTGTTCGCCTTCGTCATCGTGATGGCGCTCTTCC
>NZ_JADYVR010000489.1:0-435 GCF_020193935.1 Bradyrhizobium sp. NBAIM08 | reverse complement strand
GAGTATACGTCTTTCCAAGAGCTTTCTTTTCAGAGATTGAAAGCTTTGTTGCGTTCACGATCGTTACGCGTGGCGCTGATTCGACATTCGGTGCGTAATCAGGATGTGTTTTACCCATCAGCGTTTTTGCTGCCTGTGACGCGATCCTGCCCAAGCTTTTTCCCGCTGCGTCTATTGTGATGTCTTTCTTTTCCATAGAATAGTATTTATACGACAAATTCGATTCGCGCGGAATCTATTGCACGTTTGCCGACGCGACCGAGGCGCGTGATGCGTGTATAGCCACCTTTTCGCTCGCTGTATCTGGGTGCGATCGTCTCATGCAACTTCTTCGTCGCGTCGGATGCGCCTCCAAGGCGGGATGATACGAGGCGTCTCGAAACAGAAGTGTTCTTCTTGCTCGCAGTTACCAATTTTTCAACAAACGGTCTCAAT
>NZ_JADYVR010000049.1:0-1048 GCF_020193935.1 Bradyrhizobium sp. NBAIM08 | reverse complement strand
CACCCACCGCGCCGAACGGCACGGGCGCGCCATGGCCATCCAGCAAGTACACACGCGTGTTGGCGATTGGGCGCCCGATCGGGACCAATGACCCATTAAAATCAGCCGGGCAAGTCCAGATCGTCGCGAATGTCGTCGTCTCGGTGGGCCCGTAGCAGTTAATGAGACGTACGGGGCCCTTTTCCTTTAACAATCTCAGAAACGAGGCAAGATCACCGCACTCACCCCCACAGAGGAGGTGCTTCAGTTGCGCCAACGTCGGAGCAATCGTTGATGTATGTTGGTTGAATAATGCTGTTGTTAGAAACAGTGTCGTCACCCGGTGCTGTTCAAGCGCGCGGGCAAAACTAAGAGTATCCCTGACGGTGGCGGCATGCATGGCAACAATGCAACCACCGTTAAGCAGCGGTGCCCATACTTCGAACGTGCTTGCGTCGAAGGCGGGATTGCCAGCCCATGCCACCCGATCTCCTGCATCGATCTTCACATACCCACTGTTGATCACGAGCCGGTTGACGGCACGATGAGGAACAACAACTCCTTTGGGAAGGCCAGTTGAGCCAGAGGTGTACATGACGTAAGCGGCAGTTTCAGCGCTCAACGCCAGCCCAGGATCGGAACTACATCCCGTTCCAGCTATGAGCGGCCCAATAGTACGAACAGGTATCGTCGCCTCAACCAGATCATCAGCGCAAAGCACCAAGCGTGCAGCACAATCGGCCCTCAGCAATTCTTGTCGTGCCGGCGGGAGGGCGCGATCGATCGGTACATACACGCCGCCGGCCTTCAGAATTGCCAGCTGCGCCACCAGAAGAGCGACGGAGCGGTCCAGCACTGTGGCAATGCGATCCCCAGGTTTGACCCCGAGGGCGATCAGGTGATGCGCCAGGCGGTTGGCCCGCGCATTGAGCTCGCCGTAGATCAGCCGCTCATCTTTGCAGACCACCGCCACCGCATCCGGCGCCTTGTGCACCTGCGCCTCGAACAGCTCGTGGATGCACCGCTCCGCAGGATACGGCGCCGCCGTCCGGTTCAGCTCCTCCAGCAG
>NZ_JADYVR010000488.1:0-435 GCF_020193935.1 Bradyrhizobium sp. NBAIM08 | reverse complement strand
GATAATGTTCGCGAGCGTCAAAGCAGGTGAGCTCGCGACCGACGCCGACTACGTGCGCGTCATCACCCGTGGGCTAAAGGGCACAAACATGCTGGCGCTGCCGCTCGAGCCCAAGGAAGTCGAGGCGGTGACCCAGTACGTGAAGTCCCTGTCGGCAAAGTGGACCGACCCGAGCGCTAAAGCGGGCACGCCAATCACGGCCGCCGCCGACCCCTGGACCGACGAGGCCGCCGCCGTCGCCAAAGGCAAGGAGCTGGTCAAGGCCCACTGCGCGAGCTGCCACGCCACCGCCGACAACGAGGGCACCGGAAGCGACAGCAGCTACGGCTTCTTGAAGGCCCCTAAGCTCGACAAGGGTCTGGCGCTGAAAGCCGGCGACGCGCCGGCCGACATTTACCGTGTCATCGCCGCTGGGCTCGGGGGCACCGCTATGAC
>NZ_JADYVR010000487.1:0-435 GCF_020193935.1 Bradyrhizobium sp. NBAIM08 | reverse complement strand
GGGCTACAACACCCTGAACTTCTTCACCCCGCACACGCCGTACGCGACCGATCACAACCGCCGCGAAGGACCCGAGGCGGTGCTGCGGGAGTTCAAGGGCATGGTGCGGCTGCTGCACGAGGCGGGGCTCGAAGTGGTGCTGGACGTGGTCTACAACCACACGGCGGAGGAGGGCATCGGCGGCCCCCGCTCGAGCCTTCGCGGCATCGACAACCGGTCGTACTACCGGCAGCACGACGACGGCGCGTACATCGATGTGACCGGATGCGGCAACAGCCTCAACACGTCCAACGACGCCGCCGCACGGCTCGTGCTGGACTCCCTCCGCTACTGGGCGAACGACGTCCAGGTGGACGGTTTCCGGCTGGATCTCGCGGCCACTCTCGGCCGGGACGCGGCGCACACCTTCACCCCGGAGCATCCGCTCCTGCAGGC
>NZ_JADYVR010000486.1:0-435 GCF_020193935.1 Bradyrhizobium sp. NBAIM08 | reverse complement strand
GAATCCGAGTGGAGCATCGCCTGCGAGCGGGCATAAAGGGAGATGCAGGACACGAAGTCCGCCTGGGCGATCTTGTCGCGCAAGGCCCAGCGGCCCGGCTCCTCCAGGTCGTCGGGGCCGTGCAGCGTGAAGCTCCAGGTGACTCTCGCGAGGGGTGCCGCGAGCCGCGCCACGGTGCAGGACGCCTTGGCGATGTGGCAGTGGAGGTGGACGATGCCCATGCGACGCAGGAGCGCGGCCAGCACCACCGCTTCGTGCCAGTAGATGAGGTTGTAGGCGCGTCCCTTGAGCCCCGGCGGCGCCGTGCGGCCTCCAGGACGTGGGTGGTGCCCGCGGCCTCGGATGACTGCTCGGGGCCCACGTGGTGCTCGGGGCCGGTGCGGCGGATCGAGAAGGTGCGCACGTCCACGCCCGCGGCCCGCAGCCCTGCGATCT
>NZ_JADYVR010000485.1:0-435 GCF_020193935.1 Bradyrhizobium sp. NBAIM08 | reverse complement strand
ACCAGCCACTCGACGTCAAGCTTCGTGTCTGGGTGGCCGACGTCGAGTTTGTCTCCGGCTACGCAGCGGCGCTGCCCTACGCGCAGACTCTCGAGGCGGAGGTCGACGGGCTGCAGGCGGACCGGCTCAAGGCCCTTCCTCCTCGCCAAGGTTGAGCCGCCGCAGCAGCGGCAGCGCGTACCAGAAGGTCGCGAACATCAGCGCCGCGAAGGTCGTGCAGATCACTGTGACGACGGTGGCGAAGAGAAAGTCGGTGATCAGCAGGACCACCCCGGTCATCGCGAGGGCGAGAAATCCGAGCCCGACGATCGCGAGCCGGTTGGCCATGTAGACAAGCCGGCCCTTCTGCTGCTTGCGGAAGTTGATCCGGTGATAGGCGGATGGAGCGATCAGCAGGGTCGCCGAGATGGTTGTTGCCAGCAGGATGGCCAGGTA
>NZ_JADYVR010000484.1:0-435 GCF_020193935.1 Bradyrhizobium sp. NBAIM08 | reverse complement strand
CAGCAGGTGCTGTTTGGGTGCATCGACTTCCGGTATCTGGAGTAGCCATGATCACTCTCGCCACCTTCAGCAAACCTGAGGAAGCGCACCTTTTCCGCATGCGGCTAGAGGCGGCAGGCATCGCGGCGTGTGTGCAGGATGAGCACATCATTCAGATCGATTGGCTCTGGTCGAATGCCATCGGCGGCGTTCGCGTGCAGGTGGCGGATCAGGATGCCGAGGCCGCGCTCGAGTACCTGAAGGCGGACGCTCCAATGGTGAATCATGAGGGCGACGTGATCTGCCCGCACTGTGGCTCGCACCACACTGCTCCAGACGAGACGTGCCGCCGCCTGTCGTTTCTCAGCCTCTTCCTCATTCATGTGCCGCTCCCTGTTCCGCGGGACCGCTACCGATGCCAAAACTGCCACCGCGCTTTTCAGCTCACGCCAGAAG
>NZ_JADYVR010000483.1:0-435 GCF_020193935.1 Bradyrhizobium sp. NBAIM08 | reverse complement strand
GGCACATCGAGCGCGGTGACATCGTCTTTCCCAAGTCCACGACCCCGTCGCGCATCGCGGAGAACTTCGCGCTGTTCGACTTCTCGCTGGACGCCGACGACGTCGCCGCGATCACGGCGCTGGACAAGGGAGAGGACGGCCGCACCGGCCCCAACCCCGACGTCTTCGCCTACATACCCGACTGACCCGCGGTGCCCGCAGCCCCGTTGCCGACCAGCACGCCCGGTGCCCAGCGGGTCGACGCGCGCGGGATCCTGCGCTTCCTCGACGCCGTGGAGGCCGACCCCGACGTCGAGCTGCACGGCCTCATGGTGCTGCGCCACGGCCACGTGCTGGCTGCTGGGTGGTGGTCGCCGTACGCCGCCGAGCGCCCGCACCTGCTGTGCTCGCTGAGCAAGAGCTTCACGTCGACGGCCCTCGGCCTCGCCGTCGCGG
>NZ_JADYVR010000482.1:0-435 GCF_020193935.1 Bradyrhizobium sp. NBAIM08 | reverse complement strand
AATCTGCTTGATAATCAAGAAAAAGTTTTGTTTGATGCGGAATTTCCGCGAATGGAATAGTTTTTACTTTCAAAGAATTTTCCTGAAAAGTCCGCACCGTTTTTTGACTCATTTTGCAATTATAAAATTCTATTTCAAAACTTCCAAATAAAAAGACGACCTTCTGCAAAAGGTCGTCTTTTTTTTTACTTTTAATTTAATTTTTACTTTTCTTCATTTCCGCCCGTAATGCGCGGACGAGTTATGGTTTCATTCGAATTTGAACTCGAACTTTTTGCGGCTTCGCGTTCAATTCGGTAAACGCCGGATGAATGCGTGCCGGCAAAAATACGGTTTGAGTCATTAGGATCAAACGCCAGAGACCAAATTCGCTTGCTCGGCAAAGTCATATTTTTATCCAAACGCCGCCAGTTTCCGCCAGCGTCGGTCGAATAA
>NZ_JADYVR010000481.1:0-435 GCF_020193935.1 Bradyrhizobium sp. NBAIM08 | reverse complement strand
CGCGTACTCGGTGTCGAGGGCGTGCTCGGCGTCGATGTAGGCGGCCACGCCGCCGTTGCGCTGCGCGTTGGCGACGACGTGGAGGCAGAGCGTCGTCTTACCCGACGACTCCGGCCCGTAGATCTCCGTGATCCGGCCGCGCGGCACGCCGCCGATCCCGATCGCCGCATCGAGGTTGATCGCCCCGGTGGCGATCGACTCGACCTTCACCTTCGAGTCCGTCCCCATGCGCATGATCGAGCCCTTGCCGCAGCTCTTCTCGATCTGCGCGATCGCGAGATTCAGCGCCTTCTTCTTGTCGTCGCCGACGATTGCCGTCGCCATGTCATCCACCCTGTTCGAGTCGTTGCGCCCACTCTGGCGACCCCGGCGTCTGCGCCGGTCGTCCCGCCGGAGAACCCGAATAAAATACGAAAATCGGGGGGCGAATTCAAG
>NZ_JADYVR010000480.1:0-436 GCF_020193935.1 Bradyrhizobium sp. NBAIM08 | reverse complement strand
GTTTCTCTATCCCGTGCTGCAGGCGGCCGACGTGCTCGTCTACAAGGCGGATGAGGTTCCGGTCGGCGAGGACCAGCGCCAGCACATCGAGCTGACGCGCGAGGTCGCCAGGCGCTTCAACGAGCGCTTCGCGTCGGCCGAAAAGCCGATCCTGGTCGAGCCTGAGGTCCGCGTGCCCGAGGTCGGCGGTCGGATCATGGACCTCCAGGACCCGACCTCCAAGATGTCGAAGTCGGCCGCCAGCGACGCCGGGCTGATCCAGCTCATGGACGACCCGGCCGGGATCGCGCGCAAGTTCAAGCGAGCCGTCACCGACTCCGAGGCCGAGGTGCGCTACGACATCGCCGCCAAGCCTGGCGTCAGCAACCTGCTCGACATCCTGGCTGCCGCCACCGGCGGCAACCCGGCCGAACTCGCCGAGCACTACACCCAATAC
>NZ_JADYVR010000479.1:0-436 GCF_020193935.1 Bradyrhizobium sp. NBAIM08 | reverse complement strand
CCTGCGCGAGGCGCTCGAGTCGTGCATGCGCGAGGCCGACGGCGCCTTCGGCGACCCGACGGTCTTCATCGAGCAGGCGGTGGTGAACCCCCGTCACATCGAGGTGCAGATCCTGGCCGACACCGAGGGCACCGTGCTCCACCTCTTCGAGCGTGACTGCTCGGTGCAGCGGCGTCACCAGAAGGTCGTCGAGCTGGCACCGGCGCCCAACCTGGACCCCGCGATCCGGGAGCGGATGTGTGCCGACGCGGTCCGCTTCGCCACCGAGATCGGCTACGTCAACGCCGGCACCGTCGACCTCCGCTCCCCTTCCCCCACCGCCGCCAACACCGCCGGCCTTTCCACCTACGCCGTCGCGTCCGGCGCGATCCTCCTTCACACCACCGGCACCCTATCCGGCTCCTCCCTTACCGTTAACGGCAGCTTCCACCAGACC
>NZ_JADYVR010000048.1:0-1169 GCF_020193935.1 Bradyrhizobium sp. NBAIM08 | reverse complement strand
CGTGGTCCGTCCGCGACATAAACCTCAACGTTTTGAATTGGCCTGCCGATCGGCACATAAGGCTCAGCCAGCGCAGGCGGAACGGAAACCAGATGATGCGTCACGCCGTCGGCGCACTCGGTCGGCCCGTAATGATTGAGAATGGAAACGCGGGGATACAAGGCAAGCCACGCACGCGCCAATCCGGGCGTTAAAGGTTCTCCGACCGTAGAAATAATCCGCAAGCCGTCCATGGCTCGCTCTGCCGCGGCAAGCGATTGCAGATATTCAACAAACACTGCCAGCATCGACGGAACGAGTTGAACGATCGTAGCGCCGCATCATTGAATTGCTTGAAGGAGCGATGATGGCGATCTCAATGTCGAATCATCGATGATTGATGTAGAGGCTCCGACGCAAAGCCCAGAAAGAAGCTGCCAAAGCGAGATGTCAAAGCAGTGCGATGCCGTTTGCGCGACGCGATCCGTCCGAGTGAGACTTAGGGCATCGATCTTTGCCGCCAAATGATTGTTTAGGCCGTCGCGCTCGATCATTGCGCCCTTAGGCTGGCCCGTCGAACCAGACGTAAACAGAATATAGGCAAGTCCATCCGCGTTCGGGGATGGCACAACAGACGAGATCTGCACCCGGCGCAGTGCCGCCTCTATAGCTACAAATTGCGGAGCTGCTTTGCTGCTCTTCTGGAATAGGCTGAGCGAATCCGGCCGGTCTCGGCCCATCAACAAAGCGCAGCGGCTCTGCTCGATCATGAATGATGTACGGGAAGCCGGCAGCGATGGATCGAGCGGTAGGTACGTGGATCCAGCTTTCAAAATTGCGATGACCGCCGTCGCCCAGTCGAGGTCCCGCCCTCCCCAATAGCCGACAACCGCGCCGCGAGCACCCTGCTCTCGTAAGGTCCTTGCAAGGGCATCCGATCTTGATCGTAGCGCCTCATATGTGAGTTCGTCTGCGCCGTGCCTCAGCGCAACTCTCTCCGGATCCGAACTTGCAAGCCGATCGATCGCCGTGACCGCGTCAACCGGTTGACGTTCCATAGACTGCTTCTTGCCTGATTGATTTTCCGTAGGCACGCGCCCCGCCATTCGTCGCCTTCTTCGGCGCCCAAATCGGAACGCCGGAGCTCGTCATCGAGGTGACATGCGCAGCCACCCTGATTCCGCACGTCG
>NZ_JADYVR010000478.1:0-436 GCF_020193935.1 Bradyrhizobium sp. NBAIM08 | reverse complement strand
GTGTATATATTTTCCAATTCAGGTGCTTTTCTTACAACGTTGTTGTATTGCTTGTATTTACATAATAAGGATAAAACATTTGGAGAATACACAAGTAGTTCAGGTAGCCTGCGTGTCAATTATTTAATGGCGACCCTAACCGGACTGCTTTGGTATGGACAATTCTTTTTTTACGGTCTTGGCCATTTGCGTATGGGAACGTATAAATTTTCAAGCTGGGCCATTCATATGATTATGTTGGTATTGTTTAGTACCGTCACCGGATTAATATTAAAAGAGTGGAGTAATATCAGTAACCGCACAAAGCAGCTATTAGGGCTTGCATTAGGTATGCTGGTTGCAGCTGTTTTATTGCTGACGTATGGAAATTATGTAGGGGGTAATGAATAAACGATCATGCACTCTTCATGTCATTGCGATCCCGGAGGTCCGGGAG
>NZ_JADYVR010000477.1:0-436 GCF_020193935.1 Bradyrhizobium sp. NBAIM08 | reverse complement strand
CTGCTGCCGATCCGCGACCTGGGGACGGCCAAGGTCGCCTACCGGGAGCTGTTGGAGCGCTGGTCGGCCATCGGCAAGGTGCCGCGGGACTCGATCCGCACGCTCGACGGACGGCTGCGGGCGATCGAGTCGGCGATCAAGGATGCCGAGGACGACCGCTGGCGCCGGAACAACCCGGAAGCCCGGGCCCGGGCCGAAGACACGGCCGCCAAGCTCGAGGCGCAGATCGCCGCCCTCGAGGAGCGGGTCGCCAAGGCCGAGGCCCGCGGTGACCACCGCGCCGCCAGCGAAGCGGCCAAGTCGGCCGCCACGTACCGGGAGTGGCTGACCCAGGCCAAGCAGGCCGCCGCCGACTTCGGCGGCTGAGGCGAATTCCCCGCTAGCGAGGGGACGGGGCGCCATGCGCCCTGAGCCTGCCGAAGGTCCAGACCTACGG
>NZ_JADYVR010000476.1:0-436 GCF_020193935.1 Bradyrhizobium sp. NBAIM08 | reverse complement strand
CGCTTGTACTGCGTGTAGAAGGTCGCGACCGCGGCGACCTCGGCGGTCGTGAGGCCGAGCAGCTCGGCGCAGAGCTCGATGCCCTGCGGGCTGACGAAGCCCTCCTCCGACTGCACCAGGTGCAGCAGCGGCAGCAGCGCCGAGCGGCTGCGCGGGTAGCGGGCGATGACCTCCTTGGCGTCGACCTCGAGCCGCGCCCGCACCTCCGGGTCGAACCCGCTCACCGGTCCACCTGGCCCTCGGTCGTGGACGCGGTTGCGCTCCCACCACCGCTGGTGGTGATGCCAGTCATCTTCCGGGTGCTCACCGGTCCACTCCGCCCATCACCGGGTCGATCGAGGCGATCGCCGCGACCACGTCGGCGACCATGCTGCCCTCGGACATCGCCGGAGCCGACTGGAGGTTGTTGAACGACGGGTCGCGGAAGTGCACGCGG
>NZ_JADYVR010000475.1:0-436 GCF_020193935.1 Bradyrhizobium sp. NBAIM08 | reverse complement strand
GTGTAGTCGGAGTTGGCCACGATGGCCTCGGCGCTGCGGCCGAGAACGCTGCGTACCGCCCGTCCGACGGGAGTGGGGGGCAGATGCTCGTGAGCGCGCACGACGAACGGCGCGCCTCCCCGCAGCCGCGCGACGGCGGCCATGAGGCCGGTGCGCGGGGTGTTGGCGTGGATCACATCCGGGCGCGTCCGCCGCGAGGCCCGCGCCAGCGCCAGGCCGGCGGCCGTGAGCTGGCCGAGCCCGACCGGGGTCTGCACCGGATGGAGGCGGAGGCTTGCATCCACGGCGGGCAGCGGAAGGTGCTCCACTCCGGCCCGGTCCACGGCGTCGGCCAGCGGCCCGCCGGATGGGCAGGCAACGGTCACCTGGTGGGCGTCTCGCACCCCGGCGAGCACGCGCATCAGCGACACCTCGGCGCCGCTCCAGGCACCTGTGT
>NZ_JADYVR010000474.1:0-436 GCF_020193935.1 Bradyrhizobium sp. NBAIM08 | reverse complement strand
ATGAATGCGTCCACCGTGGAGATCGCGCAACGGGCGGGCGTGGCGGAGGGAACCCTCTTTCGCCGCTTCGCCACCAAGGAAGGACTTTTCCGGGCCGCCCTCAAAGCGCCCGCCGTCCCCTCCTGGGTGCGAGAACTCGACGGCCTCTCCGGACAGGGGGACATGCGGGCCAACCTGACGCGGCTCGTCCGGGAGGTCATCCGCTTCGCGCAGGAGAGAATACCGTTCGTGATGCTCCGCTGGAGCCATAAGCCCTCTTCGCCCGACCCCGTCCCTGGATGAGGGCGAGTCAGCCGTCGCGCGCGATAGCCGCCGACTTGCCCAGTTCCTCCAGAAGGAGGTGGACCGGGGGCGCTTACGTCCCTGTCGCGTCGAAATGGTGGCGCGTCTGCTCCTGGGGCCGTGCCTCAATCTCGTGCTTGACAGTGTCGTGAAC
>NZ_JADYVR010000473.1:0-436 GCF_020193935.1 Bradyrhizobium sp. NBAIM08 | reverse complement strand
GGTGAGTAGCTGGTCCAGCGTGATCTTGTAGCCGTAATCAGGCAGCTGTGGAATATACTTGCGGACGTCGTCGGAAAGAGACAGGCTTTTTTCTTCTGCGAGGAGCAGAACTGCCGCAGCGATAAATTGCTTTCTCACCGATCCGGCATCGAAGACCGAGTTAGGGCTCAATGGAACATCCCGTTCGAGGTCAGCCGAGCCGTAAGCCCGGTTCACGACGACCTTTCCATCCTGCGATACAGCGCATATGCAACCCGGTGTGGCCGGTGTGGCCCAGCTGAAGAGTTTGTCAATTTCGCCCGTTTTGTCCTGAGCGTAAGTGTTGGTGCCGGCCAGTAAGCCGATAACTACGGATGATGCCAGAAGGGAAAAGCGTATCAGCAAAGCATTGCCGGCGCTGTTAAGTTTTAAAAGTAGTGGATATACACCATTAGCA
>NZ_JADYVR010000472.1:0-437 GCF_020193935.1 Bradyrhizobium sp. NBAIM08 | reverse complement strand
CAGATAGCCTTCGAGATAGACGATCTTGGCCGCCTTGACGGTGTCGGCGTCGATATCGGCGGCGGTGAGGTTCTGGCAGGCGCCGAGATAGGTGTTCATCGTCCGCTCGCCGTCGGGCGTGACGAGGATGAAGCTGCGCGCGGTCGCCGGCCCTTCGCGCGCGGGATCGACACCATAGGCGACGCCGACCGCCTGGAGGTCGCGGTCGAACGCCACCGTCAGCTCACGCGAAGCCCGCAGGTACGCCCGCCACGACACCTGCTCCTCGTCGGTCAGCCACCGCACCGCGTCGTCACCGCCGTCCCGCTGCATCGCGTCTCCCCCCATTGCGTCCGTCACCGTCGTCCCGCTCATCGGACCTCACGACTGGTCAATCTGCCCATCGTGGCACGGCTCGGCTCCACGACGTGGGTCCATTCCCGTTCAAAGTGGACAAC
>NZ_JADYVR010000471.1:0-437 GCF_020193935.1 Bradyrhizobium sp. NBAIM08 | reverse complement strand
AAAGAACGTATGTCTGCGCGCCAGATTTGGTGACGATTGGTTCACACGGCCGCATCCCGCATGGTGCGGATGCGCCCGGCCCACGCGATCACGGCGCGCGGATAGAGCTCGTGCTCGATCGTCAGGACGCGCGCCGCCAGCGTCTCGGCCGTCTCCCCCGGCTCGACGACCAGGCGCCGCTGGGCGACGATGCGCCCGGTATCGTATTCCCCGTCGACGAGGTGAACCGTTGCGCCACTCTCTCGCGCGCCGGCGGCGATCACCGCTTCGTGCACATGCATGCCGTACATCCCCGGTCCGCCGAAGTCGGGGAGCAGCGCGGGATGGATGTTGAGGATGCGCTCGGGGAAGCAGGCGATCAGGCCGTCGGGAATGCGGCGCATGTATCCGGCGAGGACGATCATCTCCACGCCATGACCGACGAGCTCCTGTTGGAG
>NZ_JADYVR010000470.1:0-437 GCF_020193935.1 Bradyrhizobium sp. NBAIM08 | reverse complement strand
GCATGAGTCGGAGGCACCGCAGGCGGCAGGTCGCGGTCCAGCGGATCGGTTGGCGAGGAGACCGAAGTCACCGGGACGAAGCGCACCCGGTCGCCAGGACGCAGTAGCGCCGGGTTGGCGGCGGACCCGTCGAAGAGCGTCAGCGACGTGCTGCCGATCAGGTTCCAACCGGCGGGCGAAGCTGTTGGATACACCGCGCAGTACTCGCTCGCTACGGCAACCGAGCCCGGCGGCACGCGTGTTCGGGGTGAGTCACGACGTGGCAGTTGCAGAACAGGCGGGAGGCCCCGTAAGTACGCGAAGCCGGGAGTGAATCCGCAGAACGCGACGGTGTAGGTCGCGTTCGAATGCAGCACGACCACCTCGTCGATGCTCAACCCACACGCGGCCGCCACTTCCGAGAGGTCGGCGCCGTCGTACACGACAGGGATCTCCAC
>NZ_JADYVR010000469.1:0-437 GCF_020193935.1 Bradyrhizobium sp. NBAIM08 | reverse complement strand
GCATGAAAGGCCTGGTGTTTATAAAAGTAAATGCGGATGGAACTTTTAAAAGCAGCGTTGATAAATTTTATGACGCCGCAAAACTTGCCGGAATTGCACAAGCTACCAAAGCGCAACCCGGTGACCTTATTTTGATATTAGCCGGCGCAGAAGAAAAAACGCGCAAGGCCGCAAGCGATCTTCGTCTATACATGGCTGAAAGACTGAGTCTGCGCAAAGCGGATGAATTCAGATTGATCTGGGTTCTGGATTTTCCTTTATTTGAATATGATGAAGAAGGCGGACGTTGGGTTGCGCGTCACCATCCTTTCACTTCTCCGAAGCCAGATCACATAGACGTCATGATCAATAACAATCCTCGGATTGAAGACAAGGCGAATTACCTGGCACATCCTTATGCTAACATAAAAGCCAACGCCTATGACATGGTGCTAAAC
>NZ_JADYVR010000047.1:0-1240 GCF_020193935.1 Bradyrhizobium sp. NBAIM08 | reverse complement strand
TGATCTGAGGCCGGCAAACTGGACCATTTTTGGCTAGAGTTGGCGCTGCGTAAATCCCTCGACTGGGAGGAGCGACGACGATGAAGGCCTCGAAGTTTTCGGACGCCCAGAAGGCGTTTATCCTGAAGCAGGGCAATGACGGGGTGCCGGTTGCGGATATCTGCCGCAAAGCCGGGATCAGCCAGGCGACCTATTTCAATTGGAAGAAGAAGTATGACGGGCTGCTGCCGACGGAGATGCGCCGGTTGAAGCAGCTCGAGGACGAGAATGCCAAGCTGAAGAAGCTGGTGGCTGATCTGTCACTCGACAAGGAGATGCTGCAGGACGTGATCCGCCGAAAGCTGTGAAGCCTGGTCGGAAGCGCAAGCTCGTCGATGAGGTTTGCGGTGAGTGGCAGGTGTCGATCCGCAAGGCCTGTGCGGCCCTCGAGTTCGACCGGTCGACCTATCACTACAAATCTCGTCGCTCCGACCAGGCGACCCTCGAAGCTCGGATCAAGGAGATCTGCCATGTTCGCGTTCGCTACGGCTATCGCCGCGTCCATGTGCTGCTGCGCCGCGACGGATGGCATCACGGCCAGAACAAGACGCGTCGCATCTATCGCGAATTGGGCCTGCAATTACGCAATAAATCGCCCAAGCGCCGGGTCAAGGCCAAGCTGCGCGACGACCGGCGGCCTGCGACGCGGGTCAACGAGACCTGGGCGATGGACTTCGTTCATGATCAGCTGGCCACCGGCGGCAAGCTCCGGGTGCTCACGATCGTCGATATCTTCTCCCGCTTTTCGCCCGCGCTGGAGCCGCGGCTCACCTTCCGCGGCACCGACGTCGTGGAGGTGCTGGAAAGGGTTTGCAATGAAGTGGGACTCCCGGCGACGATCCGCGTCGATCAAGGCAGCGAGTTTGTGTCGCGCGATCTTGACCTGTGGGCCTATCAGCGTGGCGTCACGCTGGACTTCTCACGGCCTGGCAAGCCGACCGACAACGCCTTCATCGAGGCGTTCAACGGCCGCTTCCGAGCCGAATGCCTCAACGCCCATTGGTTCCTGTCGCTTGCGGATGCCCGGCAAAAGGTGGAGACTTGGCGTAGATACTATAACGAAGAACGCCCCCACGGCGCGATCGGCAATCGGCCGCCGATTGTGCTCCAAAATCACGTCGGCGCCACCAGCCCGCCAACGTGATCAGAGGCGCAAAACTCTAGTTCCGGGTGGTCCAAAGTTCGGTCTCGCTGCACAAAA
>NZ_JADYVR010000468.1:0-437 GCF_020193935.1 Bradyrhizobium sp. NBAIM08 | reverse complement strand
TCCTTGGTCTGCGAGGAGAAGCTCGGGTCGGGCACCTTCACCGACAGCACCGCAATCATGCCTTCGCGCATGTCATCGCCGGACAGGGTGATCTTGGCCTGCTTGGCGATGCCGTTCTGTTCGATGTAGTTGGTCAGCGTGCGGGTGAGCGCGGCGCGGAAACCGATCAGGTGGGTGCCGCCATCCTTCTGCGGGATGTTGTTGGTGAAGCAGAACATGGTTTCCTGATAGGCGTCAGTCCACTGCAGGGCGACGTCCACGGTGATGCCGTTCTGTTCGCCGGTGACCGAGATGACGTTGGGATGCAGCGGCGTCTTGAGTTGCGCCAGGTGTTCGACGAACGAGCGGATGCCGCCTTCGTACTGGAACAGGTCCTGGCGGCCCTCGCCGCGCTCGTCGCTCAACGTGATCTTGACCCCTGAGTTGAGGAACGAGAG
>NZ_JADYVR010000467.1:0-437 GCF_020193935.1 Bradyrhizobium sp. NBAIM08 | reverse complement strand
CTGGCAAAGTGCCTACACGTTGGCCGAAATTCTTCGCAGCCCTGATCCGCGCTACGACGCACTCCGCCGCGATGAAAAAGTGGCTGGTGAGTTGATTGCGCTGGTTGAGGCCGACACGAAGCATCCGCTCGCCGGCGGCAACAACCAAGGGGATCGGCAGCGGATCGAACGCCGCATGTTCCTCTGCCGCGCCCTCGGGGCGTTCACCATTCCCGATGCCGCGCCACTGCTCGCCCGACTGGCCAACGAAGAACGCGACCCGATGGAAGTGGAGGTCCGCCTGGCTGCCCTCGAAGGGCTGGCGACACTCGCCCGCAATGTCGGTCCCGAAGAACTGCGCAAAGATGACAAAGTAGTGCAAGCCGTGCTCGAGGCTTCGCGCTCCGTTGAATCCAACACGGTGCCACAAGCGGCAGACAAGGAAAGTGCTTATCGCC
>NZ_JADYVR010000466.1:0-437 GCF_020193935.1 Bradyrhizobium sp. NBAIM08 | reverse complement strand
GAAGGCGGCGAAGCCGAACTCCGTGACCGGTGCCACGGTCCGCAACGAGAGCCTCACCGGCAGTGACGTCAAGAACGGCTCGCTGCTGTTCGGCGAGTTCGCAGCGCGCGTGGGTGAGCCCGGGGTCGGCGGAGAGCGCGGTCCGATCGGGCTCTAGGGCAGCGCCGGTACCAGGGGCACGACGGGCACCAAGGGCGCCGACGGCAACGACGCCGAGCGCCAGTTCAGCTTCAGCTACCGCACGGCCGGCAGCCGCTTCGCCACGATCATCAACCCGAACAACGGCCCCATCGTGCCGTGGTGGTCGCGTGGGTCGTCGATCAGCGGAACCCAGAGCCCCGAGTTCCTCGACCCGACCGGGCGGATCATGACCGACCTCGCGCAGTCGTCGCAGTCGGGCGGCGTGCTCAACCTGCCGCGCCGCAGCGATGTCGTGG
>NZ_JADYVR010000465.1:0-437 GCF_020193935.1 Bradyrhizobium sp. NBAIM08 | reverse complement strand
GGCGCAGGCGGTTCGGTTTTGCCTCCACGCGGGCGGCTTGCGTCGGCGCGATATCGACTGGATCGGCTACTACGAGCTGCCAGCCCTGAAGCTCCAGCGCATCGCCGCGACCCGCGCCGCGACCAACGGCCGCGGCGAGGAGGAATACCAAGCGGCAATTCGGCGCTTCGCGTCGGGACGGCTCGACGTCGGCGGCTATTTCGGACGGTACGCCGGGGGGAAGACTCAGGTGCTCGCCACGGAGCACCACATCTCGCATGCGGCGTCGGCGTTCTACCCATCGCCGTTCGAGGAGGCCGCCGTCGTCACGATCGACGGCGTCGGCGAGTATGCGACGACCAGCATCGCGCACGGTCGAGGGAATCGCATCGACCCGCTGTGCGAAGTTGCGTTCCCGCACTCACTCGGCCTGTTCTATTCGGCATTCACCTACTATC
>NZ_JADYVR010000464.1:0-437 GCF_020193935.1 Bradyrhizobium sp. NBAIM08 | reverse complement strand
GTGTTCCACGAAGGGCGCGCTTGCGGTTGTGGGTGACGGCGAGGATGGCTTCGAGGTACGGGTCTGCGTTCCCCGCCGTGATCGCGTCGAGGAGGGCCTGCACGTCCGAAGGGGCGTCGTCATTCGCTAGGCACTTCTCTGCGTCGAGGGCGGCGTCGCGCTCGTCCTCTTGCTGCACCCAGTACCACGAGTGTGGGGTTCGGTCGGGGTCATTGTGGTGCCCGTGGATGAACGTGCAGAAGATGCTTCCTCCTGCTGGGCGGTCGTAGGTTGCTGAACAAAGTCGCGCTGTCATTGCATCTCCTTCAGGTGGTTACGGGCGGTAGTGGACGGACGTCCATGAGCCAGAAGATCTCGTCGCGGGTGAGCATCACGCGCTCGTTGGTCCCCGTGACCCAGTCCTTCTTGACCTCCCACAGGGCGTCCATGAGGTACTC
>NZ_JADYVR010000463.1:0-437 GCF_020193935.1 Bradyrhizobium sp. NBAIM08 | reverse complement strand
TCACGACCGCATGCACCGAGTCGTCGGCGTCGGCATCGGCGATCGCTTGGGAGAGGGCGCCGCACAACGCCTGATCGAACGCGTTGAGTTGCGCCGGCCGGTTGAGCGTCAACGTGCGCACGGCACCGGTGTGCTCGACGAGCACGAGTTGTGTGTCGGCCATGGGAGTCAGCCGTCGCTCGTGTGAGCCAACTCGTCGTGGCGTTGCTGCCGAAGCACGAACCGCTGGATCTTCCCGGACGGCGTCTTCGGCAGCTGATCGATGATGTGGATCGAGCGGGGATACGCGTAGGCCGCGAGGTTGTCGCGCACCCGTTGCTTGAGTTCTTCGATGAGGGCATCGACGTCGTCGACCGGCGACTTCAGTGCAACGAACGCCTCGATGACCTCACCCTTCATCTCGTCGGGAACAGCGATCACGGCGCACTCCTGCACGG
>NZ_JADYVR010000462.1:0-437 GCF_020193935.1 Bradyrhizobium sp. NBAIM08 | reverse complement strand
GTCTGCATCGGCGCCATCCGTCGAGCCGATGCCGCCGAGCATGCCGACAACCGGTGGCGGGCCAAGCTGAAGAAGTACGCGCCCCAGTACGCCGTCTTCATCGGGACCCCGGTCGATCCGGCGGCGGCGCTGAACGCCTGGTTGCCCTACCTGAAGCAGATCAACCGCCGGTTCGTCGTCATCACCCACTACCCGAACTCGATGGAACCGATCCAGCGCGCTCTGCGACGACACGGACTCAGGGCGCCGATCGTGCAGCGGCCGAAGTTCCGGACCGTCGAGCGGTCCGTGACGCCCAGCCTGACGACGGTCTTCTACGCCACAACGCCCTGTTCAACACGCACATGGTGTTCCGTCGTGAGCTCAACCACGTCTGGCTCAACCACCTCTGGGGCGACGGCGTCGAGGCGTACAGCCCGATGGCAGCGATGTATGAC
>NZ_JADYVR010000461.1:0-437 GCF_020193935.1 Bradyrhizobium sp. NBAIM08 | reverse complement strand
GCGCCAGGGTGCTCGTCACAAGGCGAAAGGGGCGACGCCCAAGCCGGGACATACCCGGCGATCTCCGGCGCGCTTACTCACCGAACATCGAACCGAGTCGCAAAATGGCGGACATGACGGTCGACCCCATCACGCTCTCGGTCCTGCAGAACGGCCTGATGCAGGTCTGCAACGAGATGGACCTCGCCTTCGTTCGCAGCGCGTTCAGCCCCGTGATCGCCGAGGCGCTCGATCGCTCCGACGGCATCTACCACCGCGACAGCGGCGAGCTGATCGCGCAGGGCGAGCTCGGCCTGCCGGTGTTTGTCGGCAGGATGCAGTTCACGGTGCAGGCCGTGATCGAGCGCGTGAATCGGCTGAAGATCGCGCTGCATCCGGGCGACGTCTTCATCGTCAACGACCCGTACCTCGGCGGCACGCACCTCATGGACGTGAAG
>NZ_JADYVR010000460.1:0-437 GCF_020193935.1 Bradyrhizobium sp. NBAIM08 | reverse complement strand
CAGTGAAACACCGCGCCGCTGAACTCCAGGTCCATCCGGTCAGCATAGAAATCGCGCACGATCATGGCGGGACCCTTCCCGCTACCGTTGCCTGCGACCAGGGCAGGTCTCCGGCTCAAGAACCCCCTGTAGCTCAGCTGGACAGAGCAGCGGACTTCTAATCCGCCGGCCGCAGGTTCGAATCCTGCCAGGGGGACGCGAGGGCGCGATGACCTTGGAGGTCGGGATGAGCGATCGGTGGCGACGGTGGACTCCCACGGTCGGGGTGCTGCTGGCAGTTCTTGCCGTCGGCTCGCCGGCGAGCGCGACGGCAGCAGAACGCCCTCGCGCCAGTGCCTCCGCGTGGGGACTCAACACGTGGGGGCAGCTCGGCGACGGGACGACGCGGGACCGTCACGAACCGATCCGGATCGACGGCTTGAGCCGGGTCACCGAGG
>NZ_JADYVR010000459.1:0-437 GCF_020193935.1 Bradyrhizobium sp. NBAIM08 | reverse complement strand
CCCCGCGAGATCCGCGTGCTCGCCGCCGCGGCTTTCGTCATCGCGATCGGCTACGGCCTCGTCGCCCCCGCCCTGCCGACCTTCGCGCGCAGCTTCGACGTCGGCGTCACCGCGGCGTCGGCCGTCATCAGCGCCTTCGCGCTGTTCCGCCTGGTGTTCGCCCCGCTGAGCGGGCGGCTCGTGAGCCGGGTGGGGGAGCTGCGGACCTATCTCCTCGGTCTCGGGATCGTCGCGGTGTCCACGGGAGCGTGCGCGTTCGCTGCGGAGTACTGGCAGCTGCTGGTGTTCCGGTCGTTGGGCGGGATCGGCTCCACGATGTTCACGGTCGCGTCGGTGTCGATGCTCGTGCGCTTCGCGCCGGCGCAGATGCGCGGACAGGCCTCGGGCCTCTGGGCGACGGGTTTCCTGCTCGGCAACCTCGCCGGGCCCCTGCTCGG
>NZ_JADYVR010000046.1:0-1285 GCF_020193935.1 Bradyrhizobium sp. NBAIM08 | reverse complement strand
CAGAGCTGGCTCCGGAAATCTGGACAGGGCGGTAAGTGGAGTTTCTGCCTGACGGCGGGCAAGATTGTCCCGCGAATCAGGAGAGACGATGAGCAGACGAGCCCGCCGGCAACACGCACCGGCATTCAAGGCCAAGGTGGCGTTAGCGGCGATCAAGGGCGAGATGACGCTGGCCCAGCTGGCTGAGCATTTCGACGTGCACCCGAACCAGATCACGCAGTGGAAGTCCCAGCTTCAGAAGGCGGCGGCCGAGGTGTTTGGTCCTGGCGGTGGCAACAGAACGAGCGAGTCCGCGGTAGACGTGAAAACGCTGCACGCCAAGATCGGGGAGCTGACGCTTGAGAACGATTTTTTAGAAGGCGCGCTCAGCAAAGCCGGCATGCTGAGCGCAAAGCGATGATCGACCGTGAGCACGACCTGCCGATCACCAAACAGGCGGAAGTTTTGAAGATCAGCCGTGGCAGTATCTATTATCTACCACGTCCGGTGTCGCCCGCCGACCTCGCGATCATGCAGCGGCTTGACCGGCTGCACCTGGAGTTTCCTTTCGCCGGTTCGCGAATGTTGCGAGACCTGCTGGCTGCCGAGGGGTGCAAGATCGGCCGCCGGCATGTCAAAACGCTGATGCGGCGGATGGGGATAGAGGCGCTCTATCGCCGGCCGCGTACCACCAAGCCCGAACCCGGGCACAAGATCTATCCGTATCTGCTGCGCGGGATGGAGATCACACGCCCCAACCAGGTCTGGGCGATGGACATCACCTACATCCCGATGGCGCGCGGCTTCGTCTATCTCGCGGTGGTGCTGGACTGGTTCAGCCGCCGGGTGCTGTCGTGGCGCGTCTCGATCACTATGGAAGCCGCATTCTGCGTCGAGACGCTGGAGGACGCTCTCGCTCGCCATGGCAAGCCGGACATCTTCAATACCGACCAAGGCTCGCAGTTCACGGGCGCCGCGTTCACCGGCATGCTCGCCAGTCATGGCATCGCCATCAGCATGGACGGTCGGGGCGCCTGGCGCGACAACGTGTTCGTCGAGCGTCTGTGGCGCAGCATCAAATACGAAGAGGTCTATCTGCGCGCCTACGACACCGTGTCCGACGCCCGCGCCTCGATCGGCCGATACCTCGCCTTTTACAATGGCCGGCGTCCCCACTCGAGCCTTGACGGCGGCACCCCCGATCAAGCTTACTTCAGCCCGCTGCCGTTCCGCGCGGCAGCCTAACTCTGGCAGAAACTCCACTTATCGACGCGGAATTGCTGTTCAGACAACCGGGGCCAGCTCT
>NZ_JADYVR010000458.1:0-437 GCF_020193935.1 Bradyrhizobium sp. NBAIM08 | reverse complement strand
CATGGAGGACGGCACCAAGTACGTGAGCAGCGTCATGAACGGCGGCGTGTCGCGCATCAGGCCCGGCCAGCCGGCCGAGCTGATCGCCCAGAACGTCCCGAGCGCGGCGTCGATGTGCTACGACCCGGTGGCGCGGCAGCTGGTCATCCCGATGAATGCCAACAACGCGCTGGCGTTCGTGCCGCTGCCGAAGTGAAGTGAGTCTCTGAGAGGCTGTGAAACCCTCGCGTCTGTCAGCTTCGAGCTTCCAGCTTCCGGCTCGTGCTCTCGGGGTCAGGGCGGCGGCCTTCCCCCAACGCCGTCCGAGCGCCCTGAGCCGGGGCGTTGAGCCTTGAGCCCTGAGCCCTTCTAGCCCTGCATCCGGTCGCACTCGGCCTTGTAGGCCTCGAGCCGGGTGGTGAGCCTGGTCTGGACGGCGCTCTGCGCCGCGTAGACAT
>NZ_JADYVR010000457.1:0-438 GCF_020193935.1 Bradyrhizobium sp. NBAIM08 | reverse complement strand
CGCCCGGAGCGAGTACACCGCTGTCGGTCTTGGGCATCGTTCTGCGCCCTTGACTCCCACCGAGCGAGCGCGGAGGGTTCCATCCTCCGTAGCGCGTCGTTCAACGTGATTAGAGATTGAAATGCAGAAACAGCTCTTTGTAATTTGTTTTTTGCTTGGAAGTGCCTTCGCCACGGTCACGGCCTGCGGGGACGAAAATTCCGCCGACGGGGGCTCGCTTGGCATTCAGGCTACACCACCCGGGGCCCCGCCGCCCGAGGGCGAAGGTGTAGCAAACTTCGGTGCGGATGCCTCACTCGAGGAGACCTCAACGCCTGCTCATGCCTGCCCAGAGGACGCCCTTACCGGGGTCGAGCGTGTCCAAGGCGCGCGACACGGCATGTCCGCTACCGGAGCACGCGGCCCGCATATGCTCGTTTGGGACGACGAGCGCACGCC
>NZ_JADYVR010000456.1:0-438 GCF_020193935.1 Bradyrhizobium sp. NBAIM08 | reverse complement strand
GCCAAGGCCACCGTCGACTATCAGTACATCGTCGTCCCTACCGGATTCACCGAGGACAAATGGGTGCAAATGGTGGAGGCTCGACCGTCGGCGCGCACCGTCGTCCACCACGCCGTCGTTTACATTCGGGAGCCCGGGAATCCCTGGCTTCGCGGCGAAGCCGAACCCGGCGTCCCCTATGTCCCGCCCAAAAGGACACCCGGCGGCAAGCCTCGCGAAGACGTCGGTGGCGTCGGTAGCGACATCCTGACAATCTACACGCCCGGCAATCTCCCGGACGTCTTCCGGCAGGGGCAGGCGAAGCTCATCAAGGCCGGCTCTGATCTCGTTTTCCAGATGCACTACACAGCGTCCGGGAGGGCTGCAGCCGACAAAACCACGGTCGGATTGGTGTTCGCAAAGGAAGCGCCCAAAGAGCGCATTATCACTGTTTCGCCC
>NZ_JADYVR010000455.1:0-438 GCF_020193935.1 Bradyrhizobium sp. NBAIM08 | reverse complement strand
GCCGTACCGTTCGTTGAGCCGATCGATGCCTGCGGCCGCCACCGCGAGCAACTCGTCGTCGGCGTCGGTTCGCTCGCTGTCGGCATCGAGCCAATCGGACAACAGGGCGAACTGCAGGTCGCCGTCCCGGTTGCCGAGGTAGTGGACCTCCAGCCCCGCCACCTGCTCCTCCACCTCGGCCGTGTTCGTCAGCAGCATCGGAACCGCAACCAACGTTCGCAGCTCGCTCGGTACGCCGTCGGCGAGATCGAGCCGCGGGAGCGCACGTGGACCCAGCGAACGGGTCACGGCATGGTTGACGATCGCGACCGCGATGTCGGACGCGGGCCCGAGGGCGAGGATCGCGAGCAGGACCAACGTGCCGCCCCGATCGCCGGAGAGCACGAACCACAGGGCCATGACGGTCGCGGTGACGAGCGTCAGCAGCCCGACGTAGAG
>NZ_JADYVR010000454.1:0-438 GCF_020193935.1 Bradyrhizobium sp. NBAIM08 | reverse complement strand
GGCCCCCGACTACGCGAGCACCCCTGCCGGTGGCGTGGCCTACATCTTCGACACGGCCCTGGGCTCGACGTGGGGCGGCCTGCTGCTGTTCATCTCGTCCTGTGCCCAGCTCTTCTGCGCGACGGCCTGCCTCACGTCGACGTCGCGGATGATGTTCGCGTTCAGTCGCGACCGCGCGGTCCCCGGCTCGCGGTACTGGTCCAAGGTCAACTCCCAGCGGACCCCGGCGAACGCCGTGATCTTCGCCGCCGTGCTGGGCGCGATCATCACCCTCCCGGCGCTCAAGTCGGTCAACGGCATCCCGACGGCGTTCTACGCGGTCACGTCGGTGTCGGTCATCGGCCTCTACTTCTCCTTCGCGGTCCCGATCTTCCTGCGGTGGCGTGCCGGTGACTCGTTCGAGGTGGGGAGCTGGAACAACGGTCGCAAGTACAAGTG
>NZ_JADYVR010000453.1:0-438 GCF_020193935.1 Bradyrhizobium sp. NBAIM08 | reverse complement strand
ACCCGGTCACGATCAGGACGGGAAGGTGCGGATCCCGAAGCGCTTCGTCGGTCACGGGATCCCCCGGAAGAGGGCGGACACGGTCAGTGCAGGGGATTCAAACACAGCGGCCGAAACCCTGTCAACGCAAAGGGCTTCCGCCAAAGCGTTGACAGCCCGTCGAGCCGGGTGCTAGCGTCGATCGCGTCCAAAGGCCCAAAACCGTCCATGTTCAAGGCCGCCTCTTCCGGCTCCGCCGAAACCGCCGGATCGGACGATGTCCTACGCAAGGTCCGCATCCCCTTCATCCAGCGCGCGGCGCTCCTCCACCCCCACGGCGAGGAGCCGCTGTTCCTGGTCGATCTCGGGCTGGAGGGAGCGTTCGCGGAGCGCGCGGAGCCGCTCGCACGCGAAGCCCAGGTGACGCTGCGCTTCCGCCTGCCCGGCAACGAGATTCCG
>NZ_JADYVR010000452.1:0-438 GCF_020193935.1 Bradyrhizobium sp. NBAIM08 | reverse complement strand
GTGCTGCGGGACACCGCCAGCCGCCCGGCGGCTTCCTGAACCGTCAGCGTCGCCTCGACATCAATTTGTGGGCTCACTGGCACGAAGGCTTTCTTCCCTTCAGGCGATGGTCAACCCGCACGGCGTGCGGGTCGCGCAGATCGCAGTGCAGAGGGTGATCAGCCGCCCTGGTGAGCCCGGACCGTGCGGCCGGCGAGACCGGCGCCGGGCGGGGCGTAGAAACGCGACCGCCGCCGCTCGGTATCGGCGCACTTATGGGCGTTCCCAATTGATTTGGTGACCGCGAGGGAAAACCCAACGGAACAGGCTCAGGACCGGGCGCTTGCACCAGCAGTCGGAGCGGCAGCCGCACGTGACCGCGCCCAAGCGCTCGACGAACTGCCCGATCAGGGCGAACAAGAGGTACAGCGCCAACAGGCGACCGGCGATGCTCTTGAC
>NZ_JADYVR010000451.1:0-438 GCF_020193935.1 Bradyrhizobium sp. NBAIM08 | reverse complement strand
GGTGGTGACCAAATCGGGGCTGATGACCGGCCTGGGCGAGACCCGGGACGAGATGCTGGAGACCTTCGCGACGCTGCGCGAGCACCACGTGCAGGTGCTCACGGTCGGTCAGTACCTGCGCCCGACCCGCAATCACCTGCCGGTGGTCCGCTACTGGCACCCGGACGAGTTCGCCGACCTGGAGCGCGAGGCGTACGCGATGGGGTTCGAGTCGGTGGCCGCCGGGCCGCTGGTGCGCTCGAGCTACCACGCCGAGCAGACTCTCGAGCGGGCCGCCGCTAGGTGACCGCGCAGGCGGTGGGCGGGACTTGATCCCGCTGAAGGACGACATACCCACGCGCCGGTTCCCGGTGCTGACCGTGGCCATAATCGTGGTCTGCACGCTCGTGTACTTCGGGTTCGAGCAGGGCGGGATCGGCCTGGGCGACAGGGGCAACG
>NZ_JADYVR010000450.1:0-438 GCF_020193935.1 Bradyrhizobium sp. NBAIM08 | reverse complement strand
GATATTGTTACCTGCCAGTGGGCCTACATCAATCAACTTATCCCAGTAATGATGCTTTTTTGCAGCCGTTACGAAACTGGTAATTGCAGCTAAGTCGTTCCCACTGATGGAGCCTTTGTTTTGGGTGATTCGGGTTTTATAACCGGATATGACACTGTTTACATTCGATAGTTGTGAATGGCATCTGCAAAACGATACGAAAAGTACAAACAGGATAAAAAGGTATTTGGTGAAATGGAACATTTGTATGATGATATACATGAATACGTTGTAAATGATATTACCTGAGCTTCTAAATTCCGGTTTGTAAAGACACCAATAGTGTTGGGAAGATTCATCACCTGGCTTATGCTCCATAAGAACATTGGGGTAGATAAAAAAGGTCCGAATATTCCATCAGCGTGTCGTAGGTACGCCCGGTGCCCGGGCACCAAACGT
>NZ_JADYVR010000449.1:0-438 GCF_020193935.1 Bradyrhizobium sp. NBAIM08 | reverse complement strand
TCTGCAGTCTTCTTCGATCAATACCGAGATCGAAAACTTTGAGCATTATGTGGCGCGAGTTGCCTCAAACATCTGCATTGATTTCCTCCGCGCTAAGTCGCCCGCGCGCACCCGACTAAAGGACAGTCTGAGAGATCTCTTCAGGCGGCATAAAGATTTAGTCTCTTGGGAATACGAGAGTGAAATCTTATGTGGGTTTGCCGTCTGGCGAAATACCGGCAAGACGGTCTTCTCTGGACAGGCGTCCCATGACATCGATACAAAATTGGAAGCCTTTAAAGCAGCGCGTTTTGCAGATGAAGACGTAAGAACCGCGCCCTTTCCGCAAATCGTAGCCGAACTCTTCGACTGGGTAGGAGGTCCCATTGAGATTGATGTGTTGGTTAGGATAATGGCTACTCTTCTAGACGTAAGAGAGCAGCCGATTGAGTCCTTAGA
>NZ_JADYVR010000045.1:0-1365 GCF_020193935.1 Bradyrhizobium sp. NBAIM08 | reverse complement strand
GCCCAGTCGCTCGACAACCGCGCCAGCGACATCAACAACCTGCTCGACGGCATCGCCAACGGCGTGCAGGTGCTGCAGGCTGCCAACACCGGCATCACCTCGCTGCAGAAGCTGATCGACTCTGCGAAGTCGATCGCCAACCAGGCGCTGCAGACCACGGTCGGCTATTCCACCAAGTCCAACGTCTCCGCCACCATCTCCGGTGCGACGGCGGCCGACCTGCGTGGCACGACCTCCTACGCCAGCGCGACGGCGAACAGCAACGTCGTGTATAGCGGTGCGGCCGGCGGCACCACCGCGGCGACCGGCACGACCACGCTCGGCGCCACCATCGGCGTCTTCGCCAGCACAGGCGCAACGGCCGGCGACGGCACCACGGCGCTGACCGGCACCATGACCCTGATCGCCACCAACGGCACGACCGCGACCGGCCTCGCCGGCAACGCCCAGCCTGCCGACGGCGACACGCTGACCGTGAACGGCAAGACCATCACCTTCCGCAGCGGCTCGGCTCCGGGTGCGACCGGCGTTCCGACCGGCTCGGGCGTCAGCGGCAACATCGTCACCGACGGCAATGGCAACAGCACCGTCTATCTCGGCACCAACGGCACGCCGGCAGCGACCGTCAACGACCTGTTGAGCGCGATCGATCTGGCAAGCGGCGTCAAGACGGTCTCGATCACCTCGGGTGCGGCGACGATCGCCACGAGCAACGGCCAGACCGCTTCGACCGTCGCTGCGGGCGCCGTCACGCTGAGGAGCTCGACAGGTGCGGATCTGAGCGTCACCGGCAAGGCCGATCTGCTCAAGGCTCTCGCCCTGACCACGTCGGTGGGCGGCGGCAACGCCACCGTCAACGTCAACCGCACCACCAGCGCGGCTTCGCTGGGTGCGACGATCACCGACGGCTCGACGCTGAACGTCAACGGTAAAGTCATCACCTTCAAGAATGCGCCGATCCCGGGCTCGACCGGTGCGCCGAGCATTCCGACCGGCTATGGTGCGAGCGGTAACGTCCTCACCGACGGCGCCGGCAACTCGACGGTCTATCTGCAGGGCGGTACCCTCAACGACGTCTTGAAGGCGATCGACCTCGCCACCGGCGTGCAGACCGCGACCATCGGCGCCAACGGCACCGCGACGCTCGCGACGGCCTCCGGCCAGACCAACTCGTCGATCAACGCCTCGGGCCAGCTGAAGCTGTCCACTGGCGTCAATGCCGACCTGTCGATCACCGGCACGGGCAATGCGCTGAACGCGCTCGGCCTTGCCGGCAACACCGGAACGGCGACCGCCTTCACCGCGGCGCGCACCTCCGGCATCGGCGGCATCAGCGGCAAGACCTTGACCTTCACCTCCTTCAAC
>NZ_JADYVR010000448.1:0-438 GCF_020193935.1 Bradyrhizobium sp. NBAIM08 | reverse complement strand
CTTCAGCAGTGCGGCCTCGTCGACGACGTCGCCGCGCGAGGTGTTCAGCAGGATCGCGCCCTGCTTCATCTGGCCGAGGAACGCGTCGTCCACCAGGTGCTTCGTGTCCTTCGAGGACGGGACGTGCAGGGTCACGATGTCGGAGGTGGACAGGAGCTCATCCTGTGAGCCCAGCATCGTGATGCCCAGCTCCTCGGCGCGCGCCGCGGTGTGTGCAGCCCGCCGGGGTTTCGCCAGCGCTTGTACGTCGATCCCGAACGGCACCGCCCGCTCGGCAACTCCCAACCCGATCGAGCCGAGGCCGATGATGCCCATCGTCTTGCCCAGCAGTCCTTCTGCCTTGCTGTAGCGCTTCTTGTCCCAGTGACCTCCACGCAGGTCGGCGACGTTGTCCGCGATCCGCCGGTCGATCGCCAACAGCAGGCCCATGGTCAGCTC
>NZ_JADYVR010000447.1:0-438 GCF_020193935.1 Bradyrhizobium sp. NBAIM08 | reverse complement strand
GACACCATGATCGCCATGCGCGAGGCGATCGAGGCCTGTGAGACCGATGGCACGCGCTGTATCGTCATCGCTGGCGCCGGCGGGGCCTTTTCGTCGGGCGCCGATATTATGGCGGCCATGCAATCCGGCGGCACGCCCGACGATGTCTATCGCGTGCTCACCGAGGCCTACGCGCCGACGCTGCTGGCTGTGCGCGGCTCGTCGTGGCCGGTGATCGCCGCCGTCGATGGGGTTGCCGCTGGGATTGGCTGCGATCTGGCGCTGGCCTGCGACCTGCGGCTGGTCTCGGCGCGCGGGCGATTTTCGGAAATTTTCATCAAGGTTGGGCTGATCCCCGATGGCGGCGGCACCTACCTGCTGCCACGCCTGATTGGCCTGGGGCGGGCGATGGAGCTGATGTGGACCGGCGATATGGTCGAGGCCGAGAAAGCCCTGAGC
>NZ_JADYVR010000446.1:0-439 GCF_020193935.1 Bradyrhizobium sp. NBAIM08 | reverse complement strand
GAGCAGGCCTACGCCTTCGACGGCTCGGGCAGCATGAAGTACTTCGTCCGGTTCGCCGAGGGCGACACGGGTGCCGCCATCGGCTTCCACGACATCCCCGTCGACGACGACGGGGACCTCGTGCAGACCCTCGACCAGCTGGGCACGCCTCAGTCGCACGGCTGCATCCGTCAGGAGCAGGAGGACGCGATCGCCCTCTGGGAGTTCACCGACATCGGCACCGAGGTCGTCGTCGTCTGACCCGTCCGGGTGTCAGGCGGTCGCGGTCGCCTGGCCCTGCTCGCCGGAGCCACCCTGGCCGCCGGAGCGACGTCGGCGGTTGCGGTTCCGGTTGCGGCTGCCTGACTGACCGGAGGGAGCGGAGCCGCCCTCGGCCTTGGGCTGCTCGGCGCCTGCCGCGACCGACTCGCCGCTGCGGGTGCGCGTGCGGTTGCGGTCC
>NZ_JADYVR010000445.1:0-439 GCF_020193935.1 Bradyrhizobium sp. NBAIM08 | reverse complement strand
CTACTCGGGTTTGCTCAGGCAGGGGAGAATAGCCTAACGTCGGTCCGCATACGTGCCGAAGGAGATCCTGCTTGCGTTTTCCGCTGTCGTCCGTGCTGTGCACCGCCCTGGCCCTGGCCGGCTGCACGCCGTCGCCCTCGGCGACACCGGAGCCGGGACCGGCTGCTGGCGAAGACGCACGGCCGCAGCAAGGCATGCAGGCGGACGCGACGCCGGAGGCGGCGCAGGGCAGCGTCACCATCGCCGGTGAGGATGCCGCCGAGGATGTGCAGCGGTGGACGCCACCGCGGGTCGATCGGCAGGGGCGCAGCCTGGCCCAGCTGCGTCGCGCGGCCGAGAAGGCGTTCGCCGAAGGGCGCCTGTACGAGGACGCCGACGCGGCGGTTCCGCTGTGGCTGGCGGTGCAGGAAGAAGACCCGGATGACCGCCAGGCCCGCAA
>NZ_JADYVR010000444.1:0-439 GCF_020193935.1 Bradyrhizobium sp. NBAIM08 | reverse complement strand
GACGACACCTTCATCCGCCAGGCCGCGAAAGAACTGGGCGTCGACTACGAAGCACGGCTGAAGGATTACTCGCCGCTGCCGCTGATCGGCAAAGACGCGCGCACGGGCGAAACGTTGGACAACCCGCTGCTGGTGGCGCAGATCTGGGTCGCCGGCGAACCCAAAGTCCGCGCGTATCGCACGCCGCAATCCGCGTTTCTCGCACTCGCTGAGCTCGAAAAGGAAGGCAAGAAGGTACGCGTCACCTACGTACAGGATCGCAAGACGGGCCTGAAGCTTTTTGCGGACAAGGCCTGGTACGTTCGCGAAAGCGACGGCTCGCTCGCCGCATTCCTGCTCGAAGAAACAGCGGCGGCGTGGGCCAAGGAAAAGGGCGGCGCGGCGCAGAATTTCGCGCAGGCGAAAGTTGCGGCACCGGCTCAGGTTCAGGCTTCCAAGT
>NZ_JADYVR010000443.1:0-439 GCF_020193935.1 Bradyrhizobium sp. NBAIM08 | reverse complement strand
CAAGAGCGTCGACCTCGATCGGGTCCGTCACGCCACCGACCTTTAGGTCCTTAATAGCGGCGGCAAACTTCTGATCCAACTCTTTGACCGGGATCGGATCTGACTTGCCTTTATTCTTAGCGGCATCGGGCCGGTCGGAGTTCTCCGTTACGAGCTTTACAAAATCTGCTCCATTTCTGATCTGAGCGACAAGGTCCTTCGCCTTCGCCCGCGTCGCCGCCTCATCGCGGCCCGCAAAGTTCAAGTAGATCTCACTGAGCGTAACCGTTTCAGGTTTAGTGAATTTAGCTTTGTGCTTTTCGTAATATTCTTTTAGCTGTTTCGATGATTTGTCCCAATAAAGCTTGGACTGCACTTCTCGCTGGAGGACCTTTTCACGCGTAGCCTGTTTTCGCCAGACCTCACGCATCTCCGTAGGATCGACGTTCTGCTTGCGCAT
>NZ_JADYVR010000442.1:0-439 GCF_020193935.1 Bradyrhizobium sp. NBAIM08 | reverse complement strand
CAAACGTAGCGCGCAGTAGATCGCCGAATCGGAAGCTCCAGTAATCGACGTATTCGGGCGAGTTCAGCAGGATCTCAATTAAGCGAGTGCGTTTCCGCAGGTCCTTATCCGCAGTGAACTCCCGCACCCGTTTCGGAGGCGGCAGCGTCCCCGTCAGATCCAGACATACCCTCCGCAAAAACTCCTGATCGCTTGACATCTCGGAGGGCAGAATGTGGAAACGCCGCAGCTTCCCAAACACCTCTTCATCAATGATGTTGCGCGTTTCAATCGTGGGGTACTTCGCAATCGGTTTGTCAATCACTCCCACATCGGCACTCAGCGTACGGCCCGGAGTCCGAATCAGAATATGAGTCTCACCCGTTTTCTTCGCCTGCACCACTCCCGTTTCACTAACCTCAGCCACGCCCGAATCGTTCGTGATATACCGCACCTTGTC
>NZ_JADYVR010000441.1:0-439 GCF_020193935.1 Bradyrhizobium sp. NBAIM08 | reverse complement strand
AAATGGGACTGGCCGTCCCGGATTTTCGAGCCGCCGAGCGAAATCTCCAGCTCCTCCTCCAAGTATCCGGTCGAGCCGGTCGCGCGCAGAGCGAAGGCAAAGTCATTCTCCAAACGTTCCAACCGGAGCATCCGGTTTTCGTCGCGCTGCAAACGATGGACGGACTCGACGACTACGGCGCGTTCATTCGCGAGGAGATCCGCAAACGCGACATGCTCGGATATCCGCCCAAGGGCCGACTCTGTTCGCTACGCTTTGACGGGCTCGACGATGCACTCGTCGAGAAGGCCGCAATGGCGGTCGGTGAGGGACTGCGCAAGATCAGCGCTTCGAGTCTCAAGATTCTCGGTCCCGTGGTGTGTCCCATGCACAAGGTCCGCAACCGTTACCGCTGGCACATCCTGCTCAAGTCGCAGAAGCAAAGCGATCTGGCTAAAGC
>NZ_JADYVR010000440.1:0-440 GCF_020193935.1 Bradyrhizobium sp. NBAIM08 | reverse complement strand
AAGAGACAGGCCCAGCCCAGAGCGAGCAGGCCGACGAAGGTGATTGAGCCGTCTCCGAGGAAATCGAGCGCATCGGCCTTCAAAGCCTGGCTGTTCGCTATAAATCCGCCGGCGAGTTCGACGATACCGAAGCCGACATTGAGGATGACTACCCACCACAGCGCGCGGCGGTACGCGGGATCCGTTTCCGCTCTTTTGGTGTCGCCGGTGCAGTCGCAGCCATCTGATTCGTTGTCAGTCATTCCTCACCCCTAGAACCTCCAGCCACTGGAGGATCAAGACCTTTCTGCGAATGTTTCGCATTATGTCGACGAAGGTCTTGTCGACTTGAAGAGGCTGATGGCGCCAGTGGCGGTGGGCACAACGGCTTGCGGCGCAACGACTGCCGCGCTGTAGCCGGAAAGAATGCGTTCCAGCACTCCGTCCGCATTCGGCTGCGT
>NZ_JADYVR010000439.1:0-440 GCF_020193935.1 Bradyrhizobium sp. NBAIM08 | reverse complement strand
CTTTAGACCGTGTTGGATCAGCAAAACACGTTCGCGATTGGCTTGGAAACGGGCCGACGCGGACGACAAGCTTTATCGCTGATCGCCCGCGGTTTTACTTTCCGAGCAGGCAATAGGCGTCATGTCACGGCGCCGGCCGCGGTGCGATCAGCGATCCGAAATTCTCTCCCTGGCGGTCCGGTCTCGTGCGTGAGGCCGGGCCGCCTTTTTTTTCGCCTGCAACGTCGCCGTACGGTCACCCTGAGGTCAGCCGAAGGGTCTTGCCGGTAGCGCCCAACGGTTTGGGGACGCGTGTTCCGATCGCCGCAAGATTCTTCGGCTGACCTCAGAATGACCGCGGAGCGGAACTCTGCGGTCCTGCGGGGGCGTGCGTCGCGGCGCATTCGGCGCATTCGGCGCAAAGCGTGCGTTTCCGGAACAGCTCTTGTGGGGGCGAGCGT
>NZ_JADYVR010000044.1:0-1366 GCF_020193935.1 Bradyrhizobium sp. NBAIM08 | reverse complement strand
TGAAGTGGACCCCGGGAGCAGGACCACTGACGCCGCCTTCTTAGTTGGAACTCTCGCCGCTCCGATTTTCTGATATGAGGCCGCGAGGGCCTCTGTCTGCGTCTGTTGTTGAGGTTGTGGGCATGTGGGCAACGCCTCTTCGGCGTTGTCCACCATGTCCAGAGCCTTTGCTGTAGCGCCGGCGCGCCAGACCGCCATCGGCGTGCGATAGCCGTGTGCCTGGTGCGGGCGCTCCTCGTTATAAAAGGCGATCCAGTCGGCGAGGCCCGCGTGCAGCTCTTTGCCGTCGGCATAGAATTTGAGATAGACGTCCTCGTGCTTGAGGCTGCGCCACAGCCGTTCGATGAACACGTTGTCCATCCAGCGGCCGCGACCGTCCATCGAGATCCGAATGCCGGCGGCCTCCAGCACGCCGGTGAAGGCCGCGCTGGTGAACTGGCTGCCCTGATCGGTGTTGAAGATTTGCGGCTTGCCGAACCGCGCCAGCGCCTCCTCCAGGGCGTCGATGCAGAACGACACGTCCATCGTATTGGACAGGCGCCAGCTCAGCACGGCCCGGCTCGCCCAATCGATCACAGCCACCAGATAGAGGAAGCCGCGTCCGATCGGGATGTAGGTGATGTCGGTCGCCCAGACCTGGTTCGGCCGGTCGATGGTCATGCCGCGCAGCAGATAGGGATAGATCAGGTGCCCCGGCGCAGGCTTGCTGGTGCGCGGCTTCGGCCCCAGTGCCTCGATCCCCATCTTGCGCATCAGCCGCTGCACGCGCTTGCGGTTGATCGGGACGCCATCCTCGCTCAGCAGCCACGCCATCCGCCGCGAGCCCAGAAACGGCCGCGCGGTGAACAGTTCGTCGATCTGGCGCATCAGCGTCAGATCGTCGTCATTGGCCGGCTGCGGCGTTCGGTAAACGCCCGAGCGCGACAGCCCGAGCAGCCGGCACTGGTGGCGGATCGACAGCACGCCATGCGCGCGGTCGAGCTTCGCCCTGCGGTCCGGGACGCTCATCTTCCGGACCTCTTCGCTAAAAAATCCCGCTCCACGACCAACTGCCCGATCTTGGCATGCAGCTTCTCGATCTCACGGTCGCGACCAACGTCCGCCGCCTCCCCAGCGGGATCAAAAGCTCTGGCCGCCTGATCCAGCAGTTGCTTCTTCCAGGAATAAATCTGGTTGGGATGCACCTCGTAGCGCTGCGCCAGATCGGCCACGCTCACCTGTTCACGCAGCGCCTCCAAAGCGATCTTCGCCTTCAGCGCCGCGTCGATCTTCCGTCTCGTCTTCTTCGTCATCGTCCGCTCCGTTTACCAAACGGAACGGCTACATTCCAACTAGGCTTCCGGTCCCAAATCCGGGGGCCACTTCA
>NZ_JADYVR010000438.1:0-440 GCF_020193935.1 Bradyrhizobium sp. NBAIM08 | reverse complement strand
GTCCCATGCCCATCCCATCGTCTTCCGCGCCTTCGGGCCCTCCACCCAATTGCTCTTCCAGCGAATCAGGATCGGCGCCTTCCTCGAGCTTGCGCACGACTTCCTCCATCTCGCAGTCAATCTTTTCGCCGGTGAGCTCGGACATTCGCCGCATCATCCGCGCCATCGCCTTGGGATCGTTTTCGTCGACGCTCGCAAACTCCCCTTCCATCGCGCTCATCGCCGCTTCCATCTTCGCGTCTTCGGCCGGGTCGCCGGAAGACACTTGCGGCTTTTTCTCCGCCTCGTCGCTCGGACCGCCGCTGGTAATCGCGAAAGCCGAGACCAGCTTCTTCAGGCGAAACCTGGGATTATCGGGGCATTTCGGCGTCGTTTGCCCCTGCGCCAGCGTCTTCGCGTAAAACTGGTAGATCGTGTGATTGTCCGAACAGTAATATTCG
>NZ_JADYVR010000437.1:0-440 GCF_020193935.1 Bradyrhizobium sp. NBAIM08 | reverse complement strand
AGCGCGACCACCCGAAGCGCTGGCAGCAGGACGACGCCACCGCGCTGTTCATCGCCGCCAGCTACCAGCTGCTGCAGCAGGACGCCGCGGCAGCGCCGCTGGCGGACGCCGCGCTCAAGCGCGCCAACGCCAAGGCGTCCGCGGTGGCGCCGGGCTTCGTCGAGTACTACGACGCCGGCATCGCGCAGGCGTGGTCGCTGTACCTGCTGCAGAAGCATTTCCCCCGCCAGGCGTCGCGCATTACCGGCACCGCGATCGCGCGCCTGCTGGAACCGCTGCGCAACGACCGCTACAACACGCTGTCGTCCGCATTGACGCTGCTGGCGCTGGAAGCGCGCGGCGGCCGGCCCGGCACGTTGCCTGGCCTGCAGGCGATCGACGCCGCCAACAAGGCGCGCAACATCGGTGCGGTCACCGGCCTGCTGCGAGCCGGCACGTTC
>NZ_JADYVR010000436.1:0-440 GCF_020193935.1 Bradyrhizobium sp. NBAIM08 | reverse complement strand
GAGTCAAAGAATCGAACCCTGATCTCCCGGTTTGCAGCCGGGCGCATTTACCATATCTGCCAACTCACCATTTTGCGGAGCGTGAAGGATCCGAACCTTCGTCCCAATTTGATCGGGAGCCCAAGCTTAGCAGGCTTGCACATTACCACTCTGTCAACACTCCAACGCTGCGGATGAAGAAAGACTCGAACTTTCATTTTTCGCCTTAACAGGGCGAAGCTCTGCCATTGAGCTATTCATCCATTGGTTGGCCCGGAGAGATTCGAACTCTCAACCCCCGGATTAAAAGTCCGGTGCATCTAAACCGTTGAGCTACGGGCCATTGTTGCGGCTACGGGATTCGAACCTGTATCTAAAGCTCATGAGACTCCTGAGTTCGCCTTTACTCCAAACCGCAATATTGTATTCTTCAAAACTTCCTTTACCTCACACTTCGTAAT
>NZ_JADYVR010000435.1:0-440 GCF_020193935.1 Bradyrhizobium sp. NBAIM08 | reverse complement strand
CCGTGGGGCATGCCCAATACCGGGTGCTGCTCGTAGAGGACCATGCTGACACGCGGGACGTGATGGCCAAAATCCTGGCGAGCTTTGGCTGCCTGGTCACGACCGCGGCAAGCGTGCGCGAGGCGATCGAAGCCGTGGATCGTGGGGAATTCGACTTGCTGTTGTCGGACATCGGCTTGCCGGACGGCACGGGACTGGACGTGATGCGTCACGTCGGAAAGCGCCCCCTCGTGGGGATTGCGCTTAGCGGGTTCGGGCAGGACGAGGACGTTCGCCGCAGCCGGGAAGCGGGCTTCGCGACGCACCTGACCAAACCTGTAAACGTGCAGGCGCTGCACGAGGTCATCCGCAGCGTGCGCCGGTGACGACTGGGCAAGTTCGCCTCACCATTCGCCCCGCTTGTCCGACCAAGGTGTGACCGACACCGATCCTGGTGAAAT
>NZ_JADYVR010000434.1:0-440 GCF_020193935.1 Bradyrhizobium sp. NBAIM08 | reverse complement strand
CTCCTCGACGGCGATGGTGATCCCCCGGCGGCCGCTCTGGCTGCGCTCCCAGGGGAACATCGGCTGGCCGTCGACGCTCGGACCGGGCGGCCCGAACTTGGTGGCGATGAGCACGTCGTCGCGGCACGAGGCGAGGGCCTTGCCGAGGATCTCCTCCGATCGACCCCAACCGGAGGGATCGGTGTCGTTGAAGTAGTCGCGGCCGTACTCGTCGGAGGTGTCGAAGTAGTTGATCCCGGCCTCGACGGCCTCCTTGACGATCTGCACGCCTGTCGCCTCGTCGCAGGCCGAGGTGCCCAGCTGGTTGCAGCCCAGGCCCACGACGGACACCCGCAGGCTGCCGATCGACCGCTGTTCCATGTGCACGCTCGCTTTCGTTCGTTGGATGTCTTCACGACCGCTCAGCTACGGGCGAACCGCTCGTAGGACGGTGGGTAGGC
>NZ_JADYVR010000433.1:0-440 GCF_020193935.1 Bradyrhizobium sp. NBAIM08 | reverse complement strand
GCACGAGCACGCGGACGGCAGTGCCGACCACGGTGCTCGGCTCTGGGCGCTGATCATGCTCGAGCTCTGGCAGCAGCGCTACACGTCCGGTCCGGCCTCCCGCGCTGCATGACCCGGCGGACCGCGATCGTCGTCGTCTCCCTCGCAGCCGCGCTGCCGCGACTGCTCGTCGTCGCGCTCGAGCGCGACGAGCTGATCGGGTCGCTGCCCGAGAAGAGCGACCGCTTTGCCAGGACCCTCGTCGACTCGGGCACGTTCGGGTTCATCGCCGGCTTGCCGTCGGGGTACACCCAGCCCCTCTACGCGCTGTTCCTGGCCCCTCTCTACGCGGCGTTCGGTCACTCCTGGGCTGCCGTCGGGCTGGCGCAGGTCGCCGTAGCGACCGGAACCGCCCTTCTCGTCTACGCGATCGGGTGCCGGATCGCCAACCGGGCCGTCGG
>NZ_JADYVR010000432.1:0-440 GCF_020193935.1 Bradyrhizobium sp. NBAIM08 | reverse complement strand
GTACTGGTCGACGTGAGCCTGCCGCGCACCGAGCTGTCGATTCCGGTCTACTACATCATCGCGCCGGCCGAGGCCAGCTCCAACCTCGGGCGTTTCGACGGCGTCAAGTTCGGCCACCGCGCCGCCCAGTACGCCGACCTGCTGGACATGTACAAGAAGTCGCGCGCCGAAGGCTTCGGCCCCGAGGTCAAGCGCCGCATCATGATCGGCACCTACGTCCTCTCGCACGGCTACTACGACGCCTACTACCTGCAGGCGCAGAAGCTGCGCCGGATGATCGCCGACGACTTCCAGGCCTGTTTCCGACACTGCGACGTGATCGCCGGCCCGGTGGCGCCGACGGTGGCGTGGCGGATCGGCGAGCAGCGCGACGACCCGGTCAAGGCCTATCTGGCCGACATCTTCACGCTGCCGGCGAGCCTGGCCGGGCTGCCCGGCAT
>NZ_JADYVR010000431.1:0-440 GCF_020193935.1 Bradyrhizobium sp. NBAIM08 | reverse complement strand
CATCTCCGTCGGGACGGCCGAGGAGTTCTTCGGACACGTGGAAGCCGAAGCGGCCGGCGGCGCACCGGTGCCGGTGTGGGCCGGTGAGTTGTACTTCGAGATGCACCGCGGCACGTTGACATCGCAGTCGGCCACCAAGGTCGGAAACCGTCTCTGCGAGCGCCTGCTGCGCGAAGCCGAACTGTGGTGGGTGGCCGCCGGCGGTGCACCGCCCGAGGTCGCAGCCGAGCTCGAAGGGCTGTGGAAGGACGTACTGCTGCAACAGTTCCACGACATCATCCCGGGGTCGGCGATCGCCTGGGTCGCGGACGATGCCGAGGCCGCCCATACACGCGTCGCGGCACGGCTCGAATCGATCGTCGCGGACGCGCTGACGACGATTGCGCCGACGGGCACATCGGTCGCCAATGCTGCGACGAACGCACGGCGCGAGGTGGTGG
>NZ_JADYVR010000430.1:0-440 GCF_020193935.1 Bradyrhizobium sp. NBAIM08 | reverse complement strand
CTTCACGGGCCTGGCGGCCGCGGCCTTCGACCCGCAGGGCACCGACGGCGGTGAGGAGAACTCCGACTCGGCGCCCAACGTCGTCGACGGTGACGCCACCACGTCGTGGACCACCTCGACCTACGAGCAGAACTTCGGTCCCGCCGGCCTCAAGACCGGCGTCGGCCTGGTCGTCGACCTCGGCGCCACCAAGGGCGTGCGCCAGGTCAGGGTGAGCGTCGACGGCGAGACGTCACTGGCGGCGTACGTCACCTCCACCGCGCCGACGGGCGTCGCGGGCCTGACGCCGATCGGCACCGCATCCGGCTCCGGCGAGCTCGAGATCTCGGTCGACGAGGCGGTGTCGGGGCGCTTCGTCACGGTCTGGCTCACGATCCTGCCCCAGGTCTCCGACGGCTTCCGGGGCACGATCACCGAGGTGCAGGCGCTCGGATGAGCAC
>NZ_JADYVR010000429.1:0-441 GCF_020193935.1 Bradyrhizobium sp. NBAIM08 | reverse complement strand
TCGCCGGTGTTCGGCGCCGCGGATGGGATCGTGGGCGTGGTGTATGGCTCGCGCGGCATTCAGCCCGGCGCGAAGCGCCCCGGCATCTTGCCGATGGAGGCTCGCCTCGTGCAACTGCTTGCGGGCGCGGTGAGCGCCGGTCTGGCGCGGATGGAAAAGGAAGCCGAAGCGGCCCGCAACCGGGCCCGCTTCGAGCAATTTGCGTCGCCCGTCGTGGCCGCCGAACTCGAACGAAATCCGGAGTTACTGGCGGGAAACGAACGCGAGATTACGGTGCCGTTTTCCGATCTGCGCGGTTTTTCGCGAATCTCCGAACAACTCGGCGCCCGCGACACGTTTCAACTCGTCGCCGATGTGATGGACACGCTCACCGAGCAAGTGCTGAAGCATGGCGGCATCATCATCGATTACTACGGCGACGGCCTGGCCGCGATGTGGAAC
>NZ_JADYVR010000043.1:0-1465 GCF_020193935.1 Bradyrhizobium sp. NBAIM08 | reverse complement strand
TGAGAAAGAATGTATGGTCCGCACCGTCCGTGCAAGGGTCGTAACAGCGAAAATGACGCTTCCAGTTGCATAAATGTATCCGGCCTCTCGCGAGCGGACTGCTGTTGCAGCCAGGCCATGATGAGATCCGCGCACGCCGTTCCCAATAAATGGTTCGGGCACGAAGCCCGCTTTTTTGCACAGGGCTTACGGCATGTTGATCCACTGTTTCGTCATCACTGTTCCCGAGCCTTGCAATCTCGCCAGAAGTCGTCAGCTGAAAGCAGGATCCCTGCGTTCGTAGAGTGCTCCTGGCTTGTTCAAGACCACCCAGACAATGCGAGCCATCTTGGCGGCTAGTGCGACAACGGCCTTATTCGGATGCATCCGAGCTTGGAGCCCGTTGAGCCAGCTTCCAAAGCGATCGCGCGTTCGGTCCAGATGCCGGAAGCAGGATCGCGCGCCATGCACTAGAAGTTTTCTCAAATAGCGGTTGCCGCGTTTGCTGATGCCAAGCAACGTCTGTTTTCCGCCGGTCGAGTATTGTCTGGGCACCAACCCCAGCCAGGCAGCAAGGTCGCGAGCCTTGCGAAACTGCAACCCATCACCGATCGCGGCAAGCACAGCGGTCGCACCTAATGCGCCGATACCAGGGATTGTCATCAGCCGGCGTGTAACGTCCTCTCGGTTAGCGACCGCTTCGATCTCCTGTGTCACTTGGCGGATCCGTTCTTCGAGGCGGCAGAGATCGGCGTAGAGATCGCCGACCAGACGCCGCATCACCGGTGATATACCGTTTCCTTCGTCTTTCAAAGCGAGCGGTAGCTCGAGCTTGAATATTCCGGCCCCCTGACGCAAAGGTACGCCATACTCGAGGCAGAAAGCCCGCATCTGATTGATCAGGCGTGTCCTCGCGCCGACCATCTGGTCACGGATTCGATGCAGCGCTTGAAGATCGACCTGGTCCTCCTCCTTCACGGCGACGAAGCGCATTGTCGGTCGCGTCGTGGCCTCAGCGATCGCCTCGGCGTCGATGATGTCGTTCTTGTTTGACTTCACGTAGGGCTTCACGAATTGCGCGGGGATCAGGCGCACCTTGTGACCAAGTGCCTGTATCTTCCGGGCGAGCCACTGTGAACCGGCGCAGGAATCCATGCCAACTATGCTTGGTTGTGCGCGAGCAAAGAACTGAAGAAGAGTGTCCCGTCGAGAGCGAACTTTCTGAACAGGTGTGCCGTCGCAGCTCAGGCCAACGACGTGGAACAGGTTCTTGCCAATGTCGATCCATAGACAGCCGCAGGTCGCGGCAAATTGCGATGGGCCATGATACTCTTCTCTATTGATCTGACCTCCCCCATGATGAGGGAGGAGGACGGTGCGGACCATCCCATTAATGGTGACGCAAGCGGCCAAGCGGAAAGCTGTCGCCCATCTCCGTGGAGCCTTCGGGATGAGCGAACTGCGGGCGTGTAAAGTCATCGGCTGC
>NZ_JADYVR010000428.1:0-441 GCF_020193935.1 Bradyrhizobium sp. NBAIM08 | reverse complement strand
GGTCTGCCGCGCAGATCGGTGAGGTGGGGGAGGGCGTCGAAGTGATCGACGCGCCCGTCTCGATCGCGAAGGCCGAGGATCCGGCGCGCGCCGTGCGCGCCAATCCCGACGCGTCGATTGTCGCCGCCGTCGCCGCGGTGGCCGACGGCCGCGCCGACGCGCTCGTGTCGGGCGGCTCGACCGGCACCGCCCTCGCCGCCTCGCTGTTCCGTATCAAGCGCGGGCGCGGGATCCACCGGCCGGCGCTCGCCGTGCTCGTGCCCGTCCCGGGCTCGCCGTTCCTGCTGCTCGACGCGGGGGCCAACGTCGAGGTGCGGCCCGAGCACCTCGTCCAGTTCGCGCACATGGGCGCGGCCTTCATGGAGACGGCGATGGGTGTCTCGCGGCCGCGCGTCGCGCTGTTGTCGAACGGCGAGGAGCCCTCCAAGGGCCCGGAGGACC
>NZ_JADYVR010000427.1:0-441 GCF_020193935.1 Bradyrhizobium sp. NBAIM08 | reverse complement strand
GGCACGTGAGGATCTCACGCCGTACTTGCTGCTGGCCGATGATGACTCGCCCAACTTCGTCGTCGAGGCGCGTGACAAGTGCCGCGGCGTCTTCGAAGGGAAGCAGCGTGTTAGTCATCCTGAGTCGCGAAGCGACGAAAGGATCTCATCCGGGTCCCGTGATCAGCAGCGGGATGAGATCCTTTCGGCCTTTGGCCTCAGGATGACTACTAGCGGCGAACGATCGCATCCAAGCCGCTTCTAATCTCCTCGGCCGAGACCCACGTGCCTTTCACCATCACCCCCGACCGCTTCTGCAGATTACCGACATCCTCGAGCGGATTGGCGTCGAGCAGCACGAGATCTGCGCGCATGCCAGGCGCGACGATACCGAAGTTGCCGTCGGTCTTCAACACCTCACGCGCGTACCGGGCGACGTTGACCGTCCCCGACTGGAGGATC
>NZ_JADYVR010000426.1:0-441 GCF_020193935.1 Bradyrhizobium sp. NBAIM08 | reverse complement strand
GTACACATCGTATCCTCGCAGCGCCTCCGCGATCTCATCCATCCAGTCCCAGCGCTCAATCACATGATCGATGACCATCGGGAAACCACAGCCCGCGATCAGCGGCAGCGACCGATGAAACGCAGAGAGCAGCGGCATCAGCACCTTCGGCCGCACCGCATCGTCCTTCAGTACATGCTCCGGCGTCATGAAGATGAACTTGTCATTCGAGACGTACAACAATGGCTCCGGCATGGCCTTTGCAGCGCGGTGGCCAGCGTGGTCTTCCCTGAGCTGGAGGTTCCATTCAAAAGGATGACGGCGGCTCTGTGCATCCCGCAGCCTTATCATCTGCAAAAAGCGCCGTCTATGGTTTCCCTGTGATCACCGCCTCAATGCGGTCGCCATACGGATGAATCACAAACGCCGCAGTTTGAGCGCAAACACATCCTTGCCCGGCTC
>NZ_JADYVR010000425.1:0-441 GCF_020193935.1 Bradyrhizobium sp. NBAIM08 | reverse complement strand
GGTACACGTTGTAGCCGCCGCGAATGATCATGTCCTTGGACCGGTCGACGATGTAGTACCAGCCGTCGGCGTCGCGCCGGCCGAGGTCGCCGGACCGGAACCAGCCGTCCTGGATCGCGTCGCCCGTCGCGTCCGGGCGCCCGTAGTAGCCCTTCATGATGTTGTGGCCCTTGATCGCGATCTCGCCGATCGCGTCCTCCGACCACTCGACCTCGTCCCAGGAATCGGGGTCGATCAACTTCATCTCGACGCCGGGAGCGGGGACGCCGATGGAGCCGACCCGGATGTCGTCGCCCTCCGGCGAGAAGCTCGCGACGGGAGACGTCTCCGAGAGCCCGTAGCCCTCGCGGATGGTGACCCCGAACTGCTTCTCGAACTCCTTGTGCACCTCGACGGGCAGCGCGGCGCCGCCGGCAGCGGCGACCCGGAGGTTCTCCTTGA
>NZ_JADYVR010000424.1:0-441 GCF_020193935.1 Bradyrhizobium sp. NBAIM08 | reverse complement strand
CGCCATCGACGAGGCGCGCCCCGGCTTCACGTGCTCGGCCGAGATCACGACGGCGACCCGGCAGAGCGTGGCCACGGTGCCGATCCAGGCGATGGCGGTCCGCGAGCTGATTTACGACGCGGCCGGCAAGATCGTGCGCGAACCGCGCGACGAGAAGTCGAAGAAGAAGCGCAGCGCCCCGGCAGCCAGCGCCGGGAGCGGGGGCGCGAGCGGGTCGCCGGGCTCGGCGTCGTCAGCCCCGCTCGCCGAGCTCAAGCCCGGGCAGAAGCGCAAGGAAACGGAAGGCGTGTTCGTCTACCGCGGCGGCTTCGCCGAGTTCGTGCCGGTCAAGACGGGCATCGCGGGCGACCGGTACTTCGAGGTCCTCTCCGGGCTGAAGGACGGCGACCAGGTCATCACCGGGCCGTTCAACTCGGTCCGCAACCTGAAGGACGGTGACGC
>NZ_JADYVR010000423.1:0-442 GCF_020193935.1 Bradyrhizobium sp. NBAIM08 | reverse complement strand
GGTTGTCCGGCGAGCTGCGCGGCGGGGTGGAGCGCGAGTTTGGCAAGTCAAGCGTGCGCCTGGGCGACATCACCGGGCCGACACTGAATTTCCAGAGCAGCGAGATTTTCGCGCGCTACAGCTTCGACAGCCTGGACAGCGCAGCGTTTCCGCGGCGTGGCGCGGCGGCGGCTCTCGAATGGCGTGTGCAGGTGGCTGGCAGCTCGTTCGATCGGGTGTCCGATGCGGTGAGCATCGACTGGCGTGTGGTGCACTCCTGGGGCAAGAACACGGTCATCGCCTGGGCATCGGCCGGCACTCTCCTGAACGCGGAAGATGCGGATGAGCGCAGCTATTTTCCACTGGGCGGTTTTCTGAACCTGTCGGGCATGTCGGCTGATTCACTGATCGGCCCGAACTTCGGCATTGCGCGGTTGCTGTATTTCCGCAAGGTCGGCAATGG
>NZ_JADYVR010000422.1:0-442 GCF_020193935.1 Bradyrhizobium sp. NBAIM08 | reverse complement strand
TTATTTTACAGCCCTCTGACCTATACTCCGCATTGGGAAATTGAACTCAATTTGATGGAGACGTATCTACGCTCGGGTTGGGAGGTCGTTTTATTGAAGTGCGACGCGGATTTGCCGGCGTGTCTTGCCAATCCGTATCATAGCTTTGCGGTATGTCTGGAGTGCAAGACGCGTAAGAATGCGGGAATTAAATGGATCGGTAAAAATCGTATAAAGATTAAGCCATTCTACAAAATTACAGGCGAAAATAAAGCCGAGATCGACAATCTGGAAAATTTTCAGATAGATTCGCTCAAGCAGCTGAAGGAAATCGAAATTGACGGTTCGGATATCGGAATGTCGGCGCTAAGCACGGCAATTACGTGCCTGCGCGAGTCGGAAATTGACGTGAAAGAGCACCAAAAACTGCTCAAAAATCTGTTGGTTTCCGCCGCTATAACTC
>NZ_JADYVR010000421.1:0-442 GCF_020193935.1 Bradyrhizobium sp. NBAIM08 | reverse complement strand
AACCTGATCGAAGCGCTCGTCGTCGACCGCATCACGGCCGCCAGGCCTATGGGCAGTGCCCTCGTCGGCGCGCTCGTGTTGGGAGGTCTGGTATCGCTTGCCGTGTTCCTCATCGACCTCGGTGTCCGGGCCGATATCGTGGAAGCGCTCACAACCTGGCGTTTCGATCTCAAGGTCGGCATGGTCCTGGCAGCGCTGGGCGTAGCGTCCAGCCTCTGTATCACCTTGTCGCGTCCGCTGAGCTCCGGCCACCCGGGACGTCGGCTGTTGGCGCTGGCGACGTTGGCCTTGGTGGCGGTCGCCATCGAACTGGCCTCGCTGCCGAGCGCTTCGTGGGGAACCCGGCTGGTGGGCAGCAATGCCTTGATTTGTCTGGTTGCCATCCCGACGCTGGCGCTGGCTCCCCTGGTGACGGTGCTGATGGTCCTGCGCGCCGCCGCGC
>NZ_JADYVR010000420.1:0-442 GCF_020193935.1 Bradyrhizobium sp. NBAIM08 | reverse complement strand
GGTCGATCAGGCTCTTGCTGAACGGATCGCTGACGGTCTGGTAATAATCGAGGCAGCTGTAGAGTCCCTCGACGTGTGCTGCCGGCACCATGTTCAGGAAGTTCTCGTCGAAATAGGTGCAGACGATCTGGCCGCCACGCTTGGTGAAACCGGAGTCGTAAAGCTGTTCGAGGAACGGCGCGACACCCGGCGGAACGGTCGTATTGAAAACCACCTCGGCACCCCTGGACGTAATCTTCTCGATCGTCTTGCTGTAGTCGGCGTGATCGAGCGGGAAGTACTCCTCACCGACGATCGTGCCGCCGTTGGCCGTGACGACCTCACGAACCTTCTTGTTCATCACGTGCGGCCAGATGTAGTCAGCCGACGGCAGGTAGAATCTCTTCGCGCCGGTCTGCTGGATCAGCCAGGGGATGAGCGGATCGACCTGCTGCGCCGGCAC
>NZ_JADYVR010000419.1:0-442 GCF_020193935.1 Bradyrhizobium sp. NBAIM08 | reverse complement strand
GGTCCAGGGCTCAGGCCGCATCCGCCTTGAAGATGGCGGCACCCTGCGCCTTGCCTATGGCGCCAAATCCGGCCAGCCCTATACCGGCATCGGCGGCGTTCTGGTCGAGCGCGGCGTGCTCACCCGCGACAACATGTCGATGCAGGCCCTGCGCGCCTGGATGAAGGACAATCCGGGCCAGGCGCGCGAGCTCATGTGGGAAAACAAGTCCTTCGTTTTCTTCCGCGAAGTGAAGGTCGATGATCCGGCGCTGGGCGCGCCCGGCGCGCAGCAGGTTTCGCTCACGCCGCTCAGAAGCCTGGCGATTGACCGCAGCCTCTGGATGTTCGGCACGCCCATCTGGCTTGATGCCAAGGTGCCGTCCGGCCCCGCCGGCGCGATGCAGGAGTTTCGTCACCTGATGGTGGCACAGGATACGGGCACGGCCATCAAGGGCCATGCG
>NZ_JADYVR010000042.1:0-1528 GCF_020193935.1 Bradyrhizobium sp. NBAIM08 | reverse complement strand
TCGCAGAGTCGATCAGCTTCTGCAGCGAGGTGATGCCGGTGTTGGCAGCCTGCAGCACCTGCACGCCGTTGGCGATGCCGTCGAGCAGGTTGTTGATGTCGCTGGCGCGGTTGTCGAGCGACTGGGCCGTGAAGAAGTTGGTGGGATTGTCCAGGGCCGAGTTGACGCTCTTGCCGGTCGACAGACGGCTCTGGGTGGTGGCGAGAAGATCGGCGGTGGACTGGAGGGAGAGCAGGTTCTGACGAACCGATGCGGAGAGAACGATACCGGACATTGAGTGTTACCCTTCTGGTACGCAACGCAACAAAACTTCGATTAGGATTAATCGATGGCCGGGACGGTGAACGTTGTGGGCTAACAAAGCATGAAGCGAGTCGCGCCAGGCCCTCCACCGATTCACCATGTGCGCATCCGGAGCCTCAGCGTTCTCACCCATATCGTCATGATAGGACGGCGCTTTTCCGTGCACCGATGAGGCATTTGCGACTTGTCAACCATAACTGAGAGTGAGCAATTGGCTGCATCGAATGCACCGCTGCGACCTTGCCGGGCAGCACTCGCACGCCGACCCAAAAAGAAAGCGGCGGGGCCGAAGCCCCGCCGCCGGATCTTGCTTGCGATATCGTCCGCGACTTAGCGGAGCAGTTGCAGCACGCTCTGCTGCGACTGGTTGGCCAGCGACAGCGCCGAGACCGCGATCGACTGGCGGGTCGACAGCGCCTGGCTGTTGGCCGCCTCGACGTTGGTGTCGGCCAGGGTCAGGTTGGACGAGCCGGTCTGCAGCACGTTGATCAGGCTCTTGTTGAAGTCCTGACGAACCTGCACCACCGAGAGGTTCGAGCCGAGGCTCGAGGCCTGCGAGCGCAGCGTGCTCGAGGCGGCGTTGAGGTTGGTCAGCACCTTGTTGGTGGCAGCGTTGTCGATGAAGTCGACACCGCTGGTCAGCGAGGCGAGGCCCAGACCCTTGGAGTTGTAGGTCACGCCGGTGATGCTGAGGTTCGACTTGCCGGTCTCGTCGAACACCAGCTTGAGCTGGTCGCCGTTCAAGAGGTTGACGCCGTTGAACGAGGAGTCCTGCGCGGTCGTGTCGATCTGGTTCAGGATGTTGTTGAACTGAGACACCAGGTTGGCACGCGAGGTCTGCGCGACGACGTCCTGGACGGGGCTGGAAGCCGTCGAGAACGTCAGCGACGAGGTCAGCGTGCCGCCGATCGCACCACCCGCGGCGCTCGAACCGATGGTCGAGGACGCGTAGTCGTTGGTGGTCGAGATCGTCAGCAGGCCGTTGGCGTCGATCGTCGCAGCCAGATTGTTGGCCTGCAGCTTGGTGTTGAGCTGATCGAGCGTCTTGACCGTGCCGTTGGTGCCGTCGCCGAAGGTGACGTTGACCGCCGTGCCGCCGTTGAAGGAGGTGAAGGTCAAGGTCTTGCCGCTGATGCCGCCGATGCCGGAGGTGCGCGCCGCGGTGAAGGCGGTCGCCGTTCCGGTGTTGCCGGCAAGGCCGAGCGCGTTCAGCGCATTGCCCGTG
>NZ_JADYVR010000418.1:0-442 GCF_020193935.1 Bradyrhizobium sp. NBAIM08 | reverse complement strand
GCCCCGTCCTGGGACGGTGCTTGCGAGCACGGCCATCCGGTCGAGGTCGACCCGGTCGACCGAGAACCCGCAGTTCACGACGTGGGTGAGGACCGGGCCCCACTGCGGCCGACGCGAGCAGCTGCCGCACGAACGGCCGCATGTCGGGATCCCGCACGGTGACGGCCACGTCGTCTGTGAGGGTTTCCGCCATGCCCGCAGGTCTGCGAGCAGCTCCGCGGCCGCCGTCGCTTCCATCGCCCAGATGGACCTGTCCGCGTCGAGCCCGCTGCAGATCCGGCGTTCCAGGTCCTCCGGCATCGCGGCGAGGCTCGTGCGTCCGCCACGCAACGCGTCCGCCGGCAGGCGCCCGCGCACGATCTCCAACGTGCGCCACGGCCCCGCGGACCTGTTCTCGACGGTCGCCGTGATAATGGTCCTCGAGACCAGGGGCGCGGAAATC
>NZ_JADYVR010000417.1:0-442 GCF_020193935.1 Bradyrhizobium sp. NBAIM08 | reverse complement strand
GGCACGACCCTTCAGAACTCGACCGGCCTGTTGATCTGGCGGGATTTCAAGCTGGCCAAGAAGCCGTGACAAGGGAGAGTAAGCCGATGCGACTGCACTTGTGGGGAGTTCTTGCCGCTGCCGCCGGCGCGCTGGCGGCCTGCGCAACCAGCTCGACGACCGGTCCCGATCGCTCCTCGAGGTCGGACGCCACTTCGATCACCTGGAGCGACGGCAAGCCGGCCTACGCCATCTCCTGCGAGAACCCCGGCGGCTGCCAGGAACGCGCGCTCGCGATGTGCAGGCAGGGCAACTACACCACGCTCGACAGCAAGAACATGCCGACCGTCGGCACCTACCGCGAGGTGTTCGGCAAGCCGTCGGTGGTCATACGCTGCAGCTAGAGTCAGCTTTCCTCCCTGCGCGAAGCGCGGGGAGGTGGCACCGTCATACGGTGACGGAG
>NZ_JADYVR010000416.1:0-442 GCF_020193935.1 Bradyrhizobium sp. NBAIM08 | reverse complement strand
AGAAGAAGCTCGCCGGCAAGACGCTCATCCTGTTCGTCGTCGCGCCCCTGCTGCTGCTCGGCGGCGGCGGTGCAGGCGCGTACTTCATGTTCTTCAACAAGAAGCACGACGAGCATGCCGAAGAGCACAAGGAAGAGAAGAAGCCGCCGAAGCCGATGGTCTTCTACAACATGCCCGAACTGCTCGTGAACCTGAACGGGCAGGGACGGCGCTCCAACTTCCTGAAGATCAGCCTCAGCCTCGAACTCGACGACGCGGCCGATATCCCGAAGCTCGAGGCGGTGCTGCCGCGCATCGTCGACGCCTTCCAGACCTATCTGCGCGAGCTGCGGCCCGAGGATCTGCGCGGCTCTGCCGGTCTCTATCGCCTACGCGAGGAGCTGCTCGCGCGTGTCAACACCTCGGCACAGCCGGCCAAGGTGAACGACGTGCTGTTCAAGGA
>NZ_JADYVR010000415.1:0-442 GCF_020193935.1 Bradyrhizobium sp. NBAIM08 | reverse complement strand
GGTGACCACGCCCGCCGCGTCGCGCCGCGCGGTGCCGTTCGCCGACAGCGAGCCGTAGGCCGACAGCGGCGCATCGAGCGCGGCTGTCAGCAGCGGATCGAGCTGCGCCAGCGCCAGCTCCTGCAGCGAAAAGCGCGCCTCGCCGCCGGCGTCACTCCAGTCGAGCGCGGCGCACAGCGTGGCCGGCGCTGCATCGAGGCAGGATTCGGCCAACCGCAGCAGTTGCGGCTCGTGGTCGTAAGCCAGCTCGGCCGGTGCGCGCAGGTTCCAGGTTTCTCGATCCTTCGGCGCCAGCTGCAGGGTCGTCAGCGTGCCGCGCCAGCGGCCGTCGCGCTCCCCGCCATCGACGGCGGCATCGATCGCGACGGCGTCGCCCGCCAGCGATACCTGCAGCGCATGCTGGGCGCGCGAACCGTCGGCCTGCAGCGAGAACGTCGCGAAG
>NZ_JADYVR010000414.1:0-442 GCF_020193935.1 Bradyrhizobium sp. NBAIM08 | reverse complement strand
ATCGAGCCGACCCCGCTGGAGCGCGTGGGGGACCACGACCTGGTCGTGGTGATCGACTTCGGCGCCCAGTACGCGCAGCTGATCGCCCGGCGCGTGCGGGAGGCCCGCGTCTTCTCCGAGATCATGCCGCACACGGCGACCGTCGAGCAGGTCATGGCGCGGCGGCCGAAGGCGATCATCCTCAGCGTCGGGCCCCAGTCGGTGTACGCGCCCGGCGCGCCCCAGGTCGACCGCGGCCTGTTCGAGGCCGGCGTGCCCGCGTTCGGGATCTGCTACGGCTTCCAGGCCATGGCGTCCGCGCTGGGCGGGGACGTCGCCCGGACGGGGCTGAGCGAGTTCGGCCGGACCAAGGCCCGCGTCGACGTGCCGGGCACCCTGCTGCAGGGGCTGCCCGACGAGCTCGCCGTGTGGATGAGCCACGGCGACTCGGTCGAGGCCGCGC
>NZ_JADYVR010000413.1:0-442 GCF_020193935.1 Bradyrhizobium sp. NBAIM08 | reverse complement strand
GCCTCGGGCTGGACGACGTTCAGGCTGGTGACGTTGCCGTTGATTGCGCCGGGAGTCGCGGCCGGCGGGCTGCTGGCGTTCGCACTATCGATCGACGACTTCGTGATCTCCAACTTCAACTCCGGGTCGACCGTGACCTTCCCGCTCTACGTCTTCGGCGTCGCCCTCCGCGGGATCCCGGTACAGGTGAACGTCCTCGCGACGATCCTGTTCCTGTTCACCGCGTTCGTGATCGGCCTCGTGCTCTGGCAGCAACGGCGTGCGGAGCGCATGGCCGAGATCCGCGCGGATGAGCCGCAGGACGCAGTGCTACCTGGCGCGGCCGCGGTCGGAATCTCGAAGGGCTAGGTGTAAGACCCGAGCGCGTTGTTCAGCTCGGCGAGGCGAGCTGCGGGCGGTCTTCGGCCGAGGGAGCCGTGTGGACGCCTGAAGTTGTAGCGCC
>NZ_JADYVR010000412.1:0-443 GCF_020193935.1 Bradyrhizobium sp. NBAIM08 | reverse complement strand
TCGGTGGGCGGCACGAGCCCTTCCTGGCCGCTCAGAGCGTGCCCGGCAGGTCCAGCGTGCCGTCGACGAACGACGTGACGCCCTCGATCGGTGCCGGGAACGGCTCGCCGACACGACCGCGCAGCGTGCGGTCCCAGAATGCGATCGTCGTCGCCTGGTACGCCGCGTCGGCCGTCGTCGGGGTGTTCTCGGCGACCGTCGCGTGCACCGCGCCGTGCATCGTCAGGAGGTACTTCTCGCCGGGCAGCCGGTCGTAGGCGTCGACCGCCTCGGCGTAGGGGAACACCCCATCGGCGTCGGAGTGGGCCACGAGGACCGGGAACGTGATCTCACCGAAGCGCTCGGCGGGCACGACGTCGACCATCGCGCCGAGGCGTGCGCCGGCGGCCAGGACGTCCGAGACGGCGAGCAGGAGCAGGGCGATCGCGGCGTCGGGGTTGGCG
>NZ_JADYVR010000411.1:0-443 GCF_020193935.1 Bradyrhizobium sp. NBAIM08 | reverse complement strand
GCTCACCGAGGCGCCCGAGTCCGTCACCCTCACTTTCAGCGCGGAGCTCACCCCCGGTGCCGGCGCGACCGAGGTGCAGGTGCTGGATGCCGGTGACTCGGTCGTCAGCGAAGGCGACGCCGTCACCGAGGGCACCACGGTCACCCAGCCCCTGCCCACCGACTTGGCGAACGGCGCGTACCGCGTGCTGTGGAAGGTGGTCTCCGGCGACGGTCACCCGGTCTCCGGCGAGCTGACCTTCACCCTTCAGGCCGCGGAGCCGGTGCCGACCGCGTCCCCATCGGAGAGCGCTGCGCCGTCGGAGGAGCCGAGCGAGGTCGCGACATCCGCCCCGCCCGCCTCGGAGACGCCGGCGCCGATCGAGGAGACCGATTCGTCCTCGCCCGTGCCGTGGGTGCTTCTCGGCGTCGTCGCCGTCGCGATCCTCGGCGGGATCGTCTACC
>NZ_JADYVR010000410.1:0-443 GCF_020193935.1 Bradyrhizobium sp. NBAIM08 | reverse complement strand
CCGCCTCGCCGAGGTCGGTGGCGTCGGTCGAGACCTCCGCGCCGCTCGTCCGCAGCAGCGCGAGCACGTCGTCGTCGACGACGGCCACGAGCACGGGCTCCTTGGAATGGATCGCCGCGGCTGCGGCCGAGCGGCGCGCCCGCAGCAGCGGCACCTCGAGCTCCCGGGCGAGCGTCGCTTTCAGCGGGTCGACGTGCTCCAGCGCGAGCCGTTCGAGCTTGCCGTCGACGAAGATGTCGACCGCGCACCAGTCGGCCACGCGCGGAACGGCGAGCCGGGCCACGCCCGCGAGGGTCTGCTCGTAGTCGAGCGAGCTGCCGAGGACCCAGCCGGCCTCGGCGAGGAAGCTCTGCCGCTCCTCCGCGACGCGGCGCTCCTCGATGTCGGTGTTCGTGCCGAACCAGCGGACGATCTCCCCGCTGTCGTTCCGCATCGACACGGCG
>NZ_JADYVR010000409.1:0-443 GCF_020193935.1 Bradyrhizobium sp. NBAIM08 | reverse complement strand
ACCGAGGAGGTGCCAAGAGTTCGCGCGTCGTTTCCGTCACGACACCGGTTGATATCGCGGCCGCGCCGGATGGGTTCAGGGCGACCTCCGTCTCCCCGTCCGAAGTCGACATGTCTTGGGATGACACGAGCCATGAGGACGGTTATGCGATCTGCCAATTGGTCGGAGATACCTGGGAGCAAATCGCATACCCGGAATCCGTTGAGGATACTTATACCGTGACGGGGCTGGTCCCCGGTGCCACCTATCAGTTCTCTGTGCAGGCTTCTTATCCCGACACGGCGTATGGCGGCTCATACTTCTCGGATGTGTCGAATTCGGTGACCGTCACGATGCCGTCGGGACGTCCGTCGACGCCTGTCGGTTTCAGGGCGACCGCCGCTTCCGGGTCCGAAGTCGACATGTCTTGGAATGACACGAGCCATGAGGACGGTTATGCGATC
>NZ_JADYVR010000041.1:0-1724 GCF_020193935.1 Bradyrhizobium sp. NBAIM08 | reverse complement strand
GCTAAAAATGTTACCGGACAACTTCCCTGTCGTGTCTGGGGCGGAGCTGCCGAATCAGATCGGTGGCGGCTATGGCAGGGAAGATCAGCATGCGCGCAAAGCGCGAGATCACATCAGCGCTGGCCGAGCGTTATCGGGCAAGCGGGCGGCTCGAGAAGGGACGGATCCTAGACGAGCTGTGCGCCGTTGCGGGATGGCATCGCAAGCACGCGATCCGAGCGCTGTCAGCGGACGGGGCATCGGGGTCGGCCGTGCCGCGGCGGCGGGGCCGGACCTACGGAGCTTCCATTCGTATGGCACTGATTGTGCTATGGGACTCGTCTGACCGGCTCTGCAGTAAGCGGCTCGTCGCGATGATCCCGTTCTTGCTTCCGGCTCTTGAACGGCACGGCAGATTGAAGCTTTCTGCTGATGAGCGGTCTAAGGTTTTGAGGGTGAGCGCGGCGACGATCGATCGCCTGCTGAGCGACGTAAGGATCGCAGCAGCCGGAGGACGCCGACGGCGGGCGGGCTTTTCCAGTGCCGTACGGCGGCAAGTCCCGGTGCGTACATTCAATGACTGGGGATCACCTCCGCCGGGGTACTGCGAAGCGGATCTGGTTGCGCACGGCGGCATGTCCGTATCCGGGGCCTTCATTCAGACGCTAACAATGGTGGATGTCGCAACGGGGTGGACCGAATGCTTTCCGCTTGTTGTGCGTGAAGCAGCGCTTGTGGTCGAGGCCCTCGAGCGCGCCCAGAACCTATTTCCCTGGCCCGTTTGCGGGCTCGATTTTGACAACGACAGCGCCTTCATGAACGACACGGTCGTCTCGTGGTGCCGTTCTCACGATGTCGAAGTCACTCGTTCCAGGGCCTACAAGAAGAACGATCAAGCGTTCGTTGAACAGAAGAATGGAGCTATCGTTCGACGTCTGGTGGGCTACGGGCGCTTTGAAGGCATTGATGCCGCTCGCTCATTAGCTCGCCTGTTTGCCGCGGCACGGCTGCACATCAATTTCTTCCAGCCCTCGTTTAAGCTGAAGGAGAAGCACCGCGAAGGTGCCAAGGTGATCAAGCGTTATCTTCCTCCCGCTACACCGTACGAAAGAGCATTGGTCCACCCGCATCTCAACGAGGCATTCAAACGTCGGCTGCGTGAGATTTACCGCACGCTTGATCCGGTGGCATTGCTGGCACAGATGAGGGACGCTCAAAATGAGCTGGGCAAGCGTGTTGATCAGCGGGCCGGAAAGCCAGCCATGACCGTCGCGCCGGTGCAAAGCGACTTGACCGCCTTTGCCCGAGAGCTCGGCGACGGTTGGAAGCAGGGTGAGCAGCGCGGCATTCATCGGCGCCGCTATGTGCGGCGCAAACCTGCGCCACGTCGGCCATCGATGCTCGACCCATACATTCCCATGATCGAGGAATGGCTCGCCGCGGCTCCGCACTTGTCCGCCGTCGATCTCCTCTCCCGGCTGGCAGCGCATGCGCCGGGTCAGTTCAGTGGCCATCAGCGGCGTACGGTGCAGCGGTTGGTGAAGAATTGGCGATCAAAGGTCGCTCGACAGCTCATCAGCAGCACCGAAACCATACTATCGTTCCAAGCTTCCCTCGCTGTCTAAATCCCACGTGTTGCTTTGCCGAATCACCGCAAGCCGCTCTCTCGCTACGGCGCTCTGGAGGGCGCGCTTCGCGAGCGGCTTGCTCGGACCCGCGGGGTCCAATTCGCGCGACAGCTGGGG
>NZ_JADYVR010000408.1:0-443 GCF_020193935.1 Bradyrhizobium sp. NBAIM08 | reverse complement strand
GGCGATGTGGTGTTCGTCCAGCTGCCCGACGTCGGCGCCGATATCGCCGCGGGGGATTCGTTCGGCGAAGTGGAATCGACGAAGTCGGTTTCCGACCTCTATTCGCCGGTTTCTGCGAAAGTCGTTGCGGTCAACGGTGATCTGGAGGGCAACCCGCAGCTGGTCAACTCCGACCCCTACGGCGACGGATGGCTCGTCGAGCTGCGCGCCGACGGCGACTCTCTCGGCAACGAGCTCGGTGGGCTGCTGAGCGCCGACGACTACCAGGCTCTGGTGACCGAATGAGCTGTTGTTAGGGTGCCAGCGATCGGCTCCACCGTGGAGAACCTCCCGAGGTTCACCTTGATCCGGCGGGGGTGGACCCAACGACGACCGCAGCGCGGTACGGTCGACGTGAGACGAATACGGCTGGACAGGGGACCCACGGAGGGCCCGGCCAGATA
>NZ_JADYVR010000407.1:0-443 GCF_020193935.1 Bradyrhizobium sp. NBAIM08 | reverse complement strand
GGGCCGCCCATGATCTTCGGAAGACCGTGAATGACGAACATAACGCCGAGCCCGACACGAAGAAAAAGCAGAGCGCCTTCGCGATATTTGCCGAGGAAAGAAAGGGTCATGCGCGGGACTCTTAAAAAGTGGCTGCGGGTTTGCGAGAGGAAAGAAGGGTGCGATTCACCGCCACCAGATCAGTCGGACAGAAGCGATCGCGGCACTGATCAGGAGAAACGCATCGAATGCGCGCTGGGAGATTTTCCCCACAAAAAGACGGCCCATGAAAATTCCCACGACCACTCCGGGGATCAGGAGCGCGTTGAGAAAAAGAGAAGCCGGATTGATCAAGCCGAGGTGCGCGCTGAACGGCACCTTCACCAGATTGATGATCAGGAACATCCACGCAATGGTGCCGACGAACTCCAGCTTCTGCATGTTCAAGGCGAGCAGATACAGCG
>NZ_JADYVR010000406.1:0-443 GCF_020193935.1 Bradyrhizobium sp. NBAIM08 | reverse complement strand
GTTCTACGACGCCTACGTCCGAGAGCTGTACCGATACTTTTACCGTGCAACCTCAGGTGACGCCCGCCGGGCGGAAGATTTGACGCAGGAAACGTTCGTCGCAGCGGTCCGTGCGTTCAACCGTGGGCAACCCGACGCAGTGACTATTCCGTGGCTCATGGGTGTCGCCCGCCACAAACTGATCGACGATCATCGGCGGCGGACCCGAGAGCAACGCAAGATTCGCCGGCTCACCGAGCACACGCCATCATCGGCTCAGTTCGACGACTCGGTGTTCGACGCAATTGATGACCGTGAAGCGTTGGCATTGCTCGACGGTCTGACCGAGACGCATCGGCTGGTGCTGGTGTTGCGCTATCTGGACGGTTTGCCGGTCTCTGAGGTTGCCGCGGCGATCGGGCGTACGATCGGGGCGACCGAGTCGATCCTGATCAGGGCGCGCC
>NZ_JADYVR010000405.1:0-443 GCF_020193935.1 Bradyrhizobium sp. NBAIM08 | reverse complement strand
GGTACGGCTGGCCGAACGGGTAGATGCAGCCGCAGCTCCATTCCATCCGGAACGATCCGGCCGCCTCGGACTTGGTGGGGATGTTGTTCTCGCAGAAGTAGGCTGGGCTCGTGAAGCTGATGCCGAGCGCCTCGACCTTGAGGGTGAGGTTCTGGCAGCCACCCTTGACGTTCCCGCGCGGACTCCAGTCGACCCAGTGCATCGTGCTGCTGCCGGCCGCTCGCACCGCCGACATCCAGCCGCTGTAGATCTTCGCGGCGATCCCTGCGCCGAGGGTCCCGTACTGCTCGAGCTTGTAGAAGTCCTTGGCGTTCGTCTCGTTCACGAGCTGGTGCAGGCTGTAGCACGCATCCAGGAAGCCCAGGCCCCCACCGCCCAGTCGCGCGAAACAGCCCGCATCGAGGAACGCCCAGGACGGGGTCGTGACGGCGGCTGTCGTGGAC
>NZ_JADYVR010000404.1:0-443 GCF_020193935.1 Bradyrhizobium sp. NBAIM08 | reverse complement strand
GTTCGGAAGTGCGGCGGAAATCGCGTACCAAGCGGAATATCGCCGGCAAGGAGATCGGGTTCTTCAAAGCCCGCTCCGACGAACGCTGAATCGTCGGGCCATCCGCCGAGGGATCGGAAAACGGAATGCCCAATTCGATGGCATCGGCACCGCCCGTTTCCAAGGCACGCATGATTTTCAGCGTAGTCGCCAAGTCGGGATCGCCGGCGGTGATAAATGGAACCAGCGCCGCTTCACCGCGTCGCTTCACTGCAATAAACTTTTTTTCGATACGGCTCATAAGTAAAATCAACCTAGCCGTTCAACGGTTAAAAGTTCAATCGTTCAACGCCCTCTCCCACCCCGCAACCTTGAACTATTGAACGTTTGAACGAATCTTACAGCTTCACTCCGAGATGGTCGCCGACGGTGATCATATCTTTGTCGCCGCGGCCGGATAGATT
>NZ_JADYVR010000403.1:0-443 GCF_020193935.1 Bradyrhizobium sp. NBAIM08 | reverse complement strand
GATCTGGGCGCTGATGACGACCGCCTCCGTCGCGAGTTGGGAGCCGACAAATTTTTTGACCGCCCGGACCGACGCGGCGGCGACGCCTTCCGGCGTGATTTCGTCAGACTCGAGCGCGGCCGTTGCGGCGGCGAGTTCGCCTTCCAGGACGTTGCAGGCGAAGAGGACCGGCTTGGCGGTGAGGAGAAAAAACGACTTGAGGAGAGTGGACTCGTCGTCGCTGAGCGGCAAGACGCTTGCAGGCTTTCCTTGATCCAGGTGGGGAAGGAGCTTTTCGATCAACGCCACCTCGGCCTTGGCGAGTTTGTCGCCGGAGCGAGCCTGCTTCTGGGTTTTATCAAGGCGCTTCTGGCAGGCACCCAAATCGGCAAGCACGAGTTCCGTCGTAATGACTTCGATGTCACGTACGGGATCGACCGAGCCACTGACGTGATGGATGTCTG
>NZ_JADYVR010000402.1:0-443 GCF_020193935.1 Bradyrhizobium sp. NBAIM08 | reverse complement strand
GTGTATAAAAGCTTACAAAGTAGCAGCAGGTAACGGCTGCCCTGTCAGTTCGTCTATAGGATTCGATGCAACGGTTACCAGTTTTTTTTCACCACTATTATCCGGGAAAAAAGTGTTGCTCCTGCCGGAAAATGGTGAAATAGAAGCATTAACCGATGTCTTGAAATCGAAAAATAAATTTAGCCTTCTTAAAATAACGCCGGCTCACCTGGAGATTCTGGATCATTTGCTTCCTGGTAAAAATCTGGAAGGTCATACAAATGCATTGATTATTGGAGGAGAGGCGCTGGTAGGTAAATACCTGAACTTTTGGCGTAAACATGCCCCCTCTACCAGGCTTATTAATGAATATGGACCTACTGAAACTGTTGTTGGATGTTGTGTTTATGAAGTTCCACCCGAAAAATCTCTTGCGGGCGATATACCAATCGGCCGTCCGATAG
>NZ_JADYVR010000401.1:0-443 GCF_020193935.1 Bradyrhizobium sp. NBAIM08 | reverse complement strand
CTCCAGATCGGGATCGACGCGGACATCAGCGCCTTCACCCGGATCGAGGTGCTGCGGGACGCCGCCATCCTCCTGGCCGTCGCGGTCGTCGGCAAGCTGCTCTCGCCCCTCGGCGCCATCGGGGCGCGCGGTGACAAGGCCCTCATCGGCTTCGGCATGCTCCCCCGCGGCGAGGTGGGCCTCATCTTCGCCGCCATCGGCCTCCAGAACGGCGTGCTGGGAGACGACCTCTACGCCGCGCTGCTGCTCGTCGTCCTGGTCACCACGCTCGTCGCCCCGCAGCTCCTCAAGGTCCGCTACGCGCAGGTGCGGGGCGATGCACGAGCGGCGGCCACGCCGGCCGACACCCCACCCCCGGAGGGTGGATGGCTCGCCGTGGGGCTCGACGACGTCGGCCTCGCCGCGCGGCCCCCCGACGAGGAGGTGGTGCCCGTGGCCCTGGC
>NZ_JADYVR010000400.1:0-443 GCF_020193935.1 Bradyrhizobium sp. NBAIM08 | reverse complement strand
CGCATGGCCTGGGCGACCTTGAGCAGCCGCTCGGGCGTCGGCACGCCGAGCGCGGCGCGGATGACGTTCTTGTCGTCGCCGGCGCCGAGACCCTCGAAGGTGAAGTCGTCGAGGCCCGTGAGGCCGGTCTCCAGCCCGCGCAGCGCCTTCTGCAGGCTCTCGGCGAACGTGCGCCCGATCGCCATCACTTCGCCGACGGACTTCATCGAGGTCGTGAGCGTGCGCTCGGCGCCGGGAAACTTCTCGAAGGCAAAGCGCGGGATCTTGGTGACGACGTAGTCGATGGTCGGCTCGAAGGACGCGGGCGTGGCCCCTCCCGTGATGTCGTTCTCCAACTCGTCCAGCGTGTAGCCTACGGCGAGCTTGGCCGCGACCTTGGCGATCGGGAAGCCCGTGGCCTTGGACGCAAGGGCGGACGAGCGCGACACGCGTGGGTTCATCTC
>NZ_JADYVR010000399.1:0-443 GCF_020193935.1 Bradyrhizobium sp. NBAIM08 | reverse complement strand
CGATGGGGTCGTCGTGCTGGCACAAGGTCACCACGCCGGTCGTCTCGGTGAGCCCGTAGGCGGTGACGATCACCTCGAAGTCGAGCTCCTCGCGCATCCGGCGGATCATCTCGACGGGCACCGTGGCCGCCCCCGTGACGGCGAGGCGCAAGGACGAGAGGTCGCGGCCGGCGAGGTCGGGGTGGTCGAGGATCGTCTGGTAGATCGCCGGCGGCCCGGGGAGCATGGTGATGCGCTCCTCCTCGACGCGGTCCATCACGCTCGGGACGTCGAACACGGGGTGGGGGACGATCACCGCGCCCTGCAGCAGGCAGGCGAGGATGCCGGCCTTGAGGCCGAAGGTGTGGAAGAACGGGTTGACGATGAGGTAGCGGTCGCCCGCTCGCAGGCCGACGCCCTCGGCCCACACCTTGAACGCGGTGACCGACGCCTCGTGGCCGAGC
>NZ_JADYVR010000040.1:0-1777 GCF_020193935.1 Bradyrhizobium sp. NBAIM08 | reverse complement strand
GTGGTATGTGCGCCATGACGGCGCGAAGAAGGAGGTTGAGTATGTAGACCATCTTCCGAGCAGCCTTGCTGCGCAAGAGATGAGGGCAGGCCCCTCGGACTCGGATTGCAGGATCAGAGTCCAAACCGCCACAAGCTGCTTTAGCTCAATGGCTGAGGTGGTGAGCGTTGCTGGAAAAGGCGGGCAATCAGCCTGTCAGGTGAGCCACGGGAAGACGAACGCAAGTAAACCGCCGATGATGCATCGAAAGTACAGTTCAGATGTTGTCGAAACCAGGGGCGATACCACCTCCTGGGATCAAGCGCGACGAGAGCCTGTGTATTGGCCGGGCGGCAACCGGTGTAGAGGCGGCGCGATCCCGATGGCAGGCTCTTGCGCGGAACATGGGAACCTGCGTCGCGATGCCAAGGGAGACCCCAAAGGCGGCGGACCCGCCGAGGGCAGAGTACCAATGCGCGACGCAGGGGCGGACGGGTTCGTAATAGTGATGAGGCCCGGTAATACGGGCGGAGCGAAGGGACCCGATCTTCCAGCCAAAGTCACAAGCCAACCGGAAACGGGAGGAGCCGATGACTGAGGCAAAGTCGTATCAGATCCCCAAACATCTCGTTTGGGAAGCTTGGAAACAGGTGAAAGCGAACCGCGGGTCAGCGGGTGTGGACGGGGTCTCCATCGAGGAATTCGAAAAGGACTTGAAGAGAAACCTCTACAAGATCTGGAATGAATGTCGTCGGGGACATACTTTCCGCCTCCCGTCCGTCTCGTGGAAATTCCCAAGGCTAATGGAGGGAAGCGTCCGTTAGGAATACCCTCTATAGCTGACCGCGTGGCTCAGACGGTTGCAAAGATGGTTATGGAGCCGACGATGGAACGAATATTCCATCCGGACTCCTACGGCTATGGGCCCGGCCGTTCGGCGCTTGACGCAGTGGGGACAGCGCGAAAGCGTTGCTGGAAATTCGACTGGGTTATCGACCTTGATATCAAGTCGTTCTTCGACTCGATTCCTTGGCACCTGATCGAAAAGGCCGTCGCCCACCACACGGAACTGAGTTGGATTCGTCTCTACGGTAAAGCGGTGGCTGCAAGCTCCCGTGGAGAAAGAAGACGGAATCCCTGTGGAGAGAACACGCGGAACCCCTCAGGGTTCGGTGGTTTCACCGCTGCTCGCAAATTTGGTTCTGCACTACGCATTCGATCACTGGATGCAGCGGACCTTCCCTTGTTTGTGTTTCGAAAGATACGCTGACGAGGCGATAGTCCATTGCAGAACTGAAAGCGAGGCTCGAACCGTGATGGAGGCGATCCGGAAACGTCTTGCGGAATGCGGTCTGGAGCTCCATCCGGAGAAAACCCGGATCGTCTACTGCAAAGATAATAAACGGAGAGAGGAATGCGAACACATCTCGTTCGACTTCCTTGGCTACACCTTCCAGCCGCGCAGCGCTCGCGATCGAAAGGGCGAGAAGTTCCTCAACTTCCTCCCGGCAATCAGCAACAAGGCTGCCAAAGGAATCCGACAAACCATTCGCTCATGGCGACTGGGTTCGACGCGAAACCACTGGAGTCTTGAAGAACTCGCCAAGCTGATTGATCCTGTCGTGCAAGGATGGCTGAACTATTACGGACGGTTTTACCGGACGGAATGTGTCAACGTCCTTCGTCACGTAAACGACGCGCTCGCCCGCTGGACGAGGCGGAAATACAAGCGGTTGAAAGGCCGGAAAGTCGCCTCAGTATATTGGTTGGGACGGCTCGCACAGCGCGATCCGAACCT
>NZ_JADYVR010000004.1:690000-693245 GCF_020193935.1 Bradyrhizobium sp. NBAIM08 | reverse complement strand
GGACAGGGCCCCATCTAGCGGGGGAGGCGGGCGTTTGGCCGGGGGGCCGACAGCGCTTGGGACGGCGCGCCCCCCAGGGTGGCGGAGTGCGGAGGAGGGCCCCCGAGGGAGGCCGCCAGGGAGGGCTCCAAGGCGCCCTCCGGAGCCCGCCGGCGGGCAAACTTTTTTTCAGATTTTTTGCCGGGCGGGCTCGTTCGATGTGCCCGGCGGCTTTCTAAATGGCTGGAATCGTGGGTGTTTTCTCGCTGGTCCGCTGTGCGACGATTTGTTGACGATTGGCGTTGACAGGCCGGAAGGTGGGGCCTATAACCCCAACCACTGAGCGCGGCGCCGCCGGGTCACTGACCAAGGCGAGCGAACGCGCCACTGATGCTCCTCACCTTGTTGAGTGACACAACAGCCGACACCAGTCGGTTGGAGTTCATCCATCGTCGGTAAGGGTGTCGGAACCCTTCCTCTCAGGAAGGTTGAGGCCTCCATGGTCTCGGGCTGTTTGACAAGTGAAGATGAAGAAAGAGAAACGTGGACGGCGGAGTCCTTGCGGGTCTCGCTTCCGAGAAGCTTCGGCTTTTCTGATCGAGACCGGACGAAAGACTTCGGCGGTACACGTTTTAAAGGAAACACCATCGTTGCCAGCGATGTGAATCGCGGGCAGCACATCGACTTCGGTCGATAATGGTGGGACCTCGTCAAACGTTGTGATCAGCCGGTTCAAAGTTCAAGTCCAACTTGAGAGTTTGATCCTGGCTCAGAGCGAACGCTGGCGGCAGGCTTAACACATGCAAGTCGAGCGGGCGTAGCAATACGTCAGCGGCAGACGGGTGAGTAACGCGTGGGAACGTACCTTTTGGTTCGGAACAACACAGGGAAACTTGTGCTAATACCGGATAAGCCCTTACGGGGAAAGATTTATCGCCGAAAGATCGGCCCGCGTCTGATTAGCTAGTTGGTGAGGTAATGGCTCACCAAGGCGACGATCAGTAGCTGGTCTGAGAGGATGATCAGCCACATTGGGACTGAGACACGGCCCAAACTCCTACGGGAGGCAGCAGTGGGGAATATTGGACAATGGGGGCAACCCTGATCCAGCCATGCCGCGTGAGTGATGAAGGCCCTAGGGTTGTAAAGCTCTTTTGTGCGGGAAGATAATGACGGTACCGCAAGAATAAGCCCCGGCTAACTTCGTGCCAGCAGCCGCGGTAATACGAAGGGGGCTAGCGTTGCTCGGAATCACTGGGCGTAAAGGGTGCGTAGGCGGGTCTTTAAGTCAGGGGTGAAATCCTGGAGCTCAACTCCAGAACTGCCTTTGATACTGAAGATCTTGAGTCCGGGAGAGGTGAGTGGAACTGCGAGTGTAGAGGTGAAATTCGTAGATATTCGCAAGAACACCAGTGGCGAAGGCGGCTCACTGGCCCGGTACTGACGCTGAGGCACGAAAGCGTGGGGAGCAAACAGGATTAGATACCCTGGTAGTCCACGCCGTAAACGATGAATGCCAGCCGTTAGTGGGTTTACTCACTAGTGGCGCAGCTAACGCTTTAAGCATTCCGCCTGGGGAGTACGGTCGCAAGATTAAAACTCAAAGGAATTGACGGGGGCCCGCACAAGCGGTGGAGCATGTGGTTTAATTCGACGCAACGCGCAGAACCTTACCAGCCCTTGACATGTCCAGGACCGGTCGCAGAGATGTGACCCTCTCTTCGGAGCCTGGAGCACAGGTGCTGCATGGCTGTCGTCAGCTCGTGTCGTGAGATGTTGGGTTAAGTCCCGCAACGAGCGCAACCCCCGTCCTTAGTTGCTACCATTTAGTTGAGCACTCTAAGGAGACTGCCGGTGATAAGCCGCGAGGAAGGTGGGGATGACGTCAAGTCCTCATGGCCCTTACGGGCTGGGCTACACACGTGCTACAATGGCGGTGACAATGGGATGCTAAGGGGCGACCCTTCGCAAATCTCAAAAAGCCGTCTCAGTTCGGATTGGGCTCTGCAACTCGAGCCCATGAAGTTGGAATCGCTAGTAATCGTGGATCAGCACGCCACGGTGAATACGTTCCCGGGCCTTGTACACACCGCCCGTCACACCATGGGAGTTGGTTTTACCTGAAGACGGTGCGCTAACCCGCAAGGGAGGCAGCCGGCCACGGTAGGGTCAGCGACTGGGGTGAAGTCGTAACAAGGTAGCCGTAGGGGAACCTGCGGCTGGATCACCTCCTTTCTAAGGATGATCCTTCAGCGAGCTCACGCTCACTATCGGATCGTTTTAGAAACATCAGTGGCCAACAGATCGCCAGATCGTTGAGCTGCATTGGCGGGATTTCGCCGTCTTCGTTTCTCTTTCTTCGCGGACGAACACGCGCTGGGCCTGCATCATGCAGGATCCCACGGTCCCTGACGGGATATGCGTTAGGGGCTTGTAGCTCAGTTGGTTAGAGCGCGCGCTTGATAAGCGTGAGGTCGGAAGTTCAAGTCTTCCCAGGCCCACCACTTTCATCGAGTGAGCATTCGTCTTCTGGTTACGGGGCCATAGCTCAGCTGGGAGAGCGCGTGCTTTGCAAGCATGAGGTCGTCGGTTCGATCCCGTCTGGCTCCACCAGATGGTTTGATCACCGAGATATTGCACCGTCGTCCGCGAAACATCACTTCGCATCCTGCTAGTCTGGATAGACAGCAAGATGCGTGTTTTCTGACATCGTAAAGAGGAGATCGATCCGAGTTGGGTCGTGCAGCAGATTGTTGCGCGAACCTTCATTATCTCCGGATCATTTTCGGCGCTCGCTTTCAGCCGTGAGGTTGAATGCGAGTTGTAAAATGATCCTTTTAGCGAAGCTTGACCGCCTCGCTATCGGAACGATCTTACGAAGCAAGCTGGTCTTTCTAGTCAATGTCCGGCTGCACGTAGCATTCATCGAGGGTGCGCGCCGTAAGGCAATCGTGCAGACAACATTCTGCCGAGTGTGTGGACATTGATAATGAGAGCAATCAAGTGCCTTAAGGGTGTTCGGTGGATGCCTTGGCGCTGAGAGGCGATGAAGGACGTGCTACGCTGCGATAAGCCGTGGGGAGCTGCGAAGAAGCTTTGATCCGCGGATTTCCGAATGGGGAAACCCACCTTCGATAGCCGGAACTCCAAGACCTCGTGTTTTGGTGTTCGACCAGAAATGATCGGGACCATGACCCTAGAGGTTTTGGATTTCCGGTTATCAAGAGAAGGTATGAGACTTCTGAATACATAGGAGGTTTCAAGCA
>NZ_JADYVR010000004.1:0-685000 GCF_020193935.1 Bradyrhizobium sp. NBAIM08 | reverse complement strand
ATTTACGACGTTCCATGCGTTTCCCTCCTGCGGTGTCGTGTCCTCGACGAGGGATCGCGGTCTTGACGCCGCTTCATCTTTCGCCGGTGGCCGACGTTTCTTGGTGTCCGAAATTCAATGTTCCCGGATCGCAGGCAGCATGACCAAAGGGGAACAGCAAATCAAGCTCGCTTTGGTTGTGCGCCTGCCAAGCCGATCAATGCTGCGGCGCGAACGCGGCTTCCATGGCCTTGCGCGCCTTCACCGTTTCGTTGCCCGGGTCGAATTCGACATCGCTCCACCGTACCAACGTGCCATGGGCGACGTCGTGCTTAAGCTTGAGGCGATGTGCGAGCCCGATCGGCAGGGCCCCAGCCCTGAGGCTCGCGGCCGCCGGTATCAGCTTGCCCCATACCGTGTAGCCGCCTTCGCCGTCGAGCATCTCCCCGGCACGCAAGTTACGTTTGGCCACGGCGGCGACGTCGCCGCGAAAGCCGTAAGGCTGCCCGGTGGGCTCGCCCCGCAGCGCGGCCGACAGCACCGAGATGTTCAGCTCGAGCCCGATCAGATGGTAGGGCTTGTACATCGCGGCATAGCGTCCGCTCCCATCGGTCTTGAGGCCGTATTGCCTGAAGCAATCGGCGGCATAGTCGTTGGGCGCCTCCAGTACCACATAGACGCCCCAGCGCAGGTCGCGAAACACCGGCCGGCCGTCGCGCTCGAGCGAGGAGACGACTTCGACGACACCGGATCGCTCCAGCACACCGCCGCGCGAGCGCGGCCGCATGATGTGCGGCAGATCATCGACGCCGCACGGCGGAAAAGCCAGGCCGTCCGCGGGCACGTCGAGGCCGCAGGCATTGGCGATCGCGGCCATCTCGATCGCCGATTTGGTGCCGTCGAGGAACGAGTTGAACATCTGCGGATTCATGCCGGCCGACTGCGCTTCGCCCGCGGTCAGGCCGTAATGCTGCCAGACACCGTCGGGCGTCACGTCGTGATAGGCCGGCAGGTACTTCGTGCCCTTGCCGGCGGCAATGACGTGAAATCCGGTGGCGCGGGCCCAATCGACCATCTCCGCCGTCAGCGCCGGCTGGTCGCCATAGGCGAGCGAATAGACCACGCCCGCTTTTCGCGCTTCGTCGGCGAGCAGCGGGCCCGCCAGCACGTCGGCTTCGACATTGACCATCACGATATGCTTGCCCGCCGCGATCGCGGCGCGCGCGTGGGCAATGCCGACGGCGGGATTGCCGGTCGCCTCTACCACCACGTCCATGGCGCCGCCGGCAATGGCGCGCGCGCCGTCATCGGTGAACACGGTCGCGGCGATGCGTTCGGCATCCCAGCCGACGGTCCGGCAGGCCTCGCGGGCCCGGTCGCGGTCGATGTCGACGATGATCGGCACCTCCAGCCCCGGCGTGTGCGGCACCTGTGCGAGGAACATCGAGCCGAACTTGCCGGCGCCGATCAGCGCGACACGGACAGGCTTGCCGGCGGATGCGCGGGCTTGCAGGAGGCGGAAGAGGTTCATGGGGGGTCCGAGATCGCTATGGCTGTCAGGTGACACTGTCAAACTTCGTCATTCCGGGGCGCGCGAAGCGCGAGCCCGGAATCCATTTCTCCACAAGCACTGCGGCCCGATGGATTCCGGGCTCGACGCTCCGCGTCGCCCCGGAATGACAGGTTACTCCGCCGCCTGCCGCGGTGCCCGTGCCAGCCGCAGCAGCGCGTCGTCGTCCACCGTCTTGATCGGCGTGAAATCGCGATGCGCGATGTAGTCCGGCCGGGTCGGTGTACGGATATGGTTCGAGACCGCATTCAGCGTCAGGTACACGATCTTGCGCGGATAGGGCGTGATGTTGCCGCTGGAGCCGTGCACGAGATTGCCGTGGAACATCAGCATGCCGCCGGGCTTGCCGGTGGGCGCGACGATGCCGCCTTGCTTGACGAGGCGCGTGACCGTATCCTCGTCCAGCGTCCATAGCGGATAAGAGGTGGTGGCGAGATCGTGCGAAGCCTCGAGATCGCCGGCGTTCTGGCTGCGCGGCACCAGCATCAGGGGACCGTTGATCGGCATCACCTCGTCGAGGAAGATCGCGATGTTCATCGCCCGCGGCTCCGGCATGCCGTCATCGCGCTTCCAGGTGCCGTAATCCTGGTGCCATTGCCAGACGTCGCCGGTGAAGGCCGATTTCGCGTTGATCTTGAACTGGTGCATGTAGACGGGCTCCCCGAACACCTGCTCGACCGGCTCGATCATGCGCGGATGCGCGCCGAGGATCGCGAACGCCTCGTTGTAGAGATGCGCGGCAAAGGCCGTGCGCGGCGCTCCGCTCTTCTCGCGCCAGACCTCCGGCCGGTTGGCCTCATAGATGGCGACCGCCTCGCGCGCGAGCAGGTCGACCTCCTCTTGGGCGAACAGCTCGGGCAGGAACAGCCAGCCCTCGCGGTGGAAGAACTCCAATTGCTCCTGAGACAGTTTCATGGGTCGTCCTCCTTGGTTTTGTTTGTTTTTGTCATTCCGGGGCGCGACGAAGTCGCGAGCCCGGAATCCATTTTCCCCGCAGTCTCTGCCGCCCGATGGATTCCGGGCTCGATGCTTACGCATCGCCCCGGAATGACGGTGGCAATCGCTACGCCGCCGCCTCTTCCGTCGCCCGCAATCTCTCCTCGGTCATCCGTCCCGCCGTCTGCGCGTGCGCGAGCGCGGCGCGTTCGGCCGCTTTCGCGTTGCCGCTGAAAATGTGCGCGGCAATATCGGCATGCTCCGCCCAGGCGCTGGCGCGATAATCGAGCTCGGAGAGCACCGTCGCCATCGAGCGACGCATGTGCGGCCATTGCGGCGCCATGGTCTCCTCGATCACGGGATTGCCGGCGAGCTGATAGATCGCGCGGTGAAAATCGACGTCGAGCGCGATGAGCTCGGATAGCGTGGTGTCGCGGTCGCTGCGGCGTCCGGCGGCGAGCGCTGCCTCCAGTCGCGCGCGTCCCGCTGCGTCGCTGGCCGCGCGCTGAGCGGCCAGCCCGGCCGCCAGCGCATCGATGGCGCCGCGCACCTCGTAGAGCTGACGGATGCGCGCGGGATCGAGCTGTGTCACTTCAAAGCCGCGGCGGCCGCTCTCGGCGACCAGGCCCTGCCGATGCAACAGATGCAGCGCATGCGACACCGGCTGGCGCGACACGCCGAGCCGATCGGCGAGCTCGTTCTGCCGGATGCGCTGGCCGGGCCGAAGCGTGCGGTCGGAGATCGCCTCCAGGATCCGCGCATAGACTTGGTCGATCAGGTTCGGGAGCGGGTCGAGAGGGATCACGCCGGCAGCTCCAGAAGAACGAAGGAATACGGAATTCCGTATTCGAACTTACGCTCGGCGAGGTGGAGCGTCAAGCCGTATCTCGGGCGATCCCAAGGGCTTCACGTCACCCGGGTAAGCTGTTGATTTTCCCAAGTCCGTCTACTGTGCATGGGGTTGTTTTCGCGACAACGGGTCCGGATCTGAGCCATCCAGCACCTGCACCTCCATCGCGGCGATGTCGTCCGCATCGGCAACGGCCTCGATCGCGCCGATCCGCTCGCCCGCGAACGTCACGCGCAGCGCGACCCGCAACTGTCCGCCGAGGATGACGGCAGCACCCATCTCGCCATCGACCAGCGCCGTGCGCGCCGTCCGGGCGCGGCCCTTGTAGAGCTGCGCGACAGCCTCGGCGCCGCGCACCTCCGCCAGCGAGCCGAGCCGCACCGCCGCCTGATCGGCGCGGAATACCACGTCGGGATCCAGCACCGCGAGTAGCCCTTCGAAATTGCCCTCGCGCGACGCTTTAAGGAATGCATCTACGATCCTTCGCTGCTGCGTCCGATCCGTCTCTGGCACCGGCGCGCCCTGCACGCGCCGCCGGGCGCGGCTCGCCAGTTGCCGCGAGGCATCGACCGAACGGCCGACGATCGGCGCGATCTCCTCGAACGGGACGGCGAACATGTCGTGCAGCACGAAGGCGAGCCGCTCCGCGGGCTGCAGCGTTTCCAGCACGACCAGCAGTGCCGCGCCGACGGAATCGGCCATCTCCGCCTCTCGCTCGCGGGTATCGTCGACCGGCTCGGGTACGTGCGGACCCATCGGATCCTCGCGACGCGACTTCCGGGCGCGCAGCATGTCGAGGCAGATGCGCGCCACGACCGTGGTCAGCCAGCCGCGCAAATTCGCGATGTCGGACAGGTCGTAGCGGCTGACCCGCAGCCAAGCCTCCTGCACGGCATCGTCGACCTCGGCGCGCGAGCCCAGCATTCGGTAGGCGACCGCACGCAAATGATCCCTGCTCGCCTCGAACTGCTCGGTCAGAAAATTCTCTCCGGTCATCGGTCACATTCCCTCGTCGCGATCCGTCATGCCCATGACGAAGCCAATCCGGCCGATGTGACCGGAACCTTCTAAATTCGACAGATGGAGACGCAACATGATGCACGCCCGCATGAATCATCCCGTCATGGTCCTGCCGGAGGCCATGAAGGTCCTTCAGTCCCTCGGCAACCTGACAAAGCAGGGTCTGCCGGAAAGGCTCCTCGAACTGGTGCACCTGCGCGCCAGCCAGATCAATGGTTGCAGCGTGTGCGTCGATATGCACCCGAAGGTCGCCCGCAGACTGGGTGAGACCGACGAGCGCTTGTTCGCCGTATCCGCCTGGCGCGAGGCGCCCTATTTCACGGACCCCGAGCGCGCCGCGCTGGCCCTGACCGAAGCCGTCACGCGCCTCGCCGATCGCGAGGATCCGGTGCCCGATGCGATCTGGAACGAAGCCGCCAAGCACTTCGACGAGCGCGAGCTCGCCACGCTGATCGTTGCGATCGCGACGATCAACGTGTGGAACCGCCTGAATGCGGCGATCAAAATGCCCGTCGGCGTGTGGAAGGTGTGAGCTACTTCGCCAGGAATCTGCTCACCACCTCGCCGAACTCGAGCGGCGCCTGCTCGAACATCCAGTGGCCGGCGTTCGCGATCACCGCCGTCTCGGCGCCCGCGATGTGCGCGGCCAGCACGCGCCACATCACCGACAGGCTGCCGGTGGTGGCGCCGCCGCCGATCAGCAGCGTCGGCGTCCTGATCGCCTGCGCATCGCTGAGGGTGTAGGGCCGGCGCTGCTCGTTGATCTGGCCAAGGAAGGTGAGCGCGTTGTCGCGGAGTTGTTGCTTGGCCGCAGCCGGCACGCGCCGCCAGGAACCGTCGCCCTCGATGCCTTCGTAGAAATTCTGCAGCGCGCCCTCGAGGTCGCCGCCGCGGATCATCTCGACCGATCGCGCCGTGCGGGCCGCCAGCGACGGATGCGCGGGCGTGCCTTCCGGCACAGGCAGGGATGCGTCGAGATCGCCGCCGGGCTCGGCCAGCACCAGCTTGTGCAACAGATCAGGCCGCGCCTGCGCCACGCGAAAGGCGATGTGTCCGCCGCGCGAATGGCCCATCAGGTCGACGGGGCCGGGCCTGACCTGCTCGATGAAGGCGATCGTATCGGCAACGTGCTGCGCCATCTTGTAGTCCTCGCCGACGGCGTCCCAATGCTCGGGAAAGAAGTGCCGCAGGCTGACCGCGATCACGCGATGGGATTTCGACAGCGGACCGAGCACGGAATACCAGGTGCGGAAATCACCGAGTGTGCCGTGCACGCAGACCAGTGGCGGGCCCTCACCGACCTCGAGATAGGCCATGTCGTAACCATTGACGCGGAAGCTTTGCATGGTCAGCTCGCCAGAAAATCCAAAACCACTTCGGAGAATTTCTGCGGCGCCTGCTCGAACATCGGATGCGTCGCGTTCGGGATGATCGCCGTCTTGGAATAGGGCACATGCGTGGCCAGCGCATGCAGCACTTTCGGCAAGAGGCCCTTGGTCCGCGCGCCCAGGATGAACAGCGTCGGCATCTTGATCGCCTCCGCATCCGCCTTCGAGAACGGCGGGCGGCTGTCGCGGACCTGGCCGATCAGCGTAAAGGCATTGTCGCGCAGGTTCTGCTTCACCATCGCGGGCAATCGCGGCCAGGTGCCTGGGCCTTCCAGCGTGTCAACGAAGACGGCGAGCCCGCCGTCGACATCGCCGGCCGCGATCTTCTCGGCCGAGGCCGTGAAGCGCGCCAGCAGCGGCGAGGGGCCGCCGACGTAGTCCGGATCAAGGCTCGCATCGAGCTCGCCCCCGGGCTCGGCCAGGATCAGCCGGCGTAAGAGATCGGGCCGCTGCTGCGCCACGCGGAAGCAGATATGCCCGCCGCGGGAATGGCCCATCAAATCGACCGGTCCCACATCGAGCTTGTCGATGAAGGCGATGACGTCCTCGACATGCTGGGCGATCGAATAGGTGTCACCGACGCCGTCCCAGCGCTCCGGGAAGAAGTGCCGCAGGCTGACGGCGATCACCCGGTGCCGCTGCGTCAGCGGCCCCAGCACGCAGCCCCAGACGCGGAAGTCATTCAGCGATCCATGCACGCAGACCAGAGGCGGACGGCCCCTGTCTTCGCCCACATCGAGATAGGGCATGTCGTAACCGTTGACGTGGAGGCTCTGCATGATGGACTCGGGAGAGGATTGGAACGCCTGTGCAAGATTCCCGGAAACCGGGTGGATCGCAACTATTTCCAAGCCTAGATTTGGCACGACATCAAAGTGGGGGCCTGCAACGGAAGCAAGCCAGGAACCTAGACATGACCGACCAGCATTTTGCCCTGTTCGACACAAGGATCGGCCTGTGCGCCATCGCCTGGGGCCCGCGGGGCATCAACGGCACGCAATTGCCGATGGGCGGCGAGCAGAAGATCCGCACCCGCATCAGCCAGCGTCATGCCGACGCCGTTGAGACCGAGCCGACCGCCGAGGTGCAACAGGCGATCGATCGCATGACAAAACTGCTCGCCGGCGAGCCGGATGATCTCACCGACATTCCGCTCGACCTCGACGGCGTGCCCGAGTTCAATCGCAGCGTCTACGACATCGCCCGGGCGATTCCGCCGGGCAAGACCATCACCTATGGCGACATCGCAAAACAGCTCGGCGGCGTCCAGCTGTCTCGCGACGTCGGCCAGGCGCTCGGCCGCAACCCGTGCCCGATCGTCGTGCCCTGCCATCGCGTGCTCGCCGCGGGCAACAAGCCCGGCGGCTTCTCGGCGAATGGCGGCGTGGTCACGAAGCTGAAGATGCTGGAGATCGAAGGCGCGCTGGTGAACCACACGCCGAGCTTGTTCGATTGAAGATACCAAAGCTTGCTCGGCGTCATGGCCGGGCTTGACCCGGGCATCCACGTGTTCCTTTGCGGTACAAAGAACGTGGATGCCCGGGACAAGCCCGGGCATGACGGTGTTGAGAGCGGCCGCTCGCCCTAAATCTTCGTCGCCGTCTTCGGCCAATACCGATCACGCAAATGCCGCTTCACCAGCTTGCCGGTGGGCGTGCGCGGCAGCTCGGCTTCGAAATCGATCGAGCGCGGGCATTTGATGGCGGAGAGGCGGCTCTTGCAATAAGCGATCAAATCGGCTTCGAGCGCCTTGCCGGCGCGGCTCATGTCGTGCGGCTGCACCACCGCCTTGACCTCTTCGCCCATCTCCTCGTTCGGCACGCCGAACACCGCGACGTCGGCGACCTCGGGGTGCGTGATCAGCACGTCCTCGGTCTCCTGCGGATAGATGTTCACGCCGCCCGAGATGATCATGTAGGACTTGCGGTCGGTGAGATAGAGGAAGCCGTCCTTGTCGAGATAGCCGACATCGCCGAGCGTCGACCATCCCTTGGCGTTGTAGGCCTTCTTCGTCTTCTCGGGGTCGTTGTGATAGGTGAAGGCGGGCGCGTCGGCGAAATAGACCGTGCCGATCTCACCGACCGGCTGCTCCTCGTCGTTCTCGTCGAGAATCTTGATCTTGCCGACCACGGCGCGGCCGACGCTGCCGCGATGCTCCAGCCATTGCTGCGAATTGCAGACGGTGACGCCATTGCCTTCAGACCCGGCGTAATACTCGATCAGGATCGGCCCCCACCATTCGATCATCTTGGCCTTGACGTCGATGGGGCAGGGCGCGGCGGCGTGGATCGCGCCCTTCAGGGTGGAGACGTCGTACCTCGTGCGCACCTCGTCCGGCAGCTTCAGCATGCGCACGAACATGGTCGGCACCAGCTGCGATTGTGTCACCTTGTACTTCTCGACCAGCTTCAGGAACTCTTCAGCGTCGAAATGCTCCATGATGATGGAGGTGCCGCCGAGCACGATCGCCATCATGTTGAAGCGCAGGGGTGCCGCATGATAGAGCGGCGCCGGCGACAGATAGGTGCTCTCCGCATTCATGCCGCACATGTCGGCGCAGAGCACGCGGAGGAAGGCGTTCGGCACGTCGATCCTGTTGCCTTCGAAAGCCTTCTTGATTCCCTTAGGGCGCCCGGTGGTGCCCGACGAATACAGCATGTCGTAGCCGGCGACCTCGTCGGCGATCGGCGTCGTCGGCTGCGCGGCGGCTTCCTTGTCGTAGGAGCGGAAGCCGGGCAGCGGGTCGTCCATCATGTAGAAGATCGGCTCGCCGGGCGTGCCTTTGATCAGGCCCTTGATCTGGTCAGCGCATTTCGGCGTCGTGATCACGACCTTGGCGCCGCAATCGGCGATGATGTAGTCGATCTCGTCTTGCTTCAGGTAGCGGCTGATCGCGGTGTAATAGAGCCCGCTGCGCTGTGCCGCCCAGCACAGCTCCATGAAGGCGAGCCGGTTCTCCATCAACAGCGCGATGTGGTCGCCGGCCTTGAGGCCAAGCGAGCGGAACAGCTGCGCGCCCTGGTTCGAGAGCTCGTCGAGCTCGCGATAGGTGATCGCTTTGCCGGTCCCGGCCATCTGGTAGGCGATCTTGTCGGGCGTCGTCTTTGCGTGGATACAGGGGTGGGTCATGGCGTTTCCTCAAAACGCGAATGGCGAGTAGCGAGTGGCGAATAGGGAAGAAGGGCAAACCGCTCTTCGCCTACTCACCATTCGCTACTCGCCACTCGCTACTCGCTTTTGTTCTTCTTACAGCCGCTCCACGATCGTCACATTCGCCATGCCGCCGCCTTCGCACATGGTCTGCAGGCCATAGCGCTTGCCGCGCTGGTGCAGCGCGTGGACCAGCGTCGTCATCAGCTTGGTGCCGGAGCCGCCGAGCGGATGGCCGAGCGCGATGGCGCCGCCGTTGACGTTGAGACGCTCCGGGTCGGCGCCGGTGGTCTTCAGCCAGGCGGTCGGCACCGAGGCGAAGGCCTCGTTGACCTCGAACAGGTCGATGTCGCCGATCTTCATGCCGGCCTTCTCCAGCGCGCGCTTGGTGGCGTGCAAGGGAGCATCGAGCATGATCACGGGATCGCCGCCCGTCATGGTCATGTGATGGATGCGGGCGAGCGGCTTGACGCCGAGCTGCTTCAGGCCCTTCTCGTTCACCACCATGACGCCGGAGGCGCCGTCGCAGATCTGGCTGGCGCTGGCCGCGGTCAGCTTGCCGTTCTCGGCGATCAGCTTGACGCCCTTGATGCCGTCGAGCGTGACGTCGAAGCGGATGCCTTCGTCGATGTGGTGGGTGTCCTTGCTGCCGTCGGCACGGGTGATCTCGAGCGGCACGATCTCCTTCTTGAAGTGACCTGCTTGCGTCGCCGCGATCGCGCGCTGATGGCTGTCGTAGGAATATTGATCGAGCTCATCCTTGGAGAGGCCGTACTTCTCGGCCATCATCTCCGCGCCGGTGAACTGGCTGAACACGATGTTCGGATATTTCCTCTCGATGCCCGGGCTCTTGTAGTTGCCAAAGCCGTTCTTGGCCGGAAGCTGCGATGACAGGCCCATCGGCACCCGCGTCATCGATTCCACCCCGGCCGCGATCACGACGTCCATCGCACCCGACATCACCGCCTGCGCGGCGAAGTGCAGCGCCTGCTGCGAGGAGCCGCACTGACGATCGATCGAGGTGCCTGGCACACTCTCCGGCAGCTTCGAGGCCATGATCGCGTTGCGCGCGACGTTGTTGGACTGTTCGCCGACCTGCATCACGCAGCCCATGATCACGTCCTCGACCTGAGCCGGGTCGACCTTGGTGCGGTCGACCAGCTCGTCCAGCACCTTCGCGGCGAGATCGGCCGGATGCCAGCCGGCGAGACGGCCCCCCTTGCGCCCGCCGGCGGTGCGCGCAGCGGCGACGATGTAAGCCTCGGCCATTTCGGTCTCTCCCATGATTATTTTGGATTGGGTTGTCGGGGCGGATTTAAGAGGCGGATCATCGTTTAGTCAATCGATCAATTAACTCTTGTGATGAGGCGCTGCTTGCGCTTATCTGCGCCCCGCTTCCAGCGGCCAAACAGGGATCTCCGTGGCGACCAGCGTACCGAACAGGCTCCCCAGCGGGAAAAATTCCACGGCAGAGAAATTGCTGGTGGCCGCGAGCGAGCTGATGATCGAACGCTCCTCGATCGAGATCTCGCTGTCCGATATTGCGCAGAAGTCGGGCGCCAACGCGGCCCTGGTCAAATATCACTTCGGCAACAAGGACGGCCTCTTGCTGGCGCTGCTGGCGCGGGATGCCGCGACCGAGATGACCAATCTCGAATATCTGCTGGCACAGCCGATCACGTCGACAGCGAAGCTGAAGCTGCACATCGCCGGCATCATCCGTGCCTATCACCGGTTCCCCTACATGAACCGGCTGATCCACTATCTCTTGCACGAAACCAGCGCGAGCTCTGCCGACGAAGTCTCGAAATTCTTCGTTGCCCCGCTGCTGGACTTCCATCGCCGCCTGCTGGCGGAAGGCGTCAGCCGCGGCGAATTCCGCCCGACTGATCCGGTACTGTTCTACACCAGCCTGATCGGTGCCTGCGATCACCTGTTCTTCGGCCGGCACGCGATGTCCCGCGCCACCGGCGTCGGCCCGGTCACTGACGATGTCTGCCGGCAATACATCAAGCACATGGAAACGCTGATCTGCGGCGGCATCCTCACGCAAGCCGGGGAAGCCGCTGCGGCCGGATAGTCCGGCCGACACGTGACAAGTCTAGAGAAGAAACGCTCAAGGAAAGGTACAAGCGATGCAATTAAAAGACGTAGCCGTTCTCATCACCGGCGGCGGCTCGGGCCTTGGTGCCGCGACCGCCCGCGCCATGGCCGCCAAGGGCGCCAAGATCGGCGTGATCGATCAGAGCAAGGAAAACGCCGAGAAGGTGGCCGCCGAAGTGAAGGGCGTCGCGCTGCACGCCGACGTCACCAGCGAGGAGCAGATCAAGGCAGCGATCGCCAAGGCGGAAGCCGCACACGGCGTCGCCCGCGTGCTGATGAACTGCGCCGGCATCGGCGGCTCGCAGCGCATCGTCGGCCGCGACGGTGTCTATCCGCTCGAAAAGTTCGCACGCATCATCAACGTCAATCTGATCGGCACCTTCAACTGCCTGCGGCTGTTCGCCGAGCGCCTCGTTACTGCGGAGCCGATCGGCGAAGAGCGCGGCGTCATCATCAACACGGCCTCGGTTGCCGCCTACGAAGGCCAGATCGGCCAGATCGCTTATTCGGCCTCGAAGGGTGGCGTCGTCGGCCTGACGCTGCCGGCCGCGCGCGATCTCGCCAGCCAGAAGATCCGCGTCAACACCATTGCGCCCGGCCTGTTCTTCACGCCGCTGCTGATGGGCCTGAACGAAGAGGCCCGCAAGAGCCTGGGCGCCCAGGTGCCGCATCCCTCGCGTCTCGGCGATGCCAACGAATACGGCATGCTCGCGGTGCACATCGTCGAGAACCCGATGCTGAACGGCGAGACCATCCGCCTCGACGGCGCGATCAGGATGGCGCCGAGGTAGGTGCTTTCTTCCTTCTCCCCTTGTGGGAGAAGGTGGCATAGGCGGCCTTAGGCCGCCGTTCTTAAGAACGCCGAAGCGAAGCTTCGGCTACGGCGCCGGATGAGGGGTTGTCTCCACAATCTCATTTGTGGAGGCAGACCCCTCACACAAGCGATTGTGCGGCTAGCGATTTACATGCCCTCTCCCGCAAGGGGAGAGGGCGCAGCAATCGGCGCCGCGACTCGCGGCAAGTGCGAGGCCCCCATGTCCCAACCGCTGCTGATCGAGCATGACGATGGCGTCGACCGGGTGACGCTCAATCGGCCCGAGCACCTCAACGCGCTCGATCCCGCGCTGATCGATGCGCTCAACGATTATTTCCAGGGCCTGCAACGCAATCGCGACACCCGCGTCGTCGTGCTCAAGGGCGCCGGCAGGAATTTCTGCGCCGGCCTCGATCTCAAAGCTGCGATGGCGCGCCGGGCCGGGCAGCAGGAGCCACCCGGTGTCACGGAGTCGCTGGATTCGCAGCGGCGCATCGCCGACATCGTGATGCTGATGCGGCGCTGTCCGCAGCCGATCCTGGCGCTGGTGCAGGGCGCGGCTGCCGGCGGCGGCTTCGCGCTGGCGCTGGCCTCCGACATCCGCATCGCGACGAGATCGGCGCGGATGAATTGCGCTTTCATCAAGCTCGGGCTCGGCGGCTGCGATATCGGCACCAGCTATTTTCTGCCGCGCCTCGTCGGCGTCTCCGTCGCATCCGAGCTGATCCTCACCGGGCGCTTTATCGGAGCGGAGCGCGCGCTCGCGGTCGGCCTCGTCTCGGAGGTCGTGGACGAGGACAAGCTCGATGACGCGGCCGCGTCTTATGTCGAGGCGATGATGACGGCCTCGCCCGTGGGCCTGCGGCTATCCAAGGAATGCCTCAACATGAGCGTCGATGCCGGCTCGCTCGAAGCCGCGATCGCGATGGAGGATCGCAACCAGGTCCTGTGCAGCCGCTCGGAAGAGTTTTCGGAAGGCATCAGGGCCTTCCTTGAGAAGCGAAAGCCTGTCTATATCAGGCGCTGAACGATGAAGATCCGCAAAGGACAATAATTCCGGGAGACGCAAAATGAGTGGAAGCGCGGCGGCAGTGATGACGAAGCCCGCCTTTCGCAAGGTCCAGTGGCTCGCGCGCGACATCGACGTCGAGCGTCGCGGCGACGGCACGGTGGTGCTGAAGTCGCGCATTCCGCTGCAGCCTTATGAGAAGCACATCCCGGCGTCGCTGGCGAAATGGGCGAAGGAAGCGCCCGAACGCATCTGGCTGGCGCAGCGCGGCGGTCCGAACCGCGAATGGCGTAAGGTGTCCTATGGCGAAGCCAAGCGCATTGTGGACGCGCTGACGCAAGGCCTGCTCAATCTCAAACTCGACGGCCGGCCCGTCACGATCCTCTCCGGCAATTCGATCGAGCATGCGCTGATGACGCAGGCCGCGATGCAGGCGCGCGTCCCGGCAGCGCCGGTGTCGCCGGCCTACTCCTTGATGAGCCACGACCACGTCAAGCTGAAGTACCTGTTCGAACTCATCAAGCCGGCCGTATTGATGGTGCAGGACGGCCCGACCTTCGAGAAGGCGCTGAAGGCGCTCGACCTCCGCGGCGTCACAGTCGTTCACGTCGCTCGGCCCTGCGAGGGCATCAAGAGCGTCAGCTTCGCCGAGCTCGCGGCAACGCCTGTCATGACCGATGTCGAGGCATCGATCGCGAAGATTACGCCGCAGACCGTCGGCAAACTGCTGTTCACATCAGGCTCGACCGGCATGCCCAAGGCCGTCATCAACACGCAGGAGATGATGTGCGCCAATGCGGCGATGATGATGCAGGTGCGGCCGCGCGATCCGAACGGGCCGATCTCGACCATGCTGGACTGGATGCCCTGGAACCACACCATGGGCGGCAATGCCGCGTTCCACCCGATCCTGGTCGACGGCGGCACGCTCTATATCGACGACGGAAGGCCGATGCCGGGCCAGTTCGAGGAGACGCTGCGCAATCTGCGCGAGATCTCGCCGACCTATTATGCCAACGTGCCGGCCGGCTATGCCGCGCTGGCAGCGGCCATGGAGAAGGACGACGCGCTCTGCCGTTCCTTCTTCAAGAATCTCTCGATCATGGCCTATGGCGGCGCGCGTCTGCCCGACGATCTCTACAACCGCATGCAGTCGCTGGCGGTGAAGACGACAGGCGAGCGCATCGTGTTCTACACCGGCTGGGGTTCGACCGAGACCGCGCCGACCTCGACCGGCACCTATTGGGACACCGAGCGCGTCGGCCTGATCGGCCTGCCGTTCCCCGGCGTCGAGTTGAAGATGGTGCCGTGCGGCTCGAAATACGAATTGCGCCTGCGCGGCGTCAATGTCACGCCCGGCTATTTCGGCCAGCCTGAGCTGACGAAGAAGATGTTCGACGAGGAAGGTTTTTATTGCATCGGCGATGCCGGCGTCTTCGTCGACGATTCCGATCCGGTGCAAGGCATCATCTTTGCCGGCCGCGTGGTGGAGGACTTCAAGCTCACCACGGGCACATTCGTACATGTCGGCTCGCTGCGGACCGATGCGATCGCGGCCGCCACGCCCGTGGTGCACGACGCGCTGGTCGCGGGGCAGGACCGTCCCTTCATCGGCCTCCTGGCCTGGCCGAACCTGCACGCCTGCCGCCAGCTGGTCGGCAATCCCGATCTCAGCTTTGCGGATGCTGTGAAGCATCCCGAGGTGATCGCTTGCTTCAGGCGCGGCCTGGAAGCCCACAACCGTGAATGCGAAGGCGCCAGCAGCCGTATCATCGCGCGCGCGATGCTGATGGTCGAGCCGCCCTCGATCGACGGCAACGAGCTCACCGACAAGGGCTACATCAACCAGCGTGCCGGCCTGGAACGCCGCGCCGCGCTGGTGGAGCGGCTCTATGCGGACAAGCCGGATCAGGATGTGATCGTGCTGAAATGAAGACGACACTCGCTCCATTCGTCATTCCGGGGCGCGCGCAGCGCGAGCCCGGAATCCATCGGGCCGCATATGCGTGGCGAAATGGATTCCGGGTTCGCCGCTGCGCGGCGCCCCGGAATGACGGCAATAAATGACAACGAATAAGAGGTAAGCCCGCCATGAACTTCGATTTCTCCGACGACCAAAAACAGCTCCGCGACCAGGCGCGCAAGTTCCTCGCCGAGAAATGCTCGCCCAAGGCGGTGCGTGTCGTGCTCGACGGCAAGGCGCCTTACGACAAGGAGCTGTGGAAAGGCCTCGCCGAGATGGGCTTCCTCGGCGTCGCGATTCCCGAGGAGTTCGGCGGCGCCGGCGCCGGTCATCTCGAGCTGTGCGTAATCGCGGAAGAAATGGGCCGGGCCAACGCGCCGGTGCCGTTTTCCTCGACCGTGTACCTCGCCGCCGAAGCGCTGCTGATCGCCGGCAGTGACGCGCAGAAGAAGAAATGGCTGCCGGCGATTGCTTCCGGCGAGGCCATTGGCACGCTGGCGCTGTTCGAGGGCAAGGGCAACCCGTCGCCGAAGAACGTCAAGCTGACGGCTGCGAACGGCGTGCTCAACGGCGTCAAGAAGCCGGTCGCCGACGGTGCGATTGCCGATTTTGCGGTGGTCGCCGCGCGCACGGGATCGAGTGGGCGCGACAATGACATCTCGCTGTTCCTGGTCGATCTCAAAGCCGGCGGCGTCGATGTGAAGAGCCTCACCAATCTTGATCCGACCCGCGGACAGGCCGAGATCACCTTCAAGGATGCCAAAGCCGAGCCGCTCGGAGCTGCGGGCGACGGCTGGAGCATCCTCACCCAGGTGCTCGACCGCGCCGCGGTGCTGTGCGCGTTCGAGCAGGTCGGCGGCGCCGACCGAGCGCTGGAGATGGGCCGCGACTACGCGTTGGACCGCATCGCCTTCGGCCGCCAGATCGGCTCGTTTCAGGCGGTCAAGCACATGCTCGCGGACATGTACGTCTCGGCGACGCTGGCGCGCTCCAACAGCTATTACGGCGCCTGGGCGCTCTCGACCAATGCGGCCGAACTGCCGGAAGCCGCCGCCGCCGCGCGCATCAGCGCGACGCAGGCGTTCCAGCACTGCGCCAAGAACAACATCCAGGTCCACGGCGGCATGGGTTTCACCTGGGAGTTCGACTGCCACATGTACTATCGCCGCGCCAACGCGATGGCGCTCGGGCTCGGCAGCCTCACTTATTGGGAAGATCAGCTGATCGATCGGATGCGGAAGAAGAACGCAGCGTAACGACAGGTGCGTAGGGTGGGTTAGCCGAAGGCGTAACCCACCCTCGACCGGCAGTGCTCGACAGAATTGGTGGATGACGCCTCCGGCTAATCCACCCTACGGACAACAGAGAAGCAAGATGAACTTCGACGACACCCCGCAGGAAGCCGAGTTCCGCGCCACCGCCCGCGCCTGGATCAGTGCCAACGCGCCCAAGCAATACGAGGACGAGCTGCGCAAATCCTCACTCGGCCGCACCGTGCTCAAGAACGCCAACATTCTCGAAGTGGCGAAGGCGTGGCAGAAGAAGAAGGCCGACGCCGGCTGGGCCTGCCTGCACTGGCCGAAGGAATATGGCGGCCGTGGCGCCTCGCCGATCGAGCGCGTGATCTGGCAGCAGGAGGAGGGGCCGTTCGGCCAGCTGTCCCGCATGTTCATCATCGGTCACGGCATGTGCGGGCCGACCATGATGGCGTTCGCGCGCGAGGAGCACAAGCGGACCTATCTGCCGCCGCTCGCCTCCGGCGAGAAGGTCTGGTGCCAGCTGTTCTCCGAGCCCGCCGGCGGCTCGGATGTCGCGGGCCTGCGCACACGCGCCGAGAAGGACGGCGACGACTGGATCATCAACGGCCAGAAGATCTGGACCTCGGGTGCACATTATTCAGACTACGGCATCCTGCTCACGCGCACCGATCCGACCGTGCCCAAGCACAAGGGCCTCACCATGTTCTTCCTGGACATGAAGAGCCCGGGCGTCGAGGTGCGGCCGATCAAGCAGGCGAGCGGCGCCTCGGACTTCAACGAGGTTTATTTCACCAATGTCCGCATCCCCGACCATCAGCGCCTCGGCGAGGTCGGTGACGGCTGGAACGTCTCGCTGACCACGCTGATGAACGAGCGCAGTGCGATCGGCGCGGCCGTCTCGACCGGTTTCCCCGAACTGTTCGAGTACTGCTCCAGCCTGATGCTCGACGACGGCCCGGCGATCGAGGATCGCGCGGTGCGATCCAAGCTGGCGAACTGGGCGGTGAAGGCAAGCGGGCTGAAATACACCAGCATGCGCGCGATCTCGGCGCTGTCGAGGGGCGAACGCCCAGGACCGGAGAACTCCATCGGCAAGCTGGTGGCCGGCTCCATGATCCAGGACGTTGCGACCTATGCGCTCGATCTGCAGGGCGCGTCCGGAATCGTCAGCGGCGAGGATGGCGAACTGGCGGGCCGTTTCCAGGCCATGCTGCTGCGTGCGCCGGGTACACGCGTCGAGGGCGGCACCGACGAGATCATGCGCAACATCATCGCCGAACGGGTGCTGGGCCTGCCCGGCGACATCCGCGTCGACAAGGACGTGCCGTTCAACAAGATCCCGACGAAGGGAAGATGACTTCGAATTCGTAGGGTGGGTTAGCGAAGCGTAACCCACCACGTTCGCAACGATACTCGACAGAAGTGGTGGGTTACGCCTTCGGCTAACCCACCCTACGCACCGCGCAAGGATTGAGAGGTCCGCCATGAATTTCGACGACACCCCGCAGGAAGCCGCGTTCCGCGAGACCGCGCGCAAATGGATCGAGGCCAATGCGCCGAAGGAATTGCAGGCCGAGCTGTCAAAGTCCTCGCTCGGCCGCATCCGCCTTGCCAATCGCGACATCGTCGATGTCGGCAAGGCCTGGCAGAAGAAGAAGTTCGAGGGCAATTGGGCCTGCCTGCACTGGCCGAAGGAGTATGGCGGCCGCGGCGCGACGCCGATCGAAAAGGTGATCTGGCAGCAGGAGGAGGGCGTCTACGGCAAGCTGACGCAGCCGTTCCAGATCGGCGAGGGCATGTGCGGCCCGACCGTGATGGCGTTCGGCAGCGAGGAGGCCAAGCGCCGTTACTTGCCGAAGCTCGCATCGGGCGAGGAGATCTGGTGCCAGCTGTTCTCCGAACCGTCTGCCGGCTCCGACGTCGCAGGGCTTCGCACCCGCGCGGAGAAGAGGGGCGACGTTTGGGTCGTCAACGGCCAGAAGATCTGGACCTCGGGCGCCCATTATTCCGACTACGGCCTTCTGATCGCGCGCACCGATCCCAACGTGCCCAAGCACAAGGGTCTCACGATGTTCTTCCTGGACATGAAGAGCCCCGGCGTCGAGGTGCGTCCGATCAAGCAGGCCAACGGCATGCAGGAGTTCAACGAGGTCTATTTCACCGATGTCGTGATCCCCGACAGCCAGCGGCTGGGCGCCGTCGGCGACGGCTGGAACGTCTCGCTGACCACGCTGATGAACGAGCGCATGTCGATCGGTGCGCGGCTCGCGACCGGCGTGCCCGAGATGTTCGAGCTCTGCTCGAACCTGATGCTGGAGGATGGCCTCGCCATCGACGATCCCGCCGTGCGCTCGAAGCTTGCGAGCTGGGCGGCCAAGTCGAACGGCCTGAAATACGCCAGCTACCGCACAATCTCGGCGCTGTCGAAGGGCGAGCGGCCGGGCCCGGAGAATTCGATCGGCAAGCTGGTCTCGGGCATGATGCTGCAGGACATCGCGACTTACGCCATGGACCTGCAGGGCGCGGCCGGTGTTCTCACCGGAAATGACGAGGAAACGGCCCAGGGCCAATTCCAGCAGATGCTGCTGTCCTCGCCCTCGATGCGCATCGCCGGCGGCACCGATGAGATCCTGCGCAACATCATCGCCGAGCGCGTGCTCGGCCTGCCGGGCGACATCCGCGTCGACAAGGACGTGCCGTACAACAAGATCCCGACCAAGGGGCGGTGATCGCGCGCGCTGAGCATGCACCAAGGGTGGGCAAAGGCGCAAAGCGCCGTGCCCACCCTTGCGTGTTGCTCACTCCACCCCGATCGTCGTCAGATCCTGGAACCAGTGCTGCGCCTGCACGAACTGCTTGATCTTCGGTGACAGCGCGTGCGGGTTGGTATCGTGGACGACCCACACCAGCGTGGCATCGTCCACAATCAGCGCGTGCGCCTGCGCCAGCAATTGGTCCTGCTTGGTGCTGTCGAACGTCTGCTTGGCCTCGTCGATCAGCGCGTCGACCTTGGGGTTCTTGTAGCCGCCCCAATTGACGCCAACCGGCGCGATCTGGCCCGAATGGAAGAAGCGGACGATGGCGTAGAGCGGATCCGAGGTGACATAGGCGATGTTGTTGGAGGTGATGCCGGCGTTCATCTCGTCGGCGGCGCCCTTGCGCCAATGCGTATAGAGCGTCTCCAGCTCGACCACCTTGAAGTCGATCTCGATGCCGATCTCCTTGAAGCTCTGCTGCAGGAATTCGTTCATCGGCAGTGACAGCATCTGGCCGGTGCCGCCTTGCGCGATGATGAAGGTGGTCTTCAGCGGCTTTGCTTTGGAATAGCCCGCTTCCTCCACCAGCTTCTTGGCGGCGGCGAGATCATATTTCAGCTCGAAGCTGGGCTTGCCGAACCACGGGCTCGACGGGTCGACCTGGCCCTTGGCGGGCTTGGCGAGGCCGTTCATCAGCCCGACGACTTCGTCGCGGTTGATCGCAAGATTCAGCGCCTTGCGCAGGCGGATGTCGGTCCAGGGCGAGCCCGGCAGCACGCTGAGGTGATAATTCCACACATGCGGCGTGACGTTGTCGACCAGCTTCATGCCCGCCGCCTTCAGCTGCGGCACGGCATCCGGGGCCGGCGTCTCGATCAGGTCGACCTGGCCGGCGAGCAGCGCATTGGTGCGCGTCAGCGCTTCCGGCATCGGCACCAGCACGATCTTGTCGGCCTTGGGAATGCGCTTCTTGTTCCAGTAGTCCGGATTTTTGCTGAGCTCGGCGAGCTCGCGCGGCACCAGCTTCGTCAGCTTGAACGGGCCGGTTCCGGAGGGCTGGCTGGCGAACTTGTCCCAATCCTTCCCGAGCTTCTCATATTGCGCCGGGCTCGAGACCAGGAACCACAGCATCTGATAGGGGAAGAAGGAATCCACCGTCTTGGTGGTGATCTCCACGGTGAAGTCGTCGATCTTGGCGTAGCTGGCGACGGAGGGAAGGCGGGTCTTGACCTGCGCGCTCTGCCGCTTGTCGAATTGCGGCGCCTTGTCGTTGAGCACCTTGTCGAGATTCCAGATCACCGCATCGGCGTTGAAATCGCTGCCGTCGTGAAACTTCACGCCCTTGCGCAGGGCGAAGCGCCACTTCGTCTTGTCGGCGTCGTCCACCTTCCATTCGGTGGCGAGGCCCGGCACCAGCTTGCCGGGGCGGTCGGCGACGTCCATTTCCCAGGCCACCAGCGGATCGTAGATCGTATAGGCCGTGAACTGATAGGCGCCGGCGCCACGATCTGGCTGGCCAGTGGTGAGTGGAATATCCGCCATCGAGATGCCGTAACGCACCACCGTTTCGGCGTGCGCCGTGATTACGGACACCGCCAATGCAAGCACGGCGAGACAGGTCGATAGGCGAATACGCATGGCCCAAAGCTCCAGGGGGGATCTGGAACCGAACCTGCAATCTTGATGCCAGAATAGGCAGCGCGCCGATTTCGCCCGTGCGTCATCACAAGGACTTGTCGTCGCAGGGGCAATTCGCAGAAAAAGTTTTCCCTTGGCATAGCCATTGCATACGATTGCATCAAAATTAATCATCGGAAGCCGGAAAGGGACTGAGGCGATGTTTATCAAGAACAACAACACACGGGCGGCGCTGATCGCGCTGGTGGCGCTTGGCAGCGCAGCTGCATGGCCGCGGGTGGCGGCTGCCGAAACTGTGCTGCGCATCGGCATGACTGCTGCCGATATTCCGCGCACGCTCGGCCAGCCCGATCAAGGTTTCGAGGGCAACCGCTTCACCGGCCTCACCATGTACGATGCGCTGACCAGCTGGGACCTGTCCTCTGCCGACAAGGCGAGCGTGGTGATCCCCGGCCTTGCCACCGAATGGAAGGTCGACGATGCCGACAAGACCAAATGGGTCTTCAAGCTGCGCCCCGGCGTCACCTTCCATGACGGCTCGCCGTTCAACGCCGACGCGGTGGTGTGGAACGTCGAGAAGGTGCTGAAGCAGGATGCGCCGCAATTCGACGCCAGCCAGGTCGGCGTCACGGCCTCGCGCATGCCGACGCTGGCCTCCGCGAAGAAGATCGACGACATGACCGTCGAGCTCACCACCAAGGAGCCCGACAGCTTCCTGCCGATCAACCTAACCAATCTGTTCATGGCAAGCCCGGCGAAGTGGCAGTCCTTCTACGACAAGGCCGAAGGCGCCGATGCCAAGGCGAAATCGCAGGCCGCATGGACCGCCTTCGCCAGGAGCGCCTCGGGCACCGGCCCGTGGAAGATGGCGAGCTTCACCCCGCGCGAGCGGCTCGAGCTGGTCAAGAACGCGACCTACTGGAACAAGGCGCGCGTGCCCAAGGTCGACAAGATGGTGCTGCTGCCGATGCCGGAAGCCAACGCGCGCACCGCGGCGCTGCTGTCCGGCCAGGTCGATTGGGTCGAGGCGCCGGCACCGGACGCGCTGCCCGAGCTCAAGCAGCGCGGCTTCAAGCTCTATTCCAACGAGCAGCCGCACGTCTGGCCGTGGCAGTTCTCGCGCGTCGAGGGCTCGCCCTGGAACGACATCCGAGTGCGCAAGGCCGCGAACCTCTGCGTCGACCGCGAAGGCCTCAGGGACGGTCTGCTCGCGGGGCTGATGGTGCCGGCGTCCGGCACCTTCGAGCCCGGTCATCCCTGGCGCGGCAATCCCACCTTCCAGATCAAGTACGACAAGGCGGCTGCGCAAAAGCTGATGCAGGAGGCCGGCTACGGTCCCAATAAGAAGCTGACCGTGAAGACGCAGACGTCGGCGTCCGGCTCGGGCCAGATGCAGCCCTTGCCGATGAACGAGTATCTCCAGCAGGCGTTGGCCGAATGCTATTTCGACGTCCAGCTCGACGTCATCGAATGGAATACGCTATTCACCAACTGGCGCCGCGGCGCCAAGGATCCCAGCGCCAACGGCTCGCACGCGACCAACGTCACCTACGCGGCGATGGACCCGTTCTTCGCGCTGGTGCGCTTCCTGCAGTCGGGCATGGCGCCGCCGGTCTCGAACAATTGGGGCTTCATCAACAACCCCAAATTCGACGAGCTGGTGAAGAAGGCGCGCCAGACCTTCGATCCCGCCGCGCGCGACGCCGCACTCGCCGAATTGCACGCAGCCTCCGTCGATGACGCCGCCTTCCTCTACGTCGCCCACGACGTCGGCCCGCGCGCCATGAGCCCGAAGGTGACAGGCGTCGTGCAACCGAAGAGCTGGTTCATCGACTTCTCGCCGGTGTCGATCGCGCAGTAGCTCTGTCGATTTGCTCGGTGCACCCTCTCCCCTTGTGGGAGAGGGTGGCTTCGCTTTAGCGAAGCCGGGTGAGGGGTCTCTCTCCGCGGATGCGGACCCTTCGATTGGAAAAGTTGCGTCCGCGGACCGAACCCCTCATCCGGCGCTTGCGCGCCACCTTCTCCCGCAAGGGGAGAAGGAAGAAAGAAGACCAGTGCTCGCCTATACCGCCAGACGCATTGTCTACGTCGTCCCGATCGTCATCAGCGTCGCGCTGGTGTGCTTCTTGCTCGTGCACATCACGCCGGGCGATCCGCTGGTCGCCGTGCTGCCGGCCGATGCGTCGCAGGAGCTCGCCGCGCAGCTGCGCGCCGCCTACGGCTTCGACCGGCCGCTGCCGGTGCAGTTCGGCCTGTGGCTGTTGCGTGCCCTTCACGGCGATCTCGGCAATTCCATCGCGACGGGGCGTCCGGTGCTGGCCGAGGTGATGCGCGCGGTCGGCAACACCGTCACGCTCGCGATTGCCGCCGCCATCATCGGCTTCACCATGGGCGTCCTGCTCGGCCTGATCGCCGGCTATTTCCGCGAGACCTGGGTCGACAAGGTCGCGACCTCCTTTGCCATCGCCGGCGTCTCGGTGCCGCATTACTGGCTCGGCATGCTGCTCGTCATCATTTTCTCGGTCCAGCTGAACTGGCTGCCCGCGGTCGGCGCCGGCCCCAGCGGCTCCAATTCCTGGGCCTGGGATTGGGCGCACCTCAAATATCTCGTGCTGCCGGCGATCACGACGTCGGTGATCCCGATGGGCATCGTCACCCGCACGGTGCGCGCGCTCACTGGCGACATTCTCTCGCAGGACTTCGTCGAGGCTTTGCGTGCAAAGGGCCTGCGCGAAACCGGCGTGTTCCGCCACGTCATCAAGAATGCCGCGCCCACCGCGCTCGCGGTGATGGGGCTTCAGCTCGGCTACATGCTCGGCGGCTCGATCCTGATCGAGACCGTGTTCTCCTGGCCTGGCTCGGGCTTCCTGCTCAACTCGGCGATCTTCCAGCGTGACCTGCCGCTGCTGCAGGGCACGATCCTGATCCTGGCGCTGTTCTTCGTCTTCCTCAATCTCCTGGTCGACATCGCCCAAGCCGCGATCGACCCGCGCATCAAGCGGGGCTAGCCGATGAGCGAGCTTCCGTTGTCCGCCACCGCCAGCGATGCCGCGCTGCAGGCCGCGCCCGCCACCAAGGCGCGCGGTTATTGGGCGACCGTCGGCCGCCGCATCATGCGCGACAAGGTCAGCATGGCCTGCGCTCTGGTGCTGCTGCTGATCTTCCTGTCCGCGATCCTCGCGCCGTGGCTCGGTCTCGAAGACCCCTACAAGGGTTCGATGATCCGCCGCCTCCGCCACATCGGCACCACAGGCTATCCGCTCGGCACCGACGAGCTCGGCCGCGACATGCTGGCCCGGCTGATCTATGGCGGGCGGCTGTCGCTGGTCATCGGCATCCTGCCGGTGATCCTGGCCTTCTGCATCGGCACCTCGCTCGGCATCATTGCCGGCTATGTCGGCGGCAAGCTCAACACCGCGATCATGCGCACGGTGGACGTGTTCTACGCCTTCCCGTCGGTGCTGCTGGCGATCGCGATCTCCGGCGCGCTCGGCGCCGGCATCCTCAACTCCATCGTGGCGCTCACCATCGTGTTCGTGCCGCAGATCACCCGCGTCGCCGAGAGCGTCACCACCGGCGTGCGCAACATGGACTTCGTCGAGGCCGCCCGTGCCTCCGGCGCGGGCGCTTTCACCATCATGCGCGTCCACATCCTCGGCAACGTGCTCGGCGCGATCTTCGTCTATGCCACCAGTCTGATCTCGGTCTCGATGATCCTGGCGGCCGGTCTGTCCTTCCTCGGCCTCGGCACCAAGCCGCCGGAGCCGGAATGGGGCCTGATGCTGAACACGCTGCGCACCGCGATCTACGTCAATCCCTGGGTCGCAGCCTTGCCGGGCGCGATGATCTTCGCGGTCTCGATCTGCTTCAATCTGCTCTCGGACGGCCTGCGTAGCGCCATGGACATCAGGAACTAGGCCATGAGCGAAACCAACACCTCCGTCGAAATGCTGGAGCCGGTCGAGGACCGCGGTGGGCTCGCGCAGCCGCTGCTGCAGGTCAACGGCCTGACCAAGCATTTTCCGGTGCGCGGCGGCCTGTTCGCCGCCAAGCGCACCGTGCGTGCCGTCGACAATGTCTCCTTCTCCGTCGCCAAGGGCGAGACGGTCGGCATCGTCGGCGAGTCCGGCTGCGGCAAGTCCACGACCGCGCGGCTGCTGATGCACCTGATGCCGCGCGATGACGGCGACATCATCTATGACGGCATGACCGTCGGCCAGTCGCTAAGCTTGCGCGAGCTGCGCCGCGGCATGCAGATGGTGTTCCAGGATTCCTACGCCTCGCTCAACCCGCGCCTGACGATCGAGGAATCCGTCGCCTTCGGTCCAAAGGTCCATGGCATGGCCGATGGCGCGGCGCGCAACCTGGCGCGAGAGCTGCTCGGCAAGGTCGGCCTGCGCCCGGAAAACTTCGCCAACCGCTATCCGCACGAGATCTCCGGCGGCCAGCGCCAGCGCGTCAACATCGCCCGTGCGCTGGCGCTGTCGCCGCGGCTGGTGATCCTGGACGAAGCCGTCTCGGCGCTCGACAAATCGGTCGAGGCGCAGGTGCTCAACCTGCTCGCCGATCTCAAGCGCGAATTCGGCCTCACCTATCTCTTCATCAGTCACGACCTCAATGTCGTCCGCTACATCTCGGACCGCGTGCTGGTGATGTATCTCGGCGAGGTCGTCGAGCTCGGCCCGGTCGACCAGGTCTGGGACAGCCCGGCGCATCCCTATACCCGCGCGCTGCTCGCCGCGATGCCGTCCTCCGATCCTGATCGCCGCACCGAAACGCCGCCGATCACGGGCGACCCACCCAATCCGATCGATCCGCCCTCCGGCTGCCGTTTCCACACCCGCTGCCCGTTTGCGGAGCCGCTCTGCGCAAATGCGACACCAAAGCTCACCGCGCTGGATAATATGGGCCACGAGGCCGCGTGCTACATGGCGATACCGGGTTCAGGCCACAGCCGCGCCCCCAGGGGAGAAACCGCATGACGAGACCGACACCGAAAGAGATCAAGCCGATCGCGCATATCGCCGGCGTCCCCGTGGACGACGAGATCGCAACCCGCATCTCCAATGCCATCGGCACCGCCTTCGAAGGCTTCGCCGCGATCGCCGGCACGCTGCCGTTCGATCTGGAGCCCGCAACTTACGTGCTCGCGCAGACGCAGAAGGTGTCCAAATGAGCCGTGAGCCCGCTCTGATGACGCTCACCGAGGTCGCGCGCGCGATCGCGATGAAGCAGGTGTCCTCGCACGAGGCGACGCGTGCGCTGCTGCAGCGCATCGCGCAGTGGCAGCCGCATCTCAACGCCTTCATGTCGATCGAGGCCGAGGCTGCATTGAAAGCGGCGGATGCCGCCGATGCCGAGCTCGCCAAGGGCAATGTCCGCGGTCCCCTGCATGGCGTCCCGCTCGCGCACAAGGACATGTACTACGATGCCGGCCACGTCGCGACCTGCGGCTCGCTGATCCGCCGCGACTTCGTGCCGAACGTCACGTCCACCGCCTTGCAGCGGCTCAAGGACGCCGGCCAGGTCCGGCTCGGCACGCTGCATCTCGCCGAGTTCGCCTATGGCCCGACCGGGCACAACGCTCATTACGGTCCGGTGCGCAATCCCTGGAACGTCGCCCATATCACCGGCGGCTCCTCGTCGGGCTCCGGCTCGGCGGTTGCCGCGCGCCTGACCTATGCGGCGCTCGGCTCGGACACCGGCGGCTCGATCCGCATGCCCGCGCATTTCTGTGGCGTCACGGGGCTCAAGACCACGGTCGGCCGCGTCAGCCGCGCCGGCGCAATGCCGCTGTCGCAATCGCTCGACACCGTCGGCCCGCTGGCCCGCACCGCCGAGGATTGCGCGCTCTTGCTGGCGCTGATGGCCGGGCCCGATCCCGCCGATTCGACCTGCAGCCACGAGCCGCTCGCGCACTACGTCGCAGCCACCAAGGCTTCGCTGAGGGGTCTCAAGATCGGCGTGCCCGCCTCGTTCTATGTCGACGATCTCGACAGCGAGGTCGCGCGCGTGCTGGACGAGACCATCGCGGTGCTCAAGCGCGAGGGCACCGACATCGTCAAGGTCGAGCTGCCGGACCAGCGGCAATTGTCCTCGGCCAGCCAGCTCGTGCTCGCCGCGGAAGCTGCCGCCTTCCACAAGCGCTGGATGATCGAGCGTCCGCAGGACTATGGCCCGCAAGTCCTGATGCGGCTTCAGAACGGCCTCGCCGTTCCCGCCATCACCTATCTCGAGGCGATGCGTTGGCGCGGGCCGGCGCTCGCGGCCCACAATGCCGCGACCGCAGGCGTCGATGCGGTGATCGCGCCGGCGTCCCCGGTGCCGGCGCCGACGATCGAGGAGAGCGACGTCGGCGGCGGCCCGAACGCGCCGGCGCTGTTGCAGCGGCTGACGCTGTTCACCCGCCCGGTGAATTTCCTGGGCTTGCCGTCACTGACCATTCCTTCGGGCTTCACCACGACCGGCCTGCCGGTCGGCATGCAGCTGATCGGCCGCTCCTTCGACGAAGCCACCCTGCTGACCATTGGCGCCGCGTTCCAGCGCATCACCGACTATCACGACCGATTGCCGAAGCTGCCGTCATGACAAACCTCGTCGAGATCTCAGGCCTCAACATCCGCTTCACCGGCGAGCGCACGGTCTATGCCGTGAACGATCTCAGTCTCTCGCTCGGCAATAGCGAGGTGCTCGGCCTGCTCGGCGAATCCGGTTCGGGCAAGAGCGTGACCTTGCGTGCCTTGATGCGGCTGTTGCCAAAGAAGCGCACGCAGATTTCGGGCACGGTCAACGTCATGGGACAGGACGTGCTAGCCATGAACGACGAGCAGCTGTCGTCGTTCCGCGGCCAGACCGTCTCGATGATCTTCCAGGAGCCGGCGCTTGCGCTCGATCCGGTCTACACGATCGGCGCGCAGATCGCCGAAAGCGTGGTGCGCCACGAAGGCAAGAGCTTTGCAGAAGGGCGCGCACGGGCGCTGGAGATGCTCGAGGTCGTGCGCATTCCCTCGGCCAAGCGCCGGCTGGATGCCTATCCGCACGAAATGTCCGGCGGCATGCGCCAGCGCGCGATGATCGCGCTTGCGCTCGCCTGCCGGCCGAAAATCCTGCTCGCGGACGAGCCGACCACGGCGCTCGATGCGACCGTGCAGATCCAGATCCTGCTGCTGCTGCGCGAGCTGCAGCGCGAGTTCGGCATGTCCGTCATCTTCGTCACCCACGACATCGGCGTCGCCATCGAGATCTGCGATCGCGTCGCGGTGATGTATGCCGGTCAGATCGTGGAGCAGGGGACCTTGCGCGACATCGTCCGCTCGCCGGTGCATCCCTATGCCAAGGGCCTGCTCGCCTCCACCATCCACGGCGCCAAGCGCGGACAGCGGCTGGAGACCATCCCCGGCACGCCGCCGTCGCTGGCCGAGAAGCCGCACAATTGCTCCTTCGCTCCCCGCTGCAAGCTCGCCGAGCCGCGCTGCCTGGAGCAATTGCCCGGGAATGTCGCGGTCGGGCCGGGTCGGGCGGCCAGATGCGTCCTGGCGGAGCCGGCCACCGTGCTGTCATAGTTTGGATGAATTGAGCCGGGCTGAGCGAGCCTCCAGCATTCACACCCCATTCATTCCGGTTCCCGTTCCATGGCGCCGTTCACGCAGAGGAACCTCACGGATGTACATTTCCAACGAAGGCCTGCTCGTCATCCTATTCGTCGGTCTCGTCGCCGGTTGGCTCGCCGGCAAGATCGTGCGGGGCGCCGGGTTCGGCCTGATCGGCGACATCGTGATCGGCATCTGCGGTGCGCTGGTGGCGAGCCTTCTGTTTCCAAAGCTCGGCATTCGCCTCGGCACCGGCTTGATCTCCCAGATTGTCTATTCTGCCATCGGAGCGGTCATCCTGCTGCTGGTGGTACGCCTAGTGCGCGGCGGGGGCCGGCTCTAGCCTCTGCATTCGGCTGAGCGGAACTTGAGCCGCGCTTTTCGCGGAAGCGGCTGAAAGCCTGCAAGAAAAAGCCGCAAGCCTGTGGAATTCCGCACTTGCGCGGAAGGCTATCGGGGGTAGATGTGGCCCATGAGGCCTCGGATTAAATTCGACCGCGTCGGACGGCCGGAAAACAGATGTTAATCCAAGGCGAGTACTCCTTGAATCGCCTTTGAAATCAGGGCTTTGCCCGTTAGCCGAAAGAGATCAGACTGATGGCAGCCATCCCTGGCGTCCGCCGTTCGGAGCTCGGTGACGCCTTGCGCGCTTGTCGCACGGCCTTCATCGGCGTCGGCCTGATGAGCTGCATGATCAACCTGCTCTATCTGACCGGGTCGATCTTCATGCTGGAGGTCTATGACCGGGTGCTGCCGAGCCGCAGCATCCCCACCCTGGTCGGCCTGATCATCCTCGCCAGCTTCCTCTACATGGCGCAGGGCGTGCTGGACATGATCCGCAACCGCATCCTGGGGCGGATCGGCACCGCGCTCGACGAGGCCCTCAACAAGCGCGTGTTCGATACCATCGTGCGCCTGCCGCTGCTGGTCGGCAGCCGCAACGAGGGCCTGCAGCCGCTGCGCGATCTCGACAATGTCCGCTCCTTCCTCGGCAGCATGGGCCCGAGCGCATTCTTCGACCTGCCCTGGCTGCCGCTCTATCTCGCCATCTGCTTCGCCTTCCATGTCCTGATCGGCGTCACCGCGCTGGTCGGCGCCATCATCCTGGTCGGGCTGACGCTGGTGACCGAGTTCATGTCCCGCCAGCCGGCGAAGGAGGCGATGGGCCTCGCCGCCCAGCGCAACGATCTCGCCCAGGCCAGCCGCCGCAACGCCGAAGTGATGGTGTCGATGGGGATGGCCGGCCGGATGAACCAGCGCTGGAGCGAGGCCAACGAAAAATACCTCGCCGGCAATCAGCGGGCGAGCGACGTCGCCGGTGGTCTCGGCGCGGTCGCAAAGGTGCTGCGGATGATGCTGCAATCGGCCGTGCTCGCGGTCGGCGCCTATCTCGTCATCCACCAGGAGGCGACGGCCGGCATCATCATCGCCGGCTCGATCCTGTCCGCCCGCGCGCTCGCGCCGGTCGATCTCGCCATCGCGCATTGGAAATCCTTCGTCGCGGCGCGCCAGAGCTGGCAGCGTCTGACGCGCCTGTTGGAGCAGATGCCGGCGCAGGCGATGCCGACCCAGCTGCAGGCGCCGACCAGCCGGCTCTCGGTCGAAGGCGTCGCCATGGTGCCGCCCGGCGATCAGCGTCTCGTGGTGCAGGATGTCACCTTCGCGCTCGCCGCCGGCAACGGCCTTGGCGTGATCGGCCCGAGCGGTTCCGGCAAGTCGTCGCTGATCCGCGCGCTGGTCGGGGTCTGGCAGCCGGTGCGCGGCAAGGTGCGGCTCGACGGCGCGGCGCTCGATCAATGGACGAGCGACGCGCTCGGCCGCCATATCGGCTATCTGCCGCAGGACGTCGAATTGTTCGGCGGCACCATCGCGCAGAACATCAGCCGGTTCGATCCCGAGGCCACCTCCGAGGCGATCATCGCCGCAGCCAAGGAGGCCGGCGTGCACGAGATGATCATCAAGATGCGCGAGGGCTACAACACCCAAGTCGGCGAGCAGGGCGCCGCGCTTTCCGCAGGCCAGGCCCAGCGCGTGGCGCTGGCGCGCGCGCTCTACGGCAACCCCTTCCTGATCGTGCTCGACGAGCCCAATTCCAATCTCGACACCGAAGGCGACGAGGCGCTGACCCGCGCCGTCCGCTCGGCGCGCGAGCGCGGTGCCATCGTCGTCGTGGTGGCGCACCGCCCGATCGGCGTCGAGGCGGTCGACCAGATCCTGGTGCTGCGCGACGGTCGCATGCAGGCCTTTGGGCCGAAGGAGCAGGTGCTCGCCCAGGTGCTGCAGCCGCGCGTGACGCCGCCGGCGCCGATCAAGATCGTCAGCGAAGGCGGAGTGGCCAAACCATGAGCACGAAGCCATGAGCACGTTGGCCATCGGCGGCACCAAGGCGGCCGCGAAGACCGTCCGCGACTCCATCAGGTTCCACCTGATGCTCGGCCTTGTGATCGTGCTGGTCCTGGTCGTCGGCCTCGGCGGCTGGGCCTCGACCGTCCTGATCTCGGGCGCGCTGATTGCGCCGGGCCAGATCGTGGTCGAATCCAACGTCAAGAAGGTGCAGCATCCGACCGGCGGCGTGGTCGGCGAGGTGCGCGCCCGCGACGGCGACCTGGTCAAGTCCGGCGACATCGTGGTGCGGCTCGACGACACCGTCACCAAGGCCAATCTTGCCATCGTCACCAAGAACCTCGATGCGGCGCAGGTGCGTGCGGCGCGATTGCAGGCCGAGCAGCGCGGCCTCGACCGAATCGAGTTCCCGCAAGGCCTCATCGAGCGGGCGGGCGATCCCGACGTCAAGGCGCTGCTTGCGGCCGAGACCAAGCTGTTCGAGGTCCGCGTCAATGGCCGCACCGGGCAGAAGGCGCAGCTCCGCGAACGCATCACGCAGCTCAACGAGGAGATCGCCGGTCTCAGCGCCCAGGAAAAAGCCAAGGACCAGGAGATCGCGCTGGTGCTGAACGAGCTCACCGGCGTGCGTGAGCTCTACGAGAAGCGTCTGGTGCAGATCTCGCGCCTGACCCAGCTCGAGCGCGACTCGGCCCGCCTCAACGGCGAGCGCGCGCAGTACATCGCCGCGCGCGCCCAGGCCAAGGGCAAGATCACCGAGACCGAGCTCCAGATCATCCAGATCGACAAGGACGTGGTCAGCGAGGTCTCCAAGGACCTGCGCGAAACCAACGACAAGATCGGCGAGCTGATCGAGCGCAAGGTCGCGGCCGAAGACCAGCTCCGCCGCGTCGACATCCGCGCGCCGCAGGATGGCATGGTGCTGCAATCGACGGTGCACACGATCGGCGGCGTCGTCACGGCCGGCGATACCTTGATGCTGATCGTGCCGCAGACCGACGATCTCCAGGTCGAGGCCAAGGTCAATCCGGTCGACATCGACAAGCTCCAGATCGGCCAGAAGACGCTGCTGCGCCTGTCCGCGTTCAACCAGCGCACCACGCCCGAGCTCAACGGTGTCGTCAGCCGCGTCTCGCCCGACGTCACCACCGACCAGCGCACCGGCCAAGGCTACTACACCATCCGCGTCTCGATGCCGCCGGAAGAGATCGCCAGGCTCGGCGACGTCAAGATGATCCCCGGCATGCCCGTGGAAGCCTTCGTCCAGACCGGCGACCGCACCATGCTGTCCTATCTGATGAAGCCGTTTCACGATCAGCTGATGCGCGCGTTCCGCGAGAAGTGATGCGGGACAGCGCGTCGTGATCTCGTAGGGTGGGTTAGGCGAAGCCATAACCCAACGCTTCTCTAACCGCGGATGCAGAAGTGGTGGGTTACGCTGCGCTAACCCACCCTACAACACCGCCTTCTTTGCTATAGTTCGACTCAGGCCCAATCACCTGGCGGTCGAACCATGCAATCTCCACCCTCCATCGCCACCCAATCCTTCACCGACGCGTCCGCGGCTGTCGCGCGGCTCGAGGAGATCTACGAGCGCAACACGAAATTCCTGCGCGACCGGTTCGAAGCCTATGTCGGCGGCGAAGCGATCACGATGCGGGTTCGCGCCTACTATCCCTTCGTCCGTATCACCACTGCGACGCATGCGCGGCTGGATTCGCGCCTTGCTTACGGCTTCGTCGCCGGGCCCGGCGTGCATGAAACCAGCGTGACGCGGCCGGATCTGTTCCGCAGCTATCTCACCGAGCAGATCGGCCTCTTGATCCAGAACCATGGCGTGCCCGTCGAGATCGGCGAGTCCGCCGAGCCGATCCCGATTCACTTCGCCTATCGGCGCGACATCAATATCGAAGCCGCCATCACCACCAGCGAGAATTCGCCCGTGACACGCTCGCTGCGCGATGCGTTCGACGTGCCCGTTCTCGCGACCATGGACGATTCGATCGCCGACGGCACCTTCGAGCTCCAGCCCGGCGCGCCCGAGCCGCTGTCCCTGTTCCGCGCCGCCCGCGTCGATTACTCGTTGCGCCGGCTTTATCACTACACCGGCACCGATCCCGAATATTTCCAGAACTTTGTGATCTTCACCAACTACCAGTTCTATGTCGACGCCTTCGCGCAAGCGTGCCAGCAGCGGCTGCAGTCCGGCGAAGCCGGGCTCGAAGCTTTCGTCGCGCCCGGCAACGTGATCACGAACAGCGGCGGCGCGATCAGCGGCACCGCGCCGACTCGCGCACCGCAGATGCCGGCCTTCCACCTGGTCGCACCTGGCTATCGCGGCATCACGTTGATCAACATCGGCACCGGTCCGTCCAATGCGCGCAACGTCACCGACCACGTCGCGGTGCTGCGGCCGCATGCCTGGCTGATGCTCGGCCATTGCGCGGGCCTGCGCAACACGCAGCGGCTCGGCGATTACGTGCTCGCGCACGGCTATGTGCGCGAGGATCACGTGCTCGATCGCGAGCTGCCGTTGTGGGTGCCGATCCCGGCGCTGGCCGAGATGCAGGTCGCCCTCGAGGAGGCGGTCGAGGACGTCACCGGGCTTGAAGGCTTCGAGCTCAAGCGCCTGATGCGCACCGGCACGGTCGCGAGCGTCGACAACCGCAATTGGGAAATTTCCGGGCCTGAGGTGATCCGCCGCCTGTCGCAATCGCGCGCGGTCGCGCTCGACATGGAATCGGCCGCGATCGCCGCCAATGGCTACCGCTTCCGCGTTCCCTACGGCACGCTGCTGTGTGTCTCCGACAAGCCGCTGCATGGCGAGATCAAGCTCGCGGGCATGGCCAGCGAGTTCTACCGCCGCCGCGTCGGCCAGCACCTCGAGATCGGCCTGAAGGCGCTGGAGCGGCTCAAGCAGCAGGAATCGGAACGGCTGCATTCGCGCAAGCTCCGCAGCTTTGCCGAAGTGGCGTTCCAGTAGGGCCGAAGCCGCACTTTGCTGCTGACAAGCGCAGCGATTTTCAGCATTGTCCGGCGCGGGGGCTCGACCGGGACGACTTGATGCCGCTCATGCGCCACAAGATCATTGGCCATGATCTGGAACGGCTGGCCTTTCGCTTCACCATGTTGAACGACGGCGAGGTCGTGCAGTGCCAGATCAGCGACGCCGCGATGGACGAGCTCGCGGGCATGCAGGGCACCGAAAGCAGCGCACGTCAGGCGCAATTCCTGTCGCTGCGCGAGACCATCGAGCGCATCGCGTCGGACCTCTACGACGAGGCACCGCGATTCCCGGGCTATGTGGTGCGCATTTTCATGCGGCATTTAGGACGGTAGCTGTCGCTCCTCTTTCTCACCCCTCCAGCTTCCTCAGCAGCAACCGCAGCGCCGCCGCTGCGAACATCTGCATGTTGCCGAGCCGGTCATTGCTCCCCGTCTCCAGCGTCATCACCTCCATGGCGGGCCCTGCAACCGCCATGCAGCTATGGCCCGCCGAATCGCCGTAGCGGTTGCCGGTGGGGCCGGCGGCGCCGGTCTCGGACAGGCCCCAGTCGCTGTCGAAGCGCGTTCGCATCTGCTCGGCCAGCAATTGCGCGTAGGGCTCCGACGACGACCGAAAGCCCTTCATTCCTTCGTCCGAAATATCCATCAGCACGCGCCTGGCATCGCGCGTATAGACCACCGCGCCGCCGAGGAAATAGGCGGATGCGCCGGGCACCGCGAGCAGGCTGGCCGCGATCAGACCGCCGGCGGAGGATTCGGCAACCGCAATGGTCTGTTTGCGCGCGATCAGTTTGGCGGCGACCTGTTCCGCAATGCCGACGAGCTCTTTCATGTCGTAACCCCTCATTCCTTCGCAACCGAGCTCAGCCTTCCTAGCATATGACAGGACGCTTGGCCGAGTTGCGGGCGGCGGGCAGGCCTGCTTGAATGGCGGGGACAAGAAGAGACATGCGAGGAAACGTGAGAAGGGAGACGTGATGGCGTCCCTGATCGCCGGCGGCATCGACTGCGACGTGCATCCGGCCGTGCCGCATCTGACCAGCCTGCTGCCGTACCTGAACGATTATTGGCGCGATCAGGTCACGACGCGCGGCATGGTCGACCTTATCTCGCAATCCTATCCGCAGAACTCGCCGATTACCGCGCGGCCGGACTGGCGCCCCGAGACCGGCAAGCCCGGTGAGAGTCTGGCGGACATGCAGCGTCACGTGCTCGATGCTTTCAAGCTCGAATACGCCATCTGCAATCCGCTCTACGGCGTGCAGATGGTGTTTTCGGAAGACATGCAGGCCGCCTTCTGCCGCGCGCTGAATGATTGGCTGGCGAAGGAATGGCTCGATCGCGACTCGCGGCTGCGCGGCTCGATCGTGATCCCCACGCAAAGCGTCGAGAAAGCCGTTGCCGAGATCGAGCGCTGTGCACCGGACAAGCGCTTCGTGCAGGTGCTGATGCTTGTCATGGGCGATACGCCGCTCGGCAAGCGCGCGCTGTGGCCGATCTACGAGGCCGCGGAACGTCTGGAACTCCCGGTAGGCATCCACGCCGGTTCCGCCTATCACAATCCGCCGACCGCCGTGGGTTGGGGGTCCTATCACATCGAGGATTATGTTGGGCAGGCCCAGGCGTTCCAGACCCAGCTCACCAGCCTGATCGTCGAGGGCGTATTCGCCAAATATCCGCGGCTGAAAATGGTGATGCTGGAGTCCGGCGTGTCCTGGATCGCGCCCTATCTCTGGCGCCTGCACAAGTTCTGGCGCGGGGTACGGATGGAGACGCCCTGGGTCGATCGCGCGCCGCTGGAGATTGTGCGCAGCAACATCCGCTTCTCGTTACAGCCATTTGATGCGCCGCCGGAACCTCAGACATTAATTCGCCTGTTTGATCATATGCAGTCGGACGAATTGGTCCTATTCTCCACGGACTATCCGCACTGGCAGTTCGACGGCCAGGACGCGCTGCCCGAAGGTCTGTCCCCCGATCTCGTGCGCAAGATCATGATCGACAATCCGCATGCAACCTATCCCCGCCTGAAATGAGCCCGCTGCCAAAGGAGGCAAGGCGATGAATATCCAGTTCCGCGAGAACCAAGAAGCCGCTTCCCCACTGAACGTCAAAACCGCAATCGCGGACTGCGACATCCATCCGGCGCGTACGACCCACACCGAGCTCTACCCCTACCTCGCCAAACGCTGGCAGCACCATCTCGAGGTTTACGGCGTCCATGCCTATCAGGGCATGATGGAAGGCCCGCCCTATCCGAAAGCCCAGCCCAACGCCTCGCGCCGGGATGCCTATCCGCCGGAAGGCGGCCCGCAAGGCTCCTCGCTCGCCTTCATGCAGAAGCAATTGCTCGATCCCAACAACGTGCAGCTGGGCGTGCTCAATCCACTCAACACCGGGCAGGGCATCCGCAATCACGAGCTCTCGGCCGCTCTGTGCTCGGCCATCAACGATTGGCAGATCGACAAATGGACCAGCAGGGATAAGCGGTTGAAGGCCTCGATCGTGGTCGGCAATGAGGACGGGCTATCGGCCGCCGCCGAGATCCGCGAGCGCGCCGGGGACAAGAACTTCGTGCAGGTGCTGCTGCTCAGCCGCAATGTCGAGCCGCTCGGCCAGCGTCGCTATTGGCCGATCTACCAAGCTGCGGAAGAAGCGGGGCTCCCGGTCGGCGTCCACGCCTTCGGCTTCGGCGGCAACCCGATCACGCCGTCGGGCTGGCCATCCTATTACATCGAGGAGATGGTCGGCCACTCGCAGTGCCAGCAATCGGCTTTGGCGAGCCTCGTGCTGGAAGGCGTGTTCGAGCGCTTCCCGAAATTGAAGATGGTGATGATCGAGGCCGGCTTTGGCTGGGCGCCGTCGCTGTGCTGGCGGCTCGACAAGGCCTGGCAGCGCCTGCGCAGCGAGGTGCCGCATGTAAAACGGCCGCCGTCGGAATATATCCGCGAGCAGGTGTGGTGGACGACGCAGCCGATGGAGGATCCTGAAAGGCGCGAGGATCTGTTCGATGTCATCAAATGGATCGGCTGGGATCGTCTCTTGTTCGCCACCGATTATCCGCATTGGGACTATGACGAGCCGTCGCGCGTGCTGCCGGCGGGAGTCAGCGAGGACAATCGCGAGGCGTTCTATCTCGGCAACGCAAAGAAGCTGTACGGGATAACCGCATGATCCGAAAAAGTGTGAAGCGGTTTTTCGGTCAGATCATGTGGAAAACATAGCATGGCGCGGCATGTGATTGCCGCGGTCGACGAGCTTCCGCCCGGCACGCGAAAATTCCTGGAGATCGACGGGCGGCCGATCGCAGTCTTCAACATCAAGGGCGAATATTTCGGCCTGATGAACCGCTGCCCGCATCAGGGCGCGGCGCTGTGTGAGGGCCCGCTGATCGGTCTCGCACAGTCGAGCAACCCCGGCGAGATCGAATACACCAAGTTAGGTGAGATCATCCGCTGCCCCTGGCACGGCTGGGAGTTCGACATCCGCACCGGCCAATCCTATTGCGACCCCCGCCGTTTCCGCGTGAAGGCCTATCCCGCCCATGTCGAGCCGGGCGCCAGCGTGGTGAAGGGACCGTATGTCGCCGAGACGATTCCGGTCAGGATCGAGAGCGATTACGTGGTGGTGGAGCTGTAGGCGGCACGGGCAGTACGCCCCTCGCCCCGTTCTTACGGGGAGAGGTGAAGAGAGTGCGCGTCCCGAAATGACACCGTCTAGCGGCCCGCCACCGGCTCCGGCACCGCATCATAGGCCGGCACTGTGCCGCCGCCGCGATACACCGTCGAGGCCGCGATGATGCCGAGCAGGGCGGCGAACATCAGCCAGAAGCCGGGCGCGGCCTTGTCGCCGGTGCGCTCGATCAGCCAGGTCGAGGCGAACGGCGTGAAGGTGCCGAACAGGGCGGCGGCGAGCGCGAAGGCGAGCGAGAAGCAGGTGGTGCGCACATGCGCCGGCACGATCTCGACGAGTGCGCCGAGCATGGTGCCGCTGTAGACGCCGAAATAGAACGAGAACATCATCTCGACCGCGAGCAACTTGCCGAACGTCGGCGCGGCCACCAGCCAGTGCAGCGCCGGATAGGCGGTGATGAGCGAAAGGCCCGCGATGGCGAGCAGTACCGGCTTGCGGCCGATGCGATCGGACAGCGCGCCGCCGACCGGATTCCAGACGAAGTTGCTCACCGCCACCAGCAGCGTGACCAGCAGAGCATCCTGGGTCGACAGCTTCAGCACGGTCTTGCCGAAGGTCGGCGTGTACACCGTGACGAAGTAGAACGTCGTCGTGGTCAGGATCGCTATCATCATGCCGAGCACCACGATGCGCCAGTTGGCGAGGGCGGAGGCGAGCACCTCGCGCGTCGTCGGATGCTTTCTCATCGCGAGGAAGGCTGGTGTCTCCTCCAGCGTCCGCCGCAGGACGAAGATCAGCGGAATAATCAGGCAACCGACGAAGAAGGGAATGCGCCAGCCCCAGGCGGCCACCGTGTCGGCCGGCATCACCTCGGAAAGAATGAAGCCGAGGATCGAGGCCACGAAGATCGCGACCTGCTGGCTCGCGGATTGGAACGAGGTGTAGAAGCCGCGATTGCCGGGCGTTGCAATTTCGGCGAGGTACACCGACACGCCCCCGAGCTCGACGCCTGCCGAGAAGCCCTGCAGCAACCGGCCGATCAGCACGATGACCGGCGCGGCGATGCCGATGGTCGCGTAGCTCGGGCAGAACGCGATGACGACGGTGCCGAAGGCCATGATGCCGAGCGTGACGATCAGGCCCTGGCGGCGGCCGATGCGGTCAATATAGGCGCCGAGCACGATCGCGCCGACGGGGCGCATGAGAGCGCCGAGCCAGAACACGCCGAACGTGTTGAGTAGCGAGGCCGTCTCGTTGGTGGAGGGGAAGAACGCCTTGCCGATCGCGGCGGCATAGAAGCCGAACAGGAAGAAGTCGAACTGCTCGAGGAAATTGCCCGAGGTCGCGCGCAGGATGGCGCCGATGCGCGATTTGATCGCGGGTGGATTGGTCGATGCGGCTGATCCAGCCATGGCGTTCTCCCCTTGGAAAGGCGTGGCCTTCCGAAAATCGTTCTTTCGGCAAGGCGACAGATTGATGCTGCGACAATATGCCATACCCCTTCCCGCGCGGGGCGAGGCGAGTCAACCGATTTCGCCGGGGAAGCTGATGAATTTTCAGGCTTTATTTTGCGCTGCAGCGATCATCCAGTCGCGAAAAGCGACCAGCTTTGGCGCCTCGCGACGGCCCTCGGGCGAGACCAGGTAAAAGCCGGCGTCCGCCGGCAGCGCGATCTTGAAGGGGACCACGAGCCGACCCTTGGCGATGTCGTCCTGCACGTAGGAGGTCCGTCCCATCGCCACGCCGATGCCGTCGATCGCCGCCTGGATGGTCATGAAGATCATGTCGAAGGTGATGCCAGGGTGTCTTGCGATATCGGCCGGCAGGCCCGCCGCGGTCAGCCACAGCCGCCAGTCGTCGCTGTTGGTGCTCGACGTGTGCAGCAGCGGATGGTTGCGCAGATCCTCGGGGCGGCGCAGCGGCTTGTCGCCGCGCAGCAGCGACGGGCTGCACACCGGAAACAGCTCGTCCGCCATCAGCCAGTCGGCGCGCAGGCCCGGCCATTGGCCGCGACCATAGCGGATCGCGGCATCGACATTGTCGCGCTGGAAGTCGACGAGGCTGGTCGAGGTGGTGATGCGCACATCGATGCCGGGGTGCTGCTCCTGGAAATCGGTCAGCCGCGGCAGCAGCCATTTGGCGGCGAGCGAGGCCAGCGTCGACACTGTCAGCACCTTGTCCTCGTCCTTGCGCAGGAGACGGTCCGTGGCGAGGCGCAAATCGTTGAAGGCGGCGCGGACGCCCGGCAAATAGTCGCGCGCCTCCGGCGTCAGCGCCAGCGCGCGGTTCTGCCGGATGAACAGGCGGATGCCGAGCTCCTCCTCCAGCCTGCGGATCTGATGGCTGATCGCGGTCTGGGTCACGTTCAGCTCGCTGGCTGCGAGCGTGAAGCTGAGATGGCGCGCGGCGGCCTCGAACGCCCGCAATCCGTTCAGGGAGGGCAATCTGGCAGTCATTTGGCAGCAGGATGCATGACGTTATTTCATGCGAAAAGGTACAAATTGTCGTTTGTCGCGGCGCAGCAGAAGGCAGATATTAGCGCTCAACTTAGCTCCAGGAGCTGAAAATGTCTACATTGACCGACAATTCGATGACAAATCATCATGCACAGGGCGTCCTCTACCAGATCGGCGAGGTCCTCCACGTCTGGCACGAGCGCTACCGGACCCGGCGCGAGCTGACCCACTGGACCGCCCGCGATCTCCAGGACGTCGGGCTGTCCTGGTCCGACATTGCCTACGAGGCAGAGAAACCCTTCTGGCGGGCCTAATAGGCCGCCAGGCCGGCGCCGCCTGAGCACAGGGGCGCCGGCGGTCCCCTTTCCGCCGGGCATGTGTCATGAGCACCCTTCGCCTCGAAGACCTCAAGCAATATTCGGACGTGCTGCGCACAAGGCACGATGAGCGGCTCAATGTCCGCTTCGTCGAGCCGCGCGACACCGATGAGCTGCAGCACTATTTCCGCTCGCTCTCGACCCGCTCCCGCTACAACCGCTTCTTCGGCGCGATCAGCGAGTTGCCCAAGGGCCTGCTGCACGATTTCCTCGAGGTCGGCGAGGGCGATCGCTTCACCATCGTGGCGACCATGATGGTCGACGGCTTCGAGACCATCGTCGCCGAAGCCCGCTATGCCTTCCATGCCGAAACCGCGACGCTCGAGTTCGGCCTCTCGGTCGATGACCGCTGGCAGGGCCACGGCATCGCTACCGCGCTGATGAAGAACCTCGAATGCCGCGCGGCCGCGCTCGGCGCCGAGCACATCTACGGCGACACGCTGCGCTCCAACGAGGCCATGGTCTCGCTCGCGCGCAAATCCGGTTTCACGTTCATCAACCACCCCGATGACTGGAAGCTGGTGCGCTTCGACAAGGAGATCAACCTCGCGCCGCAAGACATTCCCTGCGCCAGCTGGCGCCTCGCCGCCCTTTCCCGTCAGGCCGATAGCCCCTCAGCCTCGGCCTGACACCACTGCAGCCCGGCCTGGTTATCCAGAGCCGGGCCTTTTTTGCGCTCTATCTCCCCTCGTCATTCCGGGGCGCGCGTAGCGCGAACCCGGAATCCATTTCACCGCGCGTTTTGCGGCCCAATGGATTCCGGGTTCGATGCTGCGCATCGCCCCGGAATGACGGCGCTTGTGTCGGAGCTACTTCCCCGTGAACACCGCCTTGCGCTTGTCGATGAAGGCCTGCACGGCCTCCTTGTGGTCGGCGGTCGTGGTGAGGCGGACCAGCCGCTCGGCTTCGTGGTCGCGCGCGGTTTCGAAGTCGAACAGCAGGGCCTCGTCGAGATTGTCCTTCATGTAGCGGAGCGCGAGGCGCGGGCCTTCGGCGAGCGATTTGGCCAGTGCGAACGCCTCGGTCTGCAATTTGTCGTCGGGCACGACGCGGTTGACGAGGCCGATCGCCTCGGCGCGCGCGGCATCGACGCGCTCGCCGGTGAACATCAATTCGCGCGCCCGCGCGGTGCCGACCAGCCGAGTGAGCAACCAGGCGATGCCATAATCGCCGCTGAGCGCGATGCGGGCATAGCCGGTGGCGACGAAGGCGGATTGCGCGGCGATGCGGATGTCGCAGGCCATGGCGATGGCGAGCCCGGCGCCGACTGCGGGGCCGGGCAGCGCAGCGATCGTCGGCTTGCGCACAGACACCAGCGCGCCGGTGAGCAGCCGCTGCCGCTCCTGCAGGTCGGCGACCTTGTCGTCAAAGGACATGTCGAGCTTCGCCTTGTCGCGATGCGCACCCATGCCCTTGACGTTGCCGCCGGCGCAGAAGGCTTCGCCCGCGCCGGTCAGCAGCAGCGCGCCGACATCGGGATTCTCGCCGCAGCTCCGGATCATCGTGCGCAGCGCCGGCGTCAGCGCGTCCGACAGCGAATTGCGCGCCTCCGGCCGGTTCAGCGTGATCACAGCGACGCGGTCGCGGATCGTGCAGAGGAGCTCATTGGTGCCGGTGTCGATGGTGGTTTCCGTGGTCATGGTTTCTCCCTTCCTTCGTCATTGCGAGCGAAGCGAAGCAATCCAGAATCTTTCGGCGGAGACAGTCTGGATTGCTTCGTCGCTTCGCTCCTCGCAATGACGGGTATTGTTGTCAGCTTGCCCTCAAAACCTCTCCACCCAGGGCCGCAGCTCCAGCTCCCAGCTCCAGGCGCTGCGCGGCTGCTGCAGCACGTTCCAATAGCTCTGTGCGATCGCGTCGGGATCGAGCATCGAGTCCGGCTTGTCCGCCGGATCCGTCCGCGCGGCGCTCCTGATGCCGCCGTCGATGACGAAATGCGCGACATGGATGCCCTGCGGCGAGAGTTCGCGCGCCATGCTCTGGGCAAGGCCCCGCAGCGCGAACTTGCCCATCGCGAAGGGAGCGGACTGCGCATAGCCCTTGACGCTGGCGGAGGCGCCGGTGAACAGGATCGCGCCGTGCTGGTTCGGCAGCATGCGCTTGGCGGCCTGCTGCGCCACCAGGAAGCCGCCATAGGCGCTGACCGCAATCGCCTGCGCGACGTCGGCCGGCACGAGATCGACGAACGGCCCGCGCGTGCGGCCGGAGGCGTTGTAGACGACGAGGTCGGGCGTGCCGATCTCGCGCTCGACCAGACCGAACAGCCGCTCCACCTCGTCGGGCTCGGTGGCGTTGCAGGCATAGGCCTTGGCCCCGGTCTCGGTGCAGAGCGCGCCAAGCTTCTCGATCTTGCGTGCGGCGAGCGCGATGCGGATGCCCTGCGCCGCTAGCAGGCGTGCCAGCGATGCGCTGAGGCCTTCGCCGGCACCGACGATGAGGGCGATCTTGTACTTCGGGTGTTCCATGGCGTGATCTCTCGGAAGTAGGAGCCGCTGATCTATGCATGGTCCGCGCAGACAACCAGCCGGCGCGATCACAATTCCGCAGGGCGAGTTGCTCCCTCGCGGCGATCATGCCGCCCTGACATTTTGCGGCTTTATCGCTGTCCGCGACTGGAGCATGATCGACATCATCCAAAGCGGCAAGCGCAAAGAATTGCCGTCGGACGGAAACGAAGAGGACGATCATGCCCGGACCGGTTAAAGCGCAGCCAAAAGATATCGCGGCCGCACCCTCCGGCCTGCTGGCGCCCGATACGTCGGGCATGAATTTCTACCGCGCCGATCCCGCGCTCACGGACCTGCTCCGCATCCATCTCCCGGAGAATCTGTTCCGACACATCGAGCCGCATCTCGACCGGCTCGGTGAGCTCGCCGGCGGCCATCTCGACGAATGCGCGCGGCTCGCCGACCGGCACACGCCCATCCTGCACCAGCGCGACAAGTTCGGCCGCGACGTGCAATGGATCGAATATCATCCGGCCTATCGCGAGCTGGAGAACGCTGCATTCGGCGAGTTCGGCATCCACGCGCTCTCCATCCGCAAGGGTGTCATGGGCTGGCCGGACAAATACCCTGTTGTGGCCAAGCACGCCTTCACCTTCCTGTTCAACCAGACCGAATTCGGCATGGGCTGCCCGATCAACGTCACCGATGGCTGCGCCAAGCTCTTGGCGAATTTCGGCAGCGAGGCGCTCAAGGCGAAATATCTGGATGGCCTGACCTCGACCGACATGAGCAAGCTGACCCAGGGCGGCCAGTTCATGACCGAGAAGGAAGGCGGCTCCGATGTCGGCACGCTGACCACGCGAGCCGTGCAGGAAGGCGACCATTGGCGCCTCTATGGCGAGAAATGGTTCTGCTCGAATGCCGACGCCAAGGTCGTGATGCTGTTGGCGCGCCCTGAAGGCGCCGGCCCCGGTACGCGCGGCGTCGGCCTGTTCCTGATGCCGCGCTTCCTCGACGACGGTTCGCAGAACCACTACCGGATCGTGCGCCTCAAGGACAAGCTCGGCACCCGCTCGATGGCCTCTGGCGAGATCAAGCTTGAAGGCGCGATCGCCTACGCTGTCGGCAAGCTCGACCGCGGTTTCGTGCAGATGGCCGAGATGGTGAACTCCTCGCGGCTCTCCAACGGCGTCAAGTCCACCGCGCTGATGCGCCGCGCTTATCATGACGCGATGACGGTGGCGACCAACCGCGTGGTGTTCGGCCAGCGCATTATCGATCTGCCGCTGGGGCGGCGACAAATGCTGAAGATCATGCTGCCGGTGGAGCAGGGCCTGTCGATGAGCTTCCTCACTGCTGATGCCCTCGACCGTGCCGAGGCCGGCAGCCAGGATGCCGCGGCGCTGCTGCGCATTCTCACGCCGACGCTGAAGTTCCGCGCCACGCGCGATGCGCGCAAGGTTTGCGGCGATGCGCTCGAGATGCGCGGCGGCATCGGCTATATCGAGGAATTCGCCACCGCCCGCCTGTTGCGCGATGCGCATCTCGGCTCGGTCTGGGAAGGCACCGGTAACATCGTCGCGATCGATGCGCTGCGGCGGGCAGTCGGCCGCCACGGCGCGGAATCCGCGCTCGCAGCCGATCTGCACGCCCGGCTCGGCGACAGCGCCTCGGTGCCGCAGGCTTGGCGCGATCATCTGCGTGGCCTCACCGACCGCGCCGTCGACTTCGCACGCGAAGTTGCGGCCAAGTCCGAGAACGAAGCCGATGCGCGCCGCGCTACCAGCGCGCTCTATCACGTCGCCAGCGCAGTCGCGCTCGCCTGGGAAGCACACCGCATTTACGAGATGCGCGGCGATGCACGCCGGCTGCTGCTGTCGCGCCTCGTGATCGACCACCGCGTGGCGCCGAACGATCCGTTCCGGCTGACGGAAAATGCCGCGCAGGCGAAGATGGCCGAACTGCTGCTCGGCGATCGCGCAGCCGGCATGAGCGAGGTTGGCGAACTGGTTCTGGCGGCGTAGGCTGCGCGCTGCGATCAAACAAAAAGCGCGATAGGGAGTGTTCGATGAAGGCCGCCGTCCTCTATGAAGTCAACCAGCCGCTCGTCATCGAGGACATCAGCCTGCCGAAGCCGGGACCGCGCGAGGTGCTGATCCGCACCGCCGTCGCCGGCCTCTGCCACTCCGACCTGCATTTCATGGAAGGGCTCTATCCGCATCCGCTGCCGGCAGTGCTCGGACACGAATCCGCCGGCGTGGTCGAGCAGGTCGGCTCCGATGTCACCTATGTGAAGCCCGGCGACCATGTCGTCACATGTCTCTCCGTCTTCTGCGGCACCTGCGACAATTGCACGACCGGCCGCACTGTGCTCTGCACCGACGCGACGGTGAAGATGCTGCCGGGCGTTTCGAACCGGATGCAGTGGTCGAAGCCGGAGAAGCTGCACCAATTCCTCAATCTCTCCTCCTTCGCCGAGCAGATGCTGGTGCACGAGAATGCCATCGTGAAGATCCGCAAGGACATGCCGCTCGATCTCGCCGCGCTGATCGGCTGCGGTGTCATCACCGGCTATGGCGCGGTGGTGAACACGGCGAAGGTGACGGCCGGCGAGACCGTGGCGGTGATCGGCTGCGGCGGCGTCGGCATGGCCGCGATCAACGGCGCGCAGATCGCCGGCGCCGGCCGTATCATCGCCATCGACACCAATCCCGCAAAACTCCAGCTCGCGACCAAGCTGGGCGCGACCGACATCATCAACCCGGCCGACGGCGATGTCGTGAAGCAGGTCCGCGACCTCACCAATGGCGGCGTGCACCATTCCTTCGAGGTGCTCGGCCGCAAGGAAACGGCCGAGCAGGCCTTCGCCATGCTCGCCTCCGGCGGCACCGCCACCATCGTCGGCATGATCCCGTTTGGGCAGAAGATCGAGCTGCACGGCTTCGACTTTCTGCGCGAGCGCAAGATCCAGGGCTCCTCGATGGGCTCGAACCACTTTCGGGTCGACATGCCGCGCCTGGTCGACTTCTATTTGCGCGGCCGGCTGCATCTGGAAGACTGGATCTCGGCCAAGCTGAAGCTCTCCGAGATCAACGAGGGTTTTGCCAACATGAAGGCAGGCAAGACGCTGCGCAGCGTGATCGTGTTCGATAGCTAGCGGCCGTTACGGTGTCATCGCCCGGTCAAGCCGGGCATGACAGTTCGTAGCCCGGATGGAGCGAAGCGCAATCCGGGATCTTTGTCGCGGATCGGCTGTCCCGGATTTCGCTTCGCTCCATCCGGGCTACAGGACTTCGAAGCATCAATCATCGAACATCTTCGGCGGCACGAAGCCGCCGAACTCGCGCTCGATCAGCTCGGCGAGCTTGAGCGGCGTCCTGTCCTCGAGGAAGGGACCGACGATCTGCACACCGACAGGCAGACCGTGTTTCGACAGGCCGAGCGGAACGGCCGTTGCCGGCAGGCCCGGAAGCGTTGCGATGCCCGGCCAGGCGAGCTGGTCGGAATAGGGGTAATCCTTGCCGTCGATGCTGATCGTTCGCAGGCGTTGTTCCGGCGAATGATCGTGCGGAAAGGCCGGCGTCGGCATGATCGGGCAGATCACCGCGTCGAAGCTCTTGAACAACGCGCGCCATTGCGCGCGCAGGACGGCGCGGGTTCCTGCGTCGAGCACCCAGGCGCGGTGGCTCGCGGTGATGCCGCGCAGTCGCTCCGCGCCGAGGCTGCGATCTTCCGGCGAGAGCTGACTCGCCCGTGCCTGCGCATCCGCCAACTCGTCGGGAGGCAAGAACGCGCCGAGGAAGCCCAGCAGCATGCGCATGTAAAGCCGCGACGTCTCCGCAAAGTCCGGGAGCAGCGCGCTCTCCCCTGCGACGGGGACGCCGGCCTTCGCAAGATCGGCCGCGAGCTTGTCGATCGCGGCGCGGACATCCCGGTCGCTCGGCAGCAGGGGATGGCTGTCGATCACCAGGACACGAAAATCCCGCAGCGACTGATGCCGCGCGGCCGGCAAATCGAGCTTGTAGGCGATACCGGAATCGAGCGGATCGGGCCCCGCCATGACGTCGAGCAGCAAGGACAGATCCGCCGCATTGCGCGCCATCGGCCCGATGACGGCGAGGTCGCCCTCGCGCGGAATGGCTGGAAACGGCGGCGGGGTCTCGCCGCGCGCCGCGCAGAGATTGAGGGTCGGCTTGTGCGCGAACACGCCGCAATGAAATGCCGGCACACGCAGGGAGCCACCGATGTCCGAGCCGGTGGCGAGCGCGCAATAGCCTGCGGCGAGGGCTGCCGCCGATCCCCCGGACGAACCGCCCGGCGTGCGGCCGAGATCGTAGGGGTTGTTGGTGGTGCCGTAGATGTCGTTGTAGCTCTGCCAGTCGCCGAGGCCGACCGGCACGTTGGTCTTGCCGAGGATCACGCCGCCGGCCTGCTTGATGCGGGTCACCGCCAGCGCGTCTTCCACGGGCTTGAAGCCCTTCTGCGGCACGAATCCCCAGGTCGTCGGCAGGCCTGCGATGTTGAAGGATTCCTTGATCGTCGTGGGCAGGCCGAGCAGCGGCTTGTGCTCGTCGCGCGCCAGCGCCGCATCCGCCTCGCGCGCCGCAACGAGCGCGCGATCGAAATCGCGCACGCACACCGCGTTGATCCTGCCGTCGTGCCGTTCGATCCGCGCAATCGCATCCTGCGTGAGCTCGACCGCCGAGACCTTCTTCGCACGCAACGCGGCCGACAGTTCGACCGCACTCTTGAAACTCCATTCCGATCCGGCCACGGCGCTTCTCCCGCTCTTGGATGATGATGCGCAGTCTGGCCGAATCTCGCAATGGCTGTTTGATGGAGATTGATGTGCTGCTAGCCGTAAACAGCGAATGTGATACGAGCTACGCTGCCCCCAGCCGTGGTTCCCCCGTCCAGATCAGGCCGCGCCCGCCTTGGCGAGGAAGTCGAGCAACAACCTGCTCACCGCGGCCGGCTGCTCCTGCTGGACCCAATGGCCGGCGCCGTCGACGAGATGGCAACCGAGCATCTTCGTGCACGCGCTGCGCTGCATCGTCTCGAATACGCCGGGCCGTTGATAGGTGCCCCAATCCTGCTTGCCCGAAATGAAGCAGGAGGGCACGTCGATGCTGCGGCCGGCAAACAATTGCATCTCGTTGTTGAGCATGCCCGACGTGCCGTAGCGGTACCATTGCAGCCCGCCCTGAAATCCGGTGCGGCTGTATTCGGTGCTGTAATAGGCGAGCTCGTGGTCCGGCAGCCATTGATTGGCGGCAATCGCGGCCGGCGAGGGCATTTCCTTCGCGACCGTCTCGGCCATGGTCTCGTGCAAGTCCATCACGTAATAGGTTGGCAGCTTCGCCAGCTCCTGTGCCGACCATGCCTGTAGCGGATAAGGCTTGTTGTCGGTCCAGTCCGCGCTCTTGTGATGATAATAGGCGCGCAGGAAATCATGCACGCCTTGCGGTGCGCGGTGCATGTCGGCGTTTGCCTCCGGCGTCGAATAGTACCATTGATAGTGTTTTCGCGGACGCGGCAGCGCGGCGAGCTCCCGATGGACCAGGTCTTCCACCGCGGGCTTTGCCGGATTGTCGACCGTGCCGAACGGCAGCGCCGGTGGACCGCCGAACGGCGCGCTCATCAACGTCACCGAACGAAACACGTCGGGCCGGATCAAGGCGCACCAGGCCGCGACCGGGCTGCCGAAATCATGCCCGACCACGTCGACCTGCCTGTAGCCGAACGCCGACACCAGGGCGAGCGCATCGCGCACGAGATTGAACAGCGAGAACGGCGCGAGAGGGCCGTCGTAGTCCGCGCTCCAGCCCGTAGTGCGCCCGTAGCCGCGCTGGTCCGGTGCGATCACGTGGTAGCCGGCCGCGCTGAGCGCCGGCATCACCTTGCGCCAGGAGAAGGCGAGCTCGGGAAAGCCGTGCAGCAGCAGGATGCAAGGCCGTCCTTTGGTCTCGAATCCGGCCTCCAGCACATGCATCCGCAAGCCGTTGATGCCCTCGACGTGACGCGAGCGGATGCCGGCGGGCAGGGGGATGTCGGGGAGCGCGGTCATGGTATTCTCCACACGGGCAGTATCGTAGGGTGGGTTAGCCCCGGGGATTGCGCGAAGCGCAAGCCGCGCGGCGTAACCCACCTCTTTATGGAGGCAGAAGTGGTGGGTTACGCTCGGCGTCTGCGCTTCGCGTAGCCGCAGAGCTAACCCACCCTACGACAGCCAGACTAAACCGCCACACATTCGAACGCGTTGCCCTTGCGCCTGATCTTCCCGACCGACGGCGAGGGGAAATGCGCGGTGCAGCACAGCGTGTCGGTGTCGCAATAGCGTTCCAGGAAGCTGCGGCGCGTTTTCGCGGCTTCGGCCGGATCGACGTCGAACTTGATCGACAGCTCCGGATAGAGCGTCTGCAGCGGTGAGTGGATGAGATCGCCCGAGAACACCGCATCGTCCTTGCCGCGGCCCATCGTGATGGCGATATGGCCCGGCGTATGGCCAGGTGTCGGCAGGATGCGGACGTGGTCGCCGATCTCGTGGTCGTTGCCGACGAGCTCGTGCCTGTTGGCCTCGACCACCGGCAACACGCTGTCGACGAAGGGCGGGATCTCCGTCTTCTCGTTCTGCGCGGACCAGTGATCGAATTCCTGCTTGGCGAACAAATAGCGCGCCTTGGGGAAGGTCGGCACCCAGCGGCCGTTCTCCAACCGCGTATTCCAGCCGACATGGTCGACATGCAGATGCGTGCACATCACGAAGTCGATGTCGTCGACCGAAAACCCCGCGGCGCCGAGGCCGCGCAAATAGGTGTCGTCGGTCTTCATGTTCCATTTCGGCCGCGGCTGCGGCTTGTCGTTGCCGATGCAGCTGTCGACCAGGATGGTGTGGTGCGGCGTCTTCACCACGTAGGACTGGAAGCACAGCAGCAGCACGTCCTCTTCGTCCAGCGCCTTCGCCTCGCGCATCCACGCCCGGTTCTCGGCCAGCACCTCGGCCGTCAGCCCCGGCAGCATCTCAAGCGCCGGGACGAACGAGGTCTCCTGCTCGATGACGCGATGGATGGTGAGATCGCCGACCGAGAATCTGAGGCTCATGAGAACTCCTGAACTCTATGCAGGTGGCGGCACCGAGATCTTCACCGAGGGCCGCTCCAGCATCTTCTGGTGGAAGGCGTCGAGCTTCGGATAGGCCTTGCGCCAGCCGCAATCGGCGAAGCGGAAGTCGGCATAGCCGAGCACGCAAACGAGGCCGATCTGCGAGATGTCGAACGGGCCGTTCAGCACGTCAGGCATGTTCTCGAAGCGCGCCATGCCGGTCCAGGCCCTGTTCCAGTGGTCGTCCGACCAAGCCTGCCATTGCAGGCCCTGCGGCCGCACCATCTTCTCGTAGCGGCACAGCAGCATGGAATCGAGCATGCCGTTGATCAGCGAGTGATTGGTCTTGGCTTTCCAGCGCCGCGGGCCGTAATCCGGGATCAGGCTGCCGCCGGCGATCTCGTTGAGATATTCGACGATGACATAGGAATCCAGGATCACGTCGCCGTCATTGGTGATCAGCACCGGCAGCTTCTTCAGCGGCGTGATCTTCGAATAATCCTCGTTGGCGGTGCCCGGCGTGACGCTCGCGGGCACGAGCTCGATCTTGTCGATCAGCCCGAGCTCGATCGCAGCGATGCGCACCTTGCGGGCAAAGGGCGAGGCGGGGGAGAAGGTGAGCTTCATGGAGAGTATCCCACAAATGAACGTTTTGTTTCGTCATTGCGAGGAGCGAAGCGACGAAGCAATCCAGAGTGTTGCCGCGGAGGGATTCTGGATTGCTTCGCTTCGCTCGCAATGACGGCGAGAGGGCGGAGGCTTACGCCGCCACGATCTCCTGGCGCTGCTCGCCGAGGCCCTCGATGCCGAGCGTGACGACGTCGCCGACATTGAGGAACGTCGGCGGCTTCATGCCGAGGCCAACGCCGGGCGGGGTGCCCGTGGTGATGACGTCGCCGGGCAGGAGCGTCATGAACTGCGAGACGTAGGAGATGCACTTCGCCATTGAGAAGATCATGGTCTTGGTCGAGCCGGTCTGTCGGCGCTGGCCGTTGACGTCGAGCCACATCGACAGGTTCTGCACGTCCTTGATCTCGTCCTTGGTGGCGAGCCACGGCCCGAGCGGGCCGAACGTGTCGTGCGACTTGCCCTTGGTCCATTGGCCCAGGCGCTCGATCTGGAAGGCGCGCTCGGAGACGTCGTTGCAGACGCAATAGCCGGCGACGTGATTCAGCGCGTCGGCTTCCGAGACGTACTTGGCGCGGGTGCCGATGATGGCGGCGATCTCGACCTCCCAGTCGAGCTTGGTCGAGCCGCGCGGCTTCTCGACGGGATCATTCGGGCCCGACAGCGAGGTATTGGCCTTCATGAAGATGATCGGCTCGCTCGGGATCTCGGCGCCGGTCTCCTTGGCATGGTCGGAATAGTTGAGGCCGATCGCGACGAATTTCGAGATACCGGTGACGGGGGCGCCGAACCGGGGCTTGCCGGAGACGGCGGGCAGCGAGGCGGGATCGAGCGCGGCCAGCTTCTTCAGGGATTCAGGCGAATAGGCCTCGCCGGTGAGGTCCTTCAGATGCACCGACAGGTCGCGCAACTGGCCGGATCTGTCGATCAGGCCGGGCTTTTCCGCACCCTTCTCGCCATAACGAACAAGCTTCATTCTCGTTTCTCCCTGGGAATGGACCGATCGGTTAACTGCTTCATGGAACAGGGCGGCGGGAAATTCAACCGCCCAAAACGGGCATCACCCCAGCGCCACGAACCTGAATGCGTCGCCGTCTCGCTTGATATGTCCGGCGGAATAATGACCGCCGATCACCAGTGTGGGTGTGTCGGCAAAGCGCGAGAACACCGCGTGCCGGCTTGCCGCCGAACGCGCGGGATCGGTATCCACGGTCGAGCACCAGTCGAGATGGGCCATCTGGCAGGGATGATGGGCAACGTCGCCGGTCAGAAGCGCCTGCTCGCCATCGGACTCGATCAGGACGCTCATGTGCCCCGGGCTGTGACCGGGGGTTGGGATCATTTCGATCTCCTCGCAAAGCCGATGGTCACTCGGAACCAGATCGGCCTGGCCGGCATCGACCACTGGCTTCACGGAGTCGTTGAACACCGCGACCTTGTCCGGCTCGGCCGTGTAATCACGCCAATGCTCATATTCGGTCCTGCCGAAAAGATAGCGCGCCTTCGGGAAGGTCGGCACCCATCGGCCGTCAACCAGCCGCGTATTCCAGCCGACGTGGTCGACGTGAAGATGCGTGCACAGCACGGTGTCGATGCTGTCAGGCGGAAACCCCGCCGCGGTCATGGTCTCCAAGAACGGCGTGCTGCGGTTGTTCCAGGTGGGGACGCCGCGGCCTTGCTTGTCGTTGCCAAGGCCGGTATCCACCACGATCCGGCGCGTCGGCGTCTCCACCACCAGCGAGTGGATCGACATTTTCAGCCGGCCTTCGTCGGTGGCGAAATGCGGGATCAGCCAGGGCAGCTTCTGGATCTCGTCATGGGTGGCTGCCGGCAGGATGAAGCGGGTCGAGCCGACCGTCTCCATTTCGACGAATTTCGTGATCCTGACCTTGCCGACCTTCCACTGCATCCGCCGCCTCCCATTTTCTTGCTCTTGCGCTGGAACATGCACGTTTTCTGCCATCGGGCGCAATGGATCATCTGAGGTGATGTGGCGTTATCGCGGGGAACTGGATGCTAGCCGAAGAGGACGCCATGCCAGAGCTTGCGATTTCCGCGGAAAAGGTCGCCTTTATCATCGAGAAGGCGCGCGAATTCGACGTCAAGGAGGGGGCTTCTGATCCGGACTCCGGCTCGAACGCGGCCGACGACGATATGATGGACGTCCTCGACGACGATGGCTCCGATCCTGTCGTCCAGGAGCTCGGAAGCTTCATGATCGCCTTGAACGAGGACGAGCAGCTCGACCTCGTCGCGCTGACCTGGCTCGGCCGCGGCGACGGCACGATCGATGACTGGGACGATCTGCGCGCCCGCGCGTCGGAGGCGCGCCGTGAATATGGCAGCCCACGCCGCGAAACGGTGCACTATCTGCTCGGCGAGCCCATGCTGGGCGATCTGCTCGCGAACGGGCTCGACGAATTCGGCATCGACTGGACCGATGAGCGCACCACCGCCGATTCCTCCGCTCCGAGCCAGCAGGATGAGGACGAGCCGACCAAGCAGCGGTGATGATTTTACCTCGCCCCGCTTGCGGGGAGAGGTGGGCGCGAAGCGCCGGGTGAGGGGGAGTCTCCGCGAGTCCGACTGTCACCGTGCTTGCGGAGAGAGCCCCTCACCCCAACCCTCTCCCCCGTAAGAACGGGGCGAGGGAGTACATCTGCAAACGCGACTACAGCGTCCCCGGGAACGCGCCACCATCCAGCAGAATGTTCTGTCCGGTGATGAAGCCGGCCTTGGCGCCGCACAGGAAGGCGCAGGCATAGCCGAATTCGTCGGGCTGACCGAAGCGCCCCGCGGGGTTGAGCTTGGCGCGCTCGGCCAGGATCTGCTGCGGTGTGACACCGCGCTTGTCGGCTTCGCCCTTCGCGGTGCTGGTCAGGCGATCGGTCTCGAACGGGCCCGGCAGAAGGCCGTTGATGGTGACGTTGTTGATCACCGTCTTGCGCGACAGGCCGGCGATGAAGCCGGTGAGGCCGGCGCGCGCGCCATTGGAGAGGCCGAGAATGTCGATCGGCGCCTTCACCGCGGCCGAAGTGATGTTGACGATGCGGCCGAACTTGCGTGCCATCATGCCGTCGACCGTCGCCTTGATCAGCTCGATCGGGGTCAGCATGTTGGCGTCGATCGCCTTGATCCAGTCGTCGCGGGTCCAGTTGCGGAAATCGCCGGGCGGCGGGCCGCCGGCATTGTTGATCAGGATGTCGGGCTCGGGGCAGGCCTTCAGCACCGCCTCGCGGCCCGCCGGCGTCGTGATGTCGCCGACGATCTCGGTGACCGTCACGTCGGGATAGGCCTTGCGGATCTCGTCGGCGGTCTTCTTCAGCGCATCAGCGCCGCGCGCGGTCAGCGTGACGTCAACGCCGGCCTCCGCCAGCGAGAAGGCGCAGGCGCGCCCGAGGCCCTTGCTGGATGCACAGACGATGGCGCGGCGACCTTTGATCCCAAGATCCACTGTTTCACTCCCGTAAATGTCAGGCAGGTTTTGGACGGCGGCTACATTAGCCAACTGTGATGCCGCTGATAAGGGATCGGCCCGCACCAAAATGCATGCGCCTCGCGGCTAGCGATGCAAATGCGCCAGATCAGATCCGCCGCTCCTGCTTGAGGCGGTCGATCGCGGCGGCAGCCTCCGGCGGCAGGGACTTGAAGCCCATCTGGCCCGCGGTCGAGAACAGCGGCCGCAGATGCGAGCCGGCGAGGAAGGGCGGCTGGCGGTTCGTCGGCACGATGTGATCGAACACCAGCACCAAGGTGGTGGCGACGAGGCCGACCCTGACGGCGCCGAGCGCCGCGCCGCCGAGCCGGTCGCCGAGGCCGGCCTCGCCGATCGTGTCGTTCAGCGCGATGCGGCCGATATGGCCGAACAGCATGCCGACGACCACGAAGATGGCGAAGAACCAGATCCAGTTCTGCAGCAGCGGCGAGTTCGGATTGCCGGCGATCTGCGGTGCGATCAGCGGCATCAGCGCCACCGCGATCGGGGCGGCGAGCAGATAGGCGAGGATGGTCATGGCGCTGCGTAGCAGCCCGGTCCTGAACCCCAAGCCGACCGCGACTGCCAGCGCGGCATAGACGGCGAGATCGAAACTGTTCATGCGCGAAAGCCCTGCCTCGACGGAACGAATGAACGCCGAGCCGATCATTCCGGTTTCAGATCGCTAAAATCGTCTGTATTGGTGGCTCCAAAGCTTAAAGGAACCGTCCAAGGAACGCGTCATGTCAGACCTATTCGACGTCAGTAAAGAAACCATCCTCGTCACGGGTGCGAGCCAGGGGCTCGGCCGGCAATTTGCCCGGGTGCTGGCGGCGCATGGTGCGGCCGTGGCGCTCGCTGCGCGGCAGACCGACAAATTGAAGGGCCTGGAAGAGGAGATCCGCGGCAAGGGTGGTCGCGCCGCTGCGGTCGCGCTCGACGTCACCGACACTGCCTCGATCGCCAAGGCGGTCGATGCCGCTGAGGCCGCGCTGGGCCCCGTCACCGTGCTGATCAACAATGCCGGCATCGCCATCGAGAAGCTCGCGACCGAGCAGACCGAGGCGGATTGGGACGCCGTGATCGGTGCCAATCTCAAAGGCGCCTATTTCCTCGCAACCGAAGTGGCGCGGCGCATGATCGCGCGCAAGCAGCCGGGCAACATCGTCAACATCGCCTCCGTGCTCGGCACCGGCGTCTTGAAGGCGCTCTCGCCTTACGCGATCTCCAAGGCCGGCATCATCCAGGCGACGAGAGCGATGGCGCTCGAGCTCGCGGGCCAGAACATCCGCATCAACGCGCTGGCGCCCGGCTATATCGACACCGAGATGAACCACGCCTTCTGGTCGACGCCGGCAGGCGAGCGCCTCGCCAAGCGCATCCCGCAACGCCGCGTCGGCGCCGAGTCAGATCTCGACGGCGCGATTCTGCTGCTGGCGTCGAATGCGTCGCGCTACATGACGGGCAGCGTGGTGACCGTGGACGGCGGGTTCCTGCTGAATTGAGCCCAACTGTCGTCCCGGACAAGCGCGCCCCAAGCGCGCGCCGATCCGGGACCCATAACCACAGGACGTGGTTTGCCGAAGACTCGGAGTTGCCATCTCGCGGCACGACTTCTCCCTGTGGTTATGGGTCCCGGATCGGCGCTTACGCTTGTCCGGGACGACAGCGGCATATGACGCGAAACCGTCGCCTAACTCGCCCGCATCTCTCCACGGATCATATCCGCTGCCTTCTCCCCGATCATGATGGTCGGCGCATTGGTGTTGCCGCCGATCAGCGTCGGCATGATCGAGGCGTCGACGACGCGCAATCCTGCCACGCCATGCACCTTCAACGCCGGATCGACCACGGCCATCGCGTCGGTGCCCATCTTACAGGTGCCGACGGGGTGATAGACGGTGTCGACACGCGCGCGCAGAATGGCGCGGATGTCCTCGTCCGTCTTCACGTCGGATGTGAACATGTCCTTCTTCTGCAGCGCCCGCATCGCAGGTGTCTCCATCAGTCGCCGCGTCGTCTTAAAGCCGGCGACCATCGCCTCGAGATCCTCCGCCTCGCCCAGAAAGTTCGGGTCGATCATCGGCGCTGCGAGCGGATCGGCGCTTTTCAGCCAAATGCTGCCGCGGCTCTTCGGCCTGAGCAGACAAAAATGGCATGAGAAGCCCGCCTCCTTGTGTTTCTTGCGGCCGTGGTCGTCGAGCATCGCGATGACGAAGTGGAGCTGGATATCAGGCACGTCGAGATCAGGCCGGGTTTTCAGGAAGCCGCCGCATTCGGCGAAATTGGTGGTCATCACGCCGCGCCGCTCGCGGCGATATCGCTGGATACCGCGCAGCAGGGATGGCAACCGACTGATCGAGGCGTGAACGAAGTGCGGATAGTCGGAGGCGTAGACGAACACGAAGTCCGGATGGTCCTGCAGATTGCGCCCGACGCCCGGCAGGTGATGCACGACGTCGATGCCGTGGGCAGCAAGCGCATCACCATCGCCAATGCCCGACAGCATCAATAGCTGCGGCGACTGGAAGGCGCCGGCGGCGAGGATCACCTCGCGGCGGGCGCGCAGCTGCCTTGTCTGCCCGCCCTGCACATATTCGATGCCGACGGCGCGCCCTGCTTCGAACAGGATCTTCGTTGCCTGCGCTCCCGTCTCGACCCGCAGATTCGGCCGCTTGCCGAGATGAGGAGCCACATAAGCCCGCGCCGCGCTCCAGCGCTCGCCGCCCCGCTGGGTCACCTGGTAGCTGCCGAGCCCTTCATGGTCCTCGGCATTGAAGTCCTCGCGGATCCGGAACTGCGCCTCGCGTGCGGCCTGATGGAAGATGTCGTGAATCGGATTGTCCGAGCGCAGCCGGTTGACATGCAGCGGTCCGCCCTTGCCGTGATACTCGCCGTCGAAATCGGCGTTGTCTTCCGAGCGCTTGAAGTAGGGCAGCACGTCCGCATACGACCAGCCGGAATTGCCGAGCGCGGCCCAATGGTCGTAATCCCATTTGTGGCCGCGGATATAGACCATGGCGTTGATCGCCGAGGACCCACCGAGGCCCTTGCCGCGCGGCTGATAGCCGATGCGGCCGTTCAATCCCTTCTGCGGCACGGTATCGAACGCCCAGTTGGCCGCGGCATAGGGCAACGCGAGCCCGAAGGGCGTGGTGATCCGCCAGGTGTCGTTGCGTCCCCCTGCATCAAGCAGCGCGACGGATGTGCCCGCATCCTCCGACAGCCGCCCCGCAATTGTGCAGCCGCCCGAGCCCGCGCCCACGACGACGAAATCGAATGTGTCGGTCAATGTTGTTTCCCCCCCGTTTACCGTCATTCTGGGGCGCGCGAAGCGCGAACCCGGAATCTCGAGGTTCGCTTCGCCTCCCGGAACGGCACCCCGGCGTTTTCGGCCTTAATCTTGTTGCCGCAGGCTGGCCGTTTGTGGAACTTCTGGCAAGAGCGCGCGGAACGGCGCGGAAACTCGTCGATTCCCCTGTCATGAAGTCGAAAAAAACGTTCCCGCAGCCCTTTCCAAAGGCAGTCCGCCTTGATACATACCCACCGCACCCGACGGGCATTGCCCCTCGGGTCGCCTTCCAAGGAAGCCTTTGGGACGGAAGTGGAAAGCCAGCGCGACCAGCGCCGGCCTCAACCGACCGTCCCCAGGATTTAACCGAAGGCACGCAAAGCTTTAACGCGGGGTGGAGCAGCCCGGTAGCTCGTCAGGCTCATAACCTGAAGGTCATAGGTTCAAATCCTATCCCCGCAACCACCGATGCTTGCGATAGCAAGTCATCCAGAGCCCCGGCCTCCGAGAGGAAGTCGGGGTTCTTCTTGCCCGCCGCAAATCGCAGGATCGCAGCCAGGTCACCGCGCAGGACGATGGCGAGTTGTTCCGCCTCGGGCACGAGCGTCACCTGGTCGACCAACGTACGGAACACCTCCGCCGCCTCGGATCTCTCCTCTTCGCTCTGCAGGCTTTCATAAAGCGCCGAGATGCGCTGCCGATAGATCTCCGCCATGCTCGGGTGCAAGAGCGGCGGGGGGTCTTCGGCGTTCGCGAGCAGATCGGTCAACTCCGCCTTGCGAGCTTCGAGCGCATCCATCTCAGCCTTCATCGACGGTTGATACATGCCATCTTTGATCGCGGCGATGATGCCTCGAATCTGCTTTTCGACTCTTCCCAACTCGCTCTGCCAAGCATCCTGATCGGTTCGACGTTCGATGCGCAGCCGGTTCACTTCACGGGTGAATTCCTCGCAGAACTCCTTGAACAATTCGGGCTCCATCAAGTGCGTCCGGAGGCCGCTCAATACGGATGTCTCCAGCGTATCGCGCCGGATGTTCCGGCGATTATTGCACGTCCCCTTGTTGCGCGCCGTCGCGCAGCCGAGCAGGTCCTTCGAAATCATCGTGTACCCGCCGCCGCAACAACCGCATTTCACCAGGCCGGCGAAGAGATACCTAGGCCGCCGACGGTCATTGAGCTTGTTCTCGCCGGGGGCCGAGGGCTCGTAGGCGAGTGCCTGCTGACGCGCCTTGACAGCGTCCCAGGTATCCTGATCGACGATGCGCAATTCGGGGACGTCCAGGATCACCCACTCGGGTTCGGGGTTGAGCCGAGAAACCCGTTTGCCAGTATCGGGGTCCTTCAGGTAGCGAAGCCGGTTCCACACGAGGCGGCCGACATAGAGTTCGTTGTTGAGGATGCCAACGCCGCGCTTTGGATTGCCGTGAATGGTCGATGGTCCCCATTCGGCGCCTTGTGGTCCGGCCACACGCTCGCGGTTCAGTTCGAAGGCGATCGTGCGCGAGGATTTGCCGCAGAGGTAATCTGTGAAGATGCGGCGGACGACAGCCGCTTCGGCCTCATTGATCGTGCGATCGCCGCGGATTGGCTCGCCATTGGCAGCGAACTGCCTGACGACGTCATAACCGAAGCATCGTCCCCCGCCGGACTTGCCGTCCTCGATGCGGCCGCGCAGACCTCGCCGCGTCTTGTCCGCCAGGTCTTTCAGGAACAGGGCATTCATTGTGCCCTTCAGGCCGACGTGCAGATGCGTGACGTCTCCCTCCGAGAGGGTGACGATCCGCACGCCGGCGAAGGCCATGCGCTTGAAGAGCCCAGCGATATCCTCTTGATCACGGCTGAGGCGGTCCATCGCCTCCGCCAGCACAATGGCGAACTTCCCGCGAGTTGCGTCGCTGATCAGTTCCTGGATGCCGGGGCGAAGCAGCGATGCACCGGAGATCGCCCGGTCGGTGTAGCTGTCGCCGATCGTCCAACCTTGCTTCTCGGCGTGCAGGCGGCAAAGCCGCAACTGGTCCTCGATCGAAGCGTCACGCTGGTTGTCGGAAGAATAGCGGGCGTAGAGCGCAACCTTCATGACGCCTCCTTAGTCCGGGAGACAGTCACGCTTTCGGCTATCCGTCTCGGCTTGAACGAAATCCCGCGCGGCTTGCCGAGCCAGCAGCCGCACCAGATTGATGAGGCGCGGATCAGGCCTCGACGTGACGGACGCAACCGAGGCTCCGGGCGCCGCATCGGCGACCACGCGAAGCCTTTCTGCAGTTGTTCCTCTCGGTCGCGCCACCGCGGCGTCCTTGCTGCTACGCGGATCGCTCCGCATCGTGACAAAGATGGCGAGTTGCAGTCGCAACGCAAGAAGAAATATCCAGTCAGATCAATGCATTGTGGCGTAGCTGTGCGCTGTTCCGGAATGCGGAGCGTAGCGGATCGGGAAATCGCAAAGTCGAGCGCACGAGAAACATTCTCGTGATCACCTCTGCGAGATGCAATTTGCTTGACCCCGACGTCGGACAACGCACCGCCCTCATATTCACCGCTGCCGACGTAACACGAGACTCTAGCGGTCTTGCGGCAAGGTCGAGATTCGGCTATATAACCAGATATACTATGGAGGCGGTCGGTGAGCAATAGCGCGCAGAAAAGGGCGATCGAAAATTACCGATCCCGGCTGACCAAGCGGGGCATCGTGCGGTTTGAGCTCCAAGCCCTCGAGACCGACCGCGACCTCATCAGAACGCTTGCCCGTAAGTTGACCGAGGAAGGGCCAGAAGCTGGGGATCTTCGGCGCACGGTGCAACAGGCCGTTTCTGGCGAGCCACCGAAGGCCGGTGGCATCTTGAGTGCGTTGCGTCGCTCGCCGCTCGTTGGTGCCGATCTCGACCTGACGCGCCCCCGTGAAGAAGGGCGTAAGGCCGATCTGTGACGCGCTATCTTCTCGACACCAACATCATCAGCAACATCGTCAAGCCGAAGCCGTCTGAGTCACTATTGGCCTGGATGGGGGAGCAGCGCGATGAGGATTTGTTCATTGCCTCACTGACAGTGGCCGAAATCCGGCGCGGCATTCTGGAAAAGCCGCACGGCAAGAAGCGCGACGCGCTCGACGCCTGGTTCGCCGGGCCGGAAGGACCGCAAGCGCTGTTTGCAGGGCGCATCCTGTCGTTCGACGACAGGGCTGGCTTGGTTTGGGCGCGGTTAATGGCGGAGGGGAAGGCCGCCGGTCGTCCTCGTAGCGGACTCGACATGATCATCGCCGCCGTCGCCGGTGCGAATGACTGCGTGGTTGTGACGGACAACGAAAATGACTTTGCCGGGCTTCAGATCATCAATCCATTGCGCGGCGGCTTGTAGGGGGAAATGCATGACGGGAGGGGCGCCTGAACCCATCGAGTATCAGCTCATCGGTCTGACTGAGGACGGCAATGCTGGCGACCTCCTGCTTGGGCTTGATCAGAAGCAGGGGCGCATTCGCCTCCAGGCGCTGATCTCCGAATGGCTCCGCATGGAGAACCTCGTTGTGTTGACGGGGTCAGGCACGTCGGTTTCCGCTGGCGGTAAAACCATGGCGAACCTTGAAACCGCCGTCTTCGAAACGATCGAGGTTCTCTCCGACGCGCCCGCCTCAGTTGGGCCTGTCATCAAGGCGCGTCGGGATGCCGTCTCATTGGCCGACTTGCTCGACGAGCCCACCATGGGGTTCGAGCAGTGGCTATCATTTGTTGCCAATTCCCTCGTCGTTGGTAACTCAAAGGACGCACCATTTTCTGGCGTCACTTGGCCGGGCACGCCAGCTCCAAGCCTTGATGACCTCCAATGGTTTGTTGATCGCCTGCGCATGTCGATCTTCTTGGAATGCGCCCTGTCTTTGCCTGACTCTGCCAAAGCGAAGTCTGCAAGCGAGATCGCGCCGCAGCTTGCATTTTTGTCCAAGCTCGTCGCGCGTGACAGCAATCTTGGCCGAACCCATCTCTTCACGCTGAATTACGACACGCTATTCGAGCAGGCACTGGAGTTGCTAGGCATCCAATATTTCGACGGCTTCACCGGCCGCGCAGCCGCTCGCTTCGATCCATCGGTTTATGGGCTCGACGTCTATTATCCGGGTGAGGTTGCCGAAGGCCGGGTGCGGCGCTTCGACAAGTTCCTGCACTTCTACAAACTGCATGGGTCCATTCATTGGTTCGAGCAGGACGGTGAGATGCGCGCGCGGCATCCCGACCTCGTCCCGTTCCGAACCTATGCAGGTTTGAATCCGGATGAGAAGGCGGCCGTGCTCGTCAAATTGGCCGGCGGAACGCCATCGGTTGGTATCCTGCCGACTGCCAACAAGTTCGCGCAGACCCTGACGATGCCCTATGCGCATCTCTTCCGGTCCTTTCAGGTACGCCTCGGTGTCCCCCAGACCTTCCTGCTCGTTCTCGGTTACGGCTTTGGCGATGATCACGTTAGTCGCATCATTGAGAACGCGCTCATGAATCCGTCGTTGGTGATGCTCGTGGTCGAACCTAACCCAGCCAGCCCGGTCATCGAGCGGGTGCGCCGCTATAAGGATCTCGGCAAGCGCGCCTTCGTTTTGTGCCCGACGGATGGCGCCTTTGCTGCTGCCAAGTTCAAACACGCGACGTTTGATGATTTCGCCCGCTCGGTGATGCCCGACGTGCAATGGCTGGACGACTTCCTGCGCCTGCGGCGCTTCGAAAAGCAAATAGCTTCGTCCGCGACGCCCGCTGAACCCGCTCCGGGGGCGTAAGATGGATAATCCACGTCTCGTCGGCCATATTGTCTCGGTTCAAGGCTTCCGGGTGAAGGTGGAATTGCTGCCCGAAACCAGATCGGCCCTGCGCGCGACCCTTGATGGGGTTCAGGCTGCGATCGCGATCAACGCGTATCTGACCTTTTCATTGGGGGCGGGCGAAACCGTCATCGGTATCATTACCGATCTTGAGGCACGCGAGAGCTTCGATCCCACCAGCGGCGATGAACTCAACCTGGAACTCATGAGGCCACGCCGGACCGCCAGCGTGCAGTTGCTAGGTACCATCGAGCATACCGACAATGACCCGTCTTTCAGCCCGGGTATATCCATCCTGCCAACACTCGATACACCGGCAGAAATCGGATCACCCGACATCTTGCGCGCCGTCTTTGAAATCCCGCCCCGTCGCAACAGGCCGGAGGGTTATGATGCGACGGACTTTGACTGCGACTTGAAGATCGGATTTCCGACGGGCCAGGCGCGTAACGTCGTCCGGGCGTCCTACAATGACCTGTTCTCGAGGCCCTTGGCCATCGTCGGCAACACCGGGTCGGGCAAGTCATTCTCGGTGTCGAGCCTCATTCAGAAGGCCATGAAAGCGCTCGACGGCGCAGCAGAGGAGCCGCATGTCTTCATTCTCGACATCAATGGCGAATACGCCAAAGCCTTTCCTGCCACAAAAGCAGCGGTACGCTTGCCGGATCGCATCTATCTCAATGGCAAAGAGTTCGGCCTCCCGCTCTGGTTCCTGAACGCGGAGGAGATCTGTGCATGGCTGAGCGCGGCGGAACAGACACAGGAACCCGTGTTGAAAGACTGGTGGGCGATCGCCAAGGGCGGCAATGCCACGGCTGCGGCCAGTCTCGGTTCGCTGCAGAACGCAATGAGCGCGCTCGATCAACTTCTCAGCGAACTTACCAAGATCAAGAAGAAGGCTGCGGGTTCCTATTGTGACGCCGTTACCGGCCATCTCGCAAACACCGACATCGACACCGCGGCGTTCGATAAACTGTTCACCTCACATCGCTCCGCTAACGACTACAACACCGAGGTCATGAACAATCAGGCTGTGATCGCGGCCGAAGCAGAGAAGCTCAAGGACGCCATCCGATCTAAGATTGTCGGCGGGCGTGATACGGCGGAGGCCGGCGCGCGCACTGCGGACTCTCCACTTCCGATCGCGCGCTCGACATTGACCGATCCATCACTGATCAACCGCGCCGTATCGAAGGAGGACACCTTCCGGGTGGACGCCCATCTCACCACGCTGAAGCTGCGTTTGAAAACCCGCCTTGATGACAAAAGGTGGCGTGCATTCCTCAACTATGAAGACGCTGACACTGCTATCGCTAGTTTGTCCGCCTGGTTCGCTCGTTTCGGATTAGGGGCTACGACCGGTCCAAAGGTGTCGGTGCTCGATCTTTCGATGCTGAGCAACGAAGTGCTGCCCTATGCATGTGCCGTCATCGGGCGCGTGTTGCTGGAGGCGCGGGAACGCTTGCCTGCTGCGTCGCGCTACAAACATCCGTGGGTTCTCGTCCTCGAAGAAGCACATAACTATGCCCGACCCGCTCGCGCGGACGAGGATCGAGGTCATCGTCTGGCGCGACTGACCTTCGAGCGTATCGCAAAGGAAGGGCGCAAGTTCGGCCTGTCGCTCATCATCGCCAGCCAACGTCCGAGCGAGATTAGCCAGACCATCATCAGTCAGTGCGCTAACTTCATCAGCCATCGTCTGCAGAATCCGGACGACATCGACCATTTCCGTCGCATCATTCCGATGCAAGCCCGGCGCTTGCTCGATCAGGTGACGATATTGTCGTCAGGCGAAGCGATTGTCTTCGGCAGCGCCTTCCACATCCCCACACGAGTGCAATTCGATAGGCCCGATCCCAGCCCCTATAGCCAGACGGCGGCGCCTTTCCATGAGTGGTCGAAGGAAGACGCCCCGTTTCCGCTGGGGCAGATTATTGATGCTTGGGGGGCCTAATTCAAAGGTTCTTTCGCCAAGCTTCGCGTGGTGCCCTGACTTTGAATTGAAAGCTTCTCGATGCCTTTGCCGGTACGTGTTACGGATCTGATGATTGATCGAGAGGCCTATCATGTCTGCCGGCTTTTGACCTCGCGCGATTTCGTCAGCTTTTGCCGCGACCGGAACATACCCGTGCAGGCCGAGCGGCTGCGTCATCTGGAGCGGCTCGGCTTGTTCTTCCCGATGCTACGCATTCACCGGATCGATGTCGTCCATAAGGTAGAGTTTCTGGACGGCGGCACCCGGTTCCGTGATCTGGGCCAGTTGCGTCCGGACGAGGCTTGGGATGGCGATGTACAAACCGAGCTTGCGTGGTTCGATTTCAGCCAGCGTGTCATGCAAAGCTGGATAGAGCATGGCAACGCGTGGGATCCGCGCGCGCGGAGTTCGCCCCACGCAGCGACCGTCGATACCGACCCGCGGCGCCATGAGGCTTACTACTCGCAATTTCAGGCATTCGAGCTTGACTACCTTCTTCGTCCGCTGACGGCCACCGTCCATATCGAATGGGCCTTAAGGGACGATGGCACAATCGATCCAGCCTGGGGCGATCAACTCAAGCCGAACCTGTCGGAGTTCGCTACGAATATTGCGAGACACAGAACGCCAAATCCCGATAGAGACTTGAGCGCCCTCTGTCAGATTATTTCGGATCGTTATTATCCAAAGACGCAAGGGGACGAACGCCACATCATGATTTCTACGGGTGGTATGGATCACCCCAGATGGGACTGGTATCAATTTGCGCGAAACTGGGACGCCGCGGCCGTGGCCGCTGCATTGGATCTCGGCAAGGACGAGCTGAGGCGCCTTTATGAGCGCGTGTTCCTTCTGTACCGTACCACCGACCCCCTCGAAAGATGGCAAGGACTGGTACGCTTCATCAGGCTCGATAAACGGCAGCGCTTGAAAGACGATGCGCTGCGAGCCCAGACTTTCGGTGAAATGGCGAAGATGCTTCGGCTGTTCTACCGCGATGCCTTCGGCGAGAGCATCGATCCACGTGGCGAGTTCGGCACGACGGTCATAGACCGCGTGCCGGACATTGTGGTAGAAGACGATCCGCTGCGTGCGCTTGAGCTTGTTGCGAACGATTTCGGTATCAATCCCAAGCCCCAGGTCGTGCTGTTCGTCGAGGGCGCGACGGAGCATGCGGCGGTCCCACGATTGTTCGACAAAATGTTTGCCACGACACCCAATGTCTTCGGCATCGAGCTGGTGAACCTCGGTGGGGTGTCGAACGCGACCGGAGGCAAGGACAGCACGCACAGCACGTTATGGCGGCTGATTGACTATCTGCATCACCATCAAACCATTGCCTTCGTCCTGCTGGACAATGAAGGACTTGCGCCGGTCAATATCGGCAAGGGCCTGCGGCGTGCGCAGTCCATCCATTTTCCGGATCGGCGCGCCACCCGGTCAAACTACGTCAAGCTCTGGAAGCTCTCGTTTGAAATGGACAACTTTAACAACGCCGAGCTGGCAAGAGCGCTGACAAGTTACGCGGAGGGAAGGGCGCGCTTCTCGGCGGCCGATGTCAAGCTTTGCCGGGACAGCGTTCGTACCGCGCGCAAAAACATCAAGCTGCTTACCTTGGAAACGCTTTATACGCAGCGTACTGGCGGTCCTTTAAAGAAGCCTCAGTTCGGCCAGATCCTCGTCGATCTGATGTTCGACCCGTCGACCAAGCGCAAGCCGCAGCACCGGCCAATCGTGCGGTTCCTGGACAAGGTTGCCGGACTGGCTTCGACGCAATCATCAGCCCGTGACGCATGCCATCTGGGAGTATAACCAGCGTACCGGGTATTTCGGGACATTGCGCCCTGGCGCAATCGGTCGCCGCAAAAATCCCTTTGGGCCATCCCGAAAGCGGGCCTCCAAGCCGAAAGGCGGCGGATGAGAGAATGGTTCGGCGCAGCCGACCGAACCCTTCACTTAGAGTAAGACACCCAGGATAGATGCGATAGCGCTGAGGATTGCGGCAGCCCCCGTCCAGACTGCGGCGCGGTTGTTGAGGCGCGATGACTCATGAAATGCAACCTGCGTACTAAGAATATATTGTTCCGGAACGTCGGAGATTGACGCCGATACTTGGGATGTATTGACGCGGCTTGCCTTCCACCAATAGGCCGCTGCGACAATGGCGGCGGCAAGTCCAAGGCCCGCACACACGACCGCAAAGATCCTGATAATTGTCATCCTTCACCCTTTGCTGAGCGGCGGATTGGGTAGAAGGTCGAGATAGCTGCTATCGCCTATGGCTGCGAGATAGTTGATAGCCTCGGCGACCATGCCCACCGTTTCCGGTGCCCCGGTTGCAAGACCATTCACAAAGATCGTCCGAATGTCCGCAGATTGAGTCATGTAGATCCAAGAATCGAAATGCCTGCATTTCACGAGGGATGCGAGAGCTTGTGCCACGCGATCCGGGAGCTTGGGCGATATCTTTGCAAGCCGGTCGAGGACGCTGTACGGATCACTCGGCGCAAAGCCGGCCTCAGACATGGCGATAGTCTGATCCAGAAGCCATTAGACACCGCCCGGGCACGAAATGGATCGGGAAGTTTTTTCTCCGGCAGCTCAAGCTCCACGCCGAGAAACCACATAGCGTGCTGGAGCGCGCGCGTGGGCGCGGTGTTCCAGAATTGCTCAAACACATCATCGGGAAGTGCCGCGCTGATATAGATGATTATCAGGTATTCTGCGAGGCGGTCATCGATGTGCTGCTGATCTCGCTCATTCGCCTTATCGTTTAACCGGCTGATTTCGGTAGCATAGCAGTCGCGCATACGTGGCCCCAAAGCACTAATCGGTCCGCTATCGGCGCTGAGGTGCGCGTGCCACGCGGCATCTCGGAGCGAGATGTCATCCGGAAACAGTCTGTTAAAATGTTCGAGGAGCCAGCCTTCGCCAAAGAAATAGAGCCAATTCAGGTAACTGCCGAGGATCGCGCGAGGAATGCGCCCATCGGGCGTGCCATCAGCCAATTCCGCTTCGAATACCTGCCGGATGGCAGGAAGCTTTTCGATCGCTTCGCGCTGGGCCTTGCCCACCTCACTTTGATCGTCTTTGCTCATCCAGTAGATGAAAAGAACGCAGAGCTCGACGGCGGCGCCGCGTGACGTCGATTGGGCCCCGTGATGCGGGAACCGGCGGTAGCTTTCCTCGAAGTCATCCGTGTCCGGCTTGCGCGGCGCTCCTCGGTAAGATTCAAGGATTACCTGCTGGACACGCTCTGCATGGGCAAAGGATACGCCTTCGGCTCCGCGGCGAAGCCCGGAGGCGAGAAGATCCATGGCTGCCTTTCTTGCCCAGGACCAATCAGGGTCGTCGCCCTCCATGCCGCTTGCCGTCAGTTGGCGGCCCGGTTGCCCCACCACCTCGATGAGGGCGATCACACCTGTCCAGTCCAGTTCATTCGTGTTGTTCGAGGTTAACGAGAGGCCTTCGAGAAGGCGGCGCACATAGATGGGCGGCAGAGCCGAAAATTGCGCGGCCCTGGCTGAATAGCGCAATGGACTAGCCATGGCCGCGTCGCGAAGCTGTTGTGCCAGTGCGGTGGCGGTCTCCCGTCTCTCGCCGGCGGAGGGCCGCCACGTATCGAGAAAAGCGACAATCTCCTCGATGGGGCGCGACGAAAAATCTGGTGCCGCAAGCGGGCTCGCATCGGGCTCGTCAAATTTCGCGCGCCATGCCTCGGGATCGCCGAGCTTTTCGGTCGCTTGTCGACGCTCTATGGGCAGGACGTCTCGCCAGTGCCATACCAAGTCACGTACAATGGATGCGTCACGCGCGCGCTGTTCTTCCTCGGTTGGCGCGCGTTTTTCATATTCTTCGAAGCGCTTGTTCAAGCGCTCGCGATACATCCCGGGCACGGAATCCACATAAGCGAGGATGTCCTGTTGAACGGACGGTGACAGGGATGGAAACCAACTGAGCGCAAGCTGCCCGTATTCAATGCGGCACCATGTGGCATCAATCAACTCCGGGGTGGATAGAAGCGCTTGGGCGGTCTCGGGCGCGCGTTCCGGGGCGAATGAGAGTACGTGTAAGGCAATCCGCATGAATAGCCGCGATGAATGGCCCTTGATGCGCGATACAACATCACCCGCGCACGTCGGATCGGCCTCGATAGCGAGTTTGGCTGCGCGAACGGTTTCGCCAACCAGCGCGTCGATGACATCGTGCTTGGTGCCGTGCTCCGACACCGTGCCTGAGAGGTAATAGCTATAGTCATGCGGCGGGTCGTCGGACACCTTGCCAGCGATATGTAGAGCCTGGTCGAGAAGATCAGCCAATAGCGCGACGCCTTCTACCTTGCAAAGGGGCGCAATCGCCTTGACCGCATCCGGCAAAAAGTGCTCGTACATATGCCGGCTGAAAAGCGTGGCAAGCCGTTCATTTTCCGAGAAGAGCTGGAATACGGCGCGGGTCGTGCGGAGCGCGGCGTGTCCTTTGCCACTCCGCGCGAGATTTCGGATTAGGTCGTGAGGCCCCTGCGCCATGATGAAGCGGGCTGCGGGCGTCAGCCATCCCTCGGCGAGATCGACAAGGGATGCTGATTCATCGGCTGGCAACGCCGTAAGGATTTCCATACCCGTGAGCTGGACATCGGGGTGGGTAGACGAGGCGACGGCCCGAAGGGCGCTAGCCACAAGAATCCGGGCTGCCGGATCGGGTGATTTGGCCATGCGAAGCAAGTAGCGGCCTGCGGGCCATTGGCGCATGGGGAGGCCATTACCGCCGGACTCGTCGTCTTGCGAAAGCGGCGCTACGAGCAGCTTGCGTTGCGAGAGATGCGGCAGCCAATCGGGTGTTTCGAGCTTGTTAAAAAAATGCCAGAGAAGCGGCAGGGCTCCGGGAATCTCCTTGGAGAAGCTTGTGACCGCTGCACTCCGATTTGGCATAGCGACCAACTGGTCGATCCGTCGCATGAACGCTGCGTACTTCCCCTGAAGGGCGACCATGAGGCCGCGCACGACGGTGTCGAACGGCGCCTGCCATTCGGCCCGGAACATGTCATCGACCTCGATTGTTTGATGCAGCGCGCGGGCGCCGTGAGCCAGGCCATGGGCCTGCGAGATGGATTTCCAGGCGTGCGCAATGTCGCCGTCCGGCGCCAGGCCGAGGCGCGTTACGATCTTTTCAATTTCTTCCTTGTGGCTGAGCCGTGGTCGCAACTGATTGGCGACACGCTGCAAGTCTTCCTCGCCGTACCCGATCGCTCGCAATCCCGCCTTGGCCTTTTCGATCCTCTCCATGTCTTGCGGTGTCGGCGGGACGGCCACCTCCATTGGAACGTCGAGGGTTTGCCGCAGGATCGATTCCAGTTCTCGCAAGGCGTGGGCAGCCAAGGGCCTTGACACGCGAAGCGGCAGGCCCCCGGTTGCTAGCCGGCAAAAATCGACATAGCGATCCGCGATGCGCTTGCCGAGCAAGCGCTGCATGAGCGTTGCTGTGTCTTGCTGCTCCCGTGAGAGATCGAGAGTTTTAATCGGCTCGTCCATGCAAGGCTCTTAAGGAAAACATTTGCGCAACAATACTGCACGATCGCACGAACCGTGGACCGCGGGCTAGGCGCGGGGCGCAGCTGAGGTGATTTGGCAAGGGAGCAGCTATTTTCAAGGCTTTCTTGCCATCAATGATGCTGGTTTTCTCATTGAAAAGAACGGACGACTCAGCGATGATCAAGTGGGGATTTGGGCACCTCTGACCTGTCGCCGGGTCAAACGCTCTATTGAAATTACAAGCACTCATTCTGCATCTCACCCTGTGGGCTGCTGCGTAATCGGCGAACTGCGAAGCCTGTTGGAGGAGAATGCACATGTTTGTGCTTCGCATTTCTGTGAAGCCTTTTGCTGTCGACCACGTCAAAGCCGACCTCGCCAGAAGCCTTGAGGAAGTCAAATCGTCTCATCGTGTGGAGGCAGTCGCCCGAGGGCTTGGCTTTCGCAGCTATGCCGCGCTACGAGCAGCATCGCAGCAACCCGCACCGCCGACCGCGACGGTGACGGGCGCGGCTTTTGTCAGCTACCTTGGGGAGCATGGCTTTCAGGTTGAGCCTGTACATCTCTACCGGGCTGCCGCGCTGATCGCTATTCGGAGCGTCCTCGATACGTTTCCAAGATTGCATATTCATGGAGGCGGGTTCGGGCGACCGCAACGCAATACCGATGGCACCCGGCGGATCCCTCAGCAGCAATATGCGGAATTCCTTGAGCATCGGCAGGAATGTCTTGAAGAGAACGCGGTGGAAGCCTTCTTGCGGTCTTTGGCCTTGCTGGCGAGGGTCAAGGAGACCAAAACAATCCGCTCGGGCACCGGCAGCTACCGGCTCAAGCACATTGCCGAGAATTATCCTTGCACCTATCCCGAAGGTACGCCGCTCGGCCCGGACTTTGTGCCCAACGGCATGTTGATCGCCGCCGCCGTCCATATGGGGTTCAAGCACAAGGCCCATATCGACGATCTCGGTTACGGCATGCCGAATGTCACCTTCAATATGTCGAAAGCTGTCATCGACGATCTAGATGCTGAGATCCGCCCTCGAGGCGGCTTTGCGCAGGATCGCGGCCGAAGAAGAGCGATCGCGTAGCCGTTCAAGGAGAGGGACGGATGAATCCGTGGTTCGAAATCCTGAAGCGTCATGCGAGCGATCGAGTGCCCGTCCGCGAAGGCGAAACCGACGAGCAATACCGCGCGCGCTTGACTGAAATACTGACGCCAAGTCAGCGCGCGATGATCGCGGCGAGTATGGTAGAGGAGTCGAAGCAGCTCGAACGGGCGAGGGTGGCTCGCCGCCAGATCTAGGTCGCGACGGCCCGCCTGGCCTTTGATCCTGGTCCGCGGCGCCCTGTGTTGTTTGTCTTCAGTATAAAAGTGTCACCGAGGCGCATCATATTTATCCTTTGTCGCTTCAATTCGATGACGTCTTGAGGGAGCCAGTACAGGAATTCTGCTGGTTGTGCCCGACCCATCACAGCCTCATCCACGAGATAATCGAGTCTCTTATGGCCACTCGGCAGCCACGACTGGAGGGCGTGCCGTTCGACGAACGGGGGAGGCTGGATAAGCTCGGTGTTCGGTTTGTGGAACTACGGCAACGACCGCGGGGAAAGGGGAGCAGCCGTCTCGCAAGTGAAAGGCTCGATGGCGAGTGCGAGCAAGCCGTCTTTGCGCCTTGAGAGTTGGTCGGTACGTACGGCACGGCGTCGTTGTATCGGCGACCATCACATCGAAGGCACCGACACCGCAGCCACCTTCCAAACGGGTGAGCTTCGAGGATGGTTCGACTCGAAAGCCGTTGCGGCATCGAGGCGCAGCTGAATTGGCCGACCGCAAAGACCAAAGCGATGTGGGCGTACTTTGCAGCAAGGCTTTACACTGGCCGAGTACGGTACCTGGGATGGCTTCGCCGATGCCAACGCGAAAGTGACATTGCTCAGCGCGCGCCTCCGGCCACACCGGTCCAGATTCATCACTGGGCCGGTGAGACATTATATTCTAGGTCGATGCCGAGCCGCTCGACACTGTGCGGACCGCACTTAATGCCAGGGACCCGGGCCGTTGCGCGCTCTGGTGTTTTAGGATTGTCGGCGGGATCGACATCAGCTACTTGGGCCGGTCGATCTGTCCGGTGCATGACGCGCTAAGATGCTCCCGCCGGTCTCGCTCGCACCGCGTTCTCGATGTTTTCGACGAAGCTCTTGACCAGGTCGGCCGTGTCCTGAACGAACGCCTTGGTGAAGACCTTCAGCTCGTTCCCGTTTTTGTCGAACCCGTTCCGGTGGACACAGTCATAGCGCAGCATCACCGCCTTGAAGAGGCTCGGTTTGTCGTTGGCCAAGCTCAGGATACGAATGCCAAGCGCAATGTTGTAAAGAGCATCGTCCCTAGCGAGATTGTGATACTGGATCGAGCGAAGATGCTCCCAAACTTTTCTCTCGACGAGCGCGGGGTCCTTCGCAATTTCGGTGAGCGTGAACTTCTCCTTCGCAAGATCATCATCCTGATCGATTAGGCGCTGAAAGGCAGCTGCATCAGCCTCGATGTCGCTTTTCAACTCGTCGGCCAGAAAGGCTTCCATTGCAGTGATCTGATGCGAAAAGATCATACGATTGACCAAATGGCCCCCACTATCGCTTCCATAGTCCGCGAGCAAATCGCGGGTATGGTGATAGGAGCTCATGAAGATCGAGAAGGGGTTATCGGGGATAGAGTAATCGACCCATTCATCAGGCTCGGGTTCGCATGCTCGAGGCCGTACTCAAAATCCTCGATCACCTCATGAGGCCCGGCGTTTGTCTCGTGATAATTCTCGAGGCCGACCGGATACTCCCAAAGGCCCCAGGTCAGCTCCCCTAGTTTGGGATGCTCGACGGCTGCCTCATAGTGGATTTCCGGCCCCATCTGGCGTTCGTCGCTAGCCACTGCATCCCAGTCCAGCTCGTCGCTTTCGATCTCGTAGATTTCGCCGGTCATATTGTGCCTGATGCGAGCTGTTCCCTTGCAGTAGATTTCCATTACTTTCTCCAGACACTCGCATGAATAGGCAACCGTCTGTAGAACACGCGACGGGGGCCCGTTGAACAGCTAACTTTGCAAAACCGCCAAAAAGGGGAAAGCCTTCCCCTGCGCCCGAGCCTGAGGTCTCGGCCGACCCCTTCTGCGGGGAGACCCCGCAAAGCCCCCATTAGAGTGAGAGGACGGATCGGCTTCGCCGTGACGGGTTGAGGATCGGAGGAGAGGCTTCCGGCGCCCGTCATGGAGATTGTCCGATGACCAGCATCGAAGTTCTGAACCCTGACCGCGACCGTGCCGGCGGCTACAAGGTGGACGTGAGCCGCGGCGAGCGCGTCGGCCGAGTATCGTCGGAGTGATTCTCGAGGCCGACGGACGAGCGCTATCTATCGCTGTCTGACCTCTTGCCTCCGTGCGCGGACGGACAGAACGCAGCCGGACCCGGACCGTCGAGAGCGCGGCGATCCGGGTAGAGGCCAGCCGCGACGATGCCGAGCGCCTGGCTCTGCTGCTGCCCGGATCAGACGCGCCAATCGCGCCCACTCACTGGAGCTTCGGCCAACTTGCCAGTCTGGTCGGAGCTCCGGCGACTTACCTCCGTCAGCTTCCGGCGCCACTCGCTGGCATCAACCTGCAGTTCGGCCTCAGCTCTCATCGAGCCGAGCAGGTCAAGACGCTCGAGCGTCGAGCTTCGCGCCGCTACGGGTCCCGAATACGGGCGCATATTTGACCACGAACTCGTGGCGGGCCGTTCAGCGCATCGCCGGCAATGGCACGGGCGACACGCGCTGGAAGATCCCTGGCGTGCTCGACTGGTCGACCGGCGTCTATAACCCGAGCGTCGACATCACCCAGGATACGACGACGCTCTACGCCTCCGACCGGGACGTCTTTCTGTTCTTGGTCGACGACCTTAACCCGATCGAGGCCGGCCGGCTTCGCCACGGCTCGCCGGACCTCTACTTCCGTGGCTTCTACTGCTGGAATTCCGAGGTAGGAGCGAAGACGCTCGGCATGGCGAGCTTCTATCTCCGCGCCGTCTGCCAGAACCGCAATCTCTGGGGCGTCGAGGATTTCGAGGAGATCACCATCCGCCACTCCAAATACGCCGCCTCGCGCTTTGCCCACGAGGCGGCGCCAGCGCTCGCCAGCTTTGCCAACTCCTCACCGATGCCATTCATCAATGGCATCAGGGCGGTGCGAGAAATGATCGTCGCCCGCACCGACGAGGATCGCAGCGAGTTCCTGCGCAAGCGCGGCTTCTCGAAGATAGAGACAGCGAAGATCATCGAAAGAGTGCTGTCTGAGGAAGGCCGCAAGCCCGAAAGCGTGTTCGATTTCGTGCAAGGCATCACAGCGGTTGCGCGGGGCAAGACCCATCAGGATGCACGGCTCGATCTGGAGACCCGCGCGAAGAAGCTACTCGACCGCGCAGCCTGATACCCGGAAAACCGGAGATGCGGAACGGCGTGTCTCCGGCTTCGTGCCTTTCCGTCCTTCCTGGTCGTCGGATTTGTGGCGCGGCCCTTGAGAGGAAGAGGGCCGCGCTGCGCTCCGTGACGGGTTGGAGGCCCAGAGAGAGTCTTTGGGCCGCCCGTCGCGGAGTATCACCCATGGCTAACGCCGTTCAGAAGATCACCCTGTCATCCTCGCGCGACATTCCCTTCAACAAGCTAGTGCTCAGCCAATCAAACGTCCGGCGCGTGAAGGCCGGCGTCTCCATCGAGGAGCTGGCTGAGGACATTGCCCGGCGTACTTTGCTCCAGAGCCTCAACGTCCGGCCGGTCCTAAACCCCGAGGGCACCGAGACCGGCATGTTCGAGATCCCCGCCGGCGGACGGCGCTACCGTGCGCTGGAGCTGCTCGTGAAGCAGAAGCGCCTGGCCAAGACCGCGCCGGTGCCTTGTGTTGTCCGCGATCCGGCAAGCACCATTCTCGCCGAGGACGACTCGCTTGCGGAGAATATTCAGCGTGCGCCGCTGCATCCGCTCGACCAGTTCCGGGCATTCCTGGCTTTGCAGGAGAAGGGGCAGTCCGAGGAGGACATCGCCGCTGCCTTCTTCACCTCGGTCAACGTCGTGAAGCAGCGCTTGCGCCTGGCCGCGGTCTCACCGGCGCTGCTCGAAATCTATGCCGAGGACGGCATGTCGCTCGAGCAGTTGATGGCTTTCACCGTCACCGCGGATCATGGACGCCAGGAGCAGGTCTGGCAGGCTATCTCCGGCTCCTGGCAGAAGGAGCCCTATCAGATCCGCCGCATGTTGACGGAGAAGACAGTGCGTGCCTCCGACCGGAGGGTCGTGTTTGTTGGCCTCGATGCCTATGAGGCCGCTGGTGGAGTGCTGCTGCGCGACCTGTTCCAGTCCGACGATGGCGGTTGGCTCGAGGACGTTGCTCTGCTCGACCGCCTGGTCGCCGAGAAGCTGAAGGCAGAGGCGGAAACGATCGCCGCCGAAGGTTGGAAGTGGATCGAGGTCGCGATCGACTTCCCCTACGGTCATACGCGCGGCTTGCGCGAGCTGGACGGCGTATCCGCCGATCTCACCGCCGAGGAGCAAGCGACCATCGAGGCGCTCGAGGCCGAATATGCCAAACTCGAAGCCGAGCATGACGGCGCGGATGAGCTTCCCGATGAGGTTGACCAGCGCATCGGCGAAATTGAGACGGCTCTCGGCGTCTTCAACGATCGACCCGTCATCTATCAGCCGGCCGACATCGCCCGCGCGGGCGCGTTCGTCGGCATCGACGCCGAAGGCACGCTCTTGATTGATCGCGGCTACGTCCGACCCGAGGACGAAGTGCCCGCGTCCGAACCAGAGCAGGCCAGGAGCAGCGAACCCGATGCCGCGGCCCTGGACGGCGCCGAACCATCAGCGCCCGTTATCCAGCGCGCCATCATCACCATCGGCGGGAAGGTTGCGGAGCCCGAGGACGAGGATGACGATGCGGTGAAGCCGCTGCCGGACCGCCTGCTGACCGAGCTCACGGCGGAGCGGACGCTGGCGCTGCGCGACAAGCTGGCGATTATGCCGTCGGTCGCTTTCCAGGCGGTGCTGCACAAGTTCTGCCTGGACGTCTTCTCCCGCTATTCCTCCTACGGCACGGCGATGGAGATCTCTATGCGCAGCGCCAGCTTCCCCGTGCAGGCGCAAGGGTTGAAGGACACGCCGGCGGCCAAGGCGATCGACGCGCGCCACAAGACCTGGGAGGAGCGCCTGCCCAAGGACAAAGCCGATCTCTGGGACTGGCTCATTAGTCTCACGGGCGACGAGCAGGCAGCGCTCTTTGCGCACTGCGCCTCATTCGGCGTCAACGCGCTCTACGAGAAGGGCGACCGTTACGGCGGCGGCGCTACCCCGCACACAGTCGAGCAGCGCATCGCGGACGCTGATCGCATCGCCTGGGCCGTCGATCTCGACATGGTGGAATCCGGTTGGCGCCCAACCGTCGAGAACTATCTCGGCCGCGTGCCAAAGCGTCGTATCCTGGAGGCGGTACGCGAGGGTGCCGGCGAGCGGGCCGCCCAGCTCATCGACCATCTGAAGAAGGGCGACATGGCCAAGGAGGCCGAACGCCTCCTGGCCGAGACCGGCTGGCTGCCCGAGCCCCTGCAAATGGCCGACGTCGACCAGGCTGCGACCGCCCACGCCGCGGAGCCCGAGGGCGGTGGCGAAGCGCTGCCGGAATTCCTCGCCGGCGACGACGACGAAACCCCGGCTGACGAAGCGGCCGAACCGCACATGATCGCGGCCGAATAGCTCGAGCACGCGGGACGGCTTCCGCCGTCCGCGTCTCTCCACCGTCAATCGCCCCAAGCCCGGCTCGTGCCGGGCCTTCTATATTATTATGGAGGCTCTCGTGCCCCTCTTTACCATCGAGACGACCTATCGCCTGCCGATCCATCGGCAGCGAACTTACGAAGCCGAAACGCTCGACCAAGCCTGCGATCTCGCGATCACCGACGAGGGCTGGGACGACAGCAAGTCGGACGTTGAAGCATCCGGCGATACCTATGTCACTGGTGCATGGGAAGGCCGCGACGCCGCCTATTTCGGCCGACTCCTGTCGTTTCCCTCACGTTTTGACGAGCAGGTCCAGCGCAAGGCCGACCATTTCGAGGTGCTGCTGGGTCTGCTCAAGATACTCACCCACGCTCCGGAGGCAGGCTCAGCGGATGTCGAGCTTTGGCGCCGGCGGGCGGACGCCGCCGTCGCGAAGGCCGAGACCATTCTCGCGCGCGAAAACGATCCGATCGAGGGAGCTGCGTCATGAGCCAGTACATCGTCACCGTCGTCAAGCACGACGCGAGCTACCTCGCAGAAGCCGCCGCCGAGGCTGACGACGGCTAAGGTTGGCATTCTTGGCAGTTTCGATACTGACGAATGCTCTGTGCGCGGCGCGCCGCCATCCGGTGGGGCGCCGTTCCTCATGTCGGGCACCGCCTTGATGCTGAGAGGGAGAGGGCGGCCGGAACGGGTTTGAGCCGGCGCGGTCAGAGAGAGCGCCGATCGGCTCGCCCGTTCCCGCTCTCCCTAAGGCTCCCCTCATGAACCACCTTTTCTCGATTGCGGCCGACGAGGCCGCCCCGATCTCGCCTGTGCGCGCTCCCGAAAGCGTCAGCGTCATCATCGCTGCGGCTCAGCAGCTTCTCCCACATCTTGAGCATGGTCGGCGCATCGACGCCGCAATCCTACGCTCCGCGATGGAAGCGGCCTTCGGCGCATCCGATGCGACAGGCGCATGGGATTGGAAGACGGCCTACGATGCCTGTGAAGCTGCCAGCGCCATATTCCTGCGCAAACACGGAAAGGCGCTGTTCCGCAAAGCCGCTTCTCCGGCTTCACGACTTTCCGCCTTGGACAAGATCGCGAAGCTTCTGCCCACCCACACGTGTCGCTCTGCCGAGAGCGAGACTTTCCAGCAATTCTCGACCCCGATCTCGCTCGGCCTGGCCGCGTTGACCGCGGCCGCCATTACGGCGGCGGATCGAGTGTTGGAGCCATCCGCTGGCACCGGCCTGCTCGCCATCCTAGCCGAGATCGCGGGCGGCGCCCTCGTGCTGAACGAACTGGCCGAGACGCGAGCCATGTTGCTCTCCTCCCTCTTTCCGGCCAGCTCCGTCACGCGCTTCGACGCAGCCCAGATCGACGATCACCTCGATCCGGCCGTCGTCCCGAGCGTCGTGCTGATGAACCCGCCGTTCTCGGCGATGGCGAACGTTTCCGGCCGCATGGCCGACGCTGCCTACCGTCACATCGCCTCGGCCCTGGCGCGTCTTGCCGATGGCGGCCGGCTGGTCACGATATCAGGCGCAAACTTCTCACCCGAAGCCTCCGCCTGGCGCGAGGCCTTCGCCCGCCTGCAGGAACGCGGCCGGGTGGTGTTCACCGCCGCGATCGCCGGAGCTGTCTACGCCAAGCACGGCACCACGATCGAGACGCGCCTCACCGTCATCGACAAGAAGCCGGCCGATGATCCAAACGCGTTCGCGGAATCGCCGGGAATGGCGCCCGATGCCGCGACGCTGCTCCGCTGGATCGGCGAACACGTTCCACCTCGGCTGAGCGTCGCATCAACCGGGCCGTGTCCCATGTCAGCGTCGCCGGCACCTCGCACCGTGCGCGGCTATCTCGCGCGGGCCGCCGCGCAGTCGGTCAACGCACCGGCCGCCGATCCCGAGGGCGTCGACCTCGCCTATGAGACATTCGATTGGACGCCGGCCGAGGGGGCACGCCTCAGCGACGCCATCTACGAAGAATACCGTCTCCAATCGATCCGGATCCCCGGCGCGCAGGCGCACCCGACGAAGCTTGTGCAGTCGGCCGCGATGGCCTCGGTCGCGCCGCCGAAGCCGAGTTACAGGCCCCGGCTGCCGGCCAGCCTCATCAGCGGCGGCGTCCTCTCAGACGCCCAACTTGAGACGGTCATCTATGCCGGCGAGGCGCATGCCAACTATCTCGGCGGCACCTGGACCGTAGACGAGACCTTCGACCTCGTCACCGCCGCCCCCGATGATGCGCCGAATACTGTCCGCTTCCGTCGAGGTTTTATGCTCGGCGACGGGACCGGCACCGGCAAGGGCCGCCAGTCCGCCGGCATTATTCTGGACAACTGGCTGCAGGGCCGGCGCAAGGCGGTCTGGATCTCGAAGTCCGACAAGCTGCTCGAGGATGCGCAGCGCGACTGGTCGGCCCTCGGCATGGAGCGTCTCTTGGTCACGCCGCTGTCGCGCTTCCCGCAAGGGCACGAGATCCGGTTGGCTGAAGGCATCCTATTTTTAACCTACGCTACGCTGCGGTCCGACGACCGCGGCGAGAAGCTTTCGCGCGTCCGGCAGATCGTTCAATGGTTGGGCTCCGACTTCGACGGCGTCATCATTTTCGACGAGAGCCATGCCATGCAGAATGCCGGTGGCGGCAAGGGCGAGCGGGGCGATGTCGCGCCCTCGCAGCAGGGTCGTGCGGGCTTGCGCCTTCAGCATGCGCTGCCGAATGCCCGCATCGTCTATGTCTCAGCGACTGGTGCCACCACGGTCCACAATCTGGCCTATGCCCAGCGCCTCGGGCTCTGGGGCGGCGAGGATTTTCCGTTCGCCACCCGGGCTGAATTCGTCGAGGCGATCGAGGAGGGCGGCGTCGCGGCTATGGAGGTGCTCTCCCGCGATCTTCGCTCCCTCGGCCTCTACACCGCCCGCTCGCTTTCTTACGACGGCGTCGAATATGAACTGGTCGAGCACCAGCTCACCGACGAGCAGCGGCGCATCTATGACGCCTACGCCGGTGCGTTCGCCATCATTCACAATCATCTCGACGCGGCGATGCAGGCCGCCAACATCACCGGCGAGACCGGCACGCTCAACCGTCAGGCCAAGTCGGCCGCGCGCTCAGCCTTCGAGTCCGCCAAGCAGCGCTTCTTCGGCCATCTGCTCACCAGCATGAAGACGCCGACCCTGGTCCGCTCCATCGGGCGAGACCTCGCCGACGGCCATGCCGCCGTGATCCAGATCGTGTCAACGGGCGAGGCGCTGATGGAGCGGCGGCTCGCCGAAATTTCACCTGAGGAATGGAATGACGTGCGCGTGGACATCACGCCGCGCGAGTACGTGCTGCATTACCTCGCCCATTCCTTCCCTGTGCAGCTCTATGAGCCCTTCACTGACAGCGACGGCAATCTCTCATCCCGGCCTGTCTTCCGTGACGGCCAGCCGGTCGAGAGCCGCGAAGCCGTCGCCCGCCGCAATGAGTTGATCGAGCGGCTCGCTTCGCTCCCGCCCGTTCCCGGCGCGCTCGACCAGATCGTGCAGCGTTTTGGCACGGACCTCGTGGCGGAAGTGACCGGACGTTCGCGGCGCGTGGTGCGCCGGGGTGACCGCCTTGCCGTGGAGAACCGTTCGGCCTCCGCCAATCTCGCAGAGACCGCTGCGTTCATGGATGATTTGAAGCGGGTACTTGTCTTCTCGGAGGCTGGCGGCACGGGCCGTAGCTACCACGCCGAGCTCTCGGCGCGGAATCGCCGGCTTCGCGTCCATTATTTGCTCGAGCCGGGTTGGAAGGCCGATGCCGCGATCCAGGGCCTCGGTCGAACCAACCGCACCAACCAGGCGCAGCCACCTCTGTTCCGCCCCATTGCGACCGACGTCAAGGCGGAGAAGCGCTTCCTCTCGACCATTGCCCGCCGGCTCGACACGCTCGGTGCCATCACGCGCGGCCAGCGCCAGACCGGCGGCCAAGGCCTGTTTCGGCCCGAGGACAATCTTGAGAGCCACTACGCCCGCGATGCGCTGCGCCAGCTCTACCTGCTGCTCGCGCGCGGGAAGGTCGAAGGCTGCTCGCTCCAGACCTTCGAGGACGCCACGGGTTTGATTCTCGTGGACGAAAACGGCATCAAGGACGAGCTGCCGCCGATCACGACGTTCCTGAACCGGCTGCTCGCGCTCACCATCGACCTGCAAGGCCTACTGTTCACGGCCTTCGAGCAGTTGCTGAACGCCAAGGTCGAGGGCGCCATTGCCAGCGGCGTCTATGACGTCGGCCTGGAGACTCTGCAGGCTGACAGCTTCGTCGTCACCGATCGGCACCCGATCTACACGCACCCCGCGACCGGCGCGGAAACCCGGCTGCTCACGATCACGGAACGCCGGCGCAACCGTCCAATGACGCTGGATCATGCACTCGATTATCTCGCCGAAGCTCGGGCTGTGCTGCTGGTCAACGAGCGCTCGGGGCGTGCCGCCGTGCAGTTTCCGGCGCCGAGCTTCATGCTCGATGACGGCGAGATCGAACGCCGCGTCCGGCTGATCCGCCCCATGGAGCAGCATCATGCTTCGATGAAGGTGATGGACGAAAGCCACTGGCAGCCTGCAGATCGCGAGACGTTCGCCGCAGCCTGGAACGCCGAAGTCGTCGAGATCCCTGAGTTCGCCGAGAGCACCCTCCACATCGTCGCTGGTCTGCTGCTGCCCATCTGGAAGCGGCTCCCGAACGAGTCGACCCGGGTCTATCGACTTCAGACCGACGAGGGCGAGCGCATCATCGGTCGCAGGGTCTCGCCGGCCTGGGCGGCGAACGCTTGCCCGACAGCGACCTGCAGCTTGACCCCACACGAGGCTTTCTCGGCGCTGATGGAGGGGCGCACCGTCCTTAACCTCGCCGAGGATCTGCAGCTCCGTCGTGTCCGCGTGATGGGCGCCCATCGCATCGAGCTGTCCGGCTTCACCGATACGATGCGTGACCGGTTGCGCGCCTACGGCCTCTTCAGCGAGATCATCTTGTGGAAGCTGCGCATGTTCGTGCCGACAGACGAGACCGGTGCCTCGGTGTTGGCAAAAGTGCTCGACCACTATCCGCTCGCGCGCGTCAATGAGCGGGAGGCCGCCTGATGGCCCGCGACGACGTATCCGAACTGGCCCGCCGTCTCGCGCGTGACGCGGAGGCGGTGTGCCGCCATTATTTGTCCAATGGGCGGCGCCAGGGCCGCTACTGGATGGTGGGCGACGTCCGTAATACGCCTGGTCGCTCGATGTTCGTGCGGCTCGAGGAATCGATTAAGGGACCCGCGGGCAAATGGACTGATGCCGCGTCGGCCGAACATGGCGATCTCCTCGACGTGATCCGCGAGAGCTGCGGTTTTACGAACTTTCGCGATGTCGCCAATGAGGCCCGACGCTTTCTGAGTTTGCCGCGTTCAGAACAGGAGCCCGAGCCAAATCACCGCCGGTCGCGAAATTCGCCCGTGCCCCTCGGATCGCCAGAGGCGGCGCGGCGGCTCTTCGGCATGTCGCGGTCGATCACAGGCACACTGGCAGAAACGTATCTCCGCAATCGCGGTATTACGGCTTTGCACGAAACCGGCTGTCTGCGTTTTCACCCACGTTGCTACTACCGGCCCGATGACCACAGCCCGACCGAGACCTGGCCGGCAATGATCGCCGCCGTCACCGATCTGAACGGCCATCTGACCGGCGCGCATCGCACCTGGCTTGACCCCGGAGGCTTCAGCGAGACGACGCTCGGCAAGGCGTTGATCGACACGCCGAAACGGGCGATGGGCGACCTGCTTGGTCACGCTGTTCGATTTGGCGTAGCTGGTGACGTCATGGCGGCCGGCGAGGGCATCGAGACGATGCTGTCGCTCCGCAGCGTCCTGCCGGCCATGCCGATGGTCGCGGCCCTCTCGGCGGCGCATCTCTCCGCCATCCTCTTCCCGGACACTCTCCGCCGGCTCTACATCGCTCGCGACGACGATCCCGCAGGTAGCGGCGCCATGGCGACCTTGATCGATCGGGCGCAGGAGGTCGGGATCGAAGCAATCGTGATCTCGCCACGGCTCGGCGACTTCAACGAGGATCTTCGCCTGCTCGGATTTGAAGCCCTTCGGGCCGCGAGCCGCGTGCAGATCGCGGCGCAGGACGTCGCGCGCTTTATAGAGCTGGCGGCATAGCCGGAACGGGGAGGGGTGCCGCGGCCGCTTCGTTACCGCGAGGCCGGTGGCCATGCTTCCCTCGGCGCCGGAGAGGACCGCCCCACGGCCTTCTTAAGAGGGCGATCGGGCGGCAAGCGGCCCGGACCGGCAACCTCGTGGGCGACTATTTTCCGTCGGCGGGAGAGCCGCCTTTACATCGCGAGGCAAAATAGTCGGCCCCCTTCGGTCCTCCGCTCCGCTTCGGCCCTTCGCTTCGCTGCGGGTGCAAGTCCGTTCGGCCTGCCGCCTTCGTCGCCATGAAGGCCGCGATGGGCGCGGTCGATCCCGGCGAGGAAAGCCGCAATGACCACCGACCACGACGATGATTTCGAGCCGCACCACAGCTCATCCCCGACCGACCAGGTCCTCCAGGAACTCCAGCTCTATGGCTACCGTGCGTTCCAGGACGAGCCTGATCCGCGGCCGCTTCCCGAAGCGCACATCCTCGCCGGCAGCGTCGCCGACATCTTCGATGGTCTCGTGGTGGCGCTGTCCGATAGCCGTCTCGAGCCCGACCTCGAAGACTTGCTCTGGTCAATGGTGAACGTCTTCCATCGCGCCACCGACAGGATCGAGCGTGAGCTCGACGACAACGAGCTGGCGCAGCAACGCTCGCAGCGGGAGCAGGACGGCAGCGAGATCAAATGCGTCGAGCTGGAACGACTGACGGCGGAAGGGCAGACGCTGATCGAGCGACGAGGCGCCTTCGAGCTGATGCGCGACCACGCCGCCGAGGAGTTCGAACGCCACACCCACTCGAGTTGGCGGCCGCGCAACGGGTCGAAGGTCAACCACCGCAATCTGACCGCCGCGATGATTGACAGCCGCGATTTCCTCGCCGCAAAGAAGCGCGCGAGTAACCAGGTGCTCCTGCCGCTCGGCCCAAAGGTCGCGCTGACCGGCGGTCTCGAGTTCAACGATCACCGGCTAGTATGGGCCAAGCTCGATCAGGTCCACGCCAAGCATCCGGACATGGTGCTGCTGCACGGCGGATCGCCCAAGGGCGCCGAGCTGATCGCCGCCAAATGGGCCGACAACCGCAAGGTCTCGCAAATCGCCTTCAGGCCTGACTGGACGAAGCATGCCAAGGCCGCTCCGTTCAAACGCAACGATGCGATGCTGGAGACGCTACCCATCGGGGTGATGCACTTCCCCGGCACCGGGATCCAGGACAACCTCGCTGACAAGGCCAAGAAGCTCGGCATCCCGGTCTGGAAATTCGGCGGCGCGTGAGCGCCGCAAATTTCTACTGCCCGACTTGAACGACGCGATCGTGCAACTTTCGCTCCGCTTCCTCCCCCGCCTTCTCGACGGCACGAAAGATCGTGGTCCACACTTCAGCCAACTCCGGAAACTCCATCCGTGCCTCGGCCGGATTTGAACAATTCGCCACGGCGCGGAGGAATGCAGCCTCTACCTCGGCTTTTCCCTCGATCTCGCCTTGATAGGCATCGGCGGCGGCATTGTAGCCGCTCCAGCGTACCCGCCGTAGCGCGCCATCCTTCGTCAAAGCCGCTTGGCCGAGGTAAAGCTCGATGCTTGCGGCTTTGCCGTTGACGTCGACGACATGCTCTCCTTGAGGGCCGAAAGTCGGATACTGACGCGCAAGCTCTGTGTCCGGGAGCACGACCACGATCATGTTGTCCGGCAGCCCCAAGGCGCTGGCCTGCCGATACGCCTGACGTCCAGTTGTGTCGTTGTCGAAAACGGCGACGAGGCGCAACGGCGCCCGCGCTGCCGCAAATGCCTTGAGAAATTTCACAAGATAAGCGGCGCCGCCATCCACGCTCAGCTCAGCATGGTTGAAGAACGAGAAGTAATCTTTCCGCTCTGGAAACAGCGCCATGAGCGAGTGTTGTAATATCCGAATGTCCGTACTGCCCTCGGCAAGGATGACCGCTGTTGCTAGCGGACGGGGATCAAGGGGAGCAGAAGCTCTCTTGTCATCGCAAATGCTGGCGCCCGACTCGATCCAACCGCCGCCGATCAGCGCCGTGATGTCGAGAGAGACGTACCGCACGCCAACGCAGGCATCCAACAAAGCCCGGAGGCTCATCAAGGATCCATAGCCATCGAACCAAAGCCAGCCCTCGCCGTCGCGATCACGCATCCGGCGATCGATCTCGTCCGTCGCGTCCTCGCGCGTGTACATGGTCGCGAGCACATCGGGCGCCCGCCGATACCAATCCTCGACAGAGAATGAGTGCAGTGCGGCAGCCGTTTCCTCTGCCCAACCGCCATCGGCGCAGTATTCCTCCCAGATCTCGCGCGTTGTAACGAGCCAAGCCTCCAGCCGTTCACGTGCCGTAGCGGCTGTGCAGCCCAAGAGATCCAGGCGGGACAAGACGACCGCTCGGGGCGCCTCGTAGACGACGTTGGAACTTTCCTCCTCTTCATCGACCGACGGCCTGATGGCTCGGTCGCTTTCCTGGAAGAGCGCGCAGAAATGATCGGGAACGACGGACTTTGCGCCACAGACCTCGGTTCGGTCGAAATAGATTTCGCAGTAACTTCCCATCCATCGCTCCTACAGGCCAATGTCCAGCATGGTGGTGCGATCGGCGAACGGTGGCGGCCCTTCGAACTCCGCCACGTCGGCCCCCCCAACCGCACATCGACTCACAATCCATTCTAGCCGATCAGCCACCGCACCGTGACGGCAACGACGTTCCAGCCGAGAGCCACGCAGCCCTGACAACCACGCGACTGTCTGGTGGGCACCGCCCCGCTGGCTCGGCGCTGATCCTTGATCCAGCCGCAGGCCTGACGCCATCAACCCGCAAGGGGTCGGCTTACGCTGAAGCGTGCCGCCGCTTCGTCTTCGCCTGCGCGGTGATTGCGGCCTACGGCCGGATTCATCGGGCGCCTGTCGCGAGGGGATGGTCCCCGCCTCAGAACAGGAGCCGGACAGATGTCTCAAAGCCTTGCCTTCGCCAACGCATGGAATCTCGCCACCACCCTCATGGTCTGCGTCGTTATCTTCCGCACCGGCATGGGCGGATACGGCGTCATGCCGGCCACCGAATACGACGGCGATCCGGCCGACGTGATTTACGAATTCGATCCCTTCCAATGACGAAGGTGCGCTGCAGATCGCTGGCTGGGTGAGCGGAGGTTCTTTCGGATTTCCGCTCCCCGTCGCCGCCGTTTTTGGTTATGCTGTCGGTTGCGCCGTGGTGGTGGTGGAAGGCGCGACCGTCAGACCTTTATCTCACGGAGACCACCACCATGATCATCTTTGGACCACTGCTTATCCTAGTTGGCATCGGCTTTTTCTGCTGGCTGCTGTTCACGCTCGCTGTCTTCGCACTGCCCTTCTTCGTTGGCCTGACGATCGGCACCTGGGCCTTCCACACCGGCGCCGGAGTGCTCGGTGGCGCAGCAGCAGGGCTCATGGCGGGCGGTGTGACCATTGGCATTGGCCAACTCGCGCTCGCCTTGGTGCAACGAACTTGGCTTCGACTCTCGATCATCCTCATCTATGTCGCGCCTGCTACCTTCGCCGGTTACAGCGCGACGCACGGAATCGTCCAGATGGGGATATCTTCACCCGCGTGGCAGATGGTTTTCGCGGTCGTCGGGGCTGTTGCCGTCAGCATCACGGCCCTGGTTCGCTTCACCGGGATGGCCTTAGACGAACCAGCAAGACAACGCGTGGCGCGAGGCTGACATCAGTGCTGGACGCCCGGCAAGACCTAGTCAGACCGGGTATTACGACGGCTTCTAAGCACTACCGGCAATCGATGTGGACGCAGACACTATCAGCATCATGGGACGCTCCAATTCTTCGGCCAATTGAGGCATCTGCTGGATCTGCTCGCGTGTCGGGGCAAACTCCTCGACCCGCCGAATTTGAAAGCCCGCGCTGATCAGCGTGTTCAGGGTCGTGCCAAGCGTCCTGTGGTATTTCAGGACGTCCTTGGCGAACCAGTCCGTCCGACGTTCACCCTCGACGGAATATCGATTGACCGGCCAGGTTTTGCGGCCCTCCTCATCGGAAATCCAGTGCGGATGTGCCGCGGCCATGAAGATCGGATGCTCAATTGTAAAGACGAAATGCCCGTCAGGAACCAGCGCCTTGCGGATCACGCGCACGAGGCGGCCAAAATCCTGAACATAGTGAAAGGTCAGTGCGCTGTAGGCGAGGTCGAAAGCCGTCTCAGGTAGGTCCAGCGTGTCGAGATCGGCGATGCGATACTCGACGGCGCTATCCGCTGTGTCCGCCTTGGCACGCTCGATCATGTTCTGCGACAGATCCAGACCCAGGACCGAGGCCGCGCCCTGCTCGCGCATCCAGCGCGAGGCCCAGCCGAAGCCACATCCCAGATCGACGACACGTTTCCCGCCCAGATCGGGCAGCATAGCCCGGATCGCGGGCCATTCAGGAGCGCCGTCCAGTCCATGCACCTGCCGGGGCAACTGGCTGTAGCCAGCGAAGAAATCGGGATTGTCGTAAATATTCTGCGCCATGTCTGGCCTGCTATTCGGCTTTTCGCTCTGTCCCGGACAGTTCCTGCAGATCCAAGCAGAATTGTCGCAGTCTACGACGCGTCATGATCCTACTCAAATCAGCTGCGCAAAAGGCATCTTGAATCGGCGGGCTTCTCGCGCCAAAAACGAAAAACCCCGGCATGAAGGCCGGGGCTCCCGTGATGCCACGGCGTACATCCGGCCGCGACAACCAGGCAACACTTAGCACGCGGTTTTCGAAGAAAATGTGACCTTCGCGTCGTCGTTCTTGAATGTCGGCCCATTTCAAGGTGCTTGTACGACCATCACGTCGGGCATTTTATTTCCTCTGTGCAAGACCTGCGACCGGGCGAGACAACGGATCCCTTCAAGCTACTATTCGCGCGGAGACTTGCGACCGGATCGTTGATTGATTTAGATGTGAACGTGTTTTTCCTTTTTGGAGCAAATAACGTGGCGTTAGGGCCTGTTAAGTGGTTCAACCCGACGAAAGGCTATGGATTCATTGCGCCGGATGATGGTGGCAAAGATGTTTTCGTGCACATCTCTGCGGTAGAGAAGGCCGGCTATACCTCGCTCGTTGAAGGCGCGAAGGTCAGCTACGAGCTGGTGACGAACCGCAGCGGCGAACAAGCCGCAGAAAATCTCCGCGTAGGATGAGGCGGAGCGCGACGTCCTGGCAGACTTTGAGCTAGCCTGAATCTCGTGCTTTTGAGACCTTTGGAAGATATCCCAGTTGGCGCTCTAGGGCGGCCAAAGTCGCGCGGGCTGAATCCAAACGTGCGGTCGCCTCGGTTAGGTTGGCCCCGGCTTCGCCATGCCGCCAGAAAGCTGCCAAGCCGATCTTGATGCTATTCTTAAGACACCGCGGGTCTTGGCTGCGTAAGGCGCGCCCCAATTCAGGCAGTATCCTGGTCTGCGCTCGATGCGCAGAACGTTCTTTTCGCTCCAGGCCGTCGACCACGGCGAGGGCCTCGCGATAGTGCCGTATCGCTTCGACGGTTCTGTCTTCGAGGGTGCTATTGTCGCTCATCTGATTCTCTTCTTCCTCGAGCTCTTAACGGGCATCGTCCTGCACGAGATCCTCCGTGGGCTGCGCGGCTCGTATGTCGTGACCTCTGCGCCGTCCGAGGAAGGGCCTGGCGACGGTCGATACGTCACATTGAAAGGGCGGATCAGGCATGCAGCGTGCTCGCGATTCTTGTCCTTGAGCTACACTCAGAGCGGCCCAAGCGTCGAGCCTCGACCGATCATCGCAGAGTGGCAGTTTCGTGGCGGTTCGTATGCCGCATCGACCAAACGGCGACGGATCACAGATACGGCCAGCCTCTCTCGTGAATGTGGTGTGCTGTCGACGCGCTATCGTGGAAGCGGAGATCCGTCCACCTACAATAAAGAGAGCTCATCACCATTGCATTCGGTTGCGGCAACTCTTTCAGTGGACTCGCAGATCGCCACGTTCTCCTTGATGTCAGCTCTGTTCGGACCGAGCGCACCAAACGGCCTCTTCGATGGATTGATCTGGCCGAAGGACGGCTGACGCCTCGACCGCCTATGGCGCAATGGCGCCGATCGACTTTCTTCCCCTGCCGGCTGCGCCGTCATTCCTCGCGATACAAGAAAGTCGCCTGGCTGCCATCCTCCGCTGACGCTTCGGCCCTTCGGGGTGCGCCGTCGATCGCCTCCGGCCTGTCGATCACCATCGAGGCCGCAAGGTGCGGGCTCGGAAACAGAGATCAAGGAGAACTACCATGGCGACCATCGGCACCTTCAAGAAGACCGGCAACAACGAGTTCAACGGCGAAATCGTCACCCTCTCGCTGCAGGCCAGGAACGTCCGCATCGTCCCCGAAACCAGCCGCTCGGGTGACAACGCCCCAAGCCACCGGATCTATGTCGGCCGGGTTGAGATCGGGGCCGCCTGGTCCAAGCGCTCCAACGAGGGCCGCGACTATCTCGGCCTCAAGCTCGACGATCCGAGCTTCACCGCACCGATCTTCGCGAACCTCTTCGCCGATGAAGAGGGCGAGGGCTTCAGCTTGATCTGGTCTCGTCCCAACCGTCGGAACAGCGACTGATCCGATCCGCAATGCCTCGCCCGGCTGGTCCGGGCGAGGCATCGCTAAGCTCAAGAGCTGGCCGTGCAGAGCTTGGCGAGCCGGCGCACATGCCGGATCGATTCCGATCAGCGAGCGCGAGCCTGCCCCGCCTTGATCGGCCGTCTTTGATTGGCCTCCAATACGGTTTCGACGATGTCTCCCCAGTCGGGGCAGATTGCGACCAAGCGATCCAGCACCGTAGGATCGCGCTCGATCTGGCCGAGCGCCTGAGCGCGCCATTGGTCGTTGAAGCTGATGCTCATCAACCCCAAACATTCGCCGACCGAACTGTCAGGCGGCAAGTGTTCCAAGACTGCCGTCACTATGCCAGTCCATTGCTGAAGTAGACGCCAATGCTCAGCGGAGGGTCCGCTCTCCAACTTCTCTTGAAGGAGATCAATCAGCAAGAGGAAGCGAATCCGCCAAGGTTGGGGCCTGAGGTCCCCGACGTAAGCGTCCACGACTTCGCGGATGTCGGCTGGCAAGTGCTCGTACAGGGTCATAAAGCCCACTCCATCTCACTCAGCACGCCCTTCCATCCCTGGACAGGTATGCGTCTCTGGAGACAGACCAGATTTACGTTAGGTCGCCTATCAACTTATGCGTGACGGAATGCCGAGTTGATTCATAACGTGCCAAGGCTGCGATGGAGCACAAATTCGTCACATCATCGAGCGCGATGAGGATGAACCGCCGTTCGTTTGATCAGATCGGTTGCTTCGACCCCTAGCGCCTCCGCGATTCGGCCGAGCACGGTTACGCTGGCCGACACATCGGCGCGTTCAATTGCGCCGACGTAACGGACACTTAGCCCGGCACCATCGGCCAACTCTTCCTGCGTCATCTCCTTCTTATGGCGTATCCGACGCAAATTGATCGCCATGACCTCCTTGAGATCCATGGCGATAAGGGAACTCACATCGGAACGATCGTTCCAGGAACGATCGTTCCGATTCGTGCTCAGCCGTGCTATTCATATCGTCTGGTTTGGGCCGAGTTTGCCACTTCCGGGGAGCGCCGCGATGCGATTTGCGCATCACGGCACAAATCGCGTGCGACGATTTCCCAGCTTGCTTTAGATGAATTCTAATCGCTGCATCGATGCTGAGGGGCAATTGCAATGAACGACGCGCCATTCCAAGACTGGCCGCCAATAACCGATCGCGTCAACGCCTATGACGAGAAACATCTTGCAATCTACGTTCGGTTGTTGATGGCCGAAGAGGAGGGCGCCGACTGGCGTGAGGTGGTCAGTGTGATCTTCGGCCTCGACCCCGCGCGCGAACCGGATCGTGCCAGACTCGTCCATGACAGCCATCTCGCCCGTGCGCGATGGATGTCGGAAGCCGGATATCAGGATCTTTTGCAACCCCGGATGCAGTGAACTGCGCCCCTGTCACGCAAATTGCGATCTCGCGTGATGCAACCTCAGGGTCTAGTCTCTCGTGCTGTCTTTTCGGATCGTGTCATGGGGCACAGAGACGAGAAGACAGACCATGCCGACCCAGTATTGGCGCTCGCCGGAGACCATCGAACGCCTGAATCGCCTTGAGCGTCCGGGTTTTGCCCTCGAATTCCTTCGCCGCAACGCTGACTACCGCCGCGACTTCGCCCGTACTGAGCGCCAGATCCCGCGCGACGGCGCTGATCCCGAAACCATCAGAACGAGTTTCGCACGTCGATGGAGGTTGCGGTGTCGCCCATGACCCCGCCTCTCCGGTTGGGCTCGAACCAACCATTTGGCTGCCCGAGGCTTCACCGGGAACACTGATCCTCCAGTCCGCCCCGCCGGAGTTTGAGACCGTTCATCCGATTGATCGCAAGTCTTTCGGACTGGCGACCGTTGAGCAGACGGATGCTGACGGTCGCGAGCTAGTTGTCTCCGACGGCTCGGGCGAGCTCCATGTCCGGTTGCGCGACGAGCAGGCCATGCGCCACCCCGCCGTGCTTGTGCCGCTCGACAGCATGGGCGAACTGCGCGCCGACGTGGCGCTGCACTTGGCCCGCCGCCTTGCTGGCCAGCGCACTGGTCTTCTGCCGGCGGCGCTGCGGCTGACGTCGTTTCAGAAACGGCGACTGACACAGCTTCTTCACGCCTTCGACGTTCACGATCTGGGTGGCGGCCCGCGAGACGTGGCGGCGAAGGTGCTGGCCTCCGACCACGCGCACCGTCGTTCGGTCGAGTGGAAGGATTCGCATGCCCGCCGTAAGGCGAACCGCCTCATTCATGATTCGATCGCCTTGGTCGAGCGTGGTTATCTGAAACTTCTACGCGGCCTGTGATCGGCCACATCAAGCCATCCGCCCCGATGAGTTAATCCGCGCCTCGTGGCAACGCCTGGCTTCGCCCGGTTGCGAATGTGGGGGACACAAACGCACGTAGATTTTCGTCCACCCCCAACGCCTGAACTCTCCGCCACCTTGGCCCGGACATGCCGCGACTTGGCCGCGGCGCTTCGAGGCAAGACGGAGATCTCCCATGCTCGATAGGCCCGCGCAACTCGCCACCCGCTACGTGCGCACCCCCGAGGCCGCGCGCCTCCTCGGCATCTCGCCGCGCACGCTCGAAAAATACCGCTGCCATGGCAATGGCCCGACCTTTCGCAAGCTCGGCGGCCGCGTTGTCTACGCCATCGGCGATCTCGAAGCCTGGGCCGATCAGGCCGCCTGCAGCTCCACGTCGGATCCTCGCTATCTCGAGGCCCGCGCCGCCAGCAACGCGCATCGCTGAGGCAACGCCCACCATGTCGTCGCGTCGCCTCATCACACCCAGCGAGCGAAGCAAGCTCGACCCGTTCGTTGTCGCTACCGGCGATGCCAGTCCGCGCGATCAGCGCGACCTGATGGAGCGCCCATTCTTTTCGCTCGCCAAGGCCAAGCGCACGACGCCGATCCTTTATGAGGCAGGCGACATCTGCGTCGAGGTTTATGCGGTTCCCGAGCACGGGATGGCGACCATTTGGGATGCCGACGTGCTGATTTGGGCGGCCAGCCAGATTGTCGAGGCTGAGAACGTTGGCCTGAAGACTTCACGTTTCCTGCGCTTCACACCTTACCAGCTTCTGACCGCCGTCGGCCGGCAGACCGGGGCCCGCGACTACAAGCTCTTGAAGGGAGCATTGACGCGCCTGCAGGCGACCGTGATCCGCACCAGTATCCGGCAGGGCGAGCATTGGCGGCGCCACCAGTTCTCCTGGATCAACGAATGGGAAGAATGCGCGCGGCGCGACGGCCGCGTGGAAGGCATGGAATTTGTCCTCCCCGACTGGTTCTATCGCGGCGTCATCGATCGCTCGCTCGTTCTCACGATTGATCCGGCCTATTTCAGCCTGACCGGCGGGATCGAGCGCTGGCTCTATCGCGTCGCGCGTAAGCATGCCGGCCGCCAGCCAAGAGGATGGCGGTTCGAGGTCGCACACCTCTATGCGAAGTCGGGCAGTCTGGTGCGTGTCTCTGATTTTGCGCTGCAGATCCGGCGCATCGCCGCGCGTCAGCCGCTTCCCGGCTACCGCTTGCGCATCGAGCGTGAAGCGCGTCGCGAATTGCTGCGCATTGTTCCGGCCGAACTATCCACTGCCCCTGTGGACGGCGCTGTGGAAGCGCTCGGGACTTCGCACGCAAACCATATCGGGATTCCGCACGCAGCCCTATCGGGACTTCGCACGCGTGAACCGCAACTAACGCTTTGGCCGGAAACCGCGATTCCCGGCCTTAACTTAGAGTCTAACTTAGAATCTAACTGTTGTAGTGGGCCCGTACGTCCTGCGGATGAAGACGACGCTCGCGCTGAGCCACCAACCAAGGACCCAGCCCAACCATCTCTGCCGCTTCCAGGTCGCAAGACGGGAGGCAAGCGATGATCGTCGCCGTGCTCAACCAGAAGGGCGGTGTCGGCAAGACCACGCTCGCCCTGCATCTTGCCGGTGAGTGGGCGCTGCGCGGAAAGAGCGTGACGCTGATTGATGCCGATCCCCAGGGCTCGGCATTGGATTGGTCGCAGCAGCGCGCGCGGGAGAACGTCGCACGGCTGTTCGGCGTCGTTGGCCTCGCGCGCGATACCCTCCACCGCGAGGCGCCGGAGATCGCACGCACCGCCGATCATGTCGTCATTGACGGACCGCCGCGCGTCGCTGGATTGATGCGTTCGGCGCTGCTGGCAGCTGATCTGGTGCTCATCCCCGTGCAGCCCTCGCCTTTTGACGGCTGGGCCTCGGCCGAGACGCTCGCTCTGCTGCGCGAGGCGCGCATCTACCGGCCGCAGCTTGCCGCTCGCTTTGTGCTCAACCGCTGCGGTGCGCGCACGATCATTGCCCGCGAGATCGCCGCGCTCGCGGCAGAAGTTGCGAGGTTCGCGCCATGAGCGAGCGCTCCACCAAACGCGGCTTCGCCTCGCGTCCCGGCGATGCCGAAAGTTGGATCAAGGCCAGCGATGTACCGCCACGCAGCGTGAATGACGTAGCCGCATTCACCGCGCGCCTGACCATCGACGTCACGCCGGCGCTGCGCGGCCGTATCAAGGTCGCCGCGTTCCAGCGCGGCGTGACCGTTGCCGACATGCTGCGCGAAGTGCTGGCGCGAGAGTTCCCCACTGACGCCGGAGAGCCGTCATGAATGACAACGAGGCCTTGCCGCCGCGTGCCGTGCCGACCTCGCATCGACGCGGTATCGCGCTCACCCAGGTCGAGCTGACCTGGATCGAGAAGCGGGTCGAGCACTGGCTCCGCTTCGGCCGTCGCGCGGAGGAAAAGATCCTTGACCGCCGCCGCAGTGTATCGAGCTTTACGCCTGGCAGCGTCTTCGGTTTTGTGCGTTGGGCGTCGAATGACTACGGCACCGTTGTATCGCGCATGGACATCGTGCGCGCGGTGGAGGCCGGGCAGCGCTATCAGACGCTACCATTTGTCCGCCCCGGCGGCGAAATCCTGCTGCGCGTTGATAGCTGGCCGAAGGTCGAGCGCGTGTTGCAAGCAATCGACGCCATTGAGGCGCTCTCCATCGACCCGGCTGACGCTGCGCCCGAATACTGGCGGCATCTCCACAACCGTCTCGCTGCCGACCATGTGCCGCGCGCCTACACGCGCGAGCAGCATGTCGCCTGGCTCAAGCGCCGGAGCGTCACGCCATGACCCCCTTCGGCTATCTCATGTTGACCTACCTTGCGGCGCTGGTCGCTGGCGCCCTGGCCCTCATTCATCCTGCGCCGCGGCTGATCTGGAACGCTACCGCGAGCACGCCGATAGGACTCTACGTGCTGCATCCGGTTGAAGAACTGCACGCCCTCGAACTGGTCGCGGTACGGCTGCCGGAGCCGATCGCGAGCTTCCTTGCCGATGGCGGCTTTCTTCCCAAGGGTGTGCCGCTGCTGAAGCGTGTGATGGCGCTGCCCGGGCAGACTGTTTGCCGGTCAGGCGACACCGTTTCCGTCGATCATGTCGATGTCGGCGCCGCACACGACCACGATCATCGCGGCCGTCCGCTGCCGTGTTGGAGCGGTTGCCATACCCTCGAGCCGGGCGAGGTATTTCTCATGAACCCGAACGTCCCGGACAGCCTGGACGGCCGCTATTTCGGCGCGCTTCCCGTTACTTCGATCGTCGCGCGCGCAGTCCCGCTTTGGACCAATGAGGCCGGCGACGGCCGTTTCGTCTGGCGCGCCGCCACCCATTGACTCGCCTCTCAACCCGCCAACCAGGAGCTTTCCCATGGCACAAATCGGCCAGTTCACCCGCGATAAGTCCGGCTTCACCGGACGCGTTGAGACGCTGTTCTTCGAGCGGATTCTCACCCTCGTCCCGGCCGAATCCTCGGATGCCGAGAACGCGCCGGACTACCGCATCCGCCTCGGCGATGCCGACGGCCCGGAGATCGGGGCAGGCTGGAAGCGTACCGGCGAGAAGGCCGGCGAATACGTTTCGCTCGTCATCGACGACCCGGCGCTGCCGCGGCCGATCCGCGCCAATCTCTTCCAGTCGGGCGAGGACAAATCGGCCTGGACGCTGAACTGGAATCGTCTGCCCCAACGCGCCGAGCGGGACTGATTGCATGCAGGGTCCCGTCACGCGTGCTACCGACAAGGCGTATCGAAGCTCCATCCGTTTGCTCGCGGCAAAGCCGTCTCGTCCCTCCGGTCCGCGCAAGCGTCGGCCGGCCGCCGCGCACAGCGGCGGTCAAACCGGTGGTCCGTGCGCACCGCCGGTAGGCAGCAAGACGCCTCGCCATGATGGCGGAGACAGGGCGAGCCTTGCCGTTCTCCTCCTTACCGGCCTGCTGGTGATTGGCGGGCCAACGGCAGCAGTGTCCGGGCAGAGAGCACCGGCACGAAGTCAACCGGCGAGCGATCACTACGCATCTCATGTGGCAGAGGCCGCGCAGCGCTTTGGCATTCCGGCTGCATGGATACGAGCCGTCATGCGGGTCGAGAGCAATGGCGATCGGCGTGCCGTCTCACCCAAAGGCGCACTCGGCCTGATGCAACTCATGCCCAAGACCTGGGCGGACATGCGCGCGCGCTATGGTCTCGGGCGCGATCCCTTCGATCCCCGTGACAACATCCTCGCCGGCGCCGCCTTCCTTCGCGAACTGCACGACCGCTACGGCTCGCCGGGCTTTCTCGCGGCCTATAATGCAGGTCCGGGCCGCTACGAGGAGTTTCGCGATAGACACCGTCCACTGCCCGCCGAGACGACAGCCTATGTCGCGGCCATCGTCCCTTCTGTCGATGCGGAGGGGGCACCAGGGCCTCTTCTCCTCGCGGCCGCTTCTCGTTCATCCTGGACGCGGGCGCCGCTGTTTTTCGGCCACGTTGACGGTCCGTCGTCCGCCGCCCAGGCAGCATTCGGTCGGCCAGTGCTCGACAGATCGGCTGCCGTTCCCGTGCACGATCTCTCTGCGATAGCGCCCCAGTCGGAGGGCCTGTTCGTCGCGCTCTCGGCCACGGGGCGATCGCAATGACTGCACGGCATCTTCAACGTCAATGCGCGGATCGCGGTACGTCTGCACGCACTCTTGTTGCGGCGGCTGCACATCGGGCAGCTCGTGATATCAGCCGTCAGTTTCCAGGTTCGCTGGCGCCCCGTGACGGACATTCGGTTTGCATTCGAAACGCTGCAACACGGTCATGCGGGCGATGCCTTCGGCCCGCGCTCTACTCGTCGCTTCGCTCCTCACCGAGCCACCCTAGGGGTGTCTCGGCCCTTCGGGTAACGATCGCTATCGCAAACGCTCGCAAACAGTTGGGACTTCCGCAAGTACCGACCGGACGATGGCGAGATAAAAGGCCGGAATGTGCGGCTCGGTCGGTCGGTTGTTGTTGCTTCGTTTTTTTGCTGATCCGGCAATGTGTGGCGTCGGCACGCAACGTGCGCCCCACTATCAACTCATTGCACGGATTCTGCATTTCGCACATTGCCGAGGCTGGCAATGGCTGAAGAGAACGAATTTCAGCCCTGGCCAGGCCGCATCCGCTCTTCCAGGGCCCAACGCGCCAAGCCGTTCATCGCCCAGGCGCTTGCGGCCGCTCAGCGCGCCGGCGGAGGCATTTCGCGGGCCGGCCATCTCGTGAGCCGCCGTCATTCGCGCTTCGGCCGCGGCCGCCTCGCCAGCGTGCGGGCAAACCGTCTGCTCACCGGCCGCTCGCGCCTGGTGACGATCAAGACGCGCGTTGTCCGGCATAGAGGGAAATCGGCGCCGCTCGCCGCGCATCTCGGTTATCTCCGGCGGGAGGGCGTCACTCGGGACGGGGAGAAGGCCCACCTGTTCGGCCCGGACACGGAGGATGCCGATCCCAAGGCCTTCGCCGAGCGATGTCAGGATGACCGCCACCATTTCCGCTTCATCGTCTCGCCAGAAGACGCGCCTGACATGGCCGACCTCAAGGGTTTCGCCCGCGAATTGGTCGGCCAGATGGAAGTGGATCTGGGTACCAAGCTCGACTGGGTGGGGGTCGATCACTGGAACACCCAGCACCCCCACGTCCACATCATCGTGCGCGGCGTCGCAGAGGACGGCCAAGACCTCGTCATCTCCCGCGACTACATCAAGGAAGGGATGCGCGCCCGCGCCCAGGACCTGGTCACCCAGGAACTTGGACTGCGCTCCGATCTCGACATTCGTCGCTCGCTCGAGCACCAAGTCGATGCCGAGCGCTGGACCCAGCTCGATCGCCAGCTTGTTCGCGATGCAAACCAGCACGGTGTTATCGACCTTGCGCCGCGTCCCGAGCAGCAGCCCGATCAATTCCATGCGTTGAAGGTTGGCCGGCTGCGACACTTGGAAAGTCTTGGCCTCGCTCATCAACTCGGGCCCGGCCAATGGTCCATGGACGAGGCCGCCGAAACGACCTTGCGCGAGCTCGGCGAACGCGGCGACATCATCAAGCGTATCCACCGCAGCTTGACCGAACGCGGCATCGAGCGCGGGAGCGCGAGTTACGTGTTATCAGGCGAAAATCTTGACGTCCCCGTCATCGGGCGTCTCGTTGACCGCGGTCTCGACGACGAGCTCAAGGCGACCGCCTATGCCGTGGTCGACGGGGTCGACGGCCGCACCCACCACATCCGGCTGCCCGACCTCGACGCTGCCGGCGACAGCGCGCCAGGCTCAATCGTCGAGCTTCGCAAATTCGATGACGCAAGAGGGCAGCGTCGCGTGGCGCTTGCCGTCCGCTCCGATCTCTCGATCGAAGCGCAGGTGACCGCGAGCGGCGCGACATGGCTCGATCGGCAGGCCGTCGCGCGCGACCCTGTGGCGCTTGGCCAGGGCGGCTTCGGCGCCGAGGTCCGCGACGCTATGGAACGGCGGGCCGAGCAGCTCATCGGGCAGGGGCTCGCCGAACGCCAGGCGCGTGGACTGGTGTTCGCGAAAAACCTTATCGGCACGCTGCGCCGTCGGGAGTTAGAGGATCTCGGCAAGCAGCTCGCCGCCGAGACCGGTCAGCCGTTCAACCCGTCGGCTAGCGGCGAGTATGTGGCAGGCACCTATCGGCAGCGCTTCGCGCTCGCCTCCGGCCGCTTCGCCATGATCGACGACGGTCTCGGCTTCCAGCTCGTGCCTTGGACGCCCTCACTCGATAAACAGCTCGGCCGGCATGTCTCTGGCGTCGCGCGCGCGGATGGCGGCATCGATTGGGGTTTTGGGCGCAACCGGGGGCTCGGCTTGTGAGTGATCCTTCCAATCACCGACGTCAGGAGAGGGCGGCCGCCATGTCGGCGACCAAGATTCTTTGGGGGCAGGTCATCATGGTCTTCGGCATCGTCCTGCTCACGATCTGGGCCGCAACGGAATGGACGGCTTGGCGCCTCGGCTTTCAGCCGCAGCTCGGGCAGCCCTGGTTCGAGCTGCTCCATTTTCCGTTCTACCTTCCGCCTGCCTTCTTCTGGTGGTGGTATGCCTACGATGCTTACGCGCCCTCAATCTTCACCGAGGGCGCCTTCATCGCGGCATCCGGCGGCATCATCGCTGCGGCGGTCGCGATCGGTATGTCGGTCTGGCGCGCCCGCGAAGCGAAGAATGCCGAGACTTATGGGTCCGCGCGGTGGGCGAAGGCAAAGGAGATCGAGCAGGCTGGATTGCTTGGACCCGACGGCGTGGTGCTCGGCCGGTTCGAGCGCACCTATCTTCGCCATGATGGACCGGAGCATGTCCTGTGCTTCGCACCCACGCGATCGGGCAAGGGCGTCGGCCTCGTCATCCCTTCGCTCTTGACGTGGCCGGGCTCGGCTATCGTCCACGACATCAAGGGGGAGAACTGGCAGCTCACCGCCGGTTTCCGCGACCGACACGGCCGTGTCCTTCTGTTCGATCCAACCAATGCGAAGTCATCGGCCTATAACCCGCTGCTCGAGGTCCGCCGCGGCGAGTGGGAGGTGCGCGACGTCCAGAACATTGCCGACATCCTGGTCGACCCCGAGGGTAGCCTCGAGAAGAGGAACCATTGGGAGAAGACCAGTCATGCCCTGCTGGTCGGCGCGATCCTCCACGTCCTCTATGCCGAGGAAGACAAGACGCTCGCCGGCGTCGCGGCCTTTCTGTCCGATCCCAAGCGCCCAATCGAGACGACGCTCGCCGCGATGATGCGGACCGCGCATCTCGGCGAGGCCGGTGTTCATCCCGTCGTCGCGTCCGCCGCGCGAGAGCTGCTGAACAAATCCGGCAACGAACGCTCCGGTGTCTTGAGCACCGCGATGTCCTTCCTGGGCCTCTACCGCGATCCGGTGGTGGCGGAGGTGACACGGCGCTGCGACTGGCGGATCACCGACATCGTCGGCGGAGAGCGAGCGACCACACTTTACCTCGTCGTGCCGCCATCGGACATCAACCGCACCAAGCCGCTGATCCGGCTGATCCTCAACCAGATCGGCCGCCGCTTGACCGAGGATCTGCAGGCCAAGGCTGGCCGGCGCCGTCTCCTCCTGATGCTCGACGAATTCCCGGCGCTCGGCCGGCTCGACTTCTTCGAGTCAGCACTGGCCTTCATGGCTGGTTACGGCATTAAGAGCTTCCTGATCGCCCAGTCCCTGAACCAAATCGAAAAAGCCTATGGGCCCAACAACTCGATCCTCGACAACTGTCACGTCCGGGTCAGCTTCGCAACCAACGACGAGCGAACCGCGAAGCGAGTAAGCGATGCCCTCGGCATGGCGACCGAGATGAAGGCGATGAAGAACTACGCTGGCAGCCGGCTGGCACCTTGGCTCGGCCACCTGATGGTGTCGCGGTCGGAGACCGCCCGTCCGCTGCTGACGCCCGGCGAGATGATGCAACTGCCGCCATCGGATGAGATCGTCATGATGTCGGGCCTCCATCCTATAAGGGCCAAGAAGGCGCGCTATTACGAGGACGCGCGCTTGCAGGAGCGCATTCTGGCGCCGCCGGCGCTGACCAAGGCCAACAACAGGCGGCCAGACGATTGGAGCTCACGGCCTCTGCCGCCGCGACCATTGGCACTACAGGCGCCGACGGACGACCAGGCGGATGACGAAGATCCCAAGACTGCCGACCGTCGGCGGCAGCCGGAACTGGACCAAGAGATGGTGGACAAGAAGGAGTCGGTCGACAACGAGTTCGCGTCTGACCTCGCCGACGAGTTCGATGAAGCCGCCCCGCGGATCAGGCGCACGAGCCACATGATGCAGGGCGTGGCGCGCCAGGCCTCGCTCGATCCCGGCGACGATCTCGGCTTGTGAGGCAGGCATGAGCGGAACAAAGAAGAAAGCTCAGATGTCGGTCTATCTCGATCCTGAAGTCATGAAGGCGCTGTCGGCCTATGCCGCCCGGCGCGAGCAATCGCTGTCGCTCATCGCCGAAGCCGCGATTGCTTCCTTTCTGTCGCCGGACGCTGACGAGCGGCGGGAGGCCGCTATTGCCAAGCGACTCGACCAAATCGACCGCCGGATCGCGCGACTTGAGCGGGATGTTGGAATTTCGGTCGAGACCATCGCTCTCTTCATCCGCTTCTGGCTCACAACGACACCGCCTCTCCCCGAACCAGCTGCAAAGGCGGCGCGGGCGCAGGCGGGTGCGCGCTACGACAATTTCGTCGCGGCGCTCGGGCGCCGACTGAGTCAAGGGCCGAAGCTGCGACAAGAAATTTCGGACGACGCAGGTGCCGTTCAATCTTCTCTCGGCCCGAAACAAGTGGGATCGGAGGGTAAATAGCAAAGAGCCTGCTGTGCTACGTCCACATAAGCGTCGGCAGATTGTTGCGCTTGTAGAAAGGGTTATTTCCACGGCGAGGGCCATCGCGCAGCGGCTCGAATTCATTCCCTAGCGCAACCGCGTGACGGACGAAATGCTGCATGAACATGAGACCCTGGGTACGCCTCCGACGAGGACCGTCTTGCGTGACGGGTGGTAATTCGCGAAGCGTGTGACCTTAAGTCTAGCTTTAAGGTCATCAGGCGATGCGGGTCGAGGTTTTGGGCGGGCTCGAGCGGCGGCGGCGTTGGTCGCAGGACGACAAGGCACGGATTGTCGAGGAGACGCTGGCACCGGGCGCGAAGGTAACTGAGGTTGCGCGGCGCAACGGAGTAGCGGCCAGCCTGGTGTTTACCTGGCGTCGCCAAGCACGGAGATCGGAACAAGTTGCACCATCTTTTACGCCGGTGCAGATCGCCGCCGTAGCAGCCTCGGCTGAAGAAACTCCGAAGCTTTTGCCTACGGTTGATGGCCGAGTTCGTTCGGCGGCAGCTGCGCGTACTGGATTGATAGAGATCGATCTCGGCAACCGACGGTGCATCCGGGTGGATGCGCACGTCGATCCGGAGGCGTTGGCGCGGGTCCTCGATGTGCTTGGACGCCGATGATTTCTGTACCAGGGAATGTGCGAGTGTGGCTGGCTACAGGCTACACGGATATGCGCAGAGGCTTTCCATCGCTGGCCCTCCAAGTGCAGGAGGTGCTGCACAAAGAACCGCTTAGCGGTCATTTGTTTGTCTTCCGTGGTCGCCGCAGCGATCTTGTGAAGGTGATCTGGCACGATGGTCAGGGAGCCTGCTTGTTCACAAAAAAACTCGAGAGAGGAAAGTTTATCTGGCCATCGGTTGCCGGTGAAGCGGTAACGATCTCGCTGGCGCAGTTGAGCTACCTGCTGTCCGGGATCGATTGGCGCAATCCGCAAGAAACCCAGCGCCCGACGCGGGTCGGATAATCGTTTTGGGTTTGAATCTGATGCTCGATCTGATTCAATGGCTTCATGACATCAAAGCCGGACGATCTTCCGTCGGATCTCGCAAGCGCCTACCTTGCGCTGCTGGCCGAGCGCGAGGCGTTGCAGGCTGAACGCGATGTGGCAGTCGCGGATGCCGCCAACGCGCAGGCGGAGCTGTCGGACAGCGAGGTGCTGATCGCTCATCTTGAGCTACGGATCGAGAAGCTCAAACGCGAACTGCACGGGCAGCGCTCCGAGCGCACGGCGCGGCTACTCGAGCAGTTGGAATTGGAGCTCGAAGAACTCGCCACCACGGCGACCGAGAATGAGCTGGCTGCGCAGGCTGCCGCGGCAAAAACCCAGAGCGTGAGCGCCTTCACGCGCAAGCGGCCGGTGCGCAAACCGTGGCCGGACGACATCGAACGTGAGCGCGTCGTCATCAAGGCTCCAACGACCTGCGCCTGCTGCGGCGGATCGCGGCTGGCGAAGGTCGGCGAGGATGTGACCAAGACGCTGGAGGAGATTCCGCGTCGCTTTAAGGTCATCGAGACGGTACGCGAGAAGTTCACCTGCCGCGATTGCGAGAAGATCAGCCAGCCGCCGGCACCGTTCCATGCGACGCCCCGCGGCTTCATCGGCCCACAATTGCTGGCGACGATTTTGTTCGACAAATTCGGCATGCATATCCCGCTCAACCGCCAGAGCGTGCGCTTCAAGGCCGAGAGGATCGATCTGCCGCTGTCGACGCTGGCCGACCAGGTCGGCCACGGAACCTTCGCCGTCATGCCGCTGTTCCAGCTGATCGAGCGTCATGTGGTCGCGGCCGAGCGCCTTCATGGCGACGACACCACCATCCGCATCCTGGCGAAGGGCAAATGCACGACCGGCCGGATCTGGACGTATGTGCGGGATGACCGGCCGTTCGCCGGGCCTGCGCCGCCGGCGGCGGTCTATTATGCCTCGGGCAATCGACGGGGCGAAAATCCTCAGAGGCATCTGGCTGCCTTCGTCGGCATTCTGCAGGCGGATTGCTATGGCCGCTTCGAGCCGTTGTTCGACCCAAAAAGGAAAGCAATGCCGATCACGCCGGCATTTTGCCTGGCCCATGCGCGGCGGGGATTCTTCGAGCTGGCTGACATCGAGAAAGCCCCCGGGAAGGCAAGGGCAAACCGGTCTCTCCGATCGCGCTGGAGGCGGTCAGGCGTCTGGATGCGTTGTTCGAGATCGAGCGCGCCATCAACGGCCGTAGCGCCGACGAGCGGCGTGCCGTGCGCCAGGAGCGGAGCAAGCCGCTGCTCGACGACATGCACGACTGGCTGCTCCGCGAGCGAGAAAGCCTCTCGCGCTCCGCCGAGGTCCTGAAGCCCATGAACTACATGCTTAAGCGCTGGGACGACTTCGTCCGCTTCCTCGACGACGGCAGGATCTGCTTGACCACGGATGGTGTTGAGAAGTCCTTACCTTCAGTTCGTAGCAACTTTTTTGGTTTTTCCTTCCAGGCAGCCACCATGCGTTCGTAGGCCTTCTCGACGCGTGCGACGTAACCAGCTTCCCGTTCGCGGATTTCCTTGATCCAATAGTCCCGGCCCGGGCCAGCCTTGCCGTAGGCACGGGGAGCCCCAGCCTTCAGAGCCACCTTCCGGAGTTTCATCGCCGTGAACGCTGGCCGCGCGTAAGCGTAGTCCTTCCCGGTCGTCAGGACGTGCCAGATCATGACTGCGAGCTTGCGCGCCGTCGCGACGGCCGCGACCCCGGCCCCGTGCTTTTTCTGCGTGCGGTTGAAGAATGCTCGCAACGGACCCGGCGCCGTCTTGGCTGACCACGCCGCCTCAACCAGCATCTTGCGGGCGTCACGGTTGCCCTGCTTCGAGATCCGGCCATGCCGTGCCGGGTGCTCGCCTGACTGCCGAACCCGCGGAGTCAACCCGAAATAGCTGCTGAGCTTATCCGGCGGCGGGAAGCGCGCGATGTCGCCGATGGAGGCCAGTACACTCGATGCGACAACCGAACTCACGCCGGGGATCGTCATCAGCTTGAGAGCCCGTGAATCGTCCAGAGCCTGCTGGGCCACGACTTTGTCGATGTCCGACAGTTGCTTCGTCACGCGTTCGAGTTCCGCGATCAGACGCCGGAGCATTGCACGCTCCTCCGATGGAAGAGGCAGACTGTCCAGCCAATGCTGTCCGCGCTTGCCGAAGAGATAGCCTTTGTAGGGCGGGATGAGGTTGGCATGCAGGATAGCCTTCATGCGTCCTTTAATACGGATGATCTGCGCCAAGACGCCAGCGCGCTCGGACATCTGGCGCCGGCGGCTGTAGGTGTCCTCGTCGGCAACCCAGACCTCCGGCAAGAAGCCGGCAGCATGCAACTTTGCCAGGGTCCCAGCATCGACCTTTGTCCGTTTTGACTCGCGCATAGGCGATCGCCCGAACGAGCCTCGGATTGGCGACGGCGACGCGCTTAACGTGCGGGCGCAGAATACGTTCGACCGCCGCGCTGTTGCCCGTCACCTCGATGACCACCTCATCCTCGAGGCTGAGTGTCTTGGCAAAGGCGACAAGCCGATCGTGGACGAGATCTACGCGGAGCTGTCGGATTATTGTTCCGTCCTCCAGGATCGCCACCTGGGCGAACGATCGGTGGATGTCCATGCCGACGATTTGCATGCTTGGTTCTCCTTTGTCTCAGGAGCCAGTGGCTTGCACGACATCTACGGATCCGCGCTCGCAGCGCAGCCGGGCAAGTCGTAGGGGGCGGCCAAGTAACAAAGCGAGCTCACAGCTCATGGTCATGGCGGCCTGCCACCGTTTCGTGCTCCAGCGCCCCTATCCCGGCTTCGACAGACTAATCCGGACGACCAGTCCTCTCCACCGGGTTTGAGCGCTTAAAACATCATGCCCTTTAACAATTGCGCGGAGCGTGCATTGAGAGGCATTGCCTTGGGAAGGCGCAACTGGACCTTCGCTGGCAGCCAGCGTGGCGCCGATCGTGCAGCTATCATGCTGACGATGATCACGACCTGTCGCCTCAACGACGTCGATCCCAAGGCTTGGCTCGCCGACGTCCTCGCCCGGATCGCTGATCTTCCCACCTCGCGTCTGCGCGAACTGCTGCCCTGGGAATGGAAGCTCCTGCACCAAGCCGGCAAGTCCGCCAATCAGCAAGCCGCCTGACCCTTCACGCAACGCCATCGTAGAACTCGCCGTGCTCGCGCGCATGCGTCAATCAAGCGGCCTTCGTCGTATGCGTACGACCCTGGTGCAACTAACGCTCATACAAATCGGAGCTGCCCCCTGTTCGAATGCACGAAAGATTTCTGATACTACAACGTTGCAGCGACAGCTGCCTCAACGACTGTTCGCGCACGATTTCGAGCTGCGCCGAAGCCATTCGCGGTTTGTAGCTCTGTGCCTGGTTAGGCGCCGAGCGTCACTCATTGCTTTACGGTGCCATCGTCATACAAAATTGGACTAGGATATCTTCCGCGAAGCCGAGCCCAATGGCGCTCGCCCGTTGTCATGATCAGTGATCCTACGATTCGGCGTGGCCCGTTCGCACATCCTGCAAAGCAGAGAGCCACTCGCTCCGTTCATGCGGTCGGCGACCAGGCGAAAACCTGGCCGCCTGAACAGATCCTCATATCCGTCGTGCAGCAGATTACCCAGAACGTGGCGTCTCTCGAAATCCATACAGCAGAGTGTCACGTCGCCATTTGGCAGAAGGACATTGCGAAACTCTCGCTTTTCGGTACATGCAAGAGGTCCAGTGATTGGCAGCCGTGGCCTTGCGATCTTGGGATCAACGCTGCCAGCCCGGCTAATCAGTGATCGCGAGTGAATGAGCGCGTCCGCGGGGATTATAGCGGCGAGCTCGGGGTGGACGTCGCCCAAGGCCAGGAACCGAATCGAGGAGATATTCGCCTTGATCAATTGACGCATCAACTTGAGATACGACTTTGTGACAAAACGGCTATTCATATACTGGCCGTCATCGAAGACATGGACCATGAAAGCTCTAAAGCGCAGCGCCAGTAATCGTCCTAGGTCGTGCTCATCCATTCCAATGAGTGTCGTGTAAATCCGAATGTCATGGCCCTTCGTGTAAGCGTGCTCGACCATTTCGGTGCAATCCGGATTGAGCCAGGGCTCAGAATAGCCCGAAAAATGTATGTCGACGTTTTTGGGTACACGCGACAAACATTGCTTGAAAGCTTCAAGGCTGAGATGGCTGGCGTCGGAGACGGCTCTTTGACGTACGACGAACTTCTGCTGCGGACAATATGCGCACCTGATAATGCAGTTGGTAGCCGTCGTTATCTCTATGACTCTGCCAGAGGGGATATACGAACTCGATGGATGTGAACCGTCCACTGTTGTGCTTCTCTGTGAGCTGCGCAAAATTGCAAGTCCGTGACATTAAGGTTGAGCGGCGCGCTTACGCTTGTGTGCGCTCTTGAATACACTGCGTATGGTAATGCAATTGTAAGTCGGATTGGTTTTCCTTGACCTTTGAAGTCGACTCCCATGCAGCAGCTTACCGGTACGCCGCGAACTGCATCACTCGATCGTCGTGGACGATGGCGTTGGATATATGCGTTATCGGCGGCCAGTCAGGCTCTGCGAAATCGAATTCGATTTCAACGATTTCGCCGTTGCTGCGGATCATTCGCGCGAGAGCGCTGGTCACTGCGGCTGTGGGCAAGTGAGATTCCAAGTCGCTGTAGGTGTTTTTGCCGTCGATCCAATCGCGAAACAGCGTGGATTCAGCTGCATAAGAGAAGGAATTTCCATAAGGCTGCGTGATCCGCTCTTCGGTCATGAATTCCTGGGTGCCGGTCACGAGCGCGTTCGACCGTGATGTCACGACCCCAATGTTCTTCCCTCTTAGGTCTACCTGGCCTTTCCGCGCCGAAATGGGAATCTTCGTCACATGCCCGTTCATGGCGAAAAGAGTTCCGAGGCGGACATCGACGTCTGTACAGTGAAGTCTCCCATTGACGTTGTATGGGACTTCCGGAAACGCTCCCCATGACCGCATGCCCGGCGTGGTCTGCTCGAGCGCGATGGTCCCAAGGCAAAGCGCAACTCGGCTGCGCCGAAAGCAGAGCGCAAACGATGCCACGATATCGGTCTCTCCATAAGGACGTCCTGAATCAAACTTAGCCATGTGTTCGAAGTAATTGTCGAGCCTGTTCAGGATGCTGAGAGGGAGTCGCTTTTCTTGATCTTTGGGGAACGCGGAGAAGCCGGTAATGCGGAGGCTGAGTTCATCCTCTCCGTATATCCGACGGTTCATTTGGAGGAGCCGGGTCAGAAGATCAACATAGTGGTAGGCACCGTGCATGAGCATGCCATAACCGTACTTATAAGGATGATCCTCTCTAAGCCCATATTCGTAAGGCAGATTCCAAACACCGGAAGCGGTCTTCAAGTTGATCGAGGTGATAGGAACCTTCAACTTCTCCATCATCACAGCAATTTGGGAGCGAATGCGTTTTTCATATATCTCGTGATGACGGTCCAGTACGATCAGGCTATGTTGACCACTGGCTCGCTTTCCCCATTCAAGTAGATCCTTGGTGCGCTGATAGATCGAGCCGCCGTCGAAGACACCATCCCGCATCGGTACCAATAGCGGCTTTGTCGTCAGCGTGTCGTACCCCTCCGACATGCAATGGCGCAAATAGCTCTCGTGCGCCTGGGGCTCGGTTGCAATCACAACCTTCAGAGGACCGTCGCTCTCTTTGGCTCGGTCCCTAAGGAATGGAGCAATGTAGGTTAACGATGCTTGCGGATTGTCAAGCAGGAGCCGATCGGGGATGAACGCAGTGTGAATTGGCTGCGCTGGCAGGCCGGCCAATCTACGCAGGACGGTATTTCGTTGAGATTCGAGATCAACAACGGAATACTCCTCAATAGCGCCTGATTGCATCGCGGCACCGATGCATCGCGAATACTTGTAGCCCGAAACGGGTCCAAAGCCCACGATTACAAGATGGCAAGACATCATCAATCGTCCATTGAACCGCTCAATATGTGCCTCATCCCCATGCTGCGAAACGTTGATCTTGGGTGCAACACGTCTAGCCGCGTTGCATGTTTAGGGTATTCAACTTCGTAACTTATGAGTCGACGACAGCGTGAGCTCAGCGAAAATCTTAGCGCGAGAGTATTGGTCATCGTACTCCAAGCGCAAAGATGTACCCCGTTATGCAAAAGAGTATTTTGGGTCGCGCTTGTCCAGCTACCAAGAGCAGCAGCTTGTGTGCCCGGAGTGTACGTCCGATCATCGAAGCCGGACATCGTGTCGAGGGGCAGGGACATCGTGTCGAGGGCCAGGCCGCAGCGACGCCCAGCTTTTGGCGCTGATCGGCCCCATAACCGGCGTTGGAGGTACTTTGTTCGAGCTATACCCTGATGGCGCCACGATAGCGGTTGCGTGTTACAACGCCGGCTCCTATTTGGCTGAGTGCCTCACATCCATTCTCGAGCCGCCGCTTCTCTTGCCACATGAAGTCATTGTCATAAATGACGGTAGTGATGACCCCACGACGTTGCGAATACTCAGCCGCTTTGAGGCCAACAAGACAATTCGCGTCATTCATCACGATCGAAACGTGGGCCTGGCAGGGGCGCGCAATTCCGGTCTGTTCGCAGCGCGTCGTAATTATGTGATGTTCGTCGATGCGGATGACTGCCTGAACAGAACCGAGACCGTGTTGAAAGAGGGGGATTACCTTGACCGTGCAGTGACGGCGCTGCGATCGGACCCCGCGCTCGCCTTTACCCATTGTGCAACGCTCATGTTTGGAGATTGCTGCGGCTACACGAGCTCAGCATATCCTTTAACCGAGGAACTTGTGGCAGCCAAGCATCATGTTCCCGCATCAATCGTCTTTCGGACCGAGGACGCGATTGAACTTGGTGGCTTTAAGCCGTCCATAGTCAAATGGACTGATTGGAGCTTCGGTGCATCGCTTCTTTCGCATCGGCTAAGCAAGGGGCTAGCCAATGAAATCGCTTACTTCGCCACTCCCTACTATCTCTACCGCACGTACCGAGCACCACATAGGGTGTCCCAGAAATCGGTCTCGGAGCAGGAGATGATTCGAAGAACCGTCGAGAGTTTCCGGCCATTATTTAGCAAATACTACCCTGGTTTGGACGATACGAAGGTGAGCGAGCGCGTTTTGGCAGCGAAGCCCTCCCTGCTGAAATGTCTCGCTTATATGGCCAAGGCGGACTTGGCTCGCGCGATACAGTTTATCCGTGAGCGCGATCTCGATCGTCTGCTCGGCGACCGCAGTACGGCGCTTGCCCCGTGAACGTGAAGGAGGCGCTATCGCTGTCGTCGACAGCGGCACCGGGTTAATTATTGCATTATGGTCAGCTCGCAATCGATATCCCTCGTAAGGCAGGTTCTGCCATCGATAAGCGGCTCGCTGTTCGACCTTACATCTGCTATGCGTATGTGCCTGGGAACGGAGCCCGACTGCCACGCGTTGCATGATGAAGGAATTAGCTTTTATGAAGATCTCGGGCGCCAGAATGGCGCTCCTATTATATTTGTACATCTCCTTCATGCTTGTTGGAGGCGGCATCGTCCTTTCAGCGTGGATTGCCTTTCACTACGGCGGAACTGGACTTGTTGGGTGGATCCTGATCTTTACCAGTGGATCGACTCTCGTTCTTGCGCCGGTCGCCGGCCACATCGTGGACAAGCACGACAGATGCGGCGCTGCGGCAGTTGGGCAAGCGTTACGCGCGGCTGGGTTCTTGGCTCTTGCGTTGCCGGAGCTGGACATCCATGGAATCTCTGCTTGCGTCACCTTGACGGCGTCAGGCGCCATGGGAACATTTGGGTTCTCGCTGCAGATGGGAGCCATTAATGCGCTGGCGCGGATAAATGTTGCTGCGCCTGACAGTGCGAAACTGTCATTTCAGATGTCGCTCGCAAAGCAGATCGGGATCGCATCTGGCACTGGCCTCGCCGGTCTGTCGATCGACAAATGCGGTCCGTCTGCAACGGCCCTGTTCTTGTCGGTGCTGGCGTTGTGCGCAGCCTCTTGCCTGGGATTGATCCGTTTCCCAGGGGCTGGTGCTCCCGTGGTCAAAAGCAAACTTGGATTGTTCGGTGCCTCTCGGCAGGCACTCGAATATCTTCGCGGGGATCCTGAGGCACTCACGGGGACGATATCGGTTGGTCTGGCATTCGCGATCATCCAAACGACCAATCTTTTGCTGCCAGGGTTTGTGGTGAACAGGCTTGAAGGCAGCACCAGTCTTTTTGGAGCCTTGGAGATGATCGCAGCAACAGCGGGATTTGTGGCCGTTGTCATTTCTGCAAGTACCTCCTCAGCAGAACGACTGAGGCAAGGGGTTGTCCCGCTGCTTGTTGCCGCTGGATTGTCACTTGTCCTGTTCTCAATTGCGAAGCAGAAGGTGACCGCAATTGCACTTTACGCCTTGGTCGGGGTTCTCTGGAGCCTTTCTCGTGCAGCCGCAGATGCCGCGCTGCTCACATTCGTGGAGATTGGATTTATCGGTCGAGTGCAAGCCCTCACAACACTGGTAACGGCAGCGGTCGGCGCTGTCGTTTATAGCCTGCCGACCATCTTCGTGAAGCTTACCGAGGCGCAGCTCTATGCGCTCTGCGGCAGTGTGATAGCGGTGAGTGCCGCGTGCCTTCTTCTGTTCGGACGCTCGGCAGGAGAAAGCTGTTGTTTGGCGCGGAGAGCTGGAAAGCGTAAGGATGAGCGCGGCCTCGACGCCGAAAATCAGATCCGGACATCTGCCGGCAATCAGACGAGACTTGACAGCTAACAGGCTCATCAACGGGCATAAATTAAAGCGACACGGGGCAGTCGGTCACCGATGACAATCGCAAGCTTGGTCGTGCGAGTGCGGGTGTTTACGACTTGTAAGTGAGGCCAAGATGCGCTAGTCGGGGGCATGGTTATTCGTACACAAAGTAACGAAGGCGTAGGCCGTCCTCTGCTGGGGGCGTGAGTCGCGGTTACCATACGCCGCCTTCCGATCCTCACATTGCGGATGGGTCGGAATTCTCCATCTGCAGTAACGATGGAGAAAGCCATGCTTGAAAAGACCTTCGATCCCAAAAGCACGGAGCCCCGCCTGTACGCCAGTTGGGAAGCTTCGGGCGCGTTTGCGCCCTCGGATAATCCGGGGGCGGAACCGTTCTCGATTGTGATGCCGCCACCGAACGTGACGGGATCGCTGCACATCGGCCATGCGCTCAACAGTACACTGCAAGATGTGTTGATCCGCTTTGAGCGGATGCGTGGCAAGGCCGCCCTCTGGCTGCCGGGTACTGATCACGCCGGTATCGCGACGCAGATGGTCGTCGAACGCCAGCTCGCGCAGGATGGGAACATCAATCGCCGCGAGATGGGCCGTGCGGCGTTCCTCGCTAAGGTGTGGGAGTGGAAAGCCGAATCTGGCGGCAAGATTGTACACCAGCTGCGCAAGTTAGGCGCTTCCTGCGACTGGAGCCGGGAGCGCTTCACGCTTGACGACGGCTTCTCGCAGGGGGTGCGCAAGGCATTCGTCACCCTCTATAACGAGGGGCTGATTTACCGCGACAAGCGCCTGGTGAACTGGGACCCTCACTTTCAGACGGCCATCTCGGACCTGGAGGTCGAGCAGCGAGAGGTTGACGGCCAGCTCTGGCATTTCGCCTATCCTTTGGCGGATCGCTCCGGCGAGATCGTTGTCGCCACCACACGTCCCGAGACCATGCTAGGTGACGCTGCCGTCGCGGTATACCCGGATGACGAGCGTTACAAGCATCTCGTCGGAAAGCAGGTCATCCTGCCAATCGTCGAGAGGATGATTCCGATCGTCGCCGACGCGTATGCGGATCCGGAAAAGGGGTCGGGCGCGGTCAAGATCACGCCCGCACATCACTTTGACGACTTCCAGGTCGGTACGCGCCATGACCTGCCGATGATCAACATTTTCGACGAGTTTGCACGTATTAATGAGAATGCTCCGCAGGCTTACCGCGGGCTCGACCGCTTCGCTGCGCGCAAGAAAGTGGTCGAGGCTGTCCAAGATCTCGGTCTGCTGCGCGGAACCGAGACGGTTCGCCACGTGGTGCCCCACGGGGACCGCTCGGGTGTGGTGGTCGAGCCATTTCTGACCGACCAGTGGTTTGTGAATGCCGAGGTACTGGCACAGGCCGCGATCAAGGCTGTGGTTGAGGGCGATACGGTCTTTCTACCCAAGCAGTGGGAAAAAACCTACCTCGACTGGATGCGCAACATTCAGCCATGGACTATCTCGCGCCAGCTCTGGTGGGGTCATCGCGTCCCGGCATGGTTTGGCCCGGATGGCGTCATTTTCGTCGAAGAAACGGAAGACGGAGCTAGGGATCAGGCCCGCGCGCACTATGGCCGCGACGTGCCGCTCGCTCAAGACGAGGACGTACTCGACACCTGGTTTTCCTCGGCGCTGTGGCCATTCTCGACCCTCGGCTGGCCCGAGAACACAACCGATCTTGAGCGCTTCTTTCCAACGAACACTCTCATCACGGGTTTTGATATCATTCCGTTCTGGGTCGCTCGCATGATGATGCAGGGCCTGCAGCTGATGGGCCGGGTTCCGTTCAAGCGGGTGTTCATCAACGCGCTGGTGCGGGATGCGAGCGGCGCGAAGATGTCAAAGTCCAAAGGGAATGTCTTGGACCCTCTGGCGCTCGTGGACGAGTTCGGAGCCGACGCCCTGCGCTTCACGCTGACCGCCATGTCCGGTGCTGCACGCGATATCAAGCTCTCGCGGCAGCGCGTTGAAGGCTATCGCAATCTGGGCACGAAGCTCTGGAATGCTACGCGTTTCGCCCAGTTGAATGACTGCGCGCGCGAAGCGGGATTTTCGCCGGATCGGACGATGATGCCACTGAACCGCTGGATTATTGGCGAGATGGTCCGGACAGCCAAAACCGTGACCATCGCTTTGGCGGATTGCGGCTTCGCTGAGGCTGCGGACATGCTCTACCGCTTCATCTGGAATGTGTTCTGTGACTGGTACATCGAGATGATCAAGCCGACGCTCAGCGGTGCTGACATTGCGGCGCGCGACGAGGCCCGCGCGGTCACCGCGTGGGTGTTGGACATCACCTTTAAATTGCTGCATCCGGTCATGCCATTCCTAACTGAGGAGCTTTGGGCTAAGACGAGCGATCTTGGCGCGCCACGAGAACAGCAGGACTTTCTCATGACCGCATCCTGGCCTCAGCTTGCGGAGAGCCTCATCGATCCGGCCGCAGACGTCGAAATCGGGCTGATCATCGATGCTATCTCCGAAGGTCGATCAGTTCGCCAGGAGCTGAACGTCCCTCCCTCTGCGCGTCCGCCGCTTCTGGTGGTCGACGCCTCCGAGAGGCAACGCAGAACACTAAAAGCCAGCGCGCCGCTTGTCGCGCAGCTCCTCCGTGTTTCCGATGTGCGATTCGTTAGCGTTGTGCCCGCGGGAGCGGTCTCCTACGTGATAGCCGGCGCCACGCTGGCGCTCCCGGTCGCAGAATTCATAGAGCTGACCGCAGAGCGCGCGCGTCTTGCTAAGGAGATAGGCAATCTAGGCGCAGAGGCAGAGAAGCTTTTCAGGAAGCTCAGCAACGAGGACTTTGTCGCTCGTGCCCCGGAACAAGTCGTGGAGGATTCACGCGAGCGTCTTGCCGAAACAAAGATCGCCAAGAGCAAGCTGGAAGCAGCGCTCGCTCGGCTGCTGGCGGTCCTCCACTGATCGGTCTGTAGTCACAAGCACGCGAATAACGACATGGGTCGGCAAACCAAAATTGATCCCGCTCTCGCAGACATACAGGAATGCCTCATGAAGCATAGGTTCACCATCCGAAGCCTGAACTGCACCGGCACTATTGGGTCACCAGGTTTGAAGGCACAGATTTTTTTTCCCGAGGCGTGAACGGATTATCCCAAGAAAATCTGTGCTAGATCCTCACGAGAGTTGGTGGGCGATCCATCCGCTGGAATTCCGTCGTTGGCCTCCAATCGGCGGCGTACGATAAAGCAAGTATTTTTTCTCTGCTCTACGCCCTCTCTACGACGACTGAATACTTGTTGAACTAACCCATTTCCTGCCTTTTCTATCCATCCCCGTTGCTGATCGCTTGCCGCGGTTGGCTTTCGGGGGAAAATCGTGGCGGGCATTTCACTCCATTCGGAAGCGTTCTCGCGTGGTGCGCGCATGCTGCGCACCGCGCTTGGCCCCGCGATCGCGACATTCCTCGAAGACCCGGCGATCGTCGAGGTAATGCTCAACCCCGATGGACGGCTCTGGATCGACCGGCTGTCCTGCGGATTGGAGGATAGCGGCCGGACGATGTCCGCCGCCGACGGCGAGCGGATCGTGCGCCTGGTCGCGCACCATGTCGGCGCTGAGGTGCATGCCGAGAAGCCGCGCGTCTCGGCCGAGCTTCCCGAGACGGGGGAGAGGTTCGAGGGGCTTCTGCCCCCCGTCGTTTCGGCGCCGGCCTTTGCGATCCGCAAGCCTGCGGTTGCTGTCTTCACTCTGGATGACTACGCAGCGGCCGGCATCATGACGGCCGACCAGGCGGGCGTGCTCCGCAAAGCCGTGGCCGCCCGCAAGAACGTCCTGGTTGCTGGCGGCACGTCGACCGGCAAGACCACACTGACGAACGCACTGCTGGCCGAGATCGCCGGCACCACCGATCGCGTGGTCCTGATCGAGGATACCCGTGAGCTGCAATGCCGCGCCCCGAATCTGGTCGCGCTGCGCACCAAGGATGGCGTCGCGTCGCTATCCGACCTCGTACGGTCCTCCTTACGACTGCGGCCCGACCGGATTCCGATCGGCGAGGTCCGGGGCAGCGAAGCATTGGAGCTGCTCAAGGCCTGGGGCACAGGCCACCCCGGTGGGATTGGGACGATTCACGCCGGCACGGCGTTGGGCGCGCTTCGCCGCCTCGAGCAGCTCATCCAGGAAGCCGTGCTCACCGTTCCCAAAGCGCTGATCGCCGAGACGATCAATCTCGTCGCGGTGCTGCGCGGCCGCGGCAGCGAACGCCGCCTCGCCGAACTTGCTCTCGTCGCCGGCCTCGATCCCGCCACCGGCGATTACCGCGTCCAAGCCGCCGAGGCGGGCGGCCAATCCTCGCATGCAAAGGACCCATCATGATCCAGCTTCCTCCCGCGATCCGTCGCGTTCACCGCCGCTTCGCCGATGCAGCGGCAATGGCCTTCCTCTCCATCGCCCTTGCTCCTGCAGCGTACGCCTCCGGCTCTTCGATGCCATGGGAGACGCCGCTCAATCAGATCCTGGAGTCGGTGCAGGGCCCCGTCGCGAAAATCATGTCGGTCATCATCATCACCGTGACCGGCCTGACGCTCGCCTTCGGCGACACGTCCGGCGGCTTCCGCCGGCTGATCCAGATCGTTTTCGGCCTGTCAATCGCGTTTGCCGCATCGAGCTTCTTCCTGACCTTCTTCAGCTTCTCCGGCGGAGCTTTAGTGTAATGGCCGGCACCGTCGATCCAGAAGTGCCGGGCTTCTTCGCGCCGGTCCATCGTGCGCTCACCGATCCGATCCTGATGGGCGGCGCGCCCCGCACGGTTGCCATCGCCAACGGCACGTTGGCGGCCGCGATCGCGCTCGGCCTCCACCTCTGGATTCCCGGAGCTCTGATTTGGGCCGTGGGCCATGCTGCAGCGGTGTGGGCGGCCAAGCGCGATCCGCTATTCGTGGACGTCGTCCGGCGTCACCTTCGCTATCCCGCTTATCTCGGCGCATGAGGTTTCCATGCTGAACCTCGTCGAATACCGTAAGCTGTCATTCGGCCTGCAATATTGACCCCCTGAGCCGGGGGATCGGCGTCCAAAATTGACCCCCTACAGATAGGTCTGTTGCGCTGCCTGCTTTGGAATGAAGCAGGTGGTCGGGGATGCTGATCGTGGAGACGATTGCGCGGATTCGGCGCGAGCACTTCATCAAGGGCAAGACGATCAAGGAGACCGCCCGCGACCTGAAGGTGTCTCGGAACACGGTCCGGAAGGTGTTGAGGTCGGGAGAGACCTCGTTCGAGTACGAGCGGTCGGTGCAGCCGCGGCCAAAGCTGGGGCGATGGGCATCGGAGCTCGACGGTTTGCTGTCGGCGAACGCGGTCAAATCCGCACGAGAACAGCTGACGTTGATCCGGATCTTCGAGGAGCTTCGCGGTCGGGGCTATGGTGGCGGTTACGATGCCGTACGGCGTTACGCCCGGCAGTGGAGCAAGGAGCGCGAGCAATCGACAGCGACGGCCTATGTTCCGCTGAGTTTTGCGCCAGGCGAAGCCTATCAGTTCGACTGGAGCCACGAGGTGGTTCTGTTGAGCGGCACCACAGTGATGGTGAAGGTCGCCCACGTCCGGCTCTGCCACAGCCGCATGCTGTTCGTGCGGGCCTATCCGCGGGAGACGCAGGAGATGGTGTTCGACGCCCACGACCGGGCGTTCGCGCTGTTCAAGGGAACCTGCAGTCGCGGCATCTATGACAACATGAAGACCGCGGTGGAGACGATCTTCGTCGGTAAAGGGCGTCTCTACAATCGCCGCTTTCTGCAGATGTGCAGCCATTACCTGGTCGATCCGGTCGCCTGCACGCCGGCATCGGGCTGGGAGAAAGGCCAGGTCGAGAACCAGGTCGGGCTGGTCCGGGAGCGCTTCTTCACCCCTCGGCTGCGGTTCAAGACGTTGGACGAGTTAAACGCCTGGCTGCTCGACAAGTGCATCGCCTACGCCAAAGCACATCGCCACCCGGAGCTGGTCGATCAGACGATCTGGGAGGTGTTCGAAGCCGAACGTCCCAAACTCGTTCCCTATGCCGGGCGCTTCGACGGCTTCCATGCGGTAACGGCGTCGGTCTCGAAGACCTGCTTGGTGCGCTTAGACAACAACAAGTACTCGGTCGCAGCCAGCGCAGTCGGACGACCGGTCGAGGTTCAAGCCTATGCCGATCGCATCGTGATCCGTCAGGATGGACGCATCGTTGCCGAGCACCCGCGATCCTTTGGCCGCGGCGAGACCGTCTACGACCCCTGGCATTATGTGCCGGTGCTCGCCCGCAAACCCGGCGCCTTGCGCAACGGTGCTCCCTTCAAAGACTGGGTGCTGCCAGCCGCGATCGAGCGGATTCGGCGCAAGCTTGCCAGCACCGACGATGGCGATCGGCAGATGGTCGACATCCTCAACGCCGTGCTGACTGACGGTCTGCCCGCGGTGGAAGCGGCCTGTGCCGAAGCGCTCAGTCACAGCGTCCATTCCGCCGATGTCGTTCTCAATATCCTGGCCCGTCAACGTGAACCCGCTCCACCGGCCAACATCATGACGCCGGCGGCACTGACGCTCCGTCATGCGCCGATCGCCGATTGTGCCCGCTACGACAACCTCCGGAGGACCAACTGATGGAACGAACCCAAATCTTCGATCTTATGGGCGAACTCAAGCTCTACGGCATGAAGGCCGACTTCGATGAGATCATGGCGACTGCGGTCAAGCGCCAGCACGAACCTCAGCGCATTGTCGGTGACCTGCTCAACGCCGAGATCAATGAGAAGCAGGCCCGCTCGATCAAATACCAGCTCACCATTGCCAAGCTGCCGCTTGCCAAGGACATCGGCGACTTCCAGTTCGACGGCACGCCGATCAATCAGACTCTCGTCAATGATCTCGCTGGCGGCGGTTTCATCGCCCAACAACGCAACGTCGTGCTGGTTGGCGGCACCGGCACAGGCAAAACCCACCTGGCCATTGCCATCGCCAGAAGCTGCATTCGATCCGGTGCCCGCGGCCGCTTCTTCAACGTAGTCGATCTGGTCGATCGCCTCGAGACCGAGACCCGCAACGGACGGCAAGGACGGCTCGCCGAGCATCTGACCCGGATGGACTTCATTGTGCTGGATGAACTCGGCTATTTGCCCTTCGCCCAGTCCGGTGGCCAGCTTCTCTTCCACCTCGTCAGCCGGCTCTATGAGCGCGCCTCCGTCATCGTGACCACCAATCTCGCCTTCGGCGAATGGCCGAGCGTGTTCGGCGACGCCAAAATGACCACCGCGCTGCTCGACCGATTGACCCATCACTGCGATATTGTCGAGACCGGCAACGATAGCTGGCGGTTCAAGAGCCGAGACGACGATCACACCACCCGCGCTCGTCTCGCCTCCGCTATCCCGGCCAGCTCCGACGAGACGAGCGCTACCAGCAAAGTTCGCCGCGCGAAGGGGTCAAAATTGGACGCCGATGAGGGGTCAAGTTTAGACGCCGATTGACAGTCCATCGCCATGAATAGGGGGCGAGTAGGCAGCCCACTGTCGGCGGATCGATCACGAGAGAGTAGCGGAATGCCAACGATCAGCGCGGCCGATCTGGACGTGGATTCCTCCCGACTAGTCTTTGGGCTGTAGCCCGTCGGAATGGCCGGCTACAGCCCGTGAACCGGCAAGATCGTCCCTCGGGTGCACTTTGTGAGAGAGAAGCCGACAACAACTTCGATAGGCCTGGCCGACACCATGGATGCACGTCGACATGAGCAGCCGCTCCCAGTTGTTGCCGACACATCAACTTGCCTGTGTCACACCGGAGAGTGCCGCGACGAGCGCTAGCCCAAGCAGATATCCTATCAAAGCCTGGACTCCGAAGTAGAGATGCTGAGTGTTGTCCAATCTCTCCCGTTTCGGGTCGTTAAAAAAGTCGGAGAATTCCTTGTTTAGTTCCACTATCGGCAAGAGCTGATCCAAGCTGGCACCAAAGCACCAAATTGGCCAAATTAGGTCGAAATGCCGGGGCGTCTTCCAGTCCGCTCGCTTGCTCTTCCTCGCCTTTGACGAGAACACCAGCACGAGCATGCCAACCAGGGCCACCCCTCCAATCCACCAAAGCACCCTGAATGTGTACTCGCCAATCCCGTAGCCGATCGTGATCTTGAGCAGACTGAGAAGGGCCACGCTCCCGAAATCCCCCTTCCGCCACGCCTCGCGCAGCTCGCGGTCACGCGCGGCGTAACGTACGGCATTCGCTCGATCAGGGTCACCTTGAGTTTCCAGGACGCGCGCGAGTTGTTGATAGGGCTGGCGCGAAAAATAGGGATCCCGCTCGAGCCAGTTGCGGTACCAGCAAGCATCTCGTGCTCGCAGGTCATGTCCCGGCTTCGCTCCCAATTGCTCGTAGCTGAAGCTCTGGAGGTTAAGCTTGCTCGGCCAGCTGTCGCTCAGCTCACAGCTGTCGCGGCCAGAACTCATGCGGTCTTGCAGCACTTTGGTGCGCGTGCCGTTCAGGTTCAACATTCCATTGCTTTGCCACTGAGGGGCATCACGAGCATCCGAACCGAGGCGAAGAATTCCTCCAACATTCGAGTTCACGAGGTCCAAACTTGGCAACTTCGACGCACTGAGATCAATGTTTCCTTTGATATCGCTCGAGTCGATCCGTGGCACACCGGCCAGGATCGCCGATCGCATTTGAAGGTTGCCTCCGATCTGCGCATTGTCGGCGATGAAGCCGGCCAAGGCTGAACCTTCCAACTCGATATTGCCGTTGATCTCAGCTCTCACGAGCCAGACGCTGCCATGTCGCACTGACGTGCCACGAAGGTCCAAGCTTTTTGCGATCTTGACGCTATCAAGATTGATTGATTCATCAGGCGAACCAGCGGCGGACTTAGGCTCCAACATCGCATCACGCAAGACCAAGTTCGCCCTAACCTCGGCATTCGTGAACCGCACAGGACCGCCACGCACGGTTGTCCGATTCAAGAGGATTCTGTTTGCTTGGAGACCGTCGGCAACCAAGCCAGCCTCGAGGGTCGAACCACTTAGGCTCACGTCTCCATCTACGTGGGCGGTCACGAGATTTAACGAATCGCCGCGCACGACCGCGCCGGATCGCAGGAAAAGATCGCTTTTGACGCGTATGGAGTTTGCAACAATCCCACGCTCGAAAAGCGAACCGCTAAGGTCAAGTAAGGCAGCAAAATTCGCCCTTGGAAGAGAGACCGGCGCGTCAAATCTGCTTTTATACAGTACAACGCTGACACCTACGCTTTCGTCTGTAAGATCGAGCGAGTCTTTTACCCGAGCCCCGATCATGAGAAATCGACGAGGCAACTCGTCGCGCCATGGCTTGCTTACTAGAATTTTCTTGATGAACGCCGCACTGATAGCGCGGCAAGTGTCATCCCACGTCGCATCCCCTGCGGCCGGATCTAAATCGCCGGTCCCGCAGTGTTGGTTTAGGTTGCCTGCCCGTCCTTCGAGCACTTCCGTCCAAACCCATTGCTCGGGCTCGGTCAGTCCCGGATTGTCAACCTGCTGCGTGGACGCTCGTGAGAGGCCAGATACGAACACCAATAAAACGATAAGCAGCCCGCCCACTGCCGTATTGCAGAGTCTACGTAAGAGCCGCATGCACCTACTTTTTTTCTGTGGTTGTCTGTCGGGGTAGCGGACACTGGCTTTCGTTTCCGCTCGCTGTTGTCGCCTCGAAAAGCCCCGGCGCAACACTCGAGCCATTGAACATGAGCGCGACCTGCCTTGCGACACCGAAACCGTCCTGCCCATCTTTTTCCTCTTTCCGCCGCTCATTGATCTTGCGCACGATGTTCCACTCATCGTGAGAGCCGAGGCTGAAGGAAACGGAAGCGCGAAGACCGTAGTAGTTGCGGAACTCGGTCCTGTTTACGGTAGCAAGGCCCGTCTCAGTCTTCCGTAGGCCGTCGTAATATTGCTCCAGCTTTTCAAGATCGGAGCGGCCATCGAAGGAGAAGAACTCAGCGAAATCCGACGGGCCAGCGAAATAGATGACATCGAAATCGCGCCCGAGCCCGTCCTCGCCTTCGAGGATACGGGTCCACATCAGCATGTAGTCGGCGCCCGAGGCCGAACCAGGCAGCGAAAACTCTTTTGCGGCAGTGTTCAATAGCCACAGAGAGCGAACCCCGAAGCGATCCTCGACGCGCTCTTTGGTCCGGGCCGCAACCTTAGCATTGACGCCAAAATAACTGCCGGCGACGGTCGAGATCGGTATGCTTAGATAGCCAATCGCTTTGCCCTGGGCCCGCTGGGCCGCAATGCGGGCGCGGACCTCGTCGACCCGCGCGGAAATCGCTTTCTTGAGGTCATCATGAACGCAGTAGCAAAAGACATTTCGAGAGCATTCAGTGCTTTGCTGCGCGTGTGCATTGACGCCAGCGAGAAATGCGAGCACCAGCAGTGCTCCTAAGCAGGCAGCACGGGATACGTCCATTCGTAATCTCCCCAAATGGCTGGTGCGGCAAGCGATTAGGGACACGATGCCGTGGGCTTCAGCGTGTCCTTTAACAGCCGCGCGAGCCTCAGACCGGCGAGCGCGAGCTGGCGATCTACGACAGGAAGCGCCCGGCTGTAGTAGTTCATCTCAAGGACGGCGCCGTCGGGGATGTCATAGGCGACATCGCGTGCAAACTTGTGCGACTCGAGGGCCCAATCAACCGGCGTGCCACCATCCAATCCAGAGAGGTCGCGCCCCGGCAACCATTTGGTTTCGAGGCGGGTGACGTAGGCACCCCATGCATAGACGGTGCGCAGGATGATATCGGTGTCCCAGACCGCATGCAATTTTGCGCTCTTTCCGAAAAAGCTCACGACGACGTCGTTGCCGCCATGGTCACCGTTTCGCTCACCGGCATGCAAGGGCTGGTGAATGTCGCCCACGAAATGAACGATAAATTTCAGAGCGGCAGTGCGCTCGGCCGGCGATTTTGCACAGTCCGCCAGCGTTACACGCTGTCGCTCGATGGCATTGATAATGCAATCACCATACCGCGAATCCGGCCTGCAATCGACTTGAGGATCATAGGTGCCCCGCTCGAAAGGGATATTCACAAAATGCCAGTTGCGACTTTCTTCGTGCTCAGCGCGATAGTCGTCTGCCCAACTCGCAATGGATCCCAGGGACACGTGGCCGTCTTGAACATCGGGCAAAAGGTCGGTCTTCAGGAGGGCTCGAATACTATCGTAGGTCGTTTGGTCCAGACGATGCGCCGCGATTTCGGCGACGATCGAATGGCCTTCCTGGCCCCAAGCCAGAACGCGATCGGCCTGAACCAAAAGGGCGATGGCGACCAAGAAAAGCAGTCTCATGTGGATCCTCAACGCGTGATGCATCAGGGCGCGGCGATACTGACCGGAGTTGGAGAGCCTTCCTTGTCGCCGTCGAACAAAATCAGGACGCGCAGCTCCAAGCCGCGCTTTTCCAAAGGCAGCAGAGCTTCCGGCTTCCGGGAGGAGCGAAAAGGTAGTTCGGATAGCAACTTGACGTTTTCCGTCCGGCCGTCCCAGGAATAAACGGCATAAGTCCCCGCGCCGTCCTTGGCCGACCCTGCGAGGATCAATATCAAGTCGCCATGGGTGGTAAGATCACGCACGCCGCGCCTGTCCAAGGGAAGCTGGAACAGCTGGTGTGCCGTGCCGCTTCCGCCAAAGAGGATGTCGATCCCGACTGAAACGATCGCTGCTCGCGTGTCCTTAAGTACGGGGCCGCGAAAGCCTGCATAGAGCCGGCCATCCTTGACTGCGACCCCTTCAATGGTCAGGCCATTGTCCTCCAGTCGCCTGTCCAGATAAGGGGTGAGAACCTGATCAGAGGCAATGATCTCTCGCAGCCTTGGTGTCCGCTCGATGTCGACCGCAATACTGTGTTGCTCATCCGGGCGAAAGCGCACGACCTGACTGCTTGCCCGGATGCGAGCCCTGATTTCTTCGGCATCCCTGATGGGATCGAGTTTGTACTTCTTGTCACGCGGGTGACCGTGCGAGCCGATGACATAGTACCGACCGCCGCCAAACGCGACACCCTCGCCATCGAGCTCGAGCGGCTTGCGCTTGAACGTATTGTCGATGAGCTTGGCCGGCTGACCTGCTACAAGCTTGCCCTGCTTGAGGGTTGCGAATTGGGCCTCTTGCAAATTGTCATCGATCACAAGGCAGTAGCGGGGAAATCCATGCTCCGCCGTACACGCAATCCCACTGACGTCTTTGGACTTTTTGCCGTCCTTGCCGATGAGCTCGTGCTTGACGGGCCAGCTGTTGTCGGCTCTCGCTAGAGAAAACGTCGCCGCGACGGCGGAAACAACGATCCCCAGCGCTGCAAAGCGAAGGACCGCGGCATGTGAAAAACCTATGACAGCAATCATGGTGAGCGACAAAAAAGTCGTAGTTGTATTCGGCTAGGATACACCGAATACTCGGTTACACAACCTTTCGTTTTAGAGCATTTGAGTCATGTTGTTTGTTGATGGCAGCTTGGGGATCGCCGTCCCCACAGCGTTTCTGACCATTCTCGAGGCCATACTCCGGAAGATCCGGAGTAGCTGAGACGAGGGTATCGTTTGCACGGGGTCCCTCGCGAAGCTCCTTCTCTCAAACGTATTCTGACCTTTAGGACGATCACCATGACCGCAGAAATGGATAATGATCCTGGCTTCAATTCCGTCTTTCTGGAGCGGGCAGCAGAAGCTGCCAAACGATGGCGGGAGCGCACCGCAGTCCGCGAGCAAAAAGCCATAGCCGTCGAGGAAGGACGTGCGCTCGCTGCCGATACGCCGCCGCGCGTCGCCCTTCGCTTGAATAGATTGATTGACCAAGTACGAAAGGGCGTAAGCGATGGTCGCCTCCCTGACAACCCGACGCTTCAAAACTTGATTAGTCGCCCAACGCCGCTCGCCGCTGAAGATCTCAACGAACAACTCGTTCAGGAAGTCGTGCTTGGCGTGCGCAACTTCTTGTCTGTCGAGTTCCTGGCTCGCGGCATACAAGCAAGCCGGCGCGTCGGCCGCATTCTCATCGATACGGGCGGAGGCCTTCGAGCGCGCGGGACGGGCTTTCTCATTGGCAACGGTGTTGTTCTGACAAATGAGCACGTGCTTCGTACGCAAGAGCAGGCCGCGACTTGCTTCATTCAGATGGACTATGAACAAAATCGCTTCGCGCCAAATCCTCAACCGCAACTCTTCGCCTTCGAGCCGGACCGATTGTTCCTCAATAATCGAAGCCTGGACTTTGCGATCGTAGCCGTAGCGCCGAGGAGCAATCAGGGCGCCGGGATCGACCAGTATGGCTGGCTTACTCTGAACGAGGCTCAGGGAAAGATCACGGTAACACCGGATGACTTCGTCAATATCATCCAGCATCCTCTCGGCCGCGAGAAGGAGGTTGTCGTTCGCGATAACCGGCTTCTTGACCTTTCGACGAGCAGCCAGGAAGCCAACTCTCTTGGCCCATTTCTTCACTACGAGGCTGACACCGAAAAGGGTTCGTCGGGGTCGCCGGTCCTCAACGATCAGTGGGAGGTTGTCGCCCTTCACCATACGGGTGTCCCCGTCGAGGATGCGGGCGGGCGTTGGCTCGATAAGGAAGGCAAGGTCTGGGACGAGACGACGCAGTCTTCCGCCGACATTGCCTGGCGCGCGAACGAGGGGGTCCGCGTCTCGTCACTCATCGCCGAGCTCAGCCAGGTACAGCTTTCAAGCGAGCAAAAGGCACTGCTGGCGCCTGTGTTGAACAAGACGCCGCCGCCTTTGGACGCGCGCAAGGAAGCCATCGAGCTACGCAAAGCCAACGAGCCGGTCGGCCGCCGCGCGCCCGCCCGGCCTCAACGCGAGCAAGTTGCAGCGATCCAACCATCTGTTCGAACGGCGCTCGAACTTGAGATCCCATTGCGTATTTCCTTGGCTATTGGTGAGGCACGTCAACCGCATGCAGGAACGGCAATTCCATCAGCGCCTGTGCGGGTTCCAAGCTTTCGCGGTGAAATTCTGGAAGAAAAGCTCGAGCCGGAGGAGTATGCCGACCGTGAAGGCTACGATCGGCGGTTCCTCGGGGTAAACGTCCCGTTTCCAACCATGAAGGCGCATCCGCGTTTTGGGCATGCGTTGCGCGTGCCTCGGCCTGCGCGACCGCGCGATACGATCGAACTTCGCTACCACCGCTTTAGTATCATCATGAACGAGCGACGGCGCATTGCCTATGTGTCCGCATGCAACGTGAACTTCAATCCACCAGAGTCAGTTTCGCGGGACGAAGGCGGTCAGTCTTGGCGGCTTGATCCACGTATCGATCCGCAAGACCAGCTCGGGGCGAGCTACTACGACGATAATGACTACGACAAAGGGCATCTTACTCGGCGTGACGACGCCGCGTGGGGCAGCGACAAGGAGGATGCCCTGGCAGCGAATTGGGATACTTTCCACTACACAAATGCCGCGCCGCAACACTATCTGCTCAATCGGTCGACCGATTTCACTGGCGCAGATCTCGATCTGTGGGGCGACCTGGAGAACTTCATCTCGGAGCAGGGCGGCCAGCAAAGAACGCGCTTGTCGGTCTTCAACGGCCCCATTTTCGGACACCGGGACAAGAAATTGGACGATGCTCGCGTCCCCTGGGCATTCTTTAAAATCGTGATCTGGCGCGACCGGAACGAGCTTCCCGGTGCGATCGGATTCGTTCTCAGCCAGCGTGACCTGATCGAGAACTTGTCCGAGGAAGCCATCGATCCGGGCCGATTCTCGATACGGCAGAAGCGCATCAGCCAGATCGAAAGCGATCTCGACATCAGCTTCGGTCCGGTGACCGGATGGGACCAGATGTTGTCACGCGGCGCAGAAGAGAGTCTGGACGAAGAGGGCATTGAGATCACACGTGTCTCGGATATCCTAATCCGATCTGACATGCCAACCTCAACGGCCGTTGCCGCGACACTGACAACCAACGTTCGCAATGACGCTCTCAGCGAGGCCATTGACATCCAAGGTGGGGTCGTCCAACTCGATCAATTGGCGAGGGTAGAATACCACCAAACTCTGCAGGAGATCGTTGACGAAAAGGACAAGGAAAGAGCAGCTCGGCGTCTGGGACGCCTGGTGGGAGTGGTGCTCAAAGAGCCCTTTGCAACCCCATCAGAGCTGAAGGAAAAATCTCTTCGCACCTCGGCATATCGAAGCTGGGAACTGAAGCCACAACAGGATTTCGAAGCGGCGGCCAAGACTCACCCCGAGGCTTTGAAGCGCTTGGAATGGTTGCGTGGAGAGCTGTCGAAGCAAGGTATGATGACCAGTGATTCCTATCAACTCGCGCTGCAGGCACATCATGAATCCGGATTTTTCGCTTTATTGATGCGGGCGATGCGCGGCTATATTTGCGGTGATCCCAAAATTCGAAAGATGATCGACCAGGCCTTCAAGAAGATCGGAAAGCTCGGCAAAGCACCGACGCCAGAAACCGTGGTCGGGGCCGGGGGGCTAACACTCGGAGCCTACCTCGTGCAGTTGATTCCGGCGTTGGGTATGCTGGGGGCGCCCGTCATCGCAGCCCTAATTCTCATCCTCTATCTCCTCGGCAGCAAGGCGTTCTGCGAGTGGTCGGGCCAGCTCAATACGACGAACGAAGAAGAGGGTTAGGGCAGCAAGGCCTGGCTGGCAGCACTCGATATCGGGGATCTTGCCAATGAAATCTTGTCCGAGCTGAGCGGGGGACAACGTCAGCTCGTCGGGCTTGCCCAATGTCTCGTACGCGAACCGCAGATTCTCCTGTTGGATGAACCAACCAGTGCACTGGACATGCACCGCCAGCTGGAAGCGATGCGGCAGGTGTGCAGCCTAGGGGACCCACGTGTGATGTTGGAGTTGTACGGCCCCACGCCCTCTACTGTCTCCGTTGACGGCACGCGGGTCGAGTGAAAGAGGCCGCCTACCGAGGCGGCCTCAAACGCCTTTAGTTCCAGCTGCGAAATTCGATCGCTCCGCCAGAGCCGCCTTGGCTGTCGTCATATGGTCCAGAGTAAGACGGGCCGGAGTCCGAACAACTAGTCACAGTTCCTAAGGCCAAGAGGGCCAGCAGCATAGCAAGTGACACGGAGTAGTTAATAGGACGAGGGATGCAAACCTCAAGCAGATTGATATTTCGCATGCGTCGCTCCTCTCAATAGTATCGACAAAATACTACATTTTAAGAAATTAGGGCACCACGCAGAACAAACTAGGACACTAGGGGTCCAAATACGGACAGTACCAGGCCGCCGAAAGTGAGTTCCCCTCGTTCAGGGCTAAATCGCAGCGTTCAATGAAAACCGATTAATGCATCCCGCAAGGGCGCCTAAATTCGGCGTTTGATCTGGCTTCTTTCGTGGCGTTTGTTGCGCGTATTATCGATTTGGGGCGTCAAAACGCGATGTTTGATCTGTGCGCCTGCTGTGATTATCGATGAAAGTCCGCCATGTAGCGGATTGCGAAGAAAGTCACGGCGACTACGGCGGCCGTAGCAGCGAGTGAAAAAGCTACCCGCGCCAGGAATTGGCCAGGGCTAAGTCCGTCCCATGAACTCATTTTCGTACTTTGTGTTACGACCTCGGATTTGCGCCTGCTGGTGGTGCCATTTCAGACCCACGTGTCGCCGATGCGTTGACCAAGCTGACGCTCGACCTTGCTATCGTAAGCTGATCGTGGGAGCGGGCCCTTACCTATCGGATTGGAAATTGGGTTTCCCAAGTCGGACGGATTGTCTTTTATGAACTTCGCGAAAGAAGGCACGAGCGCGAACTCCAGCACAAGTCTGTTGAAGGAAACGCGGTAAACTTCACGGGCTTCCAGGAACACCCTCATGCAGTCGGCGAGGGTTGTCTTGCCGTCAAAAGACCCGAAAGCACTCCAGGCGCAGTTGCTACGCGGATCGACCTCACGACGAACGCGCGCCCATAACTCTCGCTGACCACTTGCGATCACAAACCGATCACTTCAAAGGTCTCTATATCTAATCCACGGCCGCTGTCCGCTGCCCAATACCACTGCGGGGCATCGTCGAAATCAGAATCGGTCATATTAATCCTTCAAATCGCAAAAGTAGGATGAACGGTAACACAGCGTATGCCCTTCAGTTAGACGCGGGCGTTGATCCAGTCCCAGACCTTTTGGGACAACCAGCCTTGATGCTGACCATTCACCAGTTTCGTGACCATCAGCCTGTCGTTGTTATCCATGTATCGCCGGATGTCAGAATCCAGCGTGTCGGCTGTGGAGGCGGACTGGAGGAACCATACCGAGTCGAGACCCTCATCTTTAATATGTGGGTAGTGCGACATGTGATCGATCAGGTTCTGTCGCGCCTGCGCATAGTTCGGCTTGTGTTTGTTTAGATCCCAAGTGACCAAATAGACGCCCATTGCCGATTTCCTTCAAGTAAGACTGTCAGAGCGCCGTACCACACGCGCACCGCGAGTTGGCGGCGGAATCCCGATCACACACGCCTAAAATCATCGCGCGTGTTGAGCCGTGCGCCGAAATCGAGCGATAAGAGTGAGCTCGGACCAAGGTCGAAACACGCGCGAATGTGTCACTTTTTATAGCGGGCCAACGCTAGGCGCCCTTAAGCGGCGTCGCTGGTGGCGGCGCGTTCGGCGTGGCCGGGACCATAGGCATTTCCGTCAACGCAAACACAACCGGCATCACCATCAACAACGCTGCTGCTGGGAGCGCGTCGCGAACACCGATGCGGACGGTTCAGCCAACCGCGGTCGCGGAATGCGTCGTCGCGGTGTTGCCGTAAGGGGGGCGCGGTTCAATCTTAAAGGCGACGTGGTTCAGGTAAGCAAGGTCAACTCATAGGCAGAGGATCCTTGCGCCCCCGAGGGAGACCACAAGGCTTGACGCCGGGCCCCATCAAAAGTTGCGGTTGCGTTGGCGATTTGTAGGACAGCATCGCGCCTGATCTCGACATGCCGGTGTTCATGACGCACCAGTTCGGCCATTGCGATGGAGACAGAGAACTGTAGCCTTGGCCTGGCGGCAAGACCCAACCCCCGGGAGTGGATGCGCAGACAGCCGCGGTGAGGTAGAGCGCGGTCACATATTCAATCATGTTGCTGTCCTATGTCTTCGCAGGCGGCACGTACTTTAATCCTTCAGTTCTTCCGCAAGAGGGACAGCGAGCGTTGAGAGCTTTCATGATGTCGGCCGGCATATCTTTGTAGTTCGTGATGGTCAGCTTTCCCCCTTCGAAACCGTCGAGAGAGTAGCTTTCCCAAAGCGAACTGTAAGGCGCATCGTTTTCGCGGCAGACGACGTGGCCCTGATGTCCGCACTCGCAGACATAGGCTTCCGTGGTTCGCATCGCCACTTTCAGTCCCCTCGTCGCGAAGACTGACGTCGATAGAACTGCTCCATCTTATCGATCACGTGGAGCCATTGGCGCAAGAATGACCATGTCGCCGTTGCCCCTGGTCGACTTCCAACCTCAATTGAGAACGTTCCGACGCGGTGTCGGCTTTCATCGTCAATTTCGAAGCGGATGATCTGCTCTCCAGACTCCCAAAGGTCCAGGCCAGCAAAACGGATCTTCGCGTTTGTAAGACCGTCAGTCGGGTCGAGGTGATCGGGTACTTCAGCCATTCTCAAATTCCTCGAATCGCGGACGGTTTGAAGCATGGCACCGTCAAAACCGCGCTGGGTTAACACGCGAGGATATTCACAGGAATCCGGCGCGGCTGCTCAGCGCCACTTCACCGTGACATCACGGTCGAGCGCCTCAATTGCGCGCAGAATCTTACGACGGTTCAGCGCATGACCGCGCCACTGACTTCGGGAGAAGTAGATGCCGGTCCTCGCCATGCTATCGACGTCGACCATCGTGAGGCGGAGCTGAAAAGCTCTGGCTCGGATGCAATCGATCACCTCACCGGTGGTCGCAAACGGCTTGCGCGCCTTCGTAATGCCGAGGCTGTTGGCCTTCTTGCGAAGCCGCATTTTATTGGACCCCGGAAAGGCGAGCTTCAGTTCATCAAACAATTTGTGCGGGTACATTCGCCTCAGCCGGCTGACCTCGGCTGCGGTCCGGAAATGGCATTTGCGACTGAGACCCAGCTTGGACACGCGGTGAAATATCGCTTGAGTGGATCGCGCGTAACGTTGCGCGCAGTAGCTGATGATCGGGATAAAGGGACCGTACGATCGCGTCCTCTTCCCTCGTCCACAAGGCACCGGACGGCGACCGGCCGGCACGTACCATCCACGCCTTCAGGCGATCACCACGAGCAAGACTTCTGACCGCAGATTTTAGGTGCACCGCCGCCTCTCCGGGAGATCGGGGCAGCGTTGGAATTTGCGGCGGGGCGTGCAAGCCGGCCTGGCCGAGGTATCCCCGCAAACCACCGCCCGCGAGGGGGCATTTCTTAACTCAAATCAGGTGAGATGATAGGCGGAGCTTGACAACTCCCGCCAAAGGCCTTGCCGGGCCTGTGTGGCACCAGGGCGATGGCAGGGCGATCCTTGCCGGGATCAGCCTTAGCCATCTTACCAACCACCGAGGAATTCGTCCCAGCCCTGGTAAGTACGATAGCAGAGCACGCCGCACCCGATTCCTAGCGCTAAAGATCAAGAAACCCATGACGTTGTTCGCCTCGAGCGCTTTGAGCGCTATCCAAGAATTGCCGAAGAGGCCGAACACGATCACGATGATCCACCAGCCCATGATGACCTTTGCGCCAAGCGGGATCTTTCGCTTTGTCGTCACGATTAGAGCACCGTCGCGCGCGGCTTCGACTTCTTGCGCGGCGGCTTCAGCGTCGGCACCCGAGGCGGCAACATCGGTACAAGTGGCTTCAGCGTCGGGATCTTGGGGCGCTTTGGCTTCTTCGTTCCGGTGGTCATTTCTTCTTCCCTTCGGCTGCTGCTTCAGGGCCTGCTCAAGCAGGCGGCGGATAGCCTCCGGCTTCGAGAGATCTGGCTCGCCCTGCCTCATTATCCACTCGTCAATTGGCGCGGAGTGATCTGGCAGAATGCGGAGGTGCACGGACTCGGCGCCTGTGGCGGGGCGGCCGCGTGATTTTCTCGTACCGGATATTGCCTTGACCTAGCACGGCAAGCCCTTCTTTTATCTTCGACGACCAAGCCTCCCGAAGGTCCGGCTGCACGGCTTGCCGGGCTCGCCCGAATTCCTCGCCGAATATGAGGCCGCGAAGGCGGGGGAGGCTGCGCCGCCCTCGATTGGCGCCAGCCGTACGCTGCCGGGCACCGTCAACGCGGCGCTGGTGAGCTACTATCAAGACACCGCGTTCACTGACGGGCTCGCAAAGACGACTCAGCAGAACAGGCGCGCGATCCTCGAGACGTTCCGGGAAAAATCACGGCGACAAGCGCATCGCGCTGCTGCACACTACGGCTCTACAGAACACCATCAACAAAAAGACACCGGCAGCCCAGCGCAACTTCAAGAAGGCAATGCGCGGCTTCATCGATCACTGCCTCTCGCTCGGCATGATCAAAGTGGACCCGCTTCTCGGACTAAAGCTGGCCAAGGGGAAGAAGAGCACCGGACATCACCCATGGAAGACATCTGAGTGCGAGCAGTTCGAGAAGCACCAAGCGATCGGCACACGCGCGGTTGGCCTATGAACTGCTCTTGCAGGCTGGTCAGTCCCGATGCGACGTGGTCCGGATGGGGCGGCAGCACATCCGCAGCGGGCAAATGTCGATGACGCGCCAGAAGACGGACGTTCCGTTCTATGTGACCGTCACGCCGCGCTTGTAGGGTGCGATCGATGCCATGCCGGCTAGCAATCATTTGACATTCCTGATAGCCGCACAAGGCAAGCCATTCACACCTGCGGGCTTCGGCAACTGGTTTCGCGAAGTTTGTCGAGAGGCAAAGTTACCTGTGCGCTGTACGTCTCACGGGCTCCGCAAAGCAGCCGCAACCTATTTCGCGAGCAGGGCGCAACGGATCATGAGCTCATGAGCTGGTTCGGCTTGGACGTCGATCTCGCAGGCACAGGTTTATACGAGAGCCGCAAATCGAAAGAAGATGGCAACGAACGCAGCACGGCTCATTTCAGGAACAGGCTTTGGCTCACCTTCGAACCAGGTGAGCCAAAGCGACCAGCAAGCCATTGAAAAAACCGGAGCGGGTAGATGAAGTGGCGATCCCGGCAGGACTGATTGAACTCAGCTAATTCAATGGCTTAATGCCAAGGTTAGGCAGTTTTTCGGCCATTGCTTCTCATAGTGAAGTTTGGTGATTGCCTAACCCTGGTTTGTGGGGAGCGGCCGTGGGCCCGCAGGGACGAAACACAACCGGCGCAACCATTTAATTCGCTTGTTAAGTTGTGTATCCCGTTTGTTCTCCGGATGAGACCTCGTGGAAATTAAATAGGTCAGCGTTTGTTCCTCATGCGTGTATTTATAAGCGGAACACGTAGAGGTAATGCCAGCTGGAGCTGGGCGGCCTCAACCCCTTGGACAGTCCAGGAACTACCAGCAAGCGACGGGATTGGTGCTGTGCTCCGGCTCCATGCCCCCCGTGGCCCGGAGTAAGTCCAACGGCCCCGGCCGCTGCCAAGACGGCTGGGGCCGTTTTTTCGAGAGGTCGTTTACCGGGCCAGCGGTGGATCCTAGCTCCCGCAGATTTTGGGAGGTGCCCATTTAGTATTTTACCCAGCCAAGCGCACTAATTGGTATGGGGTCCTAAAGCAGTAGGCACAGATGGTTTTCCGGGATGGCAGCTACATCGACGACGTCTACTACACGGGTGGGCGCGACTTCACCATTAAGACCTACCATGGCCGTGACGATGAGCCGGATTGGCGTAGGGTGCCGGTTGCCGAAAAGCCGAAAGAATGGCTTCTGAAGGTGAGGGCTGCGGTGGACGGAGCGTTGCGCGTTGGCTGAAGGCAGCGAAGACGGCCGAAAGACTAAGCCGGCAAGCCTTCTCTCCCAGTGGTGGCCCGTCTTTCGCGTCCAATATGACCCGCGAACGAAGCCGCGCCACGTGAGCGCGATGCTGGTCATTGTCCAGGCATTCCGGCGTGATTTTGGGAATGGTCGTGCCAGCATCAACTACATCAAGCGCGCCACCCGCATGAACGACAGAACGGTCGTCAAGACCTGCCGCGAACTGGCAGACTGGGGCTTCGTGACGAGGCGCGTCGTCAGTGGCCGTACGACTGAATACGTGCCTTCCTGGGCGACAGCAAAACAGTATCCCACCTCTGTCGATTTTGCTGGAGGTGAAAACACCGCTGGTGAGTTTGCTACTGTCGAAAATGCAGGAGGTGCCTCTGTCAATTTTGCAGGAGGTTTGCACCTAACCTCATGCACTTTTGATAGTGAATCCTACTTACAATTACCGGCTGACTCTAAGACAGACGGCCATAGTAGACGTGCGCAGGAAACACGTGCCAGATAACTTCGCAATCGCTGAAGCAGCCCGGCGCCTTCAGCAATCCGCGATTGAATACGACGCGCCTCGGGGCGTGCCGCTGACGATCGTTGAGAGCGCCATTGTTGCGCGGGGCGGTGATCGTTGGCTGCAGTTGCAGACCGACCGGGGAGGCGTTGCCGTCCTCATAGAGGGACACAGTGCCTCGATTCAGGAAGCTGGCCAGGAGCACTTCGCGCGGCTTATCGACGCTTGCGGCATTATCGACGAAGTAAATGACTCGTCAGATCTGCATGGTAAGTCGTTCATAATATCCCGTGACACGTTTGCCGCTCGGCCTGAGGAGCAGGCAGCCTGACCGGGGCGATTTCCTTCAGCCGCATTTCCGCAGCCAAGTGCCTGATCTCTTTGGGCCTGGGGGCGATTTCCAAATGTGTGCAGCCGGATCGGCCACACCAAGACCGCTGAAGCGGCGAAAACGAAAACCCATTATGGGTGCACTCACGTGAATAAACCAGCAAACGACAACACGCGCACTACAGCGGCACCGCCGCTCGCCATCCGTCTCTCTCGCGCAGGCCGGCATGAGGACGTTAAGCGCCTCATCGACCATGGCACCGTTGCCGTCGTCCCGACGTGGCTCTCTGCGGACGGCAACCTCCCAGAGGTAGGCGGCGCGCCGTTGCCAGATCGAGTGATGGAAGCGAGGCCCAGCCCTGACGAAATGGTGCGTCTGGCAGTGGATGACGCCATCGCCGCGCGCGTTGGATATGGGCCTATTACGGGGCCGGAGATGGATGCACCGACGCGTGCACGGCTGCGCCTCGATGCCAAGGGCCAGATTGCAGAGTGGCGCGGATCTGATGAGAGATGGCATGATGCTGCGGAACTGTTTCGGCAGCCGAAGGGTAGCCGGCGCAAGACCGACGGAGAGCGGCAGGCTGATAATGAACGCCACCTCGCCATCCCGGGGACGGGCACATTCCCGGAGCGTCCTGGTTACGTGGAACGTGGCTCCGTGGGCGAGGATTACCGGCGCCAGCGTGCGGCTCACTGGGCGCAGACACTATCCGCGTGCAGCGACAACAGGCGCGCAGAGATCGACCGTATGGGCCTGGGCGGACGGCACACCCTTGAGGATGCGTGGGGCAATGCTGGCCTGTACCCAGCCTCTCGCCTGCCCAGTACAGGACCGCGATAGCGCACGGGGCAGAGTTCTTGGCCTATCGGGTGCACTCGAATCCGACCGCCGCGAAAGGCTCGTTTGTCGGCGCGCCTGATGCAGTCGAATGGCAGATCGTGGAGGCCATTAACGCACCGCGTATTGATGCCGCCCTGAGCGAGCATGCCAAGGTGCTGGACATGTCGATTGCGGGTATGACGGCGCGCGAGATTGCCGCCGCGAACGGCTGGGGTGACGGCAAGTCTGGGGAGAGGCGGGCGGTCAAGGCGCAGGATGCGGCGTTGGCTGCATTGGCGAAGAACGCGGCCTAGCAATGAAACCATGGTCTAGCCTCATTTGAGACTGGAATCGCTGATCAATATCCCCCGCGCTATAACGGGGGAGAGGGCGAGACGTGGCGAACGAGCGGCGACGCAATGTCTATGCTGCACAGATGTTGGTCGACGGTAGTCCCGTGCGGTGTAAGGTACGCCACCTCACGGATTGCTCTGCAATAGTCCAAGTTGATAACGCGCCTTTCGTGCCCGCGGCCTTTGGTCTGCGTGTTCCAGGTGCTGGCTTGGATATTGATTGCTCGGTTGTGTGGCGCGATGCGCGCCGTCTCGGTGTGAAGTTCTTGAGCTAGCGTATTATCTTGAAGGCCACAAATTGTGGCCTGACGTGACGTGCAGACTTTGGCGCGCGCCGGCCCCACTACCGGCGTCGCCATCTTTTTCGGCCTTAGAGCCGTGAGCCGTTTGGCTGCTTTTTATTTCCCCGAACAATCGCAACATAACATTTATGGAGGATGGCCAATTGGCCACGTTGAACGCTGTGCTCGATGCGATCGAGCGACATATCGGCTTCCCCCGATCGCGCGGATATAGCGTCGCTCGGCGGTTGCAGGAGGCCGAACTGCTGCCCTTGGGCGGCCCAGGCTACGCCCCAGAACTCGAACAGCGCGACGTCTGTTTGCTGCTCGCGGTCCTGATGAGTGCACCGAAGCTGCACGAAGCCCCGGACCATGCGCGGGCCTACGCAGCGATGACTCCGGGTGGCGCGGTGTTGTCTGACGATGCGCCGACCAGCATTCCGCGCTCTGCGCTGGAATATCTGGAGGTCCAATCAGAAGTGGCTGTCGGTGGTTCGCCTGAAGCAATCCAGGACGTCCGCGGCCATCGTTTTGAATTTGAGCACTTCTGGCGCGGGTTCTCCGTGCATACACCGGAAGGTGCCGTAACCCGTTTCGTTTTGCCCGGCGCCCTTGCGTCTCACCAACAGGCACCGCATCGCATCGCTGGCGTGGTCAAGGGTGAGGCGTTTGTGAATTTGGTGAAGGATCTATTTTAGTGGCAATTTTGAAGAAGAGACCGGCCGAAGAATTCCGCATTCCAAGCCTCGCGGAGAGTGATGCATCTTATGCTGCGCTACTCGAAAAACGAGATGAGCTAAACGAGCGCTACCGCGGGCTTAATGCGGAACGTTCTAAGCTGCATCACGAAATCGAAAGAGCTAAGGCGGCCGGCGGGGAACGCCTGAGGGCTGATGTAGCCAGGTTGCTTGGCGAATCCCCGGAAGGGAGCATATCCGAGTTGTCGCTGCAGTTGCGCGAAGTCACTAAAGAGAATGTCCAACATTGAGGACGCTCTGGAAGTGCTACCGTCGCCGGAGTCGACGAAGCACGCAACATCGCCAGCAAGGTCGTCTGCGACACGGTGCGACACGAATATCAACGACGTCTTGGCGCTGTATGCGAGGCCGCGCGCGCTTTGGAAGCTGCACGCCAAAGAGCATGATACGCTGCCTGACGATATGGATCGGGAAGATGTGAGTCCTGGTCTTTACGTCCCGTTCGCGCGTACTTCTTGGGCGATCGGCGTGACGGCAAAGTTTCCAGCTTTTTGAGGGAATGTGCGGAGGCTGGTCATAATTTCTAATGGTTCAGAGCGCACCTCCGACGTCGCGGATAGGAAGCCAGTACGGCGCCGCGTGAAGATGCCTGGTGAAAGCCGGCATTCCGAATGCTCGGACTCACCAGCCGTTAAGCGCAAGCTAATGCAAGCCAAGCGCGAGAAGAGATTGCGGGTAACGCAACGCAATGGCTGAAACTATCTCAGGCTTTGCCATTTCGTGGAATCGACCCGCTATCATCGCGGGGCTCTTCGAAGAACGTTTCGCGCGCGGGGCATTCGATAAGCATCTCGCGCAAAACCCAGATGTTGCCGCGCTCTGGAGCCACGATCCAAGCCGGCCGCTGGGGCGTATCAGCAACGGCAGCCTTAAACTGCGCTCGGACAATGCGGGGTTATATTATGCGCTGACACCAGATCCCGCTGCACCGCTCGGTCAAGAGGCGTTGGCGACTGTCGGCAACGGCACGGTCAATGAGGTGAGCGTTTCATTTACTCCAGTGGTGGAGGAGTGGGACGATAGCGGCGACATTCCGAAACGGCTTATCACCGAAGCCCGGCTCTACCAGATCAGCCTCGTTCTTTGGGGGGCGTATGGCAAGGACACCTCCGCTCAGATCAGCCGGGCATTGAGCAACAACGATGCAGCCCGACGCCGTATGGAGGCGTCGCAGCGGATGCGGGGAATTCTCGCTCTGGTCGGTCGGTGGCGCAAGGTGCAATTGTCCTCCGAGGTAGATAAATCGAGTAGTGATAGCTGACGCTGCCGGTTTTTGGTTCATCGGTGGGACCGGGGCTTTCAATACCGGCGGCACATGCTGCAATCTTGCAGCGGAAAAAGTGGCATGAACGCTGCGGGGCCGTGAGACGAACGTGTTTCTTGCGGCTTGTGTGCAAGCGTTCATCGCCAGCCTCGTTCTGATCAACGCCGGGGCGCTCCGAGTCTTTCTGAGGCCAACCGATGAATCGGCCAACTAGCGTCAGCAGACATAGCCGCCGCGGCGATAGCAATTTGGATCGTGCTGCGTCCATACTGATCGTGGCCGTACGACCTGCGGCGGCCGTAATAGCCGCGATCATCATCGAAATCACGATGCCGGCCGCCGCAAACGTACACTTGATGTCGTCCCCGATAGCAATTCGAGCGTTGTCGGCGTTCATTTTGAGGTCACAGCGGAACAGGCTCTCAAGCTCTCTCATGCCTTAGCTATCGCCGCGAGGAACGGGTCGAAATACCTTGCGTCAGTCGAGACGACGCGCCGTTCCCGAAATTCTCATTCTGTCGCAGCGTCGGAGCTTTGCCCGCGTGCGGCGCTCATGGAGAGTTCCTCCCTGAGAACGTGGGAGACAAATCCACAAGGCTTAAACTAGGAGACTTTTGATGTCTGAATATTCCGCCGGCATCTTCCGCAGCGGCATCTATAAGGGGATTCCCACACCTCCCATTATTCGGGGCAGGTTCGATCCGATCTTCGCCAATCGCGATTTCGGTGTCCGCGGCGATGGCCATGAGATGGAGAGCTATCAGGTTCAAGCATTTCTTGACGCCGTCCCGGCGCGCTGTGGCAACTGGACTGGCTAGATCGCGATCGCGTGTCCGCCGCGCCCGAGCTACGCCGCATTGTCGTGGCGATCGACCCGGCCGTTTCCAACAATGAGGGCTCGGACGAAACCGGCATCATCGTTGCCGGCGTGACGAGAGATGAAAAATCTACGTGCTGGAGGATTGCTCGGGCCGCTACGCACCGCATGAGTGGGCGGCAGTGGCGATTGCCGCATGCCGGCGTCACAAGGCGGACCGGAACAACGGCGGCGCAATGGTGGAGGCGACTATTCGCGCGCTGGACCATGGGGTGAGCTTCAAAGCCGTGCACGCGAGCCGTGGCAAAGTGGTGCGCGCTGAGCCGATCGCCGCGTTGTACGAGCAGCGTAAGGTTCATCACGTGGGCGGGTTCGATGTGCTCGAAGATCAGATGTGCGCGTTCACTTCGGATTTCGACCGCGGGAAGGTAGGCTACTCGCCGGACCGGGTCGACGCGCTGGTGTGGGCGCTCACCGAGTTGAGCGGACCGCAGAACATAATCATACGGCAGGAATTGTTGATTTAAGAGCCTGGGCTCTTATCAAATCTTACCAGCCATCGGACGAAACCAGCTCCGGTGCCTATCATCTCAATCGCGAGATCCAGGGGCGGTTGTGACGGCTCCTCGACACCGTGCTCATGTCGATAGTTGTGACAGGCATCGACCCAGTCAGCGAACGCACTGACCATTTTGCTAGCAGCTCTTTGTGCTACGGCATCGGACGAGTACATTGACTGCGCGGCAGACTGTAATTGCTTCGAAGCGTCGGCAGACGTCAATTTAGAAGCCTTGGGAAAGATTAGCCGATAAAGAGATTCTGCAGCTCCGAAGACTCCTCTTATGCCTTCCTTCCCATCAGGAATCGCACCCGAGAGTGCTGATGTGCCTTTGTCAAACTCGGCGCGGACATTCCCATATCTTGGACCGTTAATCGCAGCGATGGTAGCGTTGATGTTGGTGGCGAATTCTGCGTCGACTTTGAAGTGCACGCCACCGGCATCATCAATGGTGTAGGACAGAGATTCTTCGCTAAAGATGCGTCGACATATCGCCAGAAATTTTTCGTTCGCACTGGGATCGCGCATTCCTCTTGGGCTGGTGCGCTGCTGAGTGAAGTACCGATAAATCAGCGAAATTGTGTCAAGGAAATCAACTGTGCCGAATCCTTCGAGAGTTGCTTTCCAATCGTATCCATACTGGTACACGACATCGACGCCCAACTCTGCGACAAGAAAGCTTCCTAAGTCGCTTCCCTCTTTCGATCGAGCGTCCTCGCACTCGATGAGCCAGGCTGCAATTCGACGGCGTGCGCGCGGGCTGTCCTGCAACAGTTCGTCCTTGCGAAGATAGACATGAGAGAACCGTTGGCCAACGGGTTTAGTGCCTGACATGCGAGATTCCCATTCAGTGGCGAGCCATCATTTCACGCAGTCTCAGTACTAGAAAAAGGTTAGCCAGTGCATGAGACTTTCAAACACACCTTGAAGCGCAGAATAAACAGACTGAACCCACGCAGCCTGCGCCAGCTTCTCTGCTACTACCTTCCCGGCCACGAATCCTGCGCCCTTCAATGCACCCTTAGCAAACTCATCTGATCGCTCTCGCCATTTATTGACGGCAGGGTCGGCGACTTGCGCCGCTTCGATCAGCTCCGGCAGGTCAACTGGTGCAGCGGCTCGCTGGTCTCGTAAGCGCGAAATGAAGGTTTCAATTTCGGCTTCGTCCACACTCAGTTCATCGTTGATATTCGGGCCCCGGTTGTGACCCATTCCGGGCGGTCGAGTCGCTAGCGCAGCTTCCAACAGAGCGACACGCGCTTGCAGCAACTCAAAGGCGGACTCCCGCAATTGGGTATCAGAGCGTTCCGCGTTTGGAGTTGAACTGTCCGGGGAAAGCGCCTCGTTACGCGGCTCTGTGGGAGGCGAAGGCTGGTTATTGTCGTCTGCCGCGGTCAAATCTTGGTTGCCTGACGTGGACCAAATTTCGATCGCGGTTCTGATGCGATTGGGCAGCCCAAAGCGCCGTTCGCGCTTAAGCCGCTCTGCCCTAAGGATCGAATGCACTTCGGCAAAGGCAGCGTCGATATCCTCGTTCATGACGACGTAGTCGTACTCGGCCCAATGGCTCATCTCGTGGCTGGCGCGGCCCATGCGGCGCCGGATCACGTCACGGGAGTCCTGCGCGCGTGAAAGCATCCGCTTTTCGAGGTCGGCCAGAGAGGGCGGCAGGATGAAAACGCTGACCACGTCGGCGCGCGCTTTTTCGCGTAGCTGCTGCGTGCCCTGCCAATCAATGTCGAACAGTACGTCCTCTCCTGCCGACAGTGCCGCCTCGACGGGGGCGCGCGGCGTGCCGTAACGATTCCCGAACACGGTCGCCCATTCCAGAAGCTCATCGCGCTTGACCAGGTCCTCGAAGCGCGCCTTATCGACGAACAGATAATCCCGACCCTCCACCTCGCCGGGACGCATAGCCCGTGTTGTCACCGAGACCGACATCCGCAGACCCGGCGTGCGCTCAATCAGGAGGCGTGACAGCGTAGTCGCGCCGGCACCCGGAGGCGCCGACAGCACGAACATCAGCCCGCGCCGCTCAATGCCGTCTTCGTCCTGCACCGCCATCCCCTGGATCGCTCTAGCTCGAATCAACGGCTAATGGTGACACGGTCCATGCGCACGCAGGGCGCCGCTTTTGCTCTATCCGACCTATTCACAGCCCATATCGCGCTTCGTGTCGCGCCGAGTAGCCGGGAGTTGTTGGTAATCGTTGGAACTATTGGGGAATTTTGCGCAACAGGCGCAACACGATTTGAGGAGAGAGTAGCCAGCTAAACGATTGATTTTTCTGGCGATCCCGGCAGGACTGATGGAAATCAAGCTATTCAATAGCTTGATGCCAAGGTTAGGCAGTTTTCCGGCTTTTGCTTCCCATAGGGAAATTCCGTGATTGCCTAACCGGGCTGGGGGGAGCGGAGGGTGGTTCAACTTGGGCCAAAAACACAACCGCACAACCAAATAAATCGCTTTAAAGTTGTTAATTCCCCGTAGTTCTCCGGATGAGAACACGCGTGGATGATAATAGGTCAGCATTTGTTCCCTAGGCGTGTATTTATAAGCGGAACACCTAGAAGTATCGGCGCCTGATTTGTGGCCTCAATCCAGTCCCAGGAACGACCGGCAAGCGACGGGATTGGTGCTTCGCTCCGGCTCCGTATCCCCCTGCGTGTCGGAGTAATTCAAACGGCCCCAGCCGCCGCCAAAGCTGGGGCCGTTCGCTCATGTGAACCTGCGCCCAACTCACGTCGGCGCAGCCGTTCATGCTACTATCCTGAGCCGCGCCGATCGTGCGGAACGTCGCGGCACCCGGCCGCAGGAATTGTCTCAGGGCAGCGCCTGCGGCCGTTTGTTCTTGTAGCGGGCGTTACTGAGCCAGCTCCATCATGGGCTTGCCCTTGTCGATTATGTGGACGGTCAGCATCTTCAGGGTCTTGTCACCGGCAATTTTGAAACCTGCATGCGGCACATCGCGGACGTTGATTACTGCCGCACCAGTGGGAAATTGAATCTCTTTGCCATCCGGGAGCGCGAGTGTTGCGCCATCGAGCACGTACACTGCCTCTTCGCCGTGGTGAGTGTGGCGAGGAAGGCCGTTCCCGGGTGGCACGTCAACGACGCTGACGATGATTTCCATGTTCGTACCGGTGAGATCGGCGCGCTTCAATTCTTGGCGATTTGTCTGGGCTTGAGCGCCGAAGGTGAGGGCGGCGAAAAAAAGAACGGCAGCTAAGCGGAGCATGTCACACTCCCTGAAAATGCGCGCCGTTTGGCGCTGTTAAATGGCTCATTCAGTACCGTCGCGACGCAACGGCCATTTAGAAAGCTGCTTTGCCAATATCGGGACCACCACATGGGCGGTCGTAAACCCTATGCTCGCTAAGGTGGAGGGCAATTCACGAGGCAGTGAAGGCTGAGATTGGACATTCTTCGTGACCAGCCCTTTACCGGACTCGCGCTGGCTTCCTAGCTCTCTGCTGCCGTTTTTGAGGGCGCCCCATTTAGTATTTTCGGGCGCCGCGCCCACTATCCAATAGAACCCAACGGAGCCCACGAATGACGCTCGGCCAGCAAATCGTTGCCGATTGGAAGCAACGCTATCAACCGCATGATCAATTGCATGAGCGCGTCGTCGTCCGAGAGGAGCGTGCGTTTTACGCGATCGACGGTGAGCGCGTGATCTACGGCATCGCGCGGCGCACCGAGGAAAGGAACAATACTTGAGGATATTGTCGGTCCGACCAGGGCGAGCACCGATAATCGGGCACGTCGATGTCGAGACGTCGCCCGGGGTAAGGCTGTACGGCCTGCGCGTATCTCGCGCGCCAGATGGATCGTACAGAGTGTTCGGACTCAGCAACGAGCACGGCCGCACCTGCGCATTTGATCGCGACGCGGTCAACGCGATTGCCAACGCAACAACTCAGTTTTTGACCATGAATGGACCTTCGCACAATGTCTGCGCTGCCAGCTAAATCCTTCACCGCGACCCCGTTCGTTTTCAAAGATCCTACGACGCTGCCGCCAATCGGCATGACGGCAGAGCCCATCTTTGAAGAGATGGATCCGGAGATACTCCAGATTGTTAGGCAATCGATTGCCGCGCGCGAGATCGTCGAGGCGGAGGCATCTTCGGCAAACGATAAAGATGCGGGCGCGACCGGAAAGCCTGCCTTTGCTCTCACGCCATACCTTCCACAGGAACCCGCCAAACTGCCTCGCCGCGATTGGCTGTTTGCGCGGCACTACATCCGCAAGTATGTGTCGGTAACAGTATCGCCGGGTGGCCTCGGTAAGACATCGAATAGCATCGTCGAAGCGCTCGCCATGGTCTCTGGAAGACCCCTTCTATCGCACGATAGCGATGGCGGGCTGTCAGGGCGACTACGGGTCGCGCTATTCAATGGTGAAGACCCGCGCGACGAGATGACTCGGCGGATCGAAGCTGCTCGCCTTCATTACAAATTGAAGCCGGAAGACATTGCTGGTCTTTTCCTGGACGTCGGCCGAGAGCAGGAACTTGTCATTGTCGAGGAAACCAGGAGAGGCATCGATCTCCGCCAGCCCGTGGTGGAGGCTGTGGTTGAGCACATCGTGACCAACGGAATCGACGCCATGATCGTCGACCCGTTCGTCTCGACGCACCGCGTTAACGAAAACGACAATGGCGCAATTGATAGGGTTGCCAAGTTATGGGGCCAGATCGCCGATCGTACCAATTGTTCAATCGAGCTGGTCCACCATCTGCGCAAATTGAACGACAGCAAGGAAGCCACAATCGACGATGCGCGGGGAGCCATTGCCCTCATCGGCGCCGCGCGCTCCGTGCGGCTCTTGAACCGAATGTCGGCTGACCAAGCCAAGGAGGCTGGCGTGCCTCCGCAAGAGGCCTCTAGCCACTTCTACGTCATCAGCGGCAAAGCCAACATGATCAAGCAGGACAATCGACGCGATTGGCGTAGGTTGGAAAGCGTGGGTCTAGGCAACAGTGATGGCCTGCAGAAGCCTCAGGACCATGTGGGCGTTGTGACGCCTTGGCGTTTCCCTTCGAAGGCGGAGACCGCAGAAAAGGCAGTCGGCGATGTGACGCCAAACCAGATGGAGAACATTCTGGTCAGGCTGAAAAATCAGACCGGCTTACTCGCGAGAAACTCAGGTAACTGGGCCGGCTTCCATTTGATGGACGCGCTCGGACTTAACCGTGAAGACAAGGACGACCGCGATTTGGCGGCGAAGATACTTGGTGGCCTGATTGCAGACGGAACCCTTGTGGTCAGGGAGGAGGAAGACCACCGCCGTCACACGAAAAACGTGGTTCGCCCTGGGGCGGAATAGTTTGCGCCAGTGCTTGCGCCAGTACCTGCGCCAGTGCGCCAATAATTTCCCCTTTTGCACCTGCGCCAGTGCGCCAGTACCACCCTTGGGGGACTGGCACATCTGGTGCGGTGCGCCAGTGTGGATCGTTTAGAAGCAGAGCACTGGCGCAAAACAGCCCCCGGGCGAGGGGCCACCGCAATCCCTCAGATCGGCCGCGATTATCACCGGGCGGCCCCCTTGCACGCGTCATTCCGTAAGTTTCAAGAAAATCACACCAGGCCGCACAGACGGCCATCAATCAGCACATCACGTTGAGGTACCATGAACCCAGCAAACGAGAATGGCCCTATACAGGCCAGCGACTTCACCGACCTTGCAGCCCGGCGCGCTTGGCTTGCCTCCGCACCAGCCACGCATGCCGCCCACCGCGAGGTCAGTCCGGTCGAGACGTGGGCCAAGCGCGAGAAGGACGAAACGACGTTCACGGGCCTCCGGCTCTGGCGCACGCTGAACGAGCCGCCGCGTTTCGCTGCGAACGATAACGAGCCCGATGATGAGGACATCGAGGCCGGCGAGCAGTCGGTCGCTCCGAACCTCGATCGCGAGCTGGTCGATGTTTCGGCCAAGCAGCTGATCTATGCCTACGAACACGGCATGACCCGCTGGGTGGGTAATCGGCTTGTGAAGGTTTGGTCTGGGCACCAGTGGACGACCCCGGACGCTGAGTTTGGAGGGGTGCGCCAGCGGAAAAGCGAGAAGGCCGACACCGAAAATTGGGACGCTGAGATGCCCGACGCTCAAGCAGAGTTGGCGCGCGTGTTGGACACCGAGAAGCTGCGTGCCCGCCTAGGCCACAAGGTGACCAGGATCTTGGACATGGCGACATCCGACAGCACACTCGCGGAGATTGGTGAGTATCTGGGACTCAGCGGGCAGTATGCGGTTCGGATGGCCGGTAAGGAGGTCCGCGCGGCGGTGGTGGCGATGAACGCGGCTATCGCAGGCAGTGAGAGGGTGGCGGCTTAAAGCCAGAAGGCGACGTTCACTCGCCTTCACTCCTCTCAGGATTGCAGAGCCTTAAAGATCTCGGAGTCCACGTCTTTTCATCTCGTCCTCCACCTCTTTGAGCAACTTGAGGAGTTCGGGACCGTCCATGTCCTCACGCGCGGCACGCTTATAGCGCTCCACAATCGTCAGCTCAGTCTCTGAAAAAGGCCCTGCCTCGTTTCCCATCGCCGTCTCCCTATCCCTTAGAAGGCGGGAGCATTGCGGCTCTCAGTCACCGATAGAGGCCACGAGCCGTGCGGTGATGCCGAACGCTAGCACGGCGACAATGGCATTGTCTCTGCAAGAATTGAGGGAACGATCAGTCCGGCCGCAATGTAGCTGATTGCCTTGGCGGATATCTGGTCACCGGCGCGTCAAGGAAGGGATCGTCGTTCGGCGTCCACAGCGACCACCCGATGATTGGCGGCAGTTTTCAGGAACATCGCTCCTTGCAGCAAAATGCCGGATTCGTCGCGGTCCTGGATGGACAGGGAGCCTTGTCTGCCGGCGAGCGCCATGTCGCGCGCCGCGTCGGCAAGCGCAACCAACGCAGCTTTTTCGGCCGCTTCGAGGTTTGGCAGTTCCTCGCCGGAGTCATCAGTCCACAGGCTCGCGTCGTCGCGATAGTCAAAATAATAACGCGGCATACGGTTGTGAATCCGGAGGCGCCGCCAACGTTCCTACATCGACAGCGATCTCTTATTCCAGGTTCAACAGAGTTCCGCCATCCACTCCCTCAGGGGCTCCACATTCAGGGGGGCTCAGGCATGTACGCTCGCAAGCCCTCCAATCCCTTTAGTCTTTAGCGGCAGATTTTCTGCCCCGACGTGACGTGCCCCACTCGCGCGGGTTCGATCCCCGCGCATCTCTTTCCACGGCCGAGAGCCGTCAGCCGCCAGTCGGCTTTTTCCGCAACCACCTAATCGACATTTTTCATTGAGGAGTAGAAAACGTGGCGAAACTCGCCAACGTCCTCGCCGCGGTCAATGCCCTTGGCTTTGATCCTGCGAGAGTTAAACACGTGGCTCGCCGGCTGAGCGAGGCAGGGAAGATCCCGTCCGGAGGTCCCGCACGGTCCCCAGAATTGGGCGAGGACGACGTCCTGCGCTTGATCGTGGCCGTAGCAACCTCGCCAAAGCTTCGCCAGGCAGAAACGTCTGTCGATACCTACGGAGCATTGACACCCGTTGGTGCTCAGATTGCGGACGATGCTCCCGACGGTTTTCGATGGAATGCGGCCGATGCCATTGCTGTCGAAGTCAGTTTGGCGCGGGCGGGCGAAGGCCAGGCGCGGCATTCCTTCATTAGCTTTACCCGGTCGTGGCCGGAAATCGTGATCGAGCGCCCAGAGGGCCGAGTCGTGCGATTCCGCCAGCCTGGGGCAAACGCCGGGCATTGGGCGAAAGGTGGTCACCGGACGGCCACCACGATTCCGGTCGCCGCGCTTGCCGATATTCTTGATGCACTGTTTGGAAAGGTTGTTGCCTGATGGCGCCTTTGAAAGCGAAGAAACCCGCCGACACTTATGTCGTGCCGAGCTTGACTGATAGCTCCAGCGAATACGCCAGCCTTCTGGCGAAACAGGTGGAATTGCAAACTCGCTATGGCGAGTTGAACACCGAGCGCGGCTTGCTCCGGCGCGAGATCGAGGTGGCCAAAGCGGCGGGCGGCAAACATCCTTCGATAGCTGTGGCTCAGCTGCTCGGGGACAACACGGAAGCCAGCGTGGCCGGTCTTTCGAAGAAGCTGCGTGAAGTCGGAACGGAGATGGCGAACGTTGAGGCCGCCACGGAAATCTTGCGCAGGCGTATTGATGAAGCGCGGGACGCGGCGAGCAAGGTCGTTTGCGACACGGTGCGCCAGGAATATCAGCGCCGCCTGGCCGCTCTGTGTGAGGCTGCCAGGGCTCTCGAAGTGGCCCGAGAAGACCATGACACGCTGCTGGACGATGTAGAGCGCGAGGACGTGCGCCTCTGCGCGTCGATCTCGGTCGCCGGTCGCGCGCCCTTTCGCGGAGCCGCGGGCCCGGAGGGGCGCTTGGTCATGCCGCTGCTTTCAAGCGCTTCTTAGTGAGCATAGAGCGGACGAACTTGTCCCATCTTGCCATACCGGCACGCTTCTCAGGCATGTAATGCCAGCGGTCGTAGTTCTTAGAGCTGACGTCTTGCAGCGCATGATTTTGAAGACGATCTCGAATTTCCTTCGACACGCCAGCCTTGCCGGCCAGAGTCTTGAACGTTCGCCGGAGGTCCCGGTTTGTTGCATATGGGATCACGCCGCGGTCTCGCTGGCGCCAAACGAAGCTATAGAGCGTACCGTGGCTCACGGGCTTGGATGGGTCCTTCGCTGAGGGAAAGAACCAGCCGTACTCATTTGGCTTGATCGACGCAATCAGTTCGGCGGCGATCGACGGCACTGGGACGGCGTGCGGCTGAAGGTTCTTGGTTTTGGACCAGTCGATGATCTTCTCCGGCGCATCCCATTGATCGACATGCAAGCGCGCGATTTCCTCGACGCGTTGACCGGTCAGCATGATCAGCTGCACAGCGCGAGGATAGGAGGGATGAACCGGCGTATCGGGGCATTCCAGCCAGCGATAGAGTTGAACGAATTCTTCTTCGTTGAGCCAGCGCGTGCCCTGGACCTTGGGTTCGGTCGGAATTTCCGAGGCCGGATTGTATGGGATACGGAAGCGGCGCGGGGATGTGTTCCGATAGTCGTTGTCCGATTTCATCCCCCAACTATATGCCGCGTGGATGTAACATCGCACGTGATCCGCCATCGAGCGGGCGCCACGCTCGTAGATCGGTCGGATAAGCTCGACGATCTCCTCAGACTCGATTTCGCGCGCGAGTCGGTTGCGCCCGAGCGTGTCGGCGATCTTGTTAAGGCCTTTCTCTGTCTCCTTCCAGGACGGCTTGGCGGCGGCCTTGAGCGACGCGACATAGCCCTCGAACAGATCAGCGACGGTCCCGGGGCGGGTGTCTGTTGCGATCTTGATGCTCCGACCCTTCTGGATCACATCGGCGTAGTCGCGCTTGAAGATCTCGCGCGCCTGAGCCAAGGACGTGGATGGATAAGCGCCGAGCTTCTTTTTCGCACGTTTGCCGTCCCGCCATTGCTGCGCCATCCAGTCGGCGGTCACGCGCTTCGGCATCGGCTTGAGGACGAGGACGAGTCGGCCGGTACCTCGGCCTTCACCATCTGCGAGGTTTTCTTGTTTCCGGTTGAGCTCGACGCGCCTCAGCGCGTGTCGGATCGCGGTGTCGGTCAGGCTTGGCATGGCGTTTTTTCTGTTCCGCAACTGGGATCGGTCGGGGAGAAACGGGGATCGTTTGCTGGGGTCGGAAGGCCGTGCTCTACCCCTCTAACCGCTCCCAATTTGCCATGGCCGCCCCCAGTGCGCAATGCGCTAGAAGTACTAATTGTATAGGTGTTTCAAAGGTATCGAGCGTGACCAAGCGTGATCGCGAAGGGGGGTAGTCGGGTGATTGTGCACCAGGATCAGCGCGGTCGCGGACAGCTCGAGCGCGCGCTTGATCACCTCGCGCGGGTAGACCGGGGTGTGGTCGACCGTGCCGGTCTGCTGCACCTCGTCGGAGATCAGCTGGTTGCGCTTGTCCAGGAACAGCAGGCGGAATTGCTCCTTGTCGGCAAACGCCATGCTTGTGCGGCAATAGGCGATCACCTCGTTCCAGGATGACAGCGCGTTGCGGCTGTTGACCTCGCCCTTGGCAACGCGATGCGCGGCCGCGGCGATCAGCTTGAGCTGGTTGATCGCGGACTCGCCGACCCCCTCGACCTCGCGCAAGCGCGCCACTGGCGCATGCACGACCTCGGCGAACGAGCCGAAGGTCTTGATCAGCGTCTTCGCCAGCGGCTTGGTGTCGCGCCGCGGCAGCGCGGCAAACAGCGCCATCTCGAGCAGCTCGTAATCGCTGAGCGCATCCGCGCCCGCGCTATAGAAGCGCTCGCGCAGCCGCTCGCGATGGCCGTGATAGTGCGGCGTGTCGTCAGGTCTGCTCTTGTCGTGGTCCGGCTTGGCGGGCATCGGCCGCCAGCATTGCCGGGGATGGTGGTTTTTGCAACCGTCAATTGCGCGCGCCTTGCATAGGTGCGCTTCCGGCATGAAGCGGATGATGATCAGCCGACCGTTTTTCCCGCCCTTCGTCTCAGCTGGCGATCATGGGCCCTGGTGACGCCAGAAGCTATCGTTGGGCACGACGCCTGCGGGATCGGCAGCCAGGTCCGGCCTGATACGATCGAGGAAGTACATCGGGGTGGGCCCCTTGCCCTTCACCTCGATGCTGCCGCGCGGTTCGCAGGTGAAGCGCGCTTTGACCAGGTTCCAGGTCGCCTCGGCAATGTTGATCCGTCCGGGATCGGCGGCCGCCTGCAGACGCGCGGCGACGTTCACCGCGTTGCCCCAGATATCGTAGCTGAACTTGCGCGTTCCGACGACGCCAGCGATGACCGGGCCGGTGTTGATGCCGATTCGCGCCATCCAGAGCGGCAGCCTCAGCCGTTCGCGCTGACGGTTCGCCTTGGCGAGCAGGTCCTGAATCTCGAGCGCCGCCAGCGCGGCATCGACAGCGTGCGTCCGGTTGATCTCGGGCAGGCCGCCGGCACAGAGATAGGCATCGCCGATGGTCTTTATCTTTTCGAGCCGATGGCGCGCAATGATCTCGTCGAACGTGCTGTAGTACTCGTCGAGCTGGTGCACGACCTGCGCCGGCTCGATCGCCTCGACGTGCCGGGTGAAGTCGGCGAAATCGACGAAGAGGATGCTGACCGACTGGTAGAAGCGCGGCCGCACCTTCGCGTTGGCCTTGAGCTCCTCGGCGATCGCAGGGGGGAGGATGTTGAGCAGGAGCGCATCTGATTTGCTCCGCTCCGCCTCCGCCATTGCGCGCGCCTTGTCGAGCTCGGCCAGCATCTCGTCGCGCTCGCGGAGTCTACGTCTGAGCTCGAGCTGAGCCACGGCCTGACGCGAGATCCGCCGCACTGCTTCTTGCTGCTCGAAGCTGAGCTCGCGCGGCTCGAAATCGATGACGCACAGCGTTCCGAGCGCGTATCCCTCCTCGCTGATCAGCGGCATGCCGCAATAGAAGCGCAGCCCGAACTCGCCGGCGACCAACGGCGAATCGCTGAACCTCGGATCCTTCGTGAGGTCAGGCACATACATGAGATCGTCATGGCAGATCGTCGCCTGGCAGATCGAGATCTCCTTGGGCACGTGCGTAAGGTCAGGCGGCAGGCCGCACTTGGCCTTGAGCCATTGTCGCTTGTCGTCGAGGAAGGTCAGCAGCCCGGCGCTGCAGCCGCAGATCTGCGCCGCCAAGTCCGCCAGTTCATCATAGGCGATCTCCGGCGGCGTATCGAGAATGCGATAGGTTTCGAGGGCTTGCTGCCGCGCCTGCTCGTTGTCCGGCAGGTAGATCTTCATGTCGTCCGCCACCGCTCGACAGAACCCGCCATGACCATATCTCCATGCCCAGTCAAGACGCCTGCATTAGAACACCGGAGGCGGATCATGGAAAGGTGCGACTCCCTGCGCAGTCAGCGAAACCGACGTGATTGTGGTCATGCTTTTCCTATCATGCACGTGCTTTCACCTCGACGTCGGCCGCCTGTTGCCCGTCGCGTGCGTCTCAGCGCTGTTGTGCGGGGCCTTCTGGCGAAGGCAAGATCTGGGACGATCAACCGAGACCCGGACTCGGGCCTAGGTCAGTAAGCGCGTCCTCGACGCGTTGGTGCGCAAAGGCAGAATCGCCACCCGCCAAAGGGGGCCGCCGCTAGCAATAGCTGACGCACCGGGCTCACCCGATCTGCTTCTCGCCGTGCCGCGCCGATAGCGTGAAGATCTCGACGCCGGTCGCCGTCACGCCGACCGAGTGCTCGAACTGCGCCGACAGCGAGCGGTCGCGGGTCACCGCGGTCCAGCCGTCGGACAGGATCTTCACGTGCGGCTTGCCGAGATTGATCATCGGCTCGATGGTGAAGAACATGCCGGGCTTGAGCTGCACGCCCTCGCCGGGCCGGCCGATATGGATGATGTTCGGCTCGTCGTGGAACATGCGCCCCAAACCATGGCCGCAGAAATCGCGCACCACGCTCATGCCCTGCGGCTCGACGAAGCTCTGGATGGCATGGCCGATGTCGCCGGTGGTGGCGCCGGGCTTCACCGCGGCGATGCCGCGCATCATGGCTTCATAGGTCACCTCGATCAGCCGCTCCGCCTTGCGGGCGATTGGGCCGATCGCATACATCCGGCTGGAATCGCCATACCAGCCGTCGACGATGAAGGTGACGTCGATGTTGACGATGTCACCCTCCTTCAGCGGACGGTCGCCGGGCATGCCGTGGCAGACAACATGGTTGAGCGAGGTGCAGGTCGAGTAGCGGTAGCCGCGATACATCAGCGTCGCCGGATAGGCACCATGGCTGAAGGCGAAGTCGCGGACGAATTCGTCGATTCTGGAGGTCGGCACGCCCGGCCCGACGATGTCGGTGAGCTCGTCCAGGCACCTGGCCACCAGCGCGCCCGCCTTGCGCATGCCGGCAAAGGCGGCAGGCCCGTGCAGCTTGATCTGTCCGGTCTTGCGCAGGGAGGTCTCGGTGGCGTCGACGTAGCTCATGCGTGTCAGGTCTTCTCGGGCTGATCTCGATGTCGGTGGAAAGGCTTGATTTCAGGCCCCAATCTAATGATTGGCAGGCTTCATGCAAGCCGAAGGGCCTGCTTGGGGGGTGAAAGTGACCTAATTCGGCACTTCCACGGCGGTTTCCACCGGCAGGGCGCCGCCGCGGATGCGGATTTCGCGGACGGGATAGGGAACCCGGATGCCCTCGCGCTTGAAGGCGTCCCATAGCTCCAGCATCACGTCGCTCTTGACCTTGTCCATGCCGTCGGGGTCGGCGATCCAGAAGGTCAGCGAGAACTTCATCCCGGCTTCCGCGAACTCGGTCAGGAGACAGGTCGGCGGCTTGCCCTTCTGCGCGCGCGGATGAGCGGCGGCGGTCTCGGCGGCGAGCGTACAAACCAGCTTCGGGTCGGCGTCGTAATTGGTGCCGAAGGCGATCTTCACCAGCGTGTTCTTGTCGGTATAGGTCCAGTTGACGACCTTCTGCGTCACCAGATCCTCGTTCGGGACCAGGAATTCGCGCCCGTCGCCGGCAGCGACGGAAATATAGCGCGTCTTCATCGCGCTGATGCGGCCGGTGTTGTCGCCGATGGTGACGAGATCGCCGGGCTTCACCGATTTGTCGGCGAGCAGGATGATGCCAGAGATGAAATTGGCGACGATCTTCTGCAGGCCGATACCGATGCCGACGCCGACCGCGCCGGAGAACACCGCGAGCGCCGACAGGTCGATTCCGACCGCGCCGAGCGCGATCACGATGGCGACCGTGAGCAGCCCGATGCGGATGATCTTGACCAGCAGCACCTGCACCGACGGCGTCAGGTCGGTGGTCGAATTGATCCGGCTCTCGGCGAAATTGCTGGCGATGTTGGTGAGCCAGAGCGCGATCAGCAGCAGCGCGCCGGCCTTCAGCGCCAGGAGGGGGGTCAGCCTGAGGCCGCCGAGCACGATCGCGAAGGAATCCAATAGGTCGACCGTCGCATCGAGCTGGCCGACGATGGAGAGCGCGGCGATGAACCATGCCGTGATCGACACCAGCTTGACGATGAAGGCGTTGCGCAGCACCGAGGTCACGAGCCGGATCACCAGCCAGGCGAAACCCAGCTTGGCTGCGACCATCAGCAGATAGGAGCGGCTCGGCCAGGTCGCGTGATACATCACCACGCGCGAGACGATCACGAGCAGCGTGAACACCGCCGTCGAGGCGCTGGCGACCATGACCCGGACGAAATGCCGGAGCGGCAGCGGCCAGCGCATCGCCAGCGAGGTCAGGTCGACACGGCTGCGAATAGCGGCCTCCGCGGCATAGGCGATGCCGGCGGCGGCCAGGATGAGGCCGAATTGCAGGTAGAACCAGGGTGAGGAGAATTCTGCCCCGACGCTGCGTGCGGTGGTCTGCACGAGCTCCATGAAGTCTTTGAGGTCCATGTCCATCGGGTCTCGTCGGCAAGCGGGGAGGAATTGATTCGAGGGCGCCGGACAATCCCACAAAGGACGCGGCCGGGCCATCGATACACCGTGAAGTGAAGCGCGTTAAGGCCGTAAAACACGGGCAGATTGCCGCGAAGCGCGAAAATGGGTTGGCGCGCGAGTCCACCAACGATAAGGATGAAATTCCAGCGATTTTTTACCCGGAAGGTGGATGGCCTCTCTCGATTCCGTCAGTCTCGCCATATTGCTCGGCGCCGTCCTCGTCATGGCCGGCATCCTCTCCAGCTTGCTGGCGCTGCGCTTCGGCGCGCCCTTGCTGCTCGTCTTCCTCATCATCGGCATGCTCGCCGGCGATTCCGGCCCAGGTCAGCTTCAGTTCGACGACGTCCGCACCACCTATCTGGTCGGCTCCGTCGCGCTCGCCCTGATCCTGTTCGACGGCGGCCTGCGCACGCGCTTTGCCAGCATCCGCACCGTGCTTGCGCCGTCCGTGGTGCTCGCGACAGTCGGCGTGCTGCTGACCGCGCTGGTCACGGCGCCGTTCGCCAAATATGCGCTCGACCTCAACTGGTCGGAGTCGCTGCTGGTCGGGGCGGTGGTGGCCTCGACCGACGCTGCCGCCGTATTCCTGCTGGTGCACACCCAGGGCCTGCGTCTGCGCCCGCGCGTCGGCGCGACGCTGGAGGCCGAATCCGGCACCAACGATCCCTTCGCGATCTTCCTCACCTTGATGCTGGTGGAATACATATCGCTGGGATCGAGCTCGCCCGGCCATGTGCTGATGGAGTTCATCCAGGAGGCGGTGCTGGGTGCCGTCGTCGGCGTGCTCGGCGGCCGCCTCGTCGTCATCGCGCTCAACAAGGTCGCCCTGCCGCAGGGCCTGCATGCGCCCTTCGTGACCACGGCCGCGCTCGTGATCTTCGGCGGCTCGCAGATCATGCACGCCTCCGGCTTCCTCGCGGTCTATCTCGCCGGCATCATCATCGGCAACCGGCCGACCCGCGCGCATAATTCGGTGGTGACGTTCCTCGACGCCGCGACCTGGCTGGCGCAGATCGTGATGTTCGTGCTGCTCGGCCTTCTGGTCTCGCCGAGTCGGTTGGGTTCCAGCGTGCTGCCAGCGGTCGCCGTCGCGCTCGTCTTGATGCTGGTGGCGCGCCCGCTCGCGGTGTTCGTGTGCCTGTCGCCGTTCCGCTTCAACTGGCGTGAGAAGATTTTCATCGCCTGGACGGGCCTCCGCGGTGCGGTCGCGATCTTCCTGGCCTCGATCCCGATGCTGGTCGGGTTGCCCAAGGCCTATCTCTATTTCGACGTGGCCTTTGTCGTCGTCATCATCTCGCTTCTGCTGCAAGGCTGGACCCTGGCGCCGGCCGCGCGCAAGCTGCACGTGGCGCTGCCCCGTGCCGACCGCGGCCCCCGCCGCGTCGAGCTCGATCTGCCCGGCCAGCTCGAGCAGCAGCTGGTCGGCTATCCGGTGCGGCCCAAGAGCCTGTATTTCCGCCGCGGCCTGATCCCGTCCTGGTCCAAGCCGACACTGGTGATCCGCAACGAGCACATCCTGACGCCGACGGAGGCCGATCCAATCGCACCGGGCGACTACATCTATCTGCTGGCGCCGCCGGAAAAGGCCGAAGCGCTGGACCGTTTCTTCGTCGACATGCAGCCGAGCACCGCGCCCGATCCGCATCTGCTCGGCGACTTCATGGTCTCCGGCGAGCACACGCTCGCCGAGCTCGCCGCGATCTACGGTGTGAAGGTCGGCGAGGACGACGGCAAGCTGACCCTGGCAGATTATTTCGACGTCCATCTCGACCACGCGCCGAAAGAGGGCGCCGAGCTGCCGCTGGACGAGATCGTGCTGGTCGCACGATCAATCTCCGGCGGCCGCGTCAACGTCGTCGGCCTGCGTCTGCCGGAAGAAGACGAAACGCCGCCGCCGCTGACCCGCGCGCAGGCGGTGAGAAAGAAGCTCGCCGATGTCTGGACTTCGGTCGCCGGAGTTTGACTTGCGAAGAGGAACTGCCACCAAATCGCCGCAACCGCCGAAGTTTTGCGCGGCTTCGTGACATCCGGATCCGGAACGCTCCGCATTGCCTCTCGTTCTAAGCTGTATAGAAGTTTGGACTGACAGGAGTACGCCAATGCGAAAGTTCGCCCTTCCGATCGCGACTGTCCTCGTGCTGGGCGCAGCGGCGCCGGCTATGGCCTACGACACCGGCGATCAGATCTCGATGCAGGTTGCGCTTGACGTCGCGACCGATCTTGGCGTTGCGACGGTGTCGCACACGAACTTCCTCGGCGACGAATGGCAGATTGAGGGCCGCGACCGCGCCGGCCGCTGGATCGAGGTCGATGTGGATGCCCGGACCGGCGAAGTGCGAAACGTCGACCGCGGCTGGTAGCGGGGGTTGGCCCGATCACGTCAGCACCTTCACCCCGCCGAACGACGTCACCCGCCCCTGCTTGAGCATCACGATCTGCGTCGCGAGCTGGCGCAGCTCGGCGACGTCGTGGCTGACATAGACCATCGGCACATTGGCCTCGTCGCGCAGCCGCACCAGATAGGGCAGGATCTCGAGCTTGCGGCCCTCGTCGAGCGCGCCGAGCGGCTCGTCGAGCAGCAGGAGGCGCGGCTTCGACAGCAGCGCGCGGCCGAGCGCGACGCGCTGGCGCTCGCCGCCGGACAGCTTCCCGGGACGGCGATCCCTGAGCGCGCCGATGTCGAGCAGGTCGATGATGCGCTTGTGCTGCGCCGGATCGGGCGCAAGCCCGTTCATTCGCCGTCCGTAGTCGAGGTTCTGCGCCACGCTCAGATGCGGAAACAGCCGCGCATCTTGGAACACGTAGCCGATGCGGCGGCGGTAAGTGGGCACGTGAATGCCGGCCGCGGTGTCGTCGACGATCTCGCCGTCGATCGCGATGGTGCCGCGATCGGGCCGCAGCAGGCCGGCGATCATGTTGACCAGCGAGCTCTTGCCGGCGCCCGAGGCGCCGAACAGCCCGATGACGCGCCCCTCGCTGCTGAAGGAAGCGGACAGCGAGAATTCACCGAGCTGTTTTTCGACGTCGACGCGCAGCATGGTCAATTCCCGTGCAGCCGCTGCGTGGCGCGGCGGGCGAACCATTCGGCCGCGATCAGCGCACCGATCGCGAGCACGATCGAGACGATCACGAGCCTTCCCGCAGCGGCATCGCCGTCCGGCGTCTGGATCAGCGAATAGATCGCGGACGAAATCGTCTGGGTCTCTCCTGGAATGTTGGAGACGAAGGTGATGGTGGCGCCGAACTCGCCGATCGCCTTGGCAAAGCCCAGCACCATGCCGGCGAGCACGCCCGGCAGCGCCAGCGGCAGCGTCACCGTGAAGAACACTTTCCACGGCGCTGCGCCGAGGGTCTCCGCAGCCTGCTCAAGCCGGCGGTCGATCGCCTCGATCGACAGTCGCATCGGCCGCACCAGCAGCGGAAACGCCATCACGCCGCAGGCGAGCGCAGCACCGGTCCAGCGGAACGCGAAGACGATGCCGAGATGGTCGGCGAGAAAGCTGCCAATGAGGCCTTTGCGACCGAAGCTGAGCAGCAGCAGATAACCGGTGACGACGGGCGGTAGCACCAGGGGCAGATGCACGAGTGCGTCGAGCACCGACTTGCCCCAGAAATCACGCCGCGCGAGCAGCCACGCCAGCGCAATGCCGAACGGCGTCGCGACCAGCGTGGCAATGACGGCGACCCTGAGCGAAAGCAGGATCGCCGTCCATTCGGCGGGAGAGATGTCGAACATCAAGCCGTCATATCAGGTCGCAGAAACAGGTTGCAAAATCAGGTTTGCAGGAATCAGGTCGCAACAATCAGGTTGTGGGGCTGATCAGGAACTTGAAGCCGTATTTTTCCAAGATGGCCTTGGCCGCCGCCGAGCGCAGGAAGGCGAGATAGCCGTTCGCCTCCGGCTTGGCAGTGCTGGTCGCCGCGACCGGATAGACGATCGCAGGATGCGAATCCGCCGGGAAGGTGCCGACGATCTTCACGCCCGGCTCGACCTTGGCGTCGGTGGAATAGACGATGCCGAGCACAGCCTCGCCGCGGGCGACCAGCGTCAGCGCGGCGCGCACGCTCTCGGCCATGGCGAATTTCGGCTCCGCGGCCTGCCAGGCCCCGAGCTTTTCCAGCGCTGCCTTGGCGTATTTGCCTGCCGGTACCGACCTGACGTCACCGGTCGCGATCCTGCCGTCGCCGGCGAGCTTGGCGAGATCGAAACCTGGCGCGATCGTCACGCTGTCAATCTTGGAATCCTTCGGCGCGATCAGCACGATGCTGTTGCCGAGCAGATTCACTCTGGAAGGCTCGTTGATGGTCTTCTTGGCGATCGCGTAGTCCATCCAGTCGGTGTCGGCCGAGACGAACACGTCGGCCGGCGCACCCTGCTCGATCTGCTTGGCCAGCACCGAGCTAGCGGCGTAGCTGACGCTGAACTTGACGCCGGTCCTGGCGGTGTAGGCGGCGTCGATCTCGTCCAGCGCGTTCTTCATCGAGGCGGCGGCGAACACGGTGATGGTCTTGTCCTCGGCCGCGGCGGGCGCGACGGCCGTGCTGGCGAGAATGACGAAGGCGGTGAAAAGTCCTGATAGACGAAACATGGATGCGCTCCGTGCGGGCTCGCGCGCGCAAGGTTGCACGCGCGAAATCTGGCGTTGGCTGGTCAGATGCGACGGGCGGACGCGCTGTTCCACGGTCCCTAGCGACGGCTTACGGCCGGCGAGGATATCGCAGTGCAAACATAGCAGGCCGTAGCCGCAGGTCAAAGCCGGCCGTTTGTCGGCCAGCTTCTATCGGGCCGGCGAGTTCGTCATCCCGGGGCGCGCGTAGCGCGAGCCGGGGATCCATGACCACAGGATTGCGTCGGGCGAAGACTCGGAGTGACCTGCTTCGCGCAAGTATCACTCCCTGTGGTTATGGGTGCCGGGCTCGCTTCGCGCCCCGGGACGACGTCCGTGGGCGAGCCCTTACGGCTTCACATCCCCTGCATGCAGCACCGCCTTGCAGGCTGCCGGCATCTGCGCAAGCGTCATCGGCGGCTTCGGCTTGGGCGGCTCGGGCGGCGGCTTGGGGTGCAGCACCGCATCGGAGAACCAGTAGGCGAGATCGGCGGGCTTGCAGCCTTCGTCCTCGGCCTGTGACGGCTGGCCCTCGCATTCGCCGGCCCCGGCCGGGCAGTGCATGCGGATGTGGAAGTGGTAGTCGTGGCCCCACCAGGGGCGGATCTTCGACAGCCAGGCGCGGTCGCCCTTGGCCTCGCGGCACAGCGCCTTCTTGATCGCGGCGTTGACGAAGATGCGCTGCACGGCGGGCTCTCGCGCCGCGGCGCGCAGCACCAGGACGTGGCCTGGCGTGAACACCTTGGGGTCGATGTCGAGCCGGTCCTGGCGCACCATCATCACCGCCGACATTTCCTCGCGCTCCTCGCGCGAGAGCCGGCGGTCCGGCATCGGCGTCAGCCAGATGTCGGCGTCGAGACCGATCTGGTGGCTGGCATGGCCTGACAGCGCCGGCCCGCCGCGCGGCTGGGCGATGTCGCCGACCAGGATGCCGGGCCAGCCTGCGTCCTTGTGCGCCTTCGCGGCAAGCCGCCTGATCAGCGCGATCATGTCGGGATGACCGTAGCTGCGATTGCGCGACAGCCGCATCACCTGCCAATTGTCGCCGTTGACCGGCATCTGCGCGGCGCCGCCGATGCAGCCCCTGGTGTAGGAGCCGATGACGTGGGCCGGCCCCTTCGATGGCAGCAGCTTGCGCGCGAACAATTCCTTGGCGGCGAGATCGGGGTCGTTGGGATTGGCGAGCGGCGGCAGCGGCTTCGGGTTGATGCTGCCACGGTCCTGGGCCAGCGCGCCACCGGCGCCCAGGCAGACGAACGAGAGCAGGAGGAGGGTGATGCCGCGGCGACTCATGCTGACGCTCTTATAACCCAATGCTGCACCAGGGTTAAGAACGAGGCGACGAGCCCGCCGCCGGCTCATCGCAGCGCGCCCCGAATCGCGTCTCGACCCGCCGTTTCTTAAGGGTGTAATAACCGTATCCTGCATTGACCAAAATTCGTGCGCAGCGCGCAGAAAATATTGCGGTTCGCATGCAATCGCGCGCAATTTCGGAACCGATTCAGGCGCGCGCGCAATTTTGCGCCAGATCGCTCATTGATTGCGGCGCCGCACTCAGTCTGATGGCGCCTGCCGCCGCCCGCCACGCCGCGCAAACAGGCAGTAAGCGCGCCGCGCGCGGACCGCGGCTGGCTAAGATTACTTTTTTTTCAGACACTTGCCTCAAAACTTGCGGCCGCTGGACGCGACTGGGACGAGTGAAGTTGAGTTTGGGGTCTCGAAGAACAAGAAAGCGAAAGCAAAGCACGCTTGCCCGCGCCGGCCAAAAGGCGCGCAAGCCGCGCTTCGCGTGCGCGCACCGTGCCCTTTCCGAACACGACGAAATCCTGCGCAGCCGTGCCGAGGCGGAAGCCGCGATCGCGGAGGCGCGCAAGTCGCATGAGCGCCTGCGCCAGGCCATCGACATCCTGCCGCAGGGCATCGTGTTTCTCGACGCCGAAGGCCGCTACGTCCTCTGGAACAGGAAATACGCCGAGATCTACAGCAAGACCGCCGATCTGTTCGAGGAGGGCGCGCGGCTCGAGGACACGCTGCGCATCGGCGTCGCCCGCGGCGACTATCCCGAGGCCATCGGCAATGAAGAAGCCTGGATCGCAGAGCGCCTGCAAAAACTCTACAAGCCCGGCGCGCGCCACGAGCAGAAGCTGTCGGACGGCCGCGTCATCCTGATCGACGAGCGCTTGACCGATGACGGCGGCGTCGTCGGCCTGCGCGTCGATATCACCGAGCTCAAGCAGCGCGAGGCCTCGTTCCGCCTGCTGTTCGACGGCAATCCCGTGCCCATGATCGTCTGCGCGCTGGACGACGAGCGCATCCTCGGCGTCAACGATGCCGCGGTCGCGCATTATGGCTACAGCCGCGCCGAGTTCGAGCGATTGAAGATCCGGTCTTTGCAGGCGTTCGAAAGCGAGCCGCCCTGGACCGTCGATGGGACCGGCGAGGATCAGGCCGGCCGCACCTGGAAGCACGTCAAGGCCGACGGTGGGCTGATCGACCTTGCGATCTATTCCCGCGAATTGACTTATGCCGAGCGGCCCGCGGTGCTGCTCGCGCTGATGGACATCACCGAGCGCAAGCGCGCCGAGGCGCGACTCGCCTTCATGGCCCAGCATGACGGGCTGACCGGTCTGCCCAATCGCAGCCTGCTGCGGCAGCAGATGGACGAGATGCTGCTGCACACGCGCCGCGGCTCCGAGAAGGTCGCGCTGCTGATACTAGGGCTCGACAATTTCAAGGCGGTCAACGACACGCTGGGGCACGCGGTCGGCGACAAGCTGCTGCGCGGCGTCGCCAAGCGGCTGCGTTCCACCTTGCGCGACGAGGATGGGCTGGCCCGGCTCAATTCCGATGAGTTCGCGGTTCTGCAGAGCGGATTGGCTCGGCCGGAAGATGCGGTGGGTCTCGCAAAACGCCTCCTTGCGGCCATTGCCGATCCCTATCTGCTCGACGGTCACTCCGTGGTGATCGGTGCCTCGATCGGCATTGCGATGGCGCCGGGCGACGGCGAGGATTCCGAAAAGCTGCTCAAGAGCGCCGACATGGCGCTGTCGCGCGCCAAGCTGGATGCGCGTGGCAGCTTCGCCTTCTTCGAGGCCGCGCTCGATGCGAAGGCGCAGAGCCGCCGCAAGATCGAGGTCGAGCTGCGCGATGCGATCCAGAATGACGTGCTGCGGCCGTACTACCAGCCGCTGATCGACCTCGCGAGCGGCCGCATCACCGGCTTCGAGGCGCTGGTGCGCTGGCTGCATGCCGAGCGCGGCATGGTGTCGCCGGCCGAGTTCATTCCGGTCGCCGAAGACACCGGCCTGATCAATCCGCTCGGCGGGCTGATGCTGCGCCGGGCCTGCCTCGACGCCGCGGCCTGGCCCGACGACGTCCGCGTCGCGGTCAACCTGTCGCCACTCCAGTTCCGCAGCGGCAATCTGCTCTCGATGGTTACTGACGCGCTGAAGCATTCCGGCCTGGCGCCGCGCCGGCTCGAGCTCGAGATCACCGAGACGCTGCTGCTGGAGAAGAGCGCGCAGGTGCTGGCGACGCTGCATGCGCTGCGCGCGCTCGGCGTGCGCATCTCCATGGACGATTTCGGCACCGGCTATTCCAGCCTCAGCTACCTACGCAGCTTCCCGTTCGACAAGATCAAGATCGACCAGTCCTTCGTGCGCGATCTCGCGGCCAACCGCGAGGCCCAGGCGATCATCCGCTCGATCGTCAGCCTCGGCAAGGGCCTTGGCGTCACCATCACCGCCGAAGGCGTCGAGACCGAAGCCGAGCTCAGCTGCCTCCGCGCCGAAGGCTGCCATGAGGGCCAGGGCTTCCTGTTCAGCAAGGCCCGGCCGAATGCGGAGATCGTCAGCCTGCTGGCCGCACAGCGCGGCATCGACGGCGACGAGGATGCCGCGCTGGTGGCGTGACCGCTCGCCTCCACGATATCTAAGAACGTACCGCTTCGCCCATCGGCCTCTCCCGCCTTGCCCGGCGCCAGCAGCCTTGATCTGCCTCAACAACGAGGCCAAAGGCCGGGGCGCATGACAGCGCGGCGTCGGTCAATTTCCGTTTGGAGGTTCGGACGGATAATGGCCCGGGCGCGCCACCCGTAAATTTCCCAAGTGCGGACCGTCAGCTGCCGTCGTTAAGTCGTGCGGTCGTGGGGTCGCACCATGAAGTCACCGAAGCCGAAGCAATGGGCCGAGCAGGAGGTTCGACGGCTGGTCACGCTGGCCCGGCAGGGCATTGGGGTATCGAAGATTGCCGCCGAACTGGGCCGCCACGCCGGATCAGTCAGGCGAATGGCGCGAGCGAAAGGAATATTGTTGAAGAAATAGTCGCCGGTAGGGCAGGCGCTGCCTGATCGACGAGGCGCGTGGACGGCGCCCTACAGCCCGAAGCCTCGGCCGATGTCCCGCACAAGGCTGGGCGCAGCCTCAGTATTGCGACCATGGGAGAGCGCTCGATCGAGCCGAGACAAGATGCCTTTTCCGAAGAGCGCTATAGCGATGCTTCTGAGCATGGTTGTGGATCGGGTTTGAACGATGCTGCGAAAGTTCAAAACGGCCCCAGCCGCAGGATGGGGTAACAGCCGGGGCCGGCATTCCCATTCCAATGTGCCGCATCGGCGGTGGGCGGCACTCTTCAGGTTAGGCACACAGAAGCTAACAAATTATTCTGTTTCGCTCTCACCTCGCGTCGGCCGTGGCCGATTGTATCATAGCGTGCTCACGGTGAAGCGGTGAGCGAACCGAGCAATGGTCGACATGCTCGAGCGGCGCATCATTGGCCAAGTGCTCCCAATATTCAGCTTCCGCGAGTAGTTTCCAACCTCGATCCGGATGACGCGCGGCTGTCTGACGGCACAATAATGCCATCGCGCGCAGGCGACCCGCAGTATCCATCTGCTCCTCCCATTATATTCTTGTTGATTGCACCCTATTTTCTTTTTTTGCGTCGGAGTCATTACGATTATGTCGCAAAACTAATTTCCACTTTTCGAAGCGCGACTCGACTTTCGTTGCGGCTACAAATCGCGCATCGAACACAACTGGCGCAATTCAGCTCGTATCGGTAGATCGAGACCGGACCATCAGGCTTCGTGCTTACTAATCAGAACTGGCAAGAACGGCGAGATACTCGCGCCCGTCCGTCGGCGATGGGTTCCGCAAGAGCTCGAACTACCACCACGCGTCGGGCTCTCCGCGGCGATTGCCATGGTGTGGACCAGGTCTAGGTCCGCTCGATGAGCACCCGCTCCATGATGATCGTGCGTTCGTCCCCATAATAGCTGTCGCGCACGGCATTGAACCCCAGTCGCGCATAGAAGGTCTCTGCAGTGACCGATGAAGGGACCGTCAAGGACGGAATGTTCCGCTCGCGCGCCGTGCGCTCGATCTCGGCCATCAGCAGCTTGCCGATCCCGCGGGCCTGAACGTCCGGAGCAACGAAGACTGTGCGGACGACGCTTCCGTCGAGGCTTGCCGTTCCGACCAGGCGGCCGCCGATCGTGGCGACGAAAACGGTACGCTGCCCGATCAGCCGGCGCACGGCATCCGGGCCGAAGCTGGGCTCGATCCGCGCGATGATCTCCGCCGTATAGTCCTTCGCATTCGTTTCGCGCAGCGCACGCAAGATGACCGCGCTGATGGCCGCGGCGTCATCGTCGAGCGCGGGCCGGATGCTGCATTCCATGAACTGCTCCGCCGAAGCTTCGCGAATGACTGGATTTGAGCCCGCCTCACGGCGCGGTAATCGGCGGATTTTCAACGACCCGTCACTCGATCACGTCGTCCGTCAGCACGAGGATGGTGGGCGGGATCGTCACGCCAAGCGCCCGCGCGGTCTTGAGATTGACGGCCAGTTCGAATTTGGTTGGCAGCTGGATTGGCATATTTGCCGGCTTTTGTCCCTTCAGGATCAGATCAACATAGCCCGCGGCGCGACGAAACAGGTCGCCGATGTCGGCGCCATAGCTGATCAGAGCGCCGGCATGCGCGAACTCCTTCTGCTGGCCGATGACGGCGATCTTCATGTCGATGCCGATACGGCAAATTGCGTCCTGCATCGCGGCGGTCATGTAGTCGCGAATGACAATCACGGCGTTGCCGCCGGCGCCCGCGAGCACGTTGAATTGCTCGGCAACCGCCGCCGGCGATGCGCTCGTCAGTCCGAGGCGCACCGGTTCGAGCCCGGCGCGTCGTGCTTCCTCGATGGTTTGCGCGCCCCAGGCGCTGAAGGTCGGGTCCGTCGCATTGTTCAAGACGCCGATCCGCTTCAGCGAGGGCAGGATCTCCCGGATCATCTCGATGCGCTTGGCCGACATCTCCTCGCCGAACGCGGCGAAGCCGGTGAGGCTGCCGCCCGGCCGCGCGAGGCTCTGAAACAATTCAGGGTCGCTTTGCACCGCAGGCAGCGCCACGGCGACGACGGGAATATTGGTTTTCCTGATGATCGCGCGTGCTGCGGCCGGGCCGGGCGAAAGCAGCACGTCCACCTGTCTGGCCACGAGGTCGTCGATCAATGCAAGGCCCCGCGACACATCGCCGGCCGTCGAGTGGGCCTCGATGACGATGGTGCGGCCCTCCACGTAACCCAGCTCGGCCAGCGCCTTCCGGAACGGAACGAGCACCGCATTGTCGATTTCCGGCGTGGCAAATCCGACGAATCCCACGACCGGAACGCGCTTTTGGGCCAAGGCTTCGCGCGCCGATATCGCCGTCATTCCCAAGAAGCTCAGAAACGTCCGCCGCCTCATTTGGCCTCTCGCGATGCCAGAACGATCTGATCACAAGGGCAATGGTACACGAAGATAATCGGTGCCAGAAGGCAGGAAGTAGGATGACCGAGGGAGGCGAAATCCATCAAACTTACATTTATGCAAAGTCAGATCCGGTATTCGCCACTGTCCGGTGTCACGCCGTCGCGCGGCTAAGATCGAGCGATGGCCTGCGCCGCGTCGGAAAACTCAGCGCCACCGCGACCGCCGCAAGCCCGATCGCGAAGGAGCCGGCGTGCAGCCAGGTGTATTGCTGGAAAGTATCGAACACGATCCCGCCGGCCCAGGGCCCGAGCGCCATGCCGAGGCTGGCGAAGGCCGACACGGCACCGAACACCGTGCCCATAATGCGCGGGCCGAAGAACTCGCGGACCAGCACCGCATAGAGCGGCATCACCCCACCATAGGCGAGGCCGAACACGACCGAGAGCGCGTAGAACTCGCCGAGCTGCGCCACGGCCAGATAGGTCGCGATGCACATCGCCTGCACGAACAGCCCGCCGACAAGGACCGGTTTCGCCCCGATGCGATCGGCCAGCACGCCCAGCAGCAGGCGTCCGCCGAGGCCTGAGACGCCGGCGACGCTATAGACCGTCACCGCCGTGAGCGGAGCGATGCCGCAGACCATCGCATAGGACACCATGTGGAAGATCGGGCCGGAATGCGCCGCGCAGCAGGCGAAATGCGCCGCTGCGAGCGCGATGAATTGCGGCGTGCGCAATGCCTGCGCCGCGTTCATCTCGGCCGCCGGCGCCGCGTCGGTGGTCGCGGAGCCCGCGGCTGCCGGCGCCGGACGCACCAGGAAGCAGGCGGGGATCAACAGCGCCCAGGAAGCGATGCCAATCGTCAGCATTGCGGTGCGCCAATCATACGCCGTGATCAGCCAGCTCGCGGCCGGCGCGACCGTCACCGGCGACACGCCCATGCCGGCCGAGACCAGCGCCACGGCGAGGCTGCGGTTCTTCTCGATCCAGGCGCTCGCGAGCGCCATCATTGGCGCGTAGAAGCTGCCCACCGCGATGCCGATCAGCACGCCGAAGCAAAGCTGGAATTGCCACAGGCTTGCTGCCTGGCTCGCGGTGACGAGACCTAGTCCCAGCAGAACGCTTCCCGAGAGCACCACGATGCGGGTGCCGAACCGGTCCGACAGCGTGCCCCATAGGAATGCGGCGAATCCCATAAAGAGGAAATCCAGCGTCGCGGCAGCCGACACCCCGGCGCGCGACCAGCCCATCGCCTCCGAGATCGGCTGCAGGAACACCGCCAGCGACAGCATCGTGCCGAACCCGATGCAGGTCATCAGCGCGCCCGCGGCGACAACGACCCAGCCATAGTCGAAGCGTGACGGCTTGCTCATGCGTTTCCTTGGCGCTTTTGCTCTTGTTGATGGTGCGCGGCAGGGATGGTGACTGATCCGCGGGGCGAGAGCAAGGCGGGTTGCCACCGCAGGCTGACACGGCCCGCCCGCAATGATAGCATGCCGCGCGTCACCAGCCTGCGATGTTGTTCTCGTGAAGCGCACACCCACCAACGTGCGGGGAGGCAAGTGCAATGAACTGGGGAGCGTCGTTTAGGCCGCGCGGGTGCCGCCGGCTTTTCCTGCCCGTCATTTTTGCTTCCGCGGTCTGGTCGCCCCTGGCGTGCGCGCAGGACGTCCGAAGCGTGCCCGCCGCGCCGGGACCGGTCTTTTCGGATAGCGGTCCCGATGCCGAGCTCTACGGTGCGGCTGAGGGCTATCCGGTCGGCACGCGCGGAGCCGCTCCCCCGCTCGACAAGCTCGTCGGCAGCTACAGCCATTTCGGCGAGATCTATCCCTCGCGCCGGGTCGCTCGCGCGACGACGCCCTGGCAATTCAAGCGCGCGCCGGAGCCACAGGTCACCTACAGTTTTGGCACCGAAAAGCTCGGCATCGCGGACTACCTCAGGCGCAATCCGGTGACGGGACTGCTGATCGCCAGGGACGACACCATCCTCTACGAGCATTATCAATATGCGCGGACCGACCATCACCGCTTTGTCTCGCAGTCCATGGCCAAGACGCTGGTGGCCATGCTGGTCGGGATCGCGGTCTCGGAGGGACGGATCAAGTCGATCGACGACCTTGTCTCGACCTATGTCGGCGGCCTTGCCGGTACTGAATATGGCAACACGTCCATCCGCGCCTTGTTGAACATGTCGTCGGGCGTCGAATTCTCGGAAGTCTATGACGGGAACGACGACATCGCCCGGCTTGGGCGGGCCTTGTTCGCCGGCCCGCCGAAAGATCCCGCCGCCATCGTCGCGCAGTTCAACACGCGGACCGCGCCGCCAGGCACCAAATTCCACTATGCCAGCGTTGAAACGGAGATACTCGGCTTGGTCCTGCGCGCCGCCACGGGCACGCCGGTCGCTGACTATCTCCACGACCGGATCTGGGACCCCATCGGCACCGAGGCGGACGCCTCCTGGGTGATCGACGGCAGCGGGCAGGAGATCGCCTATTGCTGCTTCAACGCGACCTTGCGCGATTATGCGCGCTTGGCCCGGTTGCTCGCCCATGACGGCGCCTGGGAAGGCCGGCAGCTGATCCCCCGGCAGTGGCTGCTGGATGCCACGACCGTCAGGCCAGAGGAGGGTCATCTCGCTCCGCGCGTGGCCACGCGCTATTTCGGCTACGGCTATCAGGTGTGGCTCCTCCCCGGCGAGCAGCGCCGATTTGCCCTCATCGGCATTCGCGGTCAGCTCATCCTGGTCGATCCCGCCTCCAAGCTCGTCATGGTGCACACGGCCGTTCGCCAGAAGCCGAACGAACCCGGAGCCTTCAGGGAGCCGCTCGCGTTGTGGTCTGCTGTGCTGCAGCAGCTCGGGCAATGATCAATTGCTGATGCCTGCCAATGGCATACAGCCGCGCTGGCGCGGTCGGTCGCGTCGGAAAGCCGCGGTTGCATTGAACCTGTCCGGCTTCCGGGAGCACCAATGGCGCGTAAGTCCCAATAGCCGCGACGAGGGAAGGCGCGATGAGGACCTTGACAGCATCGATTTGCGTCGCAGTCACAGCGCTCGCCTTGAGCCTGTCGTTCGGCGTGCCGTCCCATGCCGAAGAGGACGAGGCGGGCACGCTGGCCCGGCAGATGAAGCAGCTTTATCGGGCCGGGAAGTACATGGAAGCACTGCCTCTGGCCCAGAAGTCGCTGGCCCTTCGCGAGAAGGAGTTCGGCCCCGATGATGCGCACGTCGCGATGCCGCTGAACGACCTCGGCACGATCCATTACAATCTCGGCCAATACGCCGTTGCCGAACCGCTGTACAAGCGCGCGCTGGCCATTGACGAGAAGACACTCGGTCCGAATCATGCCGAAGTCGCGATGGTGCTGAACAATCTCGGCGATCTCTACCGTGCGGAAGAGCGTTACGCCGAAGCGGAGCCGGTGCTCAAGCGGTCGATCGCCATTCACGAGAAAAGCGGTGATCCATCGATCGTGATGGCGTTGAGCAATCTGGGCGCTGTCTACAGCCATCAGGGCCGATACGATGAGGCTATACCGCTGTTCAAGCGAGGCCTCGCCGTGCTGCAGAAGGCGCTCGGTCCCGACGACCCCGAAGCCACGGTGCTGATGAACAATTTGGCCGACGCCTATATCAATCGCAATCGCTATGCCGATGCCGAGCGGCTGCTGAAGCGGTCGATGGCGGTGACCGAGAAGGCGTTCGGCCCGGATCATCCCGACATCGCCCAGGCACAGAACAATCTGGCTGCGCTCTATGGGCGCCAGGGCCGTAACGCGGAGGCCGAGCGGCTGTTCAAGCGGTCGGCGGCCACTTTCGAGAAAACCCTCGGCCCTGACCATCCGGATCTCGCCGGCGTTCTGGAAAACCTCGCCGGTCTCTACAAGTATCAAGGCCGCTATGCCGATGCCCAGCAGGCCCTGAAGCGGTCGATGGCCATCCGAGGGAAGACGAGGCCGATCTGACGAGCAGCGCAGGATGGTAGTGCGACTTGTCCGCCGCAGCCCGAAGAGCGAAGCTGGCGGGCAGGGCTATCGCATTAGAGAGTTTTTCCCTGCGGCCATCCTTCGAGACGCCCGCTTGAGCAGTCTCCTCACAGGATGAGGGCGGAGTCCGCGGCAGCAGTTTCAACAGGCACCGACGCCCAATGAGCCTCATCCTGAGGAGACGCGTCAGCGTCGTCTCGAAGGACGAGGCGTGCGCGCAGGCACACTTCGCTTGCCCACACCACAACTTCTCCAACTTTTTTGCACATTGACGCCGGACCATGTCGGCGTGAGCCGGTCTCGATCGTCCTTGGGTCGACACGTCGCGGACGTGCTGGAAATGGACCCGGCACACGTGGCGAGATTCCGTCAACTCGAGCGTCAAAGTCGCAACTGGAGCAATGCCCATGAGGATCACTGTCGAAACCAGCGTAGCCGCCCCGATCGATCAGGTCTGGCGTGCCTATACGACGCCAGCCGACATCGTGAAGTGGAATGCCGCGTCCGACGACTGGCATACGACCAGTGCGACGGTCGACCTGCGGGACGGCGGCGCCTTCTCGTCGCGGATGGAGGCCAAGGACGGCAGCATCGGCTTCGACTTCGCCGGCACCTACACCAAGATCGTCGAACACAAGCGGATCGAATACGCGTTCGGCGATCGAAAGGCCGAGGTCGAGTTCGTGCCCGGCCCGAAGAGTGTTGTCGTCGGTGTCGTCTTCGACGCCGAAACCGCACTCGGTCGAACAGCAGCAGGGCGGCTGGCAGGCGATCCTCGACAATTTTGCGCGATACGTCGAGGCAAAGAGGAAATCGTGATCGATTAGCAGCGAACGTGGATGCCTGCATCGCACACGCTGCGATGCAGGTGCCATGCTTCAGCGCGGCCATGAAGCTTCCTGCGGCATGTCGACCTTGCCGAATTGCCGCATCTTCTTCTTGCCTTCGCGTGCCGCTAAGATCGAACTATTTCTTGTTGCCCATGTGATGAGGCGACGACGTGCCGGGGCCGCCCGTGTAGTGATGACCGCCTGATTGAGCGTTGGCAGAGGTGCCGGTCTTTTCTTTCTTGCCCATGTGGTGCGGAACTTCTGTCTTGGGTCCGCCGCTGTAGTGATGGCCGTTCTTTTCCTTGTCGGTGGATTGAGCCGTGGCGGGTACGGCCAGCAGGGAAACAATGCCGATTGTGGCGAGAAGCGTCTTGGTGATCATGTTCGGTCCTCCAGGTTGCGAAGGTCCACGATACGCATCGGCGCAACGTCGGTCTTGACGAATCTCAAGGTACGATCGGTTGCTAATTGTCTCGCGCGCTCAGCTCCCGCGAGCCTTTGATCTGCGTCAAAAGCGATGGTGGCGGTGCTCCTATGCTGCGGGGATTGAGAGGAGCGCGCCCATGCCGGTGCAGGATCATTCCGCTTATCGACAGCGGCATGCCGCGGGCATGTCCATGAGAGCCAAGGCTGGCCTGGTCCTGATCGGATTCCTGGCCATCGCCGGCGTGCTGCTGTTCAGCGAGCACAGGGCTCACGTGCTGGGGCTCCTGGTCTGGCTGCCGCTCCTTGCCTGTCCGCTGATGCATTTCTTCATGCATGGCGGCCATGGTCACCGTCACGGTGGCGGCCGGCCAAACGATTCGAGGAGCGCGTGATGCACGACATTCCGCCTGCTTACGGCCTCTGGAGCCTCGTCACCGTCAACTCGGCGGTGTTCATCCTGTTTTCCTACAGCTTCTTCAAGCCGCAGACCTCGCGCGACTGGCGCTCCTTCGGCGCCTTCAGCGCGTTCCTGGTGGCGCTGTTCGCGGAGATGTACGGTTTTCCGCTCACCATCTATTTCCTGTCGGGTTGGCTGCAGTCGCGCTACCCGAACGTCGACTGGTTCTCGCACGACGCCGGTCATCTGCTCGAGATGATGTTCGGCTGGAAGACCAATCCCCACACGGGGCCGTTCCATGTCGTCAGCTTCATCTTGATCGGCGCCGGGTTCATCCTGATCTCCCTCGCCTGGAGGACGCTGTACGAGGCGCAGCAGACCCGGAGCCTCGCCACCACCGGTCCTTACAGCTACGTCCGGCATCCGCAATATGTCGGCTTCGTGCTGGTGATGTTCGGCTTCCTGTTGCAATGGCCGACGATTCTGACCTTGGCGATGTTTCCGGTGTTGACCGTCATGTACGTGAAGCTCGCCAGGGACGAGGAGCGTGAGGCCCGGAGCGAGTTCGGCGAGGCCTATGCCCGGTATGCCGCGCAGGTGCCGGCCTTCATTCCCCATCTCAACCGGCGATCCGGTCATAGCTCTTCTGGCGGCTATCGTCACGGCTGACCTTCGCGAGGAGATGCCTGCAAACGGCGCTAGCTTTAAAGGACGTCAATGAGCGTTCCCGTCTTCACCGCAAAGGCGCTGACTAAGATCTATGTCTCCGGCGAGGTGATGGTGCATGCCCTCAACGAGGTCGACCTCGACATTCCCGAGAAGGAAGTGGTCGTGCTGCTCGGCCCCTCCGGCAGCGGCAAGACGACGTTGCTCAACATCATGGGCGGCCTCGACCGTCCGACCAGCGGCCGGCTGTTCTTCCGCGATCTGGACCTAACGGACCAGGAGGACCGCGAACTCACGAAGTACCGCCGCGATCACGTCGGCTTCGTCTTCCAGTTCTACAATCTGGTGCCCAGCCTCACGGCCTACGAAAACGTCGCGCTGGTCACCGAAGTCGCCAAGAATCCGATGCGGCCGGCCGACGCCCTCGCGCTGGTCGGACTCGAAGCGAGGATGCATCACTTTCCCGCCCAGCTCTCCGGCGGCGAGCAGCAGCGCGTCGCCATCGCCCGCGCGATCGCGAAGCGGCCGGCGGTGCTGCTCTGCGACGAGCCGACCGGGGCGTTGGATTCGAAGACCGGCATCCGCGTCATCGAGGCGCTGCTTGGCGTCAACCGGCAGCTCGGGACCACTACAGTCATCATCACCCACAACGCCAGCATCCAGGAGGTCGCCGACCGAGTGCTGTTCTTCGCCGACGGTCGCATCTCCCGCATCCGGACCAACGAGGCCCGGCGGGAGGCCGCCGAGCTCACCTGGTGACGACATGAAGGTGCTAGACATCAAGCTGCTTCGTGACGTCAGACGGCTCTGGGCGCAGGTGCTCGCGGTCGCGCTGGTCGTCGGCGGCGGGGTTGCGACGCTGGTGCTCGCGGTGGGCTCGCACCGATCGCTGGAGGAGACCCGGATCGCTTATTACGAGCGTTACGGCTTTGCCGATGTGTTCGCGCAGGCGAAGCGGGCACCGAAGGCGCTCACCGACAGGATCGGCGAGATCCCAGGAGTCGCCGCCATCGACACCCGTATCGCCAAGCCGGCGCTACTCGACATTCCCGGTTTCTCCGCGCCGGCCAGCGCGCAGTTCGTTTCGCTGGCCGACACGGGTGAGCAGCATCTCAACCGGCTCTACATGCGCTCCGGGCGGTTCCCGGCGCCGGGACGGACTGAAGAGGTCGTCGTCAACGAGCCGTTCGCTCGGGCGCACGGTTTCGTCGAGGGGGCGCGGTTCTCCGCCATCCTCAACGGCAGGAAGCGCGAGCTCGTCATCGTCGGCATCGCGCTGTCGCCCGAGTTCGTTTACACGGTCGGACCGGGCGACCTGATGCCGGACGATCGCCGCTATGCCATCGTCTGGATGTCGGAGAAGGTGCTTAGCGCTGCCTACGATCTCGACGGCGCCTTCTCGGCGGTCGCGGTCAAGCTGCAGCCCGGCGCCTCCGAGCGCGATGTGGTCCGGCGACTGGACGCCCTGCTCGATCCTTATGGCGGGCAGGCGGCGCATGGCCGCAAGGACCAGACCTCGCACGCCTGGCTCGATCATGAACTCGACATGCTCAACAACATGAGCCGCACGCTGCCGCCGATCTTCCTGCTGGTCGCGGCCTTCCTCGTCAATCTCACCTTGACCCGGCTGGTCGCGCTCGAGCGCGAGCAGATCGGCCTGCTGAAGGCGCTGGGTTATTCAGACGGCAGCATCGTGCTGCACTATTTCAAGTTCGTTGCCTTCATCGTCGTGGTCGGCATCGTGTTGGGCGGCATCGTGGGCACCTGGCTCGGTTTGCACGTCACCGCGCTGTTCGGCGACTTCTTCCACTTTCCGTTCCTGGTGTTCGCGAAGGCACCGGACGTTTATCTCACGGCAGGTGCGCTTAGCGCGGCGGCTGCGGCGATCGGCGCATTCCGTGCGTTGCGCGAGGTGGTGAAGCTGCCCCCGGCCGTCGCCATGCAGGCGCCGGCTCCGCCGGTCTATCGCCGGCTGCTTTCGGCGCGCATCCAGCTCGACCGGATCGTGTCGCAGCCGACGCTGATGATGATCCGCAACATCGCCCGGCATCCGGTACGGGCCTTCTTCACGGCGCTCGGCATGGCGCTGGCCACCGCGATCCTAGTCGTCTCGCTGTTCACGCGGGACAGCATGGAGCATCTGACCGATGTGACCTACTTCCTCGCCGACCGGCAGGACGCAACCATCGGCTTTGCCGAGAAGCGGATCGCAAATGTCGTGGAGCAGGTGAGCCGGCTTCCGGGCGTTCTCGCCGCCGAGCCGTTCCGCGAGGTGCCGGTCCGGATCCGCCACGGCAACGTCGAACGGCGCATCGTCATCAGCGGCCGACCGGCTGCTGCCCACCTCAGGCGCATCATCGACGTCGAGCTTCGGCCGGTCATCCTGCCGGAGACGGGCCTCGCCATCTCCGGCATGCTCGCGCATATCCTCGGCGTCGGACCAGGCGATAGCGTCGAGGTCGATCTGTTGGAGGGCGCCAGGCGATCCGTGACGGTGCCGGTCGTCGCGACCGTCGAGGACTACTTCGGGATTAGGGGCATGATGGAGATCGAGGCGTTGCACAAGCTGATGCGCGAGGCGCCCGTCGTCACTAGCGTCAATCTCAGCCTCGACGAGAACCGGACGGAGGACTTCTACACGGCGGTGAAGTCCATACCGACGGTCGGCGGCGTGGCGCTGCAGCGCGTTTCGCTGGCGAACTTCCGCAAGACCGTCGCGCTGCTCGTCACCACGATGGCGAGTATCTACACGGGCCTTGCCGGCGTGATCGCGTTCGGCGTCGTCTACAACAATGCGCGCATTTCGCTGTCCGAACGGGCGCGCGAACTGGCCAGCCTGCGCGTGCTCGGCTTCACGCGCGGCGAGGTGCTGCGCATCCTGCTGCTTGAGCTCGCCATCCTCACCCTGATCGCCCAACCGCCCGGTTGGCTGATGGGCTACGGCCTCGCCTGGGTAATGAAAACGAACCTTGCCGGCGAGTTGATGCGCGTCCGCCTCGTCGTCGAGCACTCGACTTACGTGATCGCCACGTCCGTCGTGGTGCTGGCCGCCATCGTTTCCGCCGCCGTGATCCGAGAACGCATCGACAGATTGGACCTTGTTGCGGTCCTCAAGACGCGAGATTAGCCATGCCCGCCAACTGGACCAAACGCATCATCGGCGCCGCGCTCGCTGCTGCGATCCTCGCAGGCCTCGCTTGGTTCGCCTGGCCCCGACCGGTTCTGGTCGATCTCGCGACCGTCGCGAAGGGGCCGATCGAGGTCACGGCGGACGACGACGGCAAGACCCGCGTGCGCCACGTCTACACGGTGTCGGCGCCGATCGCGGGCAAGGTCTTGAGAATCTCGCATCCGCTCGGCGAGCAGGGGCCTTCGCTCCATGTCGGCGACGACGTCGTCGCTAACCAGACCGTCGCCCTGATGCAACCGACGCTGCCCGGCTTCATCGATGCGCGATCGCGCGATCAGCTGCAGGCGGAGGTCCTGGCCGCAGACGCCGCGATCCAGCAGCAGGAAGCTGAAGTGCAGCGGATCGAAGCCGCGCTGGATTTTTCGCGGGCCGAGTTCCAGCGGGTGCAGACGCTGTTGCGGACGCAATCCACCTCGGCCCAGGCCTACGACAAGGCGAAATTCGAGGTCGCCACCAACGAGGCCGCCCTGAGAGGTGCCAAGGCCCAGGTCGAGATGCGCCGCGCAGTGCGGACCAGCCTGGCGGCCCGGCTGATGGACCCGGCAAGCGCTATCCCTCCCGCGGAGCCGACCTGCTGCATCCGTGTGCTGGCGCCGACAAGCGGACGGGTATTGAAGATCATCCAGGACAGCGAGACGACGGTTCTGCCCGGGACGCCGCTGGTTGATATCGGCGACCCGTTCGATCTCGAGGTCGTGGCCGACCTGCTCTCGACTGACGCGGTCCAGATCAAGGTCGGCGCGCCGGTCCGGATCGATGGCTGGGGCGGTCAGCCCATCGCGGGAAAGGTGGTCCGGGTCGACCCGGCCGGTTTCCTGAAAGTCTCCGCACTCGGCACCGAGGAGCAGCGGGTCCGCGTGACCATCGATTTCACCGACCCGCCCGAGAAGTGGGGCACGCTCGGGCACGACTATCGTGTTATCGTTCACGTGACGACATGGAGCGCGACCGAGTCGCTGACCGTGCCGGTGAGCGCTTTGTTCCGAAAAGGCGACCAATGGGCGGTTTTCGCCGACGAGAACGGCCGTGCAAGAACTGTCCCGGTCCGCATCGGCCACCGGAATAACCGCGTGGCCGAAGTTCTCTCCGGACTAGCTGCAGGTGATCGCGTCGTGTTGCACCCGAGCGACCGGATCATCGAGGGCATCAGGATCGCGAAGAGGGGCGAGGAATAGATACACGGCTGAGAGGCAAGCGTTCGATGATGCCACCATACCCCTGTTTTGCCCGACGGGTCAAACCGACTTCGTAGAATCGAAAAAGCACAATGCCGCCAAGAGGGCGGCTACTGTGCATGGGGTTGTTTTCGCACTTTTTTGTTTGCCGTCGGGAGAGCGCCTGTTTGCCGGCCCCGGCGACCCGGCTGGCCCGTCCTGAGCCTCGCCTCAGCTGTCGACCTTCAGCGCGGCAATAAAAGCTTCCTGCGGGATGTCGACCTTGCCGAACTGCCGCATCTTCTTCTTGCCTTCCTTCTGCTTCTCCAGAAGCTTGCGCTTACGCGTGATGTCGCCGCCGTAGCATTTCGCGGTGACGTCCTTGCGCAGCGCGCGCACCGTCTCGCGGGCGATCACCTTGCCGCCGATCGCCGCCTGGATCGGGATCTGGAACATATGCGGCGGGATCAGCTCCTTCATCTTCTCGACCATGGCGCGGCCGCGCCCCTCCGCGCGGGTGCGGTGGACCAGCATCGAGAGCGCATCGACCGGCTCGGCATTGACCAGGATCTGCATCTTGACGAGATCGGCCGGCTTGTAGTCGGTGAGGTGATAGTCGAACGAGGCGTAGCCCTTGGAGACCGATTTGAGGCGGTCGTAGAAGTCGAACACGACCTCGTTGAGCGGCAGGTCGTACTTCACCATGGCGCGGGAGCCGACGTAAGTGAGCTCCTTCTGCGCGCCGCGGCGGTCCTGGCACAGCTTCAAGACGCTGCCGAGATATTCGTCGGGCGTTAGGATCGTCGCCTCGATCCAGGGCTCGTCGATCTCGGCGATCTTGACCACGTCGGGCATGTCGACGGGATTGTGGATCTCGATCTCCTGGCCGTCGGTGAGCTTCATCTTGTAGATCACGCTCGGCGCGGTCGCTATCAGGTTGAGGTCGAACTCGCGGGACAGGCGCTCCTGAATGATCTCGAGGTGGAGAAGCCCGAGGAAGCCGCAGCGGAAGCCGAAGCCGAGCGCAGCCGACGTCTCCATCTCGAAGGAGAAGCTGGCGTCGTTGAGGCGCAGCTTGCCCATCGCGGCGCGCAGCGTCTCGAAGTCGTCGGCGTCGACCGGGAACAGGCCGCAGAACACCACCGGGATCGCCGGCTTGAAGCCCGGCAGCATCTCGGCGACCGGCTTCCTGTCGTCGGTGATGGTGTCGCCGACGCGGGTGTCGGCGACTTCCTTGATCGCGGCGGTGATGAAGCCGATTTCGCCGGGGCCGAGCTCCTCGACCTGCTGCATCTTCGGCGTGAAGAAGCCGACGCGCTCGACGTCATAGGCCGCGCCCGTGCCCATCATGCGCACGCGCTGGCCCTTCTTCATCGTGCCGTCGACGATGCGCACCAGCACGACGACGCCGAGATAGACGTCGTACCAGCTGTCGACCAAGAGCGCCTTCAGCGTGGCGTCGCGATCGCCCCTCGGCGGCGGCAGGCGGTTGACGATGGCTTCCAGCACGTCGGGGATGCCGAGGCCGGTCTTGGCCGAGATCATCACCGCATCCGAGGCATCGATGCCGATGACGTCCTCGATCTGCTGCTTGACCTTCTCGGGCTCGGCCGCGGGCAGGTCGACCTTGTTCAGGACCGGGACAATCTCGTGATTGTTGTCGAGCGCCTGGTAGACGTTGGCGAGCGTCTGCGCCTCGACGCCCTGGCTGGCGTCGACCACGAGCAGGGAACCCTCGCACGCCGCCAGCGACCGCGAGACCTCGTAGGCGAAGTCGACATGGCCGGGCGTGTCCATCAGGTTGAAGATGTAGTCCTTGCCGTCCTTGGCGCGGTAGGCGAGGCGCACCGTCTGCGCCTTGATCGTGATGCCGCGCTCGCGCTCGATGTCCATGGAATCGAGCACCTGTTCCTTGCCCGCCATCTCGCGGTCGGAGAGGCCGCCGGTCATCTGGATCAGGCGGTCGGCCAGCGTCGATTTGCCATGGTCGATATGGGCGACGATGGAGAAATTGCGGATGTTGGAAATAGGGACGGTCGTCATGGGCGCGGGATACCACTCACATCCCCGTGCGGCAACCATATTGCTGTATTTTCAGGGCCTTTGTTCACGCCAAGCTGATTCCATGACGGGCCAAAACGCGCTACGCACGGCCATGTCCACGACCTCTCTTCCCACTGCCGGAGCGCGGGCAAACACCCGCTTGAGTTACAACCGCTTCCGGGCCTTCCTGGTTGCCTGTGCGGTCCGCCCCGAGGCGCGCCTGTGGCTGGTGATCCAATTTGCCATCCTGCATGCAGTGCTCTGGACCTTCATCCTGATCAATCTTAAGGCGGCGCAGGACGTTCACATGGACGTCGCAGAAGCCTGGGGCTGGGGCCAGAAATTCCTCTGGGGCTATGGCAAGCACCCGCCGTTGTCGGGCTGGGTGGCCGGCCTCTGGTTCAAGGCGCTCCCGGCGGCGGACTGGGCGACCTATGCGCTGGCGATGACGACGGTGAGCGTCGGCATGGTGATCTGCTGGCTGATCGCCTTGCGCGCGGTGGATGCGCGCCGCGCGTTCCTGGTCGTGGTGATGATCGCGCTCTACCCGATCTTCAATTTCAAGGGCTTCAAGTACAACCCGGACCTCTTGCAGCTCGTCACGCTGCCGCTCCTGGTGCTGGCTTATCTCAACGCCTTCGAGAAGCGGACCTGGCAATCCGGAATCCTGCTCGGGCTTGCCGGCGCGCTGGCGCTGATGACCAAATATTGGGTGCTGACCATGATCGGCGCGATCGGCCTCGCCGCGCTGATCCATCCCGACCGGTTGCGCTTCCTGTCGTCGCCCGCGCCGTGGGTCGCGATTGCCACGATGGTCGCGGCGATGATCCCGCACCTCGTCTGGCTGGCGGATGCGCATTTCGTGCCGCTGACCTATGCCGGCGACACCTACAGCCTTCAGGACAAGGCCCAGGTGCATCAGCTCGTCGCGGGCTATGTGCTGCACAACTTCGCGCTGCTGGCATTGCCGGTGGCGCTCGCGGCGCTGGCCATGGCGCTGGTGCCGCCATGGGGCAGATTGCTGCTGGCTGCGCCGTTGCGCATCGTCACGCGCGCCTGGGCGCGTGGCGCCAATGCAGGGGTCAATGTCTCGCAGGCGCTGAATGTCTGGATCGTCCAGGTCATCGTCGCAGTCGGCCCGCCGCTCGGCGCGCTCGCCTTCAGCATCTACATGAAGACGGATTGGGGCATCTCGCTGTTCTTCCTGGTGCCGCTCGCACTGGTCGCGATCCCGACGCTGCGCGTGCAGAGCGCCGCGCTGTTCAACATCGCCGCGATCTGGCTCGTGCTCAGCGCCGCGACGCTCGCCGCTTCGCCCTGGATCGCCGCGCGCGAGATGGCGGCCAATGCCGGCAATGCCCAGATCTATGGCGCGCGCTCGGAGCTCGCGCGCGAATTGACCCAGGCCTGGCACACCCGCTTCGGCTCGCGCTGGGCCGTCGTTGCCGGCACGATGGAGCAGATCCAGCCGCTGGTGTTCTACAGCCCGGATCATCCGTCCGCGCTGCTGCCGTTGGAGGCTTGGGATTCCGGACTGACCTCGCGCGACGACGCCAGGAAGTACGGCTTCATCGGCGTGTTCGATCCGACCGACGGCCGCCTGCCCGCGTTCGAGAAATGGGTGTCGGACGTCGCGCCCAACGCCGAGCGCATCGTGATGACAACGCGCCGCTTCACCAACGGCAAGGCCGGACCGTCGATGAGCTGGAACATCTACTTCGCGCCGCCGGGGAAATGATTTCGTCACCTCTCCCGCAAGTACGGGGCGAGGGAGCGCACCTGGCCGCGTGGTGAGAGAAGGGCCTAAACCCCTTCCTCGTTGAACTTGCTTTCAACGAGCTCCGTGATCGCCGCGAGCGCGGCTTCGGCGTCGGTCCCTGCCGCCGCCACCGTGATCGTCGTGCCGGGACCCGCGGCGAGCATCATCAAGCCCATGATCGAGGTGCCGCCGACGGTCTCGCCGCCGCGTGTCACCCACACCTGCGCATCGAAGCGCTCGACCGCCTGGACGAATTTCGCCGAGGCGCGGGCGTGCAGGCCGCGCTTGTTGATGATCAGGAGATCCTTGGAGATCGCGCCCGCGGGCACGCCGGTCGCGGCTTGTGGCGCCTCCTCGCTCATTTGCCGGCGAGCACCCGGCTGGCGATGGTGACGTATTTGCGGCCAGCTTCCTGCGCCATCGCGATCGCGTCGGGCAGCGGTCGCTCCTCGCGCACCTTGGCAAGCTTGACCAGCATGGGCAGGTTGATGCCCGCGAGCACTTCGACCTTGGGCCGGCTCATGCAGGATATTGCCAGGTTCGACGGCGTGCCGCCGAACATGTCGGTGAGGATCGCAACGCCGTCGCCGGAATCGACGCGGTTGACCGCCTCGATGATGTCGCTTCGGCAGAGATCGGAATCATCTTCGGCGCCGATCGTGATCGCTTCGATTTGCTTTTGTGGGCCCATGACATGCTCAAGCGCTGCCTTGAATTCGTCGGCAAGGCGCCCGTGGGTCACAAGTACTAGACCAATCATCGGAAAACTCCTCGCGGGCGCTTTTGGTGCACCGCACGAACGCGCCACTTTGACCATCCAGAGCCCCCGCGCAAGAGGGGATGTTGCGTATCTCCCTGAATCTAGACGGATGGATGAGGGGAGCTGCGCCGGTCTATTCGGTCGCGATAGTGGGGTTCATATGGTTACCATTTCCCTTCAAACAATCGCCTGATGGGTTAACGGAAGATGAACTCTTGGTAGTGGTCAAGGCCGCAACAACCAGGGGAAGGGGCGAATAGTCGCGGGCAACAGGGATTCGCGGTATTTCGACACCAAAAATGCTGGTTTTCAGGGCTTCAGCCGGCGGCAGGCGCTCCGCGTCGGCTGCAGCCAGATCGACCACGAGACCGACGGTCGCATGCTCCACGAAGTCGCAGCGGCGGATTCCGAGGCCCCGGATCTCGATCAGGCCCGCCAGGCGAGGCGCGGGGCGGACCTCAATTTCGTGGCCGAGTGTCGCCAGATGGACACGGTCGTCACCGACCAGAACGGCCCTTTCCACAACGCCCGAGCGCCCCGCCATGATCAGATCGAAGGCAAGCCGCGACTTGCCGGACCCCGAGGGCCCGCGGATCAGCACGGCGTAAGGCCCGACCTTGACGGCAGAGGCGTGAACGCTGGGCCCGCCTTCGTTCATAGCGCCGGCAGCCTCACCACGAAGCGCGCGCCGGCAATTGTCGGCGTGCCGTCGGCGTCCGGCGGGCCTGGACGGTTCTCCGCCCAGATGCGTCCGCCATGGGCGTCGACGATCTGCTTAGAGATCGAAAGGCCGAGGCCGGAATTCTGGCCAAAGCCCTGATGCGGGCGGTCGGTGTAGAAGCGCTCGAAGATGCGCTCCAGCGCGTCCTCGCGAATGCCGGGGCCGTCGTCGTCGACCACGATCTCGATTTCGGAGCGGACGCGCCGGCAGGTGAGGCGCACCTTGCTGCCGCGTTCGGAGAAGGATTGCGCGTTGGAGAGCAGGTTGGAGACCACCTGTCCGAGCCGGGAATCGTGGCCGCTCACGGCGAATGTGTCGGTCGGGCCGCGGCCCTCGAAGCGCGTTTCGACCGCGACGTCGTGGCCGAGCTTGGTTTCGTTGGCGACGGAGGTCAGCGTCGTCAGCAGCCGGCGCAAATCGACCGGGATCGCATCCTGGCGCTGCAGCTCGGCGTCGAGGCGGCTGGCGTCGGAGATGTCGGAGATCAGCCGGTCGAGCCGCTTGACGTCGTGCTCGATCACCTCGAGCAGGCGCGCGCGGCTGTTCTCGTTGCGCGCCAGCGGCAGCGTCTCGACGGCCGAGCGCAGCGAGGTCAGCGGGTTCTTCAATTCATGGGCAACGTCGGCGGCGAACATCTCGATCGCCTCGATGCGGCTGTAGAGCGCGCTGGTCATGTCGCGCAGCGCGCCGGAGAGGTGGCCGATCTCGTCGCGGCGGCGGGTGAAATCGGGGATCTCGATGCGGGCCTTGATGCGGCGGCGGACGCGCTCGGCGCTGTCCGCGAGCCGGCGCACGGGACCTGCGATCGTGCTCGCGAGCAACAGCGACAGCATGATCATGACGGCGGCGGCGACGCCGCCGACCTTCAGGATGGCGAGGCGCTCGGCGGTGACCATCTGGTCGATGTCGTCGCCTTGCGTCGACAGCATCAAGGCGCCGTGGATGGCGCGCGAGCGCAGCACGGGGACCGCGACCGAGACGATCACCTCGCCGCGTGCATTGACCCGCACCATCGAGCGTTTCTGGCCCTGGAGGGCGTCGCCCACTTCGGCATAGCCATTGCCGTTCTCGGGCCCGAGTTCGCGATAGAGCGGCAGGTCGCCGCGGTTCAGCCAGGTCCGCACCGCAACCTTGCCGCGCTCGATGATGCCGGGTTGCTCGGCCGGCGGCGGCAGCGGAAAGCGCAGCACGTTTTCCAGGTTGCGGCTGTCGAGCAGCAGGCTGCCGTTCGGATCGTAGATGCGGGCGCGCGTCTTGGTTGGCGAGATCAAGGTGCGCAGCACCGGCGCGACGCGCTCCGGATTGATCGGGAAGTCCAGCGGCGAATATTCGTCCGAGCCGCCATAGGTCTCGCCCGGCTTGAGATCGAGCAGCCGGTCGGGATCGATGGTGATGGCGTTGGTCTGCACCGTGGCAGAGGCCGCGATCGCGCCGGCGATGATCTCGGCCTGGACCAGGAGGCTCTGGGCGCGCGCATCGATCAGGCCGGCACGGAATTGCGACAGGTACAGGATGCTCGCCACCAGTGCGACGAGGCCGGCGAGGTTGAGCGAGACGATGCGGCGGGTCAGGCTCGAGAAGGACAGCGCGAAGAAGAACTGCCCGGCGCGTTTCAACCAGTTCAGCGGCCGGAAGCCCTGCGGCTTGTTGTCGGCAACGTGCTCCTGAACGCCGTCGGATGCGATATCCCCGGCGCTCTGGTTAGGGTCAGGCTGCGTTCGGTCAAGCAATGCTTACGCCCGCGTTAGGACGGCCCGTGCGAAGGTCCCCGCATCCTAGAGCGATCCTCGTCCCGATGGAACGAGAACCGGAGATGCTCTCGATCGCCGTGGAGGAGGCGCCCTCAGGCTTCCTTGAAACGGTAGCCGACGCCGTAGAGCGTCTCGATCATCTCGAACTCGTTGTCGACCACCTTGAACTTCTTGCGCAGCCGCTTGATGTGGCTGTCGATGGTGCGGTCGTCGACATAGACCTGGTCGTCATAGGCGGCGTCCATCAGCGCGTTGCGGCTCTTCACCACGCCGGGCCGGGTCGCGAGCGCCTGCAGGATGAGGAATTCGGTCACGGTGAGCGTCACCGGCTCGTTCTTCCAGGTGCAGGTATGGCGCTCGGGGTCCATGCGCAGCAGACCGCGGTCGAGCGCCTTGGCGTCGTTCTCCTTCGGCGCAACGGTCGGATCCTTCGGCGCCGAGCGCCGCAGCACCGCCTTGACGCGCTCGACCAGCAGACGCTGCGAGAATGGTTTGCGGATGAAGTCGTCGGCGCCCATCTTGAGGCCGAACAGTTCGTCGATCTCCTCGTCCTTGGAGGTGAGGAAGATCACCGGCAGGTCGGACTTTTGCCTGAGACGGCGCAGCGTCTCCATGCCGTCCATGCGCGGCATCTTGATGTCGAGGATGGCGAGATCGGGCTGGGTGGTGCGGAAACCGTCGAGCGCGGAAGCGCCGTCGGTGTAGGTCATGATACGGTAGCCTTCGGCTTCCAGCGCGATCGAGACGGATGTGAGAATGTTGCGGTCGTCGTCGACCAAAGCGATTGTGGGCATGAGCCTCTCTGCTTTCTGCTTTCCGTTTGGGTCGTGGCTTGAAACGGCGAGCAATCAGTGATGCGCCGCATACATGGGTGCCGAAGTGGCGTTCGAACCTTGTCACCGAGCAATGCAAGCTGGGCTGAAGTGTGACCAAGTTCCACGAAACACGGCAGATTCGCCGCATCTCGACCCATAACCGGGCCCCCGTTTACCCGAAAAAAGGCCCTCCTTGCAACCACCTGAGCCGAGAAAGCCAATGCAACCGACCCCCAATTTCGACCCCGCAAAGCTCGCCAAATCGCTGCTGAGGCGGTCCCGGCAGGGGGCTCTGGCGACGCTGATGGTCGGCAACGGCGATCCCTATTGTTCCCTGGTCAATCTGGCCAGCCATCCCGACGGCTCGCCGATCCTGCTGATCTCGCGCCTCGCCGTGCACACCAAGAACGTCCTCGCGGACTCCAGGGTCTCGCTGATGCTGGACGAGCGCGCGGCCGGCGATCCCCTGGAAGGCGCCCGGATCATGCTGTCCGGCCGGGCCGAGGAGGCCGATTCCAACAAGGATCTGCTCCAGCGACGGTATCTGAGTGCTCATCCCTCGGCAGAAGGCTTTGTTTCTTTTAAGGATTTCTCCTTCTTCCGGATCCGGCCCACGGGAACACATCTGGTCGCCGGCTTTGGCCGGATCGTCGACCTCAAGCCGGAGCAATTCCTGACGGACCTCACCGGCGCCGAGGACCTGCTGGCGGCGGAGGAGGGCGCCGTCGAGCACATGAACGCCGACCATCGCGACGCCCTCAATCTTTATGCCACGAAGCTGCTCGGCGCCACCGAGGGCGACTGGCGCTGTACCGGCTGTGATCCTGAAGGCCTCGACATGCAGGTCGGCCAGGCAACGCTGCGGCTGGACTTCCCGGAGCGGGTGACGGATGGCACGGCGCTTCGCAAGATGCTGGTCCGTCTCGCTGGCGAAGCGCGCACGAAGGTGGACCAGGGCGCAACCGCTTGAACGCGGCTACCGATCGCCGCGACCCATGACCGTGATGGTTTTCGGGCTCGCAGCGAGAGGGGTCATGACGCGTCAACGTTTGGCATGGACGGCGGCTCTCGCGCTCGCCATCACCACCTTGCTCGCCACGCCAGCCCTTGCGCAGAAAGGTCTCGCCGCCGAGAGCGCGCGGCTCACCGCGCTCATCGGTGCCGGAAAATATTCGGAAGCGCTGCCGTTGGCGCAGGCGATGGTCGCCAGCCTGGAGAAGGACAACGGCCGCGATCTCTCGGGCGCGTTGAACAATCTCGGCCAGGTCCATGCCGGTCAGGGACGGGACGATCTGGCTGAGCCGCTCTACAAGCGCGCGATCGCACTCATGGAAAAATCGCTCGGCTCCGACAACGCCCTGGTTGCGGCCGAGCTGACCAATCTTGCCGCGCTCTATCAGCGGCAGGGTCGCTTCGCAGAGGCCGAGCCGCTGTTCAAGCGTGCACTTGCCGTGCGCGAGAAGGCGCTGCCGCGCGAGCATCCCGACGTCGGTCAATCCCTCAACAATATCGCCACGCTCTACGCCAAGCAGCAGCGTCCGGCCGATGCCGAGCCACTGTTCCGCCGTGCGCTCGCGATCTATCAGAAGGCTGCCGGTCCCGAGCATCCCGCGGTCGCCACGGTCCTGAACAACATCGGACAGGTCGAGCGCGACCTCAATCGCGACGCCGGTGCCGAAGCGCCGATCAAGCGCTCGCTCGCGATCCGCGAAAAGGTGCTGGGGCCTGAACACCCCGACGTCGCGCGCTCGCTCAATAATCTCGCCGGGCTCTACCAGCACCAGCAGCGTTTTGCCGATGCCGAGCCGCTGTATCGTCGCGCGCTGGCGATCCGCGAACGCGCGCTCGGGCCGGATCACCCTGATGTTGCGACTTCGACGAGCAATCTTGCCGACTTTCTGCAGGCGACGGGGCGGACGGCGGATGCCTTGCCGTTGGCGCAGAAGACGCTTGCGGCCAATCGTGCGCAGCTGCGCGTCGTGCTGCCGATCCTGTTCGCGGCACGGCAGCAATCGCTGCTGCCGAGCGAGAAGGCGCTCGACGATGCGCTCGCTGCGATCCAGCGCGGCACGCAATCCTCTGCCGCTTCTGCCGTGAACAAGCTCGCGGTGCGGCTCGCCGCCGGCAGCGACCGGCTCGCCGAGCTCGTGCGCAAGGATCAGGATCTCGCGGCCGAGTCCGAAGCGCTCGACAAGGCGATCATCGCTGCAGTGTCGAAGCCATCGGCGCAGCGCGACGTCGCGGCCGAGCAGCGCAGCCGCGTGCGGATCGCGGCGATCGCGGGCGCGCGCAATGGATTGCAGAAGACGCTCGCCGTCGAGTTTCCCGACTATTCCTCGCTATCCAACCCGCTGCCGCTGACCGTCAAGGACATCCAGCCGCTGCTGGCGTCCGACGAGGCGATGGTGGTCTATTCCGTCGTCGACAGGCGGAGCTATGTCGTCGCGATCACGCGCGAGAGCGTCGACTGGAAGGAGATTCCGCTCGGAGCGGACGCGGTCGCACAGAAGGTCACGGCCTTCCGCAGCGGGCTCGATGTCGGCAAGGCGCGCGATGCATCCGGCAAATCGGGATTGTTCGACCTCGGTCTTGCCAACGAGCTCTATGTCGCGCTGCTCGGCCCGGTTGAGGCGCTGACCAAGGACAAGCGCAACCTGCTGGTCGTGCCGTCGGCGGCATTGACCGCATTGCCGTTTCATCTGCTGGTCACAGAGAAGCCACAGGCTGCGATCCCGGACCGGCTCGAGGGCTATCGCAGTGCTGCCTGGCTGCTGCGGCGTCAGGCCGTTTCGGTCCTGCCGTCGGTGATCAGCCTGAAATCGCTGCGCGCTTTTGCCCGCAGGGATCAAAGCGTCAAGCCGATGACCGGTTTCGGCGATCCCGTGTTCAACCCTGCAGCCGAAGGGCCTGCCGACCGGCGTGCCGCGAACGGCAAGGTCGCCGCACGCAGCATCGCGACGATCGCCTATGCCGACTTCTGGCGCGGCGCAGGCGTGGATCGTGCGCGGCTGGCCCAGGCGCTGCCGCAGCTGCCCGATACCGCCGACGAATTGAACGCGGTGGCGAGGGACGTCGGCGCTGCCGAGGCTGACATCCATCTCGGCCGCGACGCCAGCGAAACGACGCTCAAGCGTGCAGCGCTTGCCCAATACGGCATCATCTACTTTGCCACGCACGGCCTTGTCGCCGGCGACGTCAAGGGATTGGGGGAGCCCTCGCTGGCGCTCTCCATCCCCGACCAGCCGACGGAGCTCGACGATGGTCTTCTCACCGCGAGCGAAGTGGCCCAGCTCAAGCTCAATGCCGATTGGGTTGTGCTGTCTGCCTGCAACACCATCGCGGGCGACAAGCCCGGTGCCGAGGCGTTGTCGGGATTGGCGCGCTCGTTCTTCTACGCAGGTGCTCGCGCGCTCCTGGTGTCGCATTGGGCCGTGGATTCGGAGGCTGCGACCCGCTTGACCACGTCGACGTTCGAGCTGCTGAAGAACGAGCCAAAGCTCGGCCGCGCCGAAGCCTTGCGCCGCGCGATGTTAACCTATCTCGACGACGCCTCGTCGCCGCGCAACGCTTATCCCGCGATGTGGGGACCGTTCGCGTTGATCGGAGAGGGCGAGGTAAGATAGGGGTGTTGACGCAGTGATTGTGCGTCGCAATAACCTGACATAACGCGCAGATGTGCATTTGGTTGCGCGATCATCCGCACTTTCTCGATGCGGCCTTTCAGAGCTGACATGCGCGGCGTTTGGCGCGGTCCTTGAATAAACCAAATCCTGCGGGATCAGCTTGGCAACGCCGGCGTTCATCATTATTAGGTCGTTCAGCCGAGGCCGAACGGCCCATATTCACGGTGATCGCGACGGCGCCAAACTTGGCCGCGCTTGATGTCGCGGGTTCTAGGAGGGATTTTTCGTGCAAGAGACGGGCGTGCGCAACGGTGCCTTCGGCGCCGACAAATTCGGCTTAAAGAATCTCAAGCAGGTTCACTGGAATCTGGGTGCGCCACAACTCTATCAATACTCGCTGGCAGCGGGTGAGGCGGTGCTCTCCGCCGACGGCGCGCTCTGCGCCGACACCGGCGAGTTCACCGGGCGCAGCCCGAAGGACAAGTTCACGGTGCGCGACGCCACCACCGACAAGAAGATGTGGTGGGCCGGCAACCAGTCGATCACCGCAGAGCAATTCGAGACACTCTACCAGGATTTCCTAAAGCACGCCGAAGGCAAGCGCCTGTTCGCGCAGGACCTCTATGGCGGCGCCGACCCGGCCTACCGGATCAAGACGCGCGTCTTCACCGAGCTCGCCTGGCACTCGCTGTTCATCCGCACGCTGCTGATCCGCCCCGAGGCGATCGAGCTGCCGACCTTCGTGCCGGAGCTCACCATCATCGACATGCCGAGCTTCCGCGCCGATCCTAAACGCCATGGCTGCCGCTCGGAGAACGTGGTCGCGATCGATTTCGCCCGCAAGATCGTCCTGATCGGCGGGTCTTATTATGCCGGCGAGATGAAGAAGTCGGTCTTCACGACGCTGAATTATTATCTGCCCGAGCGCGGTGTGATGCCGATGCACTGCTCGGCGAATGTCGGCGCCAACGGCGACACCGCGATCTTCTTCGGCCTGTCGGGCACCGGCAAGACGACGCTGTCGGCCGATCCCAACCGCACGCTGATCGGCGACGACGAGCACGGCTGGGGCCCGAACGGCGTCTTCAATTTCGAAGGCGGCTGCTACGCCAAGTGCATCAAGCTGTCGCAGGAAGCCGAACCTGAGATCTATGCCGCCTCGACCCGCTTCGGCGCGGTGCTCGAGAACTGCGTGCTCGATGAGGACACCCGCGTCGTCGATTTCGACGACGGCTCCAAGACCGAGAACACGCGTTCGGCCTATCCGCTCGACTTCATCCCGAACGCCTCGCGCACCGGCCGCGCGCCGCAGCCGAAGAACGTGGTGATGCTGGCCGCCGACGCCTTCGGCGTGCTGCCGCCGATCGCCAAGCTCTCGCCGGCGCAGGCGATGTATCACTTCCTGTCCGGCTACACCGCCAAGGTCGCCGGCACCGAGCGCGGCCTCGGCAACGAGCCGCAGCCGGAATTCTCGACCTGCTTCGGCTCGCCCTTCCTGCCGCTCGATCCATCCGTCTACGGCAACATGCTGCGCGACCTCATCGCCCAGCACAATGTCGATTGCTGGCTGGTCAACACCGGGTGGACCGGCGGCAAGTATGGTGTCGGCTCGCGCATGCCGATCAAGGTGACGCGCGCGCTGCTCACCGCCGCGCTCGACGGCTCGCTTCGCAACGTCGAATTCCGCACCGACAAGTATTTCGGCTTTGCGGTCCCGACCGCGCTGCCGGGGGTGCCGGCCGAGATCCTCAACCCGGTCAACACCTGGAAGGACAAGGACGAGTTCGACAAGACCGCCCGCGCCCTGGTCGGCATGTTCCAGAAGAATTTTGCCAAGTTCGAAGCACAGGTGGACGCCGAGGTGCGCGCGGCTGCCCCGGACGTGAAGCTGGCCGCGGAGTAAGGTCGCTCGGTCTTGGATGCGAAGAGGGCGGCCTCGCGGCCGCCCTTTTTGCTTGTGGCGAGATCCCTCCACCGTCATTGCGAGGAGCCCTTGCGACGAAGCAATCCAGACCGCCTCCGCGGAAAGATCTCTGGATTGCTTCGCTGCGCTCGCAATGACGAGTTCGCGGAAGCAGCTACGCCTTGAAATACGCGATCTGCGTCGTGGTCGCGAGCAGCCGCCCGTTCGGCGACCACAGCTCGGCGTTCTGGTCGGCGTAGCTCTTGTGCATGATCTTCGAATCCGCCGTCGCCAGCACGCGCGTGATGTCTTCAGCCGCGAGCTCCTCGGCGTCGGTGTGGAAATAGGTCGTCAGCGACACCGTGCCGAACGGCACCAGCTCGCGCCGGGCGTGGAAAATGCGGCCGAAGAAGGCGTCCGACATCGACATCAGCGATAGCATGTCGAGCTTGCGCGGCGTGCGGTCGCTGATCCAGATCTTCGAGTAGGTGCTGGCGGGCTCGGCCTGCGGCGGGCCGATCCGCATCTCGCCCTCGACGAAGCGGAATTCATACTGGTTGGCCCAGGATGCCGAGATCTTCGGGAATGGCAGCGTCTGCTCGAACGGCTTGGCATCCGGATATTGCGCCACCCTGTGCTCCCAGGACGGACGGCGCTCGGCGAACACCGCGGTGGCGAGCGTTGCGACCTCGCCGCCGCCCTGGCTGAGCTCGACGCTCCAGTGCTGGCTGGAGCGGTTGGCCTTGACGAGGCGCACGTCGAGATCGAACGGACCATTGGCGATCGGCGCGCAATAATTGACGGTGAGGGCCAGCGGATCGCCGGCGGCTTGCGGATGCTCGATCAGCGCCCGCAAAATGGTCGCGGCGGTGGCGCCGCCGAACGGGCCGACAAAGGCCCAGTAATCGTCGCTGGTGTGCCCCTGCCAGCTGCTGTCACCAGCGGTGATGCGCGTGGCCTCGTCGAATGGGTGCAGGAGCTTGGCGTGCATGGGTTAGACCTCTACTGAGCTTCCGTCCCAACGACGAAACTCCATCGTCTCGTCATCGGGGCCATATTGCCGCGAACTCAAGGCATCATCCGCTGGATCGTCTGTAACCCAGACGTCTGTGATCGAGCCTCCTATGCGCTTTACAGCGATGATGCTCTTGCCGCTCGTCAGGTGGGCGACGAAGTCGTCGATGGCAGTTTCCTCGTCCTTCCCGGAGAGACTGGCGAGGATGCTGCCGTGCGTGTGCCAGGGGAAGCCGTCGAAACCCAGCGTCCAGTCCCCATCGGGACAGATGACGAGGAATCGAAACTGCCCATCCGGGGTGACATACTCGCCGACAGGCACGATCAACTCCGGCCAGAAAAATCTCAAGCCGTGATATGATGGCTATCCTGCTAAAGCAATAACCTCGCAGGTAAGGCCGCTTCCACGCCGCGGAAAAATCAGCCTGCGGCGTCGCGCAGGTTCGGCAGCAACGGCGTGGTCGGATTGACCGGCACGTTCCAGATTTCCTCGGCATATTCGCGGATGGTGCGGTCGGACGAGAACCAGGCCATGCGCGCGACATTGAGGATCGAGGCGCGGGTCCAGGCTGGCTTCACCTGCCAGCGAGCATCGACCGCGCGCTGCGCCTCGTAGTAGGAATCGAAATCGGCGCTGACCATGTAATGGTCGAGATAGCGCAGCGCGTGCGCGATGGATTCGAAGCGGCCGGGGTCGCCGGGCGAGAACTCGCCAGCGCCGATCGCGTTGATAGCACGCTGCAGCTTCGGCGACCTGCGGATCACGTCGGAGGCATCCAGCCCCTGCTTGCGCCGGATCATCACGTCGCCGGCCTCCATGCCGAAGATCGCGATGTTCTCGGTGCCGACATGGTCGCGGATCTCGATATTGGCGCCGTCGAGCGTGCCGATGGTGATGGCCCCGTTCAGCGCCAGCTTCATGTTGCCGGTGCCGGAGGCTTCCATGCCCGCGGTCGAGATCTGCTCGGACAGATCGGCCGCGGGAATGATCACCTCGGCGAGGCTGACATTGTAGTCGGGCAGGAACACGACCTTGAGCTTGCCGCCGATCGCGGGATCGTTGTTGACGATTTCGGCGACGTCGTTGATCAGCTTGATGATCAGCTTGGCGTAGCGATAGCTCGCCGCCGCCTTGCCGGCGAAGATCTTCACCCGCGGCACCCAATTGCCGTTGGGCTCGTCCTTGATCGCCTGGTAGAGCGCGACCGTCTCGATGACGTTGAGCAATTGGCGCTTGTATTCGTGGATGCGCTTGATCTGCACGTCGAACAATGCGCCCGGGTCGACCCTGATGCCGAGCCGTTCGCCGATCAGGCGGGCGAGCTGGGCCTTGTTGTGGTGTTTGACGCTGCGGAACTTCTTCTGGAACTCGACGTCGCTGGCGCGCGCCTCGATCAGCGAGAGCTGGGTCGGATCGTCGAGCACGGCATCGCCGCAGCTCTCGCGCAACAAATCCGTCAGCTTCGGGTTCGCCAGCATCAGCCAGCGTCGGAAGGTGATGCCGTTGGTCTTGTTGGTGATGCGTCCGGGATAGAGATGGTTGAGGTCGTGGAACACGGTCTCGCGCATCAGGTCCGAATGCATCGCCGAGACCCCGTTGATGCGGTGCGAGCCGACGAAGGCGAGTTGGCCCATGCGCACGCGGCGGCCGCTCTTCTCGTCGATCAGTGACACTGAGGCGCGGAAGTCGATGTCGCCCGGGCAGCGCGCTTCGGCGAGCGCCAGATGCTGCACGTTGATGCGGTAGATGATCTCCAGATGCCGCGGCAGCAGCCGCTCGAACAGCTCGACCGGCCAGGTCTCCAGCGCCTCCGGCAGCAGCGTGTGGTTGGTGTAGGAGAGGGTGGCGACCGTGATCTTCCAGGCCTCGTCCCAGCGGAAATTGTGGAGGTCGACGAGGATCCGCATCAGCTCGGTGACGGCAAGGCTCGGATGGGTGTCGTTGAGCTGCACCGCGACCTTGCCGGCGAGGTTGCGCAGCTGGCCGTCGGAGGCGAGATGCCGCTTCACCAGGTCCTGGAGTGAGGCGGAGACGAAGAAATATTCCTGGCGCAGCCGCAGCTCGCGGCCCGCCGGGCTCTCGTCGTTCGGATAGAGGAACTTGCAGATCGCCTCCGCGCGCGCCTGCTCGGCGCTGGCGCTGACGTAATCGCCTTTGTTGAAGGCATCTAACTTGAGCGGATCGGGCGAGCGCGCCGACCACAGCCGCAGCGCGTTGACGTGGTGGCCGCGCCAGCCGACGATTGGCGTGTCATAGGCGATTGCCTGCACGGTTTCAGCAGGATGCCAGATCGAGCGGTCGCGGCCCTTGTCGTCGACATGCTCGACGCCGCCGCCGAAATTGACGTCGTAGATCACCTCGGGTCGCTGCAATTCCCAGGGATTGCCGAAGCTCAGCCATTCGTCGGGATATTCCTGCTGCCAGCCCTGATTGATGATCTGGCGGAACAGGCCGTAATCGTAGCGGATGCCGTAGCCGATCGCGGGGATCGACAGCGTCGCCATGCTCTCCATGAAGCAGGCGGCGAGCCGGCCGAGGCCGCCATTGCCGAGCGCCGCATCCGGCTCGCATTTGCGCAGCTCCGGCAGCGAGACGCCGAGATCGCCGAGCGCGACCTCGAAGATCTTGAGCAGGCCCATGTTGTTGAGCGCGTCGGTAAAGAGCCGGCCGATCAGGAATTCGAGCGAGAGATAGTAAACCCGCTTGCGGCCCGCGTCGTAGCTGTGCTTCTCGGCCGTGAGCCAGCGATGCACGATGCGGTCGCGCAGCGCGAGCGCCGCGGCCTGGTACCAATCGTGCCTGGTCGCCATGCCAGCGTCCTTGCCGATGGCAAGGCGCAGCTTTGCCAGGATTGCGCCCTTGATCTCGGCCAGCGCGAGTTCGTCGATGGGCTGCCCGGAGGCCGGAAAACTGGGCTGGAACGATGAATCCTGCAAAGCCGTTACTTCCTAGGTCGAAACAACTCTTAACTGTACGCGTCCTGCCCTTGCACCGGAACTGTCGCCCGCGAGGCCGTGCACTGCGCTGGCGCAAATTTATGCAAGGAATGGGCCGAATTGGGAACCCGGAGGAGCACGGAGAAACCCAGATTCGGTGCTAGATTACGAAAGATTCAGCCATCAGTGTGGAGAAGCGGACCGTGAGACTGCTGATCGAAATCGCCACTGCGGCCCTGCTCGTCGTCTGCATCAGCGCCACCAGCGCGGCGTTCGCCGCCAGCACGACCGGTCGCAGCGCCGACGGCCTCAGCTGCGGCTTCACGGTGCCGCAGAAGGCGTCGCCCGCAGCCCGCTGCGCTGCGATCAAGCGCCAATGCGGCGGCAAGTTCTACGCAAGCGCGTGCGGCGACAAGCTGATATCCGCAGCGAATTGAGAGCCGTAGGAGCTTTGGTGAGCTCAAGCCGCCTTGCTCTGCACCGTATCGCAAAACTCCGCGAGACGGTCCGCAAGCCGCAGCGTCGCCGGGCTCGCATCCGGCGAAGCCATCAGTGCAACCTCGGTCTTGCTGATCGGCGCAAAGCCGTCCTTCGCCGTCAGCACGCGGTGGTCGGTCTGGATCGCCATCTCCGACAGGATGCTGAGGCCCATGCCGGCGGCGACCGCGGCCTGAATGCCGGCGAGGCTCGATGAGGTGTAGGCGGTGTGCCAAGCGCGGCCGGCCGTTTCCAGCGCGTGGATGGCGCCGGCGCGGTAGATGCAGCCGAGCGGAAAGCCGATCAGCGGCACCGACGGCACGTTGACGTCGACCGGGTGGCTCTTGCTGGTGACCCAGTGCACCCGCTCCGGCCACACCGCGATCGCGTCCTTCGCGCCAGCCTCGCGCTTGTAGAGCGCAAGGTCGAGCTCGCCGCGTTGGAGATCGCGGGCGAGATGCTTGCTCTGGTCGGCGCGCACGTCCAGCCGCAATCCCGGATGCGAGCGCGAGAACGCGCCCAGCAGTTTTGCCAGCCGGTATGCGGCAAAGTCCTCGGGGATGCCGAGCCGGATCGCGCCATCGCTATCAGGCTGGCGCAGCACGTCGCGCGCCTCCTCGGCCAGCGAGAGCAATCGCCGCGCATAGGACAGCAGCCGCTCGCCGGCCTCGGTCGGGCGCACGTCCTTGCCGTCGCGGTGCAGCAGCACCTGACCGACATCCTCCTCCAGCCGCTTGATCTGCTGACTCACGGTCGATTGCGTGCGGTGGACGCGCTCGCCGGCGCGGGTGAAGCCGCCGGCCTCGACCACCGAGACGAAGCTGCGCAGCAGCTCAAGATCGAGCACGGCCGCCTCCATTAAGAAATCCACTGGACGCGAGTTAATCATTTAATTTCCAAATGGCAAGCGGCCTCCCTAGATCGAGGGCAGAAAAAAACATCCGAGAATGCCCCTCATGTCGCTCGCCAGCTCGCTTCCCGCCCCCCGCAGCCGCTTCAACACATTGCCGCTCGCGATCGGCCTGTTCTGCCTGCTCTGGAGCTACGCCTTCATCGCTGGCAAGATCGGCGTCACCCATTGCCCGCCGCTGATCCTGCTCGCCGCGCGCTTCTCGCTCGCGGGTATCTTGATCCTGGGCGCCACGTTGATCCGCGGCGAAGCCTGGTCGTTGTCGTGGCGCGATGCCGCGATCTTCGCGTTGCTCGGCATCGCCAACAATGCGCTCTATCTCGGCCTCGGCTACACCGGCCTGCAATCGGTCTCCGCCGGCCTCGGCGGCCTGATCGTGTCAGCCAATCCGGTGTTCACCGCGGGCCTTGCCGCGCTGCTGCTCGGCGAAGGCATGACCTGGCGCAAGGCGAGCGGCCTCTTGCTCGGCATCATCGGCGTGACCGCAATCGTCTGGCACCGCCTGTCGGTCGGCACCGATTCGCTGCACGGCATCGTCTTCACGCTGGCCTCGCTCGCTTCGATCGTGGCCGGCACCATCCTGTTCAAGCTGCTGGCGCCGAAGGGATCCCTGTGGATCGGCAATGGCGTGCAGAACCTCGCGGCCGGCATCGTACTGACACCGGTCGCGCTCACCTTCGCCGATGTCGACGCGATCGACTATACGCCGAGCCTGATCGGCGCCTTCGCCTTTCTCGTGCTCGGCGGCTCGATCATCGCTTCTTGGCTCTGGTTTCGTCTCTTGAAGACGTGTGGCGCCACCGCCGCCAGCGCCTATCATTTCCTGATGCCGCCGCTCGGCATGCTGTTCGCATTCCTCGTCCTCGGCGAGCACATCGAGGCGCGCGACCTGCTTGGCATCATTCCGGTCGCGCTCGGCATCTATCTGGTGACGCGGCCGGCGAAGGCGGTGGTGTAGGTGGAGGCCCCGCTGTTCACTATCGTCATTGCGAGGAGCTCTTGCGACGAAGCAATCCAGACTGCCGCAGCGGAGGCAGTCTGCATTGCTTCGCTGCGCTCGCAATGACGGGGGGCTAGTCCTTCCTGAACACGATCGAGGCCATCCACCCCGTCATCAGCGCCATCGCAACGGTGGCGAGGCCGTAGATCAGGCCATTCTGGCGGGCAGTGGTGGCGACGAACTGCTCGAAGCCGACCTTGACGATCTCGAACGCGGTCTCGGTCTTGCCGATGAACGCGCCGTTGGCGAACAGCTTGATCTCGATCTCATAGGTGCCGATCGGCACCTCCGCAGGCAGCGGAATGCCGGTGCGGAACAGCGTCGGCGTCAGGAACGTGACCGCGCTTCCGTCTTCGCGGTAGAGCCCGCGCTGGGTGCGCAGGCGAATGAAGGCCGAGCGGAACGCATCGTTGGGCACCACGTCGGCAAAGTCGCCGCTGACCCGCTGCGTCAGCAGCACGTTGTTGAGCCCGATCTGCTGCCGCCGCGCGATCTCGGGCGAGGTGATGGCGTCGAGCGGGCGGTTGGCGAACAGCGCGAGATAGCTCGGCACCTGCAGGAATTGGCGGTAGTCGGTGTTGATCCAGATGCCGAAGGTGCGCTCCTTCCGCCGCGTCACCATGTCGGCGCGCGGGCCCATCACGGTGACGACGAGATCGTAGGCCGTGCGGTCCGCGGGCGTCGTCGTATCCTTCTCGACCGAGCCGAACAGCACCAGCTCCTCGCCGGAATAGTTCGGCGTCACCGTGACCCGGTGATTCGAGACCGACACAATCAGCCGCTCGGCCCGCGCAGCGCCGCCGAGCAGCAGGACGAGGACGATGGCGAGAAGCATGCGCCTCATCGGCTCACTCCGAGCTCACGGATGGTGAAGAGATCGGAGGGCTGGATCACCAGCTCGATCGCGAAGCGGATTCCGACCGAGAGGATGAGCAAGCCCAGCAGCAGCCGCAGCTGCTCGCCGCGGATCTTCTGGCCGGCACGGGCGCCGAACTGCGCGCCGGTGACGCCGCCGACCATCAGGATCAGCGCCAGCACGGCATCGACCAGGTGATTGGTCGCCGCGTGCAGCATGGTCGCGAACAGCATGGTGACGACGGTGAGAACCATCGAGGTCCCGATCACCGTCGAGGTCGGCACCCTCAAGAGATAGATCATGATCGGCACCAGGATGAAGCCGCCGCCTATACCCATGATGGCGCCGATGAAACCGATCACGATGCCGACGATCACCACGGGGATGACCGAGAGATAGATCTTCGAGCGCTTGAACCGCACCTTCAGCGGCAGGCCGTGGATCCAGTTGTGGGTGCGGCGCGGCGGCAGCGCCCCGCGCCGGGTCCGCATCAAGGCGCGCAATCCTTCCGAGAACATCAGGCTGCCGACCGTGGTGAGCAGCACGACGTAGGAGAGCGCGATCATCAGATCGAGCTGGCCGAGCGCCCGCAGCTGGGTGAAGGTCCAGACGCCGAGCGTCGTGCCGGTCACGCCGCCGCATAACAACACACTCGCCAGCGCCGGATCGATCGCGCGCCGCCGCCAATAGGAGAGGGCGCCGGAAAAGGAGGAGGCCGCGATGTGGCTCGCCACGGAAGCCACCGCGACCGCCGGCGTGATGCCGATGAAGATCAAAAGCGGCGTCATCAAGAAGCCGCCGCCGATGCCGAACATGCCGGAGACGAAGCCGACCGCCGCGCCCATGGCGAGCACCAGGAAGACGTTGACCGGAAGATCGGCGATCGGGAGGTAAAGCTGCATTGAACCTGCGCACCGGCGAGACGGATCGACGAACGCGGAATGCTCGCGGAGAGGACGGAACGATTGCCGCGTCCTTCAATAGCGGAATTCGCGGGCGGGCGGGACCGGGAATTTCAGGCGTGGTGAATGGGTATGACGCGCGCGTGATGATCTCTGCGATCGTCCGCACTCCCGCTGCAGGCGGAGAGGCGAAAGGTCAGAACGGACTGACCGAGAAATACCGTAGCCAGAGATCGGTGTAGCGGCCTTTTTCCCAGATCCGGAACATCGCCCAGTTCAGGGCCTGGCGCAGCACGTCGTTGCCCTTGCGCACGGCGATGCCGATGCCCTCGCCGAAGAAACGGCTCTCGACGAACGGACCGCCGGAGAAGGCGCAGCAATCGGCCGAATCCGTGCCGTTGATCCAGAACGCCAGCGAGATGGCGTCGCCGAAGATGAAGTCGACCTCGCCCCTGCGCAGAGCTGCGCGCATCGCATCGTCATTGGGGTAGGCGTGCAGCTCGGCGTCGGTGAACATCGCCTTGAGATACGCCTCGTGCGCCGAGCCGGCGATGGCGCCGACCTTCTTGCCCTCGAGATATTCGGGGCGGATCTCCGGCATCACCGCATCCTTGCGCGAGACGAAGCGCGCCGGCACGCGGTAATAGGGATCGGTGAAGTCGACGCGGGCGCGCAGCTGCGGGCTCACCGCCATGGAGGCGATGATGGCATCGCCCCGGTTGGAGGTGAGCGCATCGACCAGCGTCTCGAAACGCCGCATCTGCACCGTGCAGGTGACCTTGATCTCCTCGCACAGGGCGCGGGCGAAATCGACGTTGAAGCCGGCCGGATTGCCGTCCGCACCGGTGTAGTTGAACGGCGGATAGTCGGTCTCGGTCAGGAAGCGGATCACGGTCAGGCGGGACAGGTCCGGCCGTTCGGGGCGCCGGCGCGGGTCCCAGAACCCGGGCACCGCCTGCGGGGCGGCCTGGGGCGCCGCCTGAGGGGTGGTCTGTGGCGCAGCCGGAGGCCGCTTGGCGGGAGCTTGCGCGTTCGCCTCGGTGAGGCCGCCGAGCAGGCAAAGGCCAGCAGCCAGCCCTGCCAGCAAGCCACGGACAGATTTGAGCGATTTCGCCTGTTGCGATGGAGCCATCGGCCGAAGGAATGAATTTCGTCGGGATCGGAGGGCCTTATAGACCATCCCGCCGGGAACGCGAGCGCCGATTGTGGCCAGCGTGAAGCTCAGAGATACCGCTTCAAATCAACCGCTGCCTCTTCCGGCGTCCGCTTCAAATTGAACGGCGAGACGAACCTGCCCTCGCGGTCCATCAGGTAGATCAGCGCGGTGTGGTCCATCGTGTAATCGCCGTCCTTGGTCGGGACCTTTTTGGCATAGACCCGGTAGGAGGAGATCACCTTGGCGGTCTCGGCGGGGTCGCCGGACAGGCCCTGGAGGTGCGGATCGAAGCTCGACAGGTAATCCTTCATCGTCGCCGGCGTGTCGCGCTCGGGATCGACCGAAATGAAGATGGCATTGACCTTGTCGGCGTCCTTGCCCAGCGCGCGCAGCACTTCCGAGATCTCGAACAGCGAGGTCGGGCAGACGTCGGGGCAATGGGTGTAGCCGAAGAAGATCAGGGTCGGCTTGCCCTTCAGGCTCTTGTCGGTGACGGCCTTGCCGTTCTGGTCGGTCAGCTGGAACGGGCCGCCGATCGCGGCCGGCTGTGCCACCTTGCCGACCCCGCCCATCGCCCAGAACATGATCAGGAGGCCGACGACGAGGCTTGTAGCGAAGGCGGTCGCGATCACCAGCGGACGGGTGGCGGAGCTCATGGGCGGAAAACTTCCTGTCGCAGGTCAGAAGCAGGCGGCAAAGCCGGTCCTGATCATTTCGAAGAACACCTGGCTGCCATAGTGGAACCAGAGCGCCAGCGCGCCGATCACGGCGAGACCGCCGATTGCAGCGCCCGCCCACAGCAGCACGGATGGCATCCGCCCGGCAGTGGGCGAATTGTCCGATAGCCGATGTGCCGGGTGCAGCGGTTGAGCCATGACAACGATCGGGACGAAGGCCCCGGTTCCCTGGCTTTCAGATAGGCTTTGCGCCGGCTGCCGGCAAGGCGCCGCCAGCAGGCAAGGCTCCGCCAGCTGGCAAGACGCCGCGGCGGCGCCAAAGGACGCCGCCAGCCTGTGGATGTCAGTGGAGGAGCTGGCCCCGGGCGGATTCGAGCGGCTCCGCTTGCGGGAGCGACCGGCGCGACGGCCTGGTCGTCGAGGCCTGCGCGTCCAGGTAGCACGGCTTGTACATGGCCTGGAGCTGCTTGCCCCTCAGGAAGAGCATCCGCGGGGTGAGGCCGCCCCGCTGGCCGATCCAGCGCCTGATCTGCGAGGGATACATCGCATAGAGCATCTGGGTCGCTTCGGGATTGGTGATGGCGCGGCCGTTGGCGCCGAAATCCCAGGCGGCATGGAAGCCCAGCGTCGCATGCGAGGTCACGCAGATCCGGTCGTGCGGGATAGCACCGAGAACGATGGTACAGGCCGAGGCGCAGAGGCCATCGATGATGACCGTCTCGCCCGATTGCCTGAGGTCCTGGTACTTGTCGACGTAGGTTCCGATCCGGCCGCCGCGGTCATCCGCGATCCGAACCACCGCGTGAGAAGCCCCCATGCCTGCGATCAAGAGAACCGCCGCAAGCAACCCCGTCAGAAAATTCATTTTCCCCCGCCCCAGTCGAATTCGAATCTGTGTGTCAGGTGATGATGCACGGCTAGCGTCGGTCGTAACCGAGGCTTTGTCTAGGCAGGCCTGCTGGCTCAAAACAAATTAAATCCAGTGTTGCGTCCGCGCTGCACCCGGCCGGTCTCCATCCCAAAGTGGAACAAGTTAACGAGGTCTTGCGCGCCATACCCTTGATCTCAGTTGCAACCGCTGGCTTCAATCCGGGCAACTACAGGGGGGAACCCTTGAGGAGGAGAAGAACTTGGAGGGGGAAGCGCATGGTTGAAGAAACGGATGTCATCGTCGTCGGTGCGGGACTGTCGGGCCTCGTTGCCGCCACTGAGATCGCTGATGCGGGCAAGCGCGTGATGGTTGTCGACCAGGAAGGCGAGCAGTCGCTGGGGGGCCAGGCGTTCTGGTCGTTCGGCGGATTGTTCCTGGTCGATTCGCCGGAGCAGCGCCGGCTCGGCATCAAGGACTCCTACGAGCTTGCCATGCAGGACTGGCTCGGCACCGCCGGCTTCGACCGCGACGAGGATTTCTGGCCGCGCCAATGGGCCGAAGCCTATGTGGCCTTCGCGGCCGGCGAGAAGCGCGGCTGGCTGCGCGCGATGGGCCATCGCTTCTTTCCCGTGGTCGGCTGGGCCGAGCGCGGCGGATATGATGCGATGGGCCACGGCAATTCGGTGCCGCGCTTCCACGTCACCTGGGGCACCGGCCCGGGCATCGTCGAGCCGTTCGAGCGCCGCGCGCGCGAGGCGATGAAGACCGGCCGATTGATCTTCCGATTTCGCCATCGCGTCGATGCGCTCTCGGTCACCAATGGCACGGTGGATGGCGTCAGCGGCGTCGTTCTTGCGCCCGATGATGCAGAGCGCGGCAAGAGCTCCTCGCGCAACGTGGTCGGCGACTTCGCACTGAAGGCGCAGGCCGTGATCGTCGCCTCCGGCGGCATCGGCGGCAACCACGAGCTGGTGCGGCAGAACTGGCCGAAGCGGCTCGGTGAGCCCCCGAAGTTCATGATCTCCGGCGTGCCCGAGCATGTCGATGGGCGCATGATCGGCATCACGGAAAAGACCGGCGCGCGGCTGATCAACCGCGACCGCATGTGGCACTACGTCGAGGGCATCCAGAACTGGAACCCGATCTGGCCGCGTCACGGCATCCGCATCCTGCCGGGTCCTTCCTCAATGTGGTTCGACGCCACAGGCACGCGGCTGCCGGCGCCGCTATTCCCGGGCTCGGACACGCTCGGCCAGCTCAAATACATCACGTCGACCGGCTACGACTATTCCTGGTTCATCCTGACCCAGAGCATCATCAAGAAAGAGTTTGCGCTGTCGGGCTCGGAGCAGAACCCGGACCTGACCGGCAAGAGCTGGCGCATGACGCTTCGCCGCGCCACCAACAAGGGCGCGCCGGCGCCGGTGGAGGCGTTCAAGAGCCATGGTGTCGACTTCATTGTCCGCGACAAGCTCGATGAGCTCGTTGCGGCCATGAACAAGCTCGCCGGCAGCGATCTCCTCAAGCTCGAGCACATCAGGATGCAGATCGAGGCGCGCGACCGCGAGATCGCCAATCCCTACGTCAAGGATGCGCAGGTCATGAACATCCACAATGCGCGCCGCTATATCGGCGACAAGTTGATCCGCACCGCTTCTCCGCACCGCATCCTCGATCCCGCGCATGGGCCGCTGATCGCCGTGAAGCTCAACATTCTCACCCGCAAGACGCTGGGCGGCTTCGAGACCGATCTCGACTCCCGCGTGTTCGGGGAGGAGGGCCGCGTCATTCCCGGCCTTTACGCCGTCGGCGAGGCCGCCGGCTTCGGTGGCGGCGGCGTGCATGGCTATCGCTCGCTGGAAGGCACCTTTCTGGGCGGCTGCCTGTTCTCGGGCCGCAATGCGGGCCGTGCCGCCGCCAAGGCAGTGGGCTAGACCATGCGGCGGCGGATGCGCATCGCCACGCTGATCGCTGCTTTGACGGCAGCTTCGGCTGCGTCCGCCGATACGGTCGATGTCAACGGGGTGAAGCGCTCCTACACCGCGCAACTGCCGGCCAAGCGGCCCGCACCGCTCGTCATCGTGCTGCATGGCAAGACCCAGCGCGGCGCCGACATGGTCACGCGGACGGCCTGGCCGCAGGTTGCCAAGCGCGAGGGCCTTGCCGTTGTGTTTCCGGACGGGCTCAACAACGCATGGGCGGACGCGCGCACCAAGGCGGGGCCGGCCCTGCGCGGACCACCGGTCGGCACCGATGACGTCGCCTTCATCGCAAGGCTGGTCGAGAAGCTGGTGGCCGACGGCACGGCCGATGCGAAGCGCGTCTACGTCGCCGGCGTCTCCAATGGCGGTGCCATGGCGATGACCATGGCCTGCGCGCGGGCCGATCTGTTTGCGGCGGCTGCGAGTGTGATCATGAACCTCAACGACGAAGCCGCCGTCACCTGCCATCCGTCGCGGCCGCTGCCGATGCTGCTCATGAACGGGACGGAAGATCCGCTGGTCCCTTATGAGGGCGGGCGCGGATCGAGCTATTTTGCCGCAGAGGGATTCTGGTCGACGGATGAGACGCTGGCGTTCTGGCGCAGGCTCAATGGCTGCGAGACCGACGACGCCGGGATCACCGACATGCCCGACGCGGCGCCCGCGGACCAGTCCACGGTCACGCGTATCAGCTCGCGCTGTCCGGCTGGGCACGACGTCGTGCTCTATCGCATCAACCACGGCGGCCACCGCATGCCAGGCTTTGCTCCGGATGCCCGATTCCCGAAGGTCGCCAGGAACCTGCTCGGACCGCAGAACGGCGACATCGACGGCGCCGAAACGATCTGGACGTTCTTCAGCCGGTTTCCGTGAACGGCGTTGCTGCCCCACGCATGCGTGCCGGGCAACGCATGCGTGGCAGGCAACGCACGCGTGCCAAGGGGTGGCACAGTGCAAACCGCTGGGCTAGACAGGGCCGCCATTCCAGCCAGGAGATCCAGATGAGCATTCAGCGTTTAGAAACCGGCCCGCGCATGAGCCAGGTCGTCGTGCACGGCAACACCGTCTATCTCGCCGGTGTCGTCGCCAACAAGGCGGCCGGCGAAAGCGTGACGAAGCAGACCCAGGACATCCTGGCGACCATCGACGGTCACCTCGCCAAGGCCGGCACCGACAAGTCGAAGCTGCTCTCGGCCACGATCTACATCACCGACATGAAGACCTTCGCAGAGATGAACGCTGTGTGGGACGCCTGGGTCTCGCCCGGCAATACGCCTGCGCGCGCCACCGTCGAAGCCAAGCTGGCCGCCCCGCAATACACCGTCGAGATCATGGTGACGGCGGCGAAGTAATTTTTGCGAAAACCTCACGCGCGTTGATGACCTCCGAGGTAATCGATCAACGCGCGTGAACCTTCGATAGTCACAGTCAGCCGGACAACACGGCGCCATCGAAGGAGAGAACCATGACCGACCCCGTCACCATCGCCCGCCGCTACATCGAGCTCTGGAACGAGCGCAGTGCCGGCCGCCGCCGCGAGCTGCTGAGCGAAAGCTGGACAACGGATGCGAGCTACGTCGACCCCGTGATGAAGGGCGACGGCCAGGACGGCATCGAGGCGCTGATCGCAGGTGTGCAGCAGCGCTTTCCCGATTTCACATTCAAGCTGATCGGCGAGCCCAACGGCTACGGCGATCACATCCGCTTCTCGTGGGGACTTGGCCCTGACGGCGCCGACAGCCCGATCAAGGGCACCGATTTCGCCGTGCTGAAGGACGGCCGGATCAGAAGCGTGACCGGATTTCTCGATCAGGTCCCGGCCGGGGCGTGAGAGCGCTGGCCCTCGTCGCGCAGGCGAGGAGAGGACCGAAATTTGGACCTCACAAGCGGTCGTCATGCCCGGGCTTGTCCCGGGCATCCACGTTCTTCGTGCCGCGGGTAAGACGTGGATGGCCGGGACAAGCCCGGCCATGACGATGTCGAGTCTATCGTGCCTCAAATGGACAGCGCGTGTGCGATCGCCCTGTCGCAGGCCATAGCCCCCCTCGACGAAGCCATCCCTACGGCTTACCTGTCATGCCGTGCCGCCCCGTCTCCTCCAGACATCGACCGAGCCGGCCGCCCTGCTGCCGGATCGCTTTCGGGCCTGGTTCGCAGCCCGCGGCTGGTCGCCGCGCGCGCATCAATTGGCGCTGCTGGAGAAGGCGCGCGAGGACCGGTCCGCTCTCCTGATTGCGCCGACCGGCGCCGGCAAGACGCTGGCCGGATTTCTGCCCACGCTGGTCGAGCTGTCGACGCAGCCGCTGACACGCGACGCGGGTGCGAAGAAGAACCTCGTCTCCACCGGCCGCAGCGTGCAGCGCAGCGGCGGCCTGCACACCCTCTACATCTCGCCGCTCAAGGCGCTCGCCGTCGACATCGCGCGCAACCTTGAGCGTCCGATCGCCGAGATGGACTTGCCCATCAAGGTCGAGACCCGCACCGGCGATACGCCGGTGTCGCGCCGTCAGCGGCAGCGGCGCTATCCGCCCGACGTGTTGCTGACGACGCCCGAGCAGCTCGCGCTGCTGCTCTCCTCCGACGACGCACCGTTCCTGTTTTCCTCTCTCAAGCGCATCGTGCTCGACGAGCTGCACGCGCTGGTCACGTCCAAGCGGGGCGATCTGCTCTCCCTCGGGCTGGCGCGATTGTGGCGCCTCGCGCCGCAGATGCGCGCGATCGGCTTGTCCGCGACCGTAGCCGAGCCAGAGCAGCTCGCGCGCTTCCTGGTGCCGCAGCCCGACGGCAAGGAGCGGGCAGCCGACATCGTCGTCGCCGGCGGCGCCGCGCCGCCCGTGGTCGAGATGCTCGATACGCGCGAGCGGCTGCCCTGGGCCGGTCACAGCGCGCGTCACGCGCTCCCTGAAATCTACGAGCTGATCAAGGCCAACAAGACCACGCTGGTCTTCGTCAACACCCGCAGCCAGGCCGAGATGCTGTTTCAGAATCTCTGGAGCATGAACGACGATGGCCTTGCCATCGCGCTGCATCACGGCTCGCTCGACGTCGCCCAGCGCCGCAAGGTCGAAGACGCCATGTCGGCGGGCCGGCTGCGCGGCGTGGTCTGCACCTCCTCGCTCGACCTCGGCGTCGACTGGGGTGACGTCGATCTCGTTGTCAATATCGGCGCGCCAAAAGGCTCCTCGCGTCTGATGCAGCGCATCGGCCGCGCCAATCACCGCCTCGACGAGGCTTCCCGCGCGGTGCTGGTGCCCGCCAACCGTTTTGAAGTGCTGGAGTGCCGCGTCGCCATCGACGCCATCGCCGAGAATGCGCAGGATACGCCGCCCTTGCGCACTGGCGCGCTCGACGTGCTGGCTCAGCATGTTCTGGGCTGTGCCTGTGGCGAGCCGTTCTTCAGCGACGAGCTCTATGGCGAGGTTCGCACCGCCGCGCCCTACGCAAGCCTGTCGCGGCAGGATTTCGACGACGTCGTCGATTTCGTCGCCTCCGGCGGCTATGCGCTGAAGACCTATGAGCGCTTTGCTCGCATCAAGCAGGACAAGGAGGGACGCTGGCGCGTCGCCAATCCCAAGGTGCGGCAGAGCTACCGCATGAATGTCGGCACCATCGTCGAGGACGACATGCTGAAGGTGCGGCTGGTGCGTTCGCGCGGCAGCGGTGCAGGATCCACAGGCGTGATCGCACGCGGCGGCCGACTGCTCGGCGAGATCGAGGAAGCCTTCATCGAGGGCCTCTCCCCCGGCGACACATTCGTGTTCTCGGGCGAAGTGGTGCGCTACGAGACCCTGGTCGAGGACCAGGTCTATGTCTCGCGCGCGCATGACAAGGACCCGAAGGTGCCGTCCTACATGGGCGGCAAGTTTCCGCTTTCGACCTATCTCGCCGAGCGCGTGCGCCGCCTGCTCGATGATGGCCGCGCCTGGGGCGGCTTGCCGGAGCAGGTGCGCGACTGGCTGTCGCTGCAGAAGGATGTCAGCAGAGTGCCGGCGGTCCGCGAGCTGCTGGTCGAGAGCTTTCCGCGGGCCAACAAGCATTATCTCGTTTGCTACCCCTTCGAGGGCCGTCTCGCGCATCAGACCTTGGGCATGCTGCTGACGCGCCGGCTGGAGCGCGCTCGCGCGCGTCCGCTCGGCTTCGTCGCCAATGAATATGCCGTGGCGATCTGGGGGCTCGGTGATCTCTCCTTCATGATCCGCGATGGGCGGATCGACCTCAACGCGCTGTTCGATCCTGACATGCTCGGCGATGATCTCGAAGCCTGGCTCGCCGAATCCGCGCTGATGAAGCGAACCTTCCGCAACTGCGCCATCATCTCCGGCCTGATCGCGCGCCGCCACACCGGGGAGGAGAAGAGCCGCCGTCAGGTGCTGTTCTCGACCGATCTCGTCTACGACGTGTTGCGCAAGCACCAGGCCGATCACGTCCTGCTCCGCGCTGCGCGCGCCGATGCCGCCACCGGCCTGCTCGATTTGCGCCGGCTCGGCGACATGCTGATGCGCATCCACGGCCGCATCACGCACCGGGAACTCGACCGCGTCTCCCCGCTCGCCGTGCCCGTGATGCTGGAAATCGGCCGCGAGTCAGTTTATGGCGAAGCTGCAGACGAGCTTTTGGCGGAAGCCGCCGACGAGCTCGTCAAAGAGGCGATGGATAGAAGCGGGTAAGACGTGACGGCAGGCGCGCTGATTTCGGGAGATGTCGAGGACATGCGCGTTTCCAGAGTCACGATCAGCGATGTGACCTTTGCGGCCGATCTCTCCGGCGCGCTGTTCTGGGACGAGCAGCGCCTGCTCGTCGTCTCCGACCTGCATCTCGAGAAAGGCTCGAGCTTCGCCACGCGCGGCGTCCTGCTGCCGCCTTACGATACCATTGCGACGCTCGGCCGGCTCGCTGCTGTCATCTCCCGCCATGATCCGCGAGTGGTCATCGCGCTCGGCGACAGTTTTCACGACCGCAGCGCGCATGAGCGCCTGTCCGCCGAGGACCGCGACGCCTTGGCCGCACTCCAGACCGGCCGCGACTGGATCTGGATTTCCGGCAATCACGACCCCATGCTGCCGCGCGATCTTGGCGGCACCATCGCGGACGAAGTCGCAATCGGCCCGATCACCTTCCGCCACGAGCCGACCGGCGCCCACGGCGAGATCGCCGGCCATCTGCATCCGAAGGCGCGTGTCTCGGCGCGTGGCCGCTCGATGGAGCGCCGCTGCTTCGCCAGCGACGGGATGCGGGCGGTGATGCCGGCATTCGGTGCTTACGCGGGGGGCCTCAGCGTCCGCGATCCAGCCTTCGCAAAGATCTTTCCGGCGAATGGCTTTGTCGCCCATCTCCTCGGCGACCGCCGCGTCCACGCCATTGCGGCCTCGCGCTGCCATTGAGGCGCCGGCTGCATTAGGACAGCACTACGACCGGTATTTTTCCGGAATCGCGCAAAGCCCGCTGTCGGTATTAACGTCCGCGCTTGCCGGGGCTGGATTTCATCCCGAACAAGATTGCAACCGGCAAAGGGGTCGCCTCGGGCGGCCCCTTTCGATTCCACGCGCGCCCAGAACAAATTAAGAACACTTTAGCAAGTCTTTGATATATCATTGTGATTCGGCGCCTCGCCGATACAATATCTAGCGTCTGTCCGACTTTGCGAGGACTACATGTCCACCATTGCCTTCGACCAGTTTGCCCTCACCCGGATCGCCGATTTCGCGCGCTCGCTGTCACGGCTGCATCAGGCCGCGCGGCGCCAGAGGGTCGATGACGACCAGTTCGACCGCGAGTTCAACGCGGTGTGCCAGTCGATCTGGGGCTACACCATCGACGATGTCAGCGACGATCTGTTCTCGTCCGAGGATCATCTGTTTCTCGACACGCTGGACGAAGCGCATGCGCGCATCTTCGCGGCGGAGCAGGGCTATGACCTCGTCGGCGATCAGGGCATGCTGACCGATTGGTGGGGCTTCTGCTGGATGATCCTGGCCGAGAAGTGCGGCCTCCTGACGCCGGAGAACCGCGCCTCCGCGCGCGCCGCGATCGAGGAGAAATATCTGGCGGCGCCGAATGTGATCGGCGTGATCATCGGGAGGTAGTGCCGCAAATTCCGTCATTGCTTCGCTACGCTCGCAATGACGGTGTGGTTACAGGTGAGGCTTACTCCAACCCCGCCCGCTTCGCCGGCTTCGCGGCGGTCTTCGGCACTGTCACGTCCGGCAGCGGCTCGCGCACGATCTCGTTTGACGCTGGCGCATCTGCCGACACCGTCTCGGCGCGCACCGGCGCCACCTTCATCTCGCCGAGCCGCGCTCGAACCTGCGCGGTGAGGCCGGGATAGGAGGCAACCGGGGTGAAGTCCGCAGCCTGGTCGTTGCCGACGCGGACGCCGGTATAGGCGACGAGGCCGTCGCTGGTGGCGATCACGTCGCCGGCCTTCAGGGAGGAATCCAGCGCAAGGTCGACCGGGGCAAGACCGACGGGTTCACGGCCGTTGCAGGTGCAGTCGGCGCGCAGCGCCTTGCGGTAGGCGAACGCGTTCTCGCTGTCGGCATAGCGCTCGCCGGTCTGTGAATAGGCACCGTCGATCGACGAGCCGAAATAGACCTTGGTCGCGCTGGCAGGACAGAACGCCTGACACATCTGCGCGGGTGAGACGAGACCGCGCATCAGCGGAAAGTATTTCCCGTCGCAACTGCGTACGCAGAAGGCCGGTCCCGAGCCACCGGCCGCGGCCGAGCGGGTCGGCGGCACATATTGCGGCGTGGCGCCATTCTGCTGGCTGCTGAAGGGATCGACGTGGGAGTTCGCCGGCGGCACCTCGCGCTGCGGCCGCTGCTGCATTCCGCCGAAGAGGAAATCGAACAGGCCTTCGGCTGCAACCGAGGTCGGCGCCGCCAGCAGCGGCGCTGCCAGCATGGCGGCCACAAGCGAAGCGCGACGCCGCCGGCGCGCATGGGACATGACTGTACGCAATGCTTACTCCACCCGACGCTACTGAATCGGCTGGGACCGAGCGATCTCAGCACACGATTCACCATAAAGCGGGATGGTAAATGAGCAGTTGAGCGTAGGCGGTTTCAAGACGAGGCGGTGGCCTCTTTAAGGCCGGGCGCAGCTTTGGACGGGTGGTTGCTACCGGGACACATTGAGGCACAACGGCGGAGAAATTTCCGCCACTTCACCCCTTCAAGAATTCCGACGCCTTGTACAGCGAGCGGAACGGCAGGCCAGCCGCACCGAACGTGTCGGTGGCGCCTTCCTCGCGATCGACCATGGTCAGCACCAGCACGACATTGGCCCCGGCCTCGCGCACCGATTCCACCGCCTTCATCGCCGAGCCGCCCGTGGTGGTGACGTCCTCGACGATCACGACGCGCTTGCCCGCCAGCGTCTCGCCCTTGGGCAGGCCCTCGATCGCGAGCTTCGCGCCGTGCTCCTTCGGCTTCTTGCGCACGAAGAAGGCCGCGATCGGATGCCCCTTGATCCAGGAGATCTGCGCCAGCGCGCCGGCGAGCGGCACCGCGCCCATCTCGAGCCCGCCGATAAAATCGAGCTGGTCGTCCTTGAGCGCCTCGTAAGTCAGCTCGGCGAGCAGCGTTGCGCCCTCGGGGTCGAGCATGGTCGGCTTGAGGTTGAAGTAGAAATCGCTCTTGCGGCCCGACGCGAGCGTCACCTCGCCGCGGCCGAATGAGCGCCGGCGGATGATCTCGAACAGGCGGGCGCGGGAGGCGGATTTCGACACGGCGGTCCCTCAAACAGCGTTTTTGGTGGGGGCGGAATTTATCCGCGACCGACGCGACATTCCAGAGGGGGCGTCTCCCGTCAACAGGGATCGGCCATCCCGGCCCAAAGGTTGTGAGGGCGCAACCTTCTGGAGTAGGTGAGGGGGCAAGCCTTCGGGCACGCCTCTTGGGGAAGGACACGGAATGACCATCGAGCTCTATACCTGGAACACGCCGAACGGCCGCAAGATCTCGGTCGCGCTGGAGGAGATGGGGCTGCCCTATAAGGTGATCCCGGTGAACATCACCAAGGGCGAGCAGATGGCGCCCGAGTTCCTCAAGCTCTCGCCCAACAACAAGATCCCCGCGATCGTCGACCCCGAGGGGCCTGAGGGCAAGCCCGTCAGCATCTTCGAATCCGGCGCGATCCTGCTCTATCTCGGCGAAAAGACCGGCAAATTCCTGCCGAAATCGCTTATCCAACGCATTCCGGTCTACGAATGGCTGATGTGGCAGATGGGCGGCTTCGGCCCGATGCCCGGCCAGGTACACCATTTCATCGCACTCGAGAACGAGCAGGACCGGGCCTACGGCCTGAAGCGCTTCATGGCCGAGACGCGCCGGCTCTATGGTGTGCTCGACCGCCGCCTCGAGGGGCACGACTTCGTCGCCGGCGAGCTCTCGGTTGCCGATTTTGCCATCCTGGGCTGGGCTTGGCGCCATCCTCGCCACAAGGTTGATCTGGCCGACTTCCCCAACGTCAAGCGCTGGTACGAGGCCCTGATGGCGCGCCCGGCCGTGAAGCGGGGGATGGAGGCGAAGCTGGATTGAGCTTCTTCACACCCTCTTCGCTTCTACCGCCATCCGCACCGCGAGCCCGGCCAGCACGGTGCCCATCAGCCAGCGTTGCACCAGCATCCAGCTCGGCCGGTTCACCAGGAACAGCGCGATCGATCCGGCGGCGAGCGCGATCATCGCGTTGACGCTGACGCTGATCGCGATCTGGATCGCGCCCAGCACCACAGACTGCGTCAGCACGCTGCCCGCCGCGGGATCGATGAATTGCGGCAGCAGCGCCAGATACAGCATCGCGATCTTCGGGTTGAGCAGGTTGGTGATGAAGCCCATCACGAACAATTTGCGCGGGCTGTCGACCGCGAGCTTCCTCACCTGGAACGGCGAGCGTCCGCCCGGCTTCACCGCCTGCCAGGCGAGCCACAGCAAATAGCCGGCACCGGCAAAGCGCAGCGCGTCATAGGCGAAAGGAATGGCGAGCAACAGCGCCGTGATACCGAACGCCGCGCACAGCATGTAGAACACGAAGCCGAGCGCCACGCCGCCGAGCGAGACGATGCCGGCCGCGCCGCCTTGCGTGATCGAGCGCGAGATCAGGTAGATCATGTTCGGTCCCGGCGTGAGCACGAGGCCGAGGCTGACGAGGGCGAAGCCGAGCAAGGCGGAGGTGTGGGGCATGGTTGAACCGGTGCGGGAGATGCAAAGGTTCTAATACGCGCGGGATCGCGCGGCCATCGCGCAATTGATCGGAGGACAATCGAGGTCTTGCGCCGGTGTGCTCCCTCGCCCCGGTTCTTACGGGGCCGGGACGAGCTTCGCTCGCCCTGAGAGGGTTGGGGTGAGGGGCTTTCTCCACACGGGCGGTCGTCGATAGACCTGCACCCCCTCACCCGGATCGGAAGGGCGATCCGACCTCTCCCCGCAAGCGGGGAGAGGTAAGGAAGTGCGCTAATGCGCCTCGTCCCAATTGTTCGCGGCGCGGGCGTCGACATGCAGCGGCACCGAGAGCAGCACGGCCGGGAACGGCGCATCCTGCATCACCTTCTGCACGACGGGGAGCGTTGCCTCGACCTCGTCGTCCGGCACCTCGAAGATCAATTCGTCGTGCACCTGGAGCAGCATTTGCGCCGAGAGCTTCTTCTCGGTGAGCGCATCCTCCACGCGCGTCATGGCGCGGCGGATGATGTCGGCGGCGGTGCCCTGAAGCCGCGCGTTGATCGCGGCGCGCTCGTTGAAGGCGCGCACCGAGGCATTCGAAGCCTTGATGTCGGGGTAGTGGCACTTGCGGCCGAACAGCGTGGTGACGTAGCCGTGGTTGCGGCAGAAATCGCGCGTCTCGTCCATATAGGCGCGGATGCCGGGGAACCGCTCGAAATACTTCTTGATGTAGGCGGAGGCTTCCTCGCGCGCGATGCCGAGCTGGTTGGCGAGGCCGAAGGCGGAGATGCCGTAGATGATGCCGAAATTGATCGCTTTCGCGCGGCGGCGGATCTCGCTCGGCATGCCCTTGATCGGCACACCGAACATTTCCGACGCGGTCATGGCGTGAATGTCGAGCCCATCGCGGAACGCCTGCTTCAGCACCGGAATATCGGCGATCTCGGCCAGCAGCCGCAGCTCGATCTGTGAATAATCGGCCGAGACCAGCTTGTGCCCGGGCGTGGCGATGAAGGCGCGGCGGATCTTGCGGCCGTCCTCGGTACGCACCGGAATGTTCTGCAGGTTCGGCTCGTTCGACGACAAGCGCCCCGTCGTGGTCGCAGCCAGCGCGTAGGTGGTGTGCACGCGGTGGGTCTGCGGGTTGACGTAGGTCGGCAGCGCGTCGGTGTAGGTCGATTTCAGCTTGGAGACCTGGCGCCACTCCAGAATCTTCTTCGGGAAGTCGTGGCCCTGCTCGGCGAGCTCGTCGAGCACCTGTGCGGTGGTCGACCACGCGCCGGTCTTGGTCTTGGTGCCGCCAGGCAATCCCATCTTACCGAACAGGATGTCGCCGATCTGCTTGGGGCTGCCGACATTGACCGGCTCGCCCGCGATCTCCTGGATCTCGGCCTCGACGCGCGCTGCGGTCTGGGCGAAGTCGCCGGACAGACGCGACAGCACCTGGCGATCGATCGAGATGCCGCGCCGCTCCATACGCGCAAGCACGGAGACCAGCGGCCGCTCCAGCGTCTCGTAGACCGCACTCATGTGCTCGGAAACCAGGCGCGGCTTCAGCACGCGCCACACCCGCAACGCGATGTCGACGCCTTCGGCTGACAGCGGTGCGGCCTTGTCGATCGGCACCTGGTCGAAGGTGATCTTGCCCTTGCCGCTGCCGAGCAGCTCGCTGTCCTTCAGCATGGCATGGCCGAACCAGCGCTCCGACAACGATTCGAGCGCATGCGAGCCGCGGCCGGCATCGAGCACGTAGGAGATCAGCAGCGCATCGTCGATGTTGCGCAGGGTGATGCCGTGCTGCGCCAGCATCACGGCCGTGAACTTGACGTCGAAGCCGATCTTGAGGATGCCCGTCGATTCCAGCACCGGCCGCAGCGCTTGCAGCGCGTCGTCATGCTTGACCTGGTCCGGCGCGAGGCCGGCATCGAACAGGCCGGCGCCGCCGCCGGATTGCTTGTGCGCCAGCGGCACGTAGCAGGCCTCGTTCGGCGCCAGCGCCAGCGCGATGCCGCAGAGATCGGCCTGCATCGGATCGATCGAGCTCGCTCTCGTCTCGATCGCGACATGGCCGGCGTCATGGATGCGCGCAATGAAGGCGTCGAGCTCCTTCAGCGTCTTGATGGTCTGGTATTTGCCGCGATCGACAGGAAGCTTGCGCAGCGCCTCTTCGCGCGCGACGGCGAGCGAGATCGGCGCACCCTTCGGGCTCGCAGCCTTGTCCTCCTTGCCTGCCGATTTGTTGGGCTGGTTCGGCCGGGCTGGCGCCGGAGTTCCCGTGCCTGGTGTGGGCACGACGTCCGAAGGCGGCAGCGTCGTGAACACGCTGGCGCCGCTGGCGTAGCCGGGATCGGCATCGACATTGGCAGGATCGATCTGCGCATATTCGGCGACGCGCCGCGTCAGCGTCGTGAATTCCATCGCCTTGAGGAAGGCGATCAGCTTGCGCGCGTCGGGCTCGTGGACGGCGAGGTCGTCCAGCGGCACCTCCAACTCGACCTTGTCGTCGAGCAGCACGAGTTGCCGCGAGATGCGCGCCTTCTCCGCATTCTCGAGCAGCGCCTCGCGCCGCTTGGGCTGCTTGATCTCGCCGGCGCGGAACAGCAATTGGTCGAGATCGCCATATTCGGTGATCAGCTGCGCCGCGGTCTTGATGCCGATGCCGGGTACGCCCGGCACGTTGTCGGTGGAATCGCCCGCGAGCGCCTGCACCTCGACCACCTTGTTCGGCGGCACGCCGAACTTCTCGATCACCTCTGATATGCCGATGCGGCGGTCCTTCATGGTGTCGTACATCGTGACGCAATCGGTGACGAGCTGCATCAGGTCCTTATCTGACGACACGATGGTGGCGCTGGCGCCGCGCTCGCAGGCTTGGCGCACATAGGTCGCGATGAGATCGTCGGCCTCGAAGCCGATCTGTTCCAGGCAGGGCAGGTCGAAGGCGCGCACGGCTTCGCGGATCAGCGCGAATTGCGGAATGAGATCGTCGGGGGCCGGCGGCCGGTGCGCCTTGTAGTCCGGATAGATCTTGTTGCGGAAGGTGATCTCCGACTTATCGAAGATGATGGCCAGATGCGTCGGCCGATTGTCCTCGGGCATCTCGCGGAGCAGCTTCCACAGCATGTTGCAGAAGCCGAGCACGGCGTTGACCTGGAGCCCGTCGGATTTGCGGTTCAGCGGCGGCAGCGCGTGATAGGCGCGGAAGATGTAGGAGGAACCATCGACCAGGAAGACGTGGTCGCCCTTTCCGGCCGCCTTTGCCGCGACCGGTTTGGCAGCAGCTGTCGCAGCTTTGGCAACAGGCTTGGTGTCAGTGGCCGCCTTGGGCGCGGCTGTGGTGTCGGCTTTGGCGCTGGTCTTCGGAGATGTCTTCGGCGAGGTTTTGGGCATGGGCCGCAATGTATGAATTTTTGCGGGCTTTGACAGCCTTGGGCAGCGGATTTTTGGCGCGATTCCCACACCATCGTCGTCCCGGACAAGCGCGCCCTAAGCGCGCGCAGATCCGGGACCCATAGCCACAGGATGTAGTTTTGCGAAGACTCGGGGTTGCCATCTCCCGCCATAACCGCTTCCTGGGGTTATGGATCCCCGCCCCGTGCGCAATTGCACACTATGGGGATGGCCTCGGGGAGGGAGCGCTACTCGGCCGCCTGCAATCGCACGCCAGGCTTCTTCGGCGCGATCCAGAATGCCTCCGGCCGCTCGAACAGGAAGCGCGCATTAAGTCGCAACGCGGCCTGCCAGATCACAAGCGATCCAAGCACGCCGGCGATAGTGACGAGCAGCGACACCGTGCCGATATCAGGAATGATGCCCGTGCGCAGCAGCAGCGTTCGCGTCGCCGCCATCGGCAGGAAGAAGGCGAGATAGATCACGATCGAATGCTCGCCGCAGAAGCGGAGGAAGTTGAGCCAGTGCGCCCGCGCGAGCAGCGTGCCCGCCGCGATGATGGCGCAGGCGCCGGCGAAGCCGAGCGCGAGCGAGACGATCGCCCACTCGCTGGCGCCCGCTGCGACGAGGCCGGCATTGATCAGCGCCCAGGCAGCGAGCGCTGCAAGCGCCAGCGCCGGATGCTTCCGCGCCCGGTCCGACAGGGCGAACACGTAGGGCGCGAACAAATAGCCCGAATAGAAATAGACGAAGCGTGCGCAGAACTCGTCGATGGCGGTCCAGCCGGTCGTGATGTGCGCGGTCTCCAGCGCGGCGGCGACGAGCCAGACCGCGAGCGATGGGACCTTGCGTGTCAGTTTCGTGACGACGAAGAAGACCGGCAACAGATAGATGAACCACAGCGTGCCGAACGGCTCGATGAAGGATTCGAGATACAGCAGGCCGACGTGCTGCCAGCTGGTCTCGGCCGCAAAGGCCGGGGCCTTGAAGCCGAATTGGATTGTCACCCAGACGACATAAAAATAGGCGAAATGCACCACCTTGCGGTCGAGATAGGTTCGCCAGTCCCGATCGATCACCAGAGACAGGAACAAGCCCGAAATCAGAAAGAAATCCGGCATCCGGAACGGCTTTGCGAAGGCTACGAGCACGTGCATGAACCCGGTCTGCCCGGCGGCAAGCTCCACCCCCAGCACCGAATGCATCATCACCACCATGACGATGCAGATACCCTTGGCGTAGTCGACCCAGTCGATACGCGCGCCCGAAGCGGCCGTGGAGGGGCTGGCCGCCGCGATTGTGCCTGATCGTGCCATGGTGTCCCTTTTCGAGGCGCGTTCCGCCCGTGCCTGTGCGGGCCTGGGGCAGTTTGGAGCCCAGTAGTTTCCGACTTCTTTACCGGTTCAAATCGCGGGCCGGTTTTTGCATGCGGACTGTTCCATGGCCTCGGGAAAATGCTAAACCGCCCCGGATTGGGCTGAGTTGGACGTCCGTTAACCAAGCTGGAACAGGATTTTTCATGCGAATTGCGATGATCGGCACGGGCTATGTGGGATTGGTGTCCGGCGCCTGCTTTGCGGATTTCGGCCACGACGTTACCTGCGTCGACAAGGACGAGAGGAAGATCGCGGCACTCCATCGCGGCGAGATCCCGATCTACGAGCCTGGCCTCGACGAGCTGGTCGCGAACAACGTGAAAGCCAAGCGGCTCGACTTCACCACCGACCTGAAGCAGCCGGTCGCCGATGCCGATGCCGTGTTCATCGCGGTCGGCACGCCCTCGCGCCGCGGCGACGGACACGCCGACCTGTCTTACGTCTACGCCGCCGCGAAAGAGATCGCGCGGTCGCTGCAGGGCTTCACCGTGGTGGTGACGAAATCGACCGTGCCGGTCGGCACCGGCGACGAGGTCGAGCGCATCATCCGCGAAGCCAATCCGTCGGCCGATGTGGTGGTCGCCTCGAACCCTGAGTTCCTGCGCGAGGGCGCGGCGATCCGCGATTTCAAATTCCCGGACCGCATCGTGGTCGGCACCTCCGAGGAGCGCGGCCGCAAGGTGATGGGCGACATCTACCGTCCGCTGTCGCTGAACCAGGCGCCGCTGATGTTCACCGCGCGCCGCACCGCCGAGATGATCAAATACGCCGCCAACGCGTTCCTCGCGACCAAGATCACCTTCATCAACGAGATCGCCGATCTGTCCGAGAAGGCCGGCGCCAACGTTCAGGAGGTCGCGCGCGGCATCGGGCTCGACAACCGCATCGGCACGAAATTCCTGCATGCCGGTCCCGGCTTCGGCGGCTCGTGCTTCCCGAAGGACACGAAGGCTCTGATCAAGATCGCGCAGGACTACGACGTCTCCTTGCGCATCGTCGAATCGGTGCTGGCGGTCAACGAGAACCGCAAGCGCGCGATGGCGCGCAAGGTGAGCCAGGCGCTCGGCGGCAATCTGCGCGGCAAGACCGTTGCGGTGCTGGGCCTCACCTTCAAGCCCGACACCGACGACATGCGCGATGCGCCGTCGATCCCGCTGGTAACGGGCCTGATCGACATGGGCGCGAAGGTGAAGGCGTTCGATCCCGTCGGCATGGAGCAGGCCAAGGGCGAATTGCCCGATATCACCTATTGCGAGGACGCCTATGCCTGCGCGCAAGGCGCCGACGCTCTCGTCATCGTCACCGAATGGGTCCAGTTCCGCGCGCTCGATCTCGACCGGTTGAAGGCGACCATGGCGCAGCCGGTCGTCGTCGACCTCCGCAACATCTACCGCCCCGAAGACATGGAAGCCGCCGGCTTTGTGTACGAGAGCGTCGGTCGTCCGCCAGTGCAGGGCTGATCGTTCCCAGCTCCACATAAATTCGTCATGGCCGGGCTTGTCCCGGCCATCCACGTCTGTTTTCTGGTCGAGGACGTGGATGCCCCGGACAAGCCCGGGCATGACGAGTGGATGGATCTTGCCCCGCAGCTTCGACACGCCCCTCCCGATCGATGCCGTGCTCGACGATTTGTCGCGTACGCTGGAGGCTAGCAACGCCGCAGTGCTGGTGGCCCCTCCCGGCGCCGGCAAGACCACGCGCGTGCCGCTGGCCTTGCTCGATGCGCCGTGGGCCAAGGACAAGAAGATCATCGTGCTGGAGCCGCGCCGCATCGCCGCGCGCGCCAGTGCCGACCGCATGGCCAAATCGCTCGGCGAGCGCGCCGGCGAAACCGTGGGCTATCGTGTCCGCTTCGGCTCGAAGATCTCGCGCGCGACGCGCATCGAGGTGGTGACCGAGGGCATCTTCACCCGCCAGATCCTCGACGATCCCGAACTAACAGGCGTTGCCGCGATCCTGTTCGACGAATTCCATGAACGCTCGCTCGACGCCGACATGGGCCTCGCGCTGGCGCGTGATGCGCAAACCGGCTTGCGCGAGGATTTGCGCATCCTGGTGATGTCGGCGACGCTCGACGGTGCGCGGGTGGCAAGGCTGCTCGGCGATGCCCCCGTCGTCGAGAGCGAGGGCCGTGCGTTTCCGGTCGAGACACGCTATCTCGGCCGCAAGGCGGATGCACCGATCGAGCGGCAGATGGCGGATGCGATCGCATCTGCGCTGCGCGCCGATAGCGGCTCGGTGCTGGCCTTCCTGCCAGGCGCCGCCGAGATCCGCCGCACGCAGAATTTCCTCTCCGAGCGCGTGCAGGACGCCTCCGTCGAGATCGTGCCGCTGTTCGGCGCGCTCGATGCCGCCGTGCAGGATCGCGCCATCGCGCCGGCACCCAAGGGCACGCGCAAGGTGGTGCTGGCAACCTCGATCGCGGAGACCTCGCTCACCATCGAGGGCGTGCGTATCGTCGTCGATAGCGGTCTTGCCCGCGTGCCGCGCTATGAGCCCGATATCGGCCTGACCCGGCTCGAGACCGTGCGCGCCTCGCGCGCGGCGGTGGACCAGCGCCGCGGCCGTGCCGGCCGCACCGAGCCCGGCGTCTGCTACCGGCTCTGGGACGAGCCGCAGACCGCATCGCTCGCGCCGTACACCCAGCCGGAAATCCTCAGCGCCGACCTGTCCTCGCTGGTGCTCGATCTCGCGCAATGGGGCGTCAGCGATCCCGCGGCTCTATCGTTCCTCGATCCGCCGCCGCAGCCGGCCTGGAAGGAAGCCAAGAGCCTGCTGAGCGAGCTAAACGCGCTCGACGGCGACGGCCGCATCACCGCCGAAGGCAAGAGCTTGCGTGCGCTGGCGCTGCCGCCTCGGCTGGCGCGCATGATCGTGGATTCGCATCGCGCCGGCGAGGGCCAGGCCGCCGCCGAGATCGCGGCCATCATCACCGAGCGCGGCCTTGGCGGCGACAGCGTCGATCTCGAGCACCGCCGCGACCAGTTCCGCCGCGACCGCTCACCACGCGCGGCAAGCGCGCGCGATCTCGCGCACCGCTGGGCTTCGCAGGTCGCGGCGTCGGAGAAGGTGGCGCAGCAGGAGGATCTCTCGACCGGCCTGATGCTCGCCTATGCGTTCCCGGACCGCGTCGCGCGCAATCGCGGCAATGGCAGCTTCGTGCTGGCCAACGGCCGCGGCGCCTCTGTCGAGCAGACCTCCTCGCTCGCCCGTGCGCCCTACATCGCGATCGGTGAGATGACGGGGACGGCGGCGAGCGGTCGCATCTTGCTCGCCGCGCAAATCACCGAGGACGAGATCGAGCGGCATTTCGCCGAGCATATCGAGACCGCCGACGAGATCTCGTTCGATCGCGGCGCGATGGCGCTGCGGGCGCGGCGCAAGCGCGTGCTGCACGCGATCACGCTGTCCGAGGCGACGCTTTCAGTATCGCCCTCGGAGGACACCGCGCGCATCTTCGCAGATGGCCTGATCGCCGCGGGCCTCGACCGGCTGCCCTGGTCGAAAGCCGCCAAGCAATGGCGTGATCGCGTGATGTTCCTGCGCAAGGCCGAGGGCGACAGCTGGCCCGATTTGTCCGACGACGGTCTGATCGCGCGGCGCGACGACTGGCTGGTGCCGGCGCTCTCCGACAAGATCGCGCTCAAGGACATCTCCGCGGGCGATCTCTCCGACGCCCTGATGGCGCTCTTGCCCTGGGAGATGCGCACGCGGCTCGACCGCGAGGCGCCGACGCATTTCGAGGCGCCGACCGGCACTATGCTCGCGATCGACTACGAGGCCGAGCAGGGGCCGACCATCGCGGTCCGGCTACAGGAATTGTTCGGCCTCAACACCCATCCCTCGATCGCCGCCGGCAAGGTGCCGCTGGTGCTGGAATTGCTGTCGCCGGCCCAGCGTCCGGTGCAGGTGACGCGCGATCTGCCCGGCTTCTGGCGCGGCAGCTACGCCGCCGTCCGCTCCGACCTGCGCGGCCGCTACCCGCGTCACCCCTGGCCCGACGATCCCGCGAGCGCCGTGCCGACAAGGCGGGCGAAGCCGCGCGGGACGTGAGAACTCGCAACCGGCATTAACCCTCCGCTCATCCTTTTCGTCAAAATGACAGGAGCCCCGGCGTGCCTGCGCTCGCCGCCGGCCTCGTCGCGTGATGAAATCGAGCTTTCGGCTCGGAAGTGGTGTGATGCGTAACATTATGATCATCGCGGCCGTTATGATCGGCCTCGGCACCTTCATGGCGCAGATGGCGGACAAGATGAGCTCGGCTTCCGCCACGTCAGTGCCGCGCACGACGGTCGCAGTCGCGGCCACAGCGCCGGCCCGCGGCCGCAGCCTGGCCATTGGACGTGACGGCCGCGGTCATTTCCAGACCGAGGGCCGGATCGACGGCCAGCGCATCGGCTTCATGATCGATACCGGCGCCTCCGTCGTGGCGCTGAACGAGACCTCGGCCGCCCGCTTTGGTCTCCGTCCCTCGCGTGGCGAGTACAACGCCACCGTTTCCACCGCCAACGGCACCATCAAGGCCGCGCGCACCCGAATCGCCATGCTCGACGTCGGCGGCCTCATCGTGCGCGATGTCGATGCCATGGTGCTGCCGGACGAGGCGCTGTCGGAAAACCTGCTCGGCCTCTCCTTCCTGTCCCGCCTGAAGCGTTTTGAGTACGCCAACGGGCAGATGGTGTTGGAGCAGTAGAGGCGAGCCGCGCGACCGCGCGGTCGTCAATTTCAAGAAGATATTCTTGCTCCGGCCGCCCTTCCGGTAACGTTTCTTCGTTACCAAACTGCCGCAATTATCGGCCATAAGCCTTCATTCCCGCCTTTCGCTGCGGTTTGGCATTCGCTAAGCCTGCAGCAACTCCCGCCCCCCCCTTTCACGAGACCGACTCAATGTTCCCGAAGCCGAAATCCGTATTGTTGCCCAACACCTACGCCTTCGAATCCGAGCCGATGGTGAAGCCGACAGGCTTTCGCGAATACGACGCGCGCTGGTTGTTCCAGAAGGAAATCAACCTGATGGGTGTGCAGGCGCTCGGCATGGGGCTCGGCGCGCTGATTGCCGAGCTCGGCGTCAAACAGGAGATCATCACCGGCCACGATTTCCGCGGCTACTCGGCCTCGATCAAATACGCGCTGATCTCCGGCCTGATGGCGGCGGGCTGCAAGGTGCACGATATCGGTCTTGCGGTGACGCCGATGGCCTATTTCGCGCAGTTCGATCTCGACGTGCCCGCCGTTGCGATGGTTACGGCCTCCCACAACGACAATGGCTGGACCGGCGTGAAGATGGGCGCCAACCGCCCGCTGACCTTCGGCCCTGACGAGATGACGCGGCTGAAGGAGATCGTCCTGAACGCGGAATTCAAGAACAAGGCCGGGGGCTCCTACCAGTTCCACGAGAACTATCCGGCGCGCTACATCGCCGACCTCACCTCTCGTCCGAAGCTCAAGCGCAAGCTCAAGGTGGTCGCGGCCTGCGGCAACGGCACCGCCGGCGCGTTCGCGCCGCAGGTGCTGGAAGCGATCGGCTGCGAGGTGATCCCGCTCGACACCGAGCTCGACCACACCTTCCCGAAATACAATCCGAATCCGGAAGACATGGAGATGCTCCACGCGATCCGCGACGCAGTGCTGCAGCACAAGGCCGATGTCGGCCTCGGTTTCGACGGTGACGGCGACCGCTGCGGCGTGGTCGACAACACCGGTGAGGAGATCTTTGCCGACAAGGTCGGCGTGATGCTGGCGCGCGACATGTCGGCGATCCACAAGGACGCGCAGTTCATCGTCGACGTGAAGTCCACCGGCCTGTTCATCACCGATCCGGTGCTGCAGAAGCAGGGCGCGAAGACCGCCTATTGGAAGACCGGTCATTCCTACATGAAGCGCCGCACCAACGAGACCGGCGCGCTCGCGGGCTTCGAGAAGTCCGGCCACTTCTTCTTCAACAAGCCCTATGGCCGCGGCTATGACGACGGCCTGGTCTCGGCGCTCGCGATCTGCGACATGCTCGACCGCGCGCCCGGCAAGTCGATGGCCGATTTGAAGAACGCGCTGCCGAAGACCTGGTCGTCGCCGACCATGTCGCCGCATTGCGCCGACGAGACCAAATACGGCGTGATTGACAAGGTGGTGAAGCACTTCGAAGACCTTCAGGCCAAAGGTGCGAAGATCGGGGACCAGGCGATTCGCGACCTCGTCACCGTCAACGGCGTCCGCGTCACGGTGGAAGACGGCAGCTGGGGCCTGGTGCGCGCCTCCTCCAACAAGCCCGAGCTCGTCGTCGTGGTCGAGAGCCCGGTCTCGGAGCAGCGCATGCACGACATGTTCGAGATGGTGAACAGCGTGCTGCGCACGCATCCCGAAGTCGGCGAGTACAATCAGAAGATTTGAGGAGCACCTGAGAGAGGCGATCCGTCCCTCTCGCTCCGCTGTCATGCCCCGGCTTGACCGGGGCATCCAGTACCCCGCGGCTTCTCGATTCTATCACCGGCGTCTCTGGAATACTGGATCGCCCGATTAAATCGGGCGATGACACTTTCCGTGTGGCGTAAATTAAGCCGCCACCACCGCCGGGATCGGTAGCGCCGTTACCGACTTGATCTTCTCCATCGCGAAGCGCGAGGTGACGTTCTTCAGCGGCACGGCGCTGATCAGCTTCTTGTAGAACACGTCATAGGCCTGCATGTCCGCGACCACGACGCGCAGCATGTAATCGACGTCGCCGGCCATGCGATAGAACTCCATCACCTCCGGCATGGCGCTGACGGCCTCGGCGAATCGCTTCAGCCAAGCATCCGAATGGTCGGAGCTCTCGACCGACACGAACACGGAGATGCCGAGCCCGATCTTGTTCTGGTCGACGAGGGCGACGCGCTTGATGATCACGCCGTCGGCCTCCAGGCGCTGGATGCGCTTCCAGCAGGGGGTCGAGGACAGGCCGACTCGGTCGCCGATCTCGGCGACGGAGAGGGAGGCGTCTTCCTGGAGCACCATCAGGATCTTGCGGTCGATGGCGTCGAGGCGGCGGCTGGTCTCGGGAATCTGGACAGCGACATCAGTCATTTGAAGAACTTTGTTTCATTTCAGGGGCAGATTTCCCTGATATAGAGAAAATCTTTCCACGGCAAGCCCATAATCTCGGTGCTTCCATGGAATCGCTCTACGGGTGATCGCGCAAAAACCTTTCAACTTCAACGCGTTGCGGGGCGGCTAGGCCGCCGCCATGGCGGGTGCATTTCAGCGCCGCGGCGGCCGCGGCGAATCGCATCGCTTCCCGCAACCCCTTACCCTCAGCGAGGCCGAGCACGAATGCGCCATGGAAGACGTCGCCGGCTCCGAGCGTATCGACCGCCTGGACCGGGAAGGCTGGTGTTTCCTCCAGCGCGCCAGCTTGGTTAAGCCAGATCGTACCGCGCGGGCCCCTTGTGGCCGCGAGGAAGGCGGGCGTCAGCTCCGCCAGGCGCTTCAAGGCCGCGCCGTCGTCAGCGATGCCGGCCGTCTCCTGCAGCTGGGCGCTGGCGAACAGCAGATGCGAGGCGGCCGTGAGCAGGCCGTCCTGCAGCGCCATCGCGCGGTCGACGCCGACGATGACGGGAATGCCGCACCGGCGTGCCTCGGCGCAAAGCGAGGTGGCGAACGCCGCGCAGCGGCTTTCGACGAGCACCGCCTGACAATCGGCGACAAGCGCCTCGGCCTCGGGCAGCCTCACGGTCCACAGCGCGGGATCGCGATAGATGGTGAGCGTCCGCTCGCCGGAGGGCTCGATCATGATCGCCGAGACCGGCGTGCTCAGGCCAGGCATGCGCACGATGTGCGTGGTCTCGATGCCCTCTTGCGCCATCTGCGCCAGAATGAAAGCGCTCGACGTCTCCCGCGCATCACCCATCGGCCCCGCGAAGGCGACGCGGCCGCCGAGCCGCGCCATCGCGATGGCGGCGTTGAGCGCGTTGCCGCCGCAGATCTCGGCGAGATGGCTGGCGTTCGCCTTGCCGCCGCGTTCGGGCAAGGCCTCGACGCGCAGGATGAGGTCGCGCACCGGCATGCCGATGCAGAGAATGCGCGGCGCGATCCCGGCCATCGTCGGCTCGGCTCAGGCGCTGCTCTTGTCGTGCACCCAGCGGCCGAGCAGATGATGGGCGATGGCGAAGGGATGCGGACCGGCGAGCCCGTCAGGATGCGTCCGCGTCAGCATCTTCGCCGCCTCCTCGCGCGTGAACCAGCGCGCGTCTTCCAGCTCCATCCGATCGACGACGATGTCCTCGTTCAACGCCCGCGCGCTGCAGCCGATCATCAGCGACGACGGATAGGGCCAGGGCTGGGTCATGTAGTATTGCACGTCGGTGCAGCGGATCCCGGACTCCTCAAAGATCTCGCGGCGCACCGCGTCCTCGATGGTCTCGGCCGCCTCGACGAAGCCGGCGAGGCAGGAATACATCCCTGCCGGAAACTGCTTCTGGCGTCCGAGCAGGCACTTGTCGCCGGACGCCACCAGCATGATCACGACCGGATCGGTGCGCGGAAAATGCTCGGCCTTGCAACTCGGGCAGTCGCGCTTCCAGCCGCCTTCCTTCATGCTGGTGCGTACGCCGCAATTGGCGCAATAGCCGTGGCGCTGATGCCATCCCACCATCGACTTCGCCATCGCGACGGCCGAGAGCTCCTCGGGCGGGATCGCGCCCTGCATCGCCATGCCGCGCAACTCCGTCACGGTATAGTCTTCGCGGCCGACCAGCTTCTCGGCGGCGGCCTGCGACAGGCCCATGCCGAACACGGCCGCACCGTCGCGAAGCCCGAGGAGCACCGTGCCGGGATTGGCGCCGCATTTCAGCGCCTCGTCGATTCCGAGCAGTGCGCGCACCTTGTCGCCCTCGCGCTTCACCAGCAGCGAGTCGCGATAGACCACGTAGGCGCGCGAGGATGGCTTCTGCTCCAGCGCGAACAGCTTTTCGTCGTCGCGGCGCAGATGCGCGGCGCGGTCGAGGACGTTGGTGACGAAGGCCGGCTGCCCCAGCGGAAACGCGTTGAATGCTGACATTATTGTTCTTTCAACCCAACCAGATCTTGCGGCGAAGCGCGCTGATGAAATTCTGAACCTCCGCGGCGTCGTGTGCCAGCGGCGGCATCACGCCCCACACCGGCCGCGGCCAGGCGGCGTCACTGGTGCGGCGTGCGATGATGTGGACATGCAGCTGCGGCACGAGGTTGCCGAGCGCGGCGATGTTGAGCTTGTCGCATTTGGTGATCTCCTTCAGCGCGCGCGAGACGCGGGAGATCTCCGTCATCAGCTGCGCCTGCTGCACCTCGTCGAGATCGATGATCTCGACCGTCTCGGCGCGCCGCGGCACCAGCAGCAGCCAGGGATAATGCGCGTCCTTGATGACCAGCACCTTCGACAGCGGCAGGTCGCCGATATCGATGGTGTCCTCTTTCAGGCGGGAGTGCAGCGACCAGGCGGGTTCGGGCATGAAGGCTTCTCTGGATTGATTCTTACCGTCGCAGAGACCACGCCCCCAGACAACATGCGTATGCGCCGTGGTCCTTATGCGCCGGACCCGGTGGGACAGGCCGAATGAGGGCGAATTCGGCGCCGGAAGTCCTCAAGCGCCGTCGGAACAGCCCCAGACCCCGCTTGCTTTCCGCTCCCTTTGGCCCCAAATAGGGACCGGGAGATTGGCGGTGGACGAGCCACTCGCCAACCGGGTCAGGTCCGGAAGGAAGCAGCCCTAACGAGGTCCGGATCGGGTCGCTCGTCAGTCTCCTACCTGTTTTTCGAGCGAACCAGCGCCGGCGGCACCAGCCGCCAGCGCGCTCCTTTCCGCAAAAGCCGGCCAAGAGACATTTCATTGCGGATCGACCGATGACCGACGCTGGCGCCCCTCCCGATCCCGACAGCGCCGGCCAGGCCGGCAATGCGCCCTACCGGGTGCTGGCGCGCAAATACCGCCCATCCTCGTTCGACGACCTGATCGGCCAGGAGGCCGTGGTCCGTACCGTCTCCAATGCGTTCGAGACCGGCCGCATTCCGCAGGCCTGGATTCTCACCGGCGTCCGCGGGGTCGGTAAGACCACCACCGCGCGCATTCTCGCCCGCGCACTCAACTACGAGATGCCGGATGGATCGGTGAAGGGGCCGACCATCCACATGCCGACGTTGGGAGTTCATTGCCAGGCCATCATGGAAAGCCGGCACATGGACGTGCTGGAGATGGACGCCGCCTCGCATACCGGCGTCGACGACGTCCGCCAGATCAATGACAGCGTGCGTTATGCCCCCGCCAGCGCCCGCTACAAGGTCTACATCATCGACGAAGTCCACATGCTGTCGACGGCGGCGTTCAACGCCTTCCTGAAGACGCTGGAGGAGCCGCCGGAGCACGCCAAGTTCGTGTTCGCGACGACGGAGATCCGCAAGGTTCCGGTCACCGTGCTGTCGCGTTGCCAGCGCTTCGACCTGCGCCGCGTCGAGGCCGACGTGCTGATGAAGCACCTCGCCAGCATTGCGGCGAAGGAAAACGTCGAGATCGAGCCGGAAGCGCTCGGCATCGTTGCGCGCGCCGCGGAGGGCTCGGTGCGCGATTCGCTGTCGCTGCTCGACCAGGCGATCGCGCATGCGGCGGGGCAGGTGAAGGCCGATGCCGTCAGGCAGATGCTGGGCCTTGCCGACCGCACCCGGGTCATCGACCTGTTCGAGTCGCTGGCGCGCGGCGACATCGCGTCCGCCTTCAAGGAGTTCCGCGACCAATACGATGTCGGCGCCGATCCCATCGTCGTGCTCTCGGACCTCGCCGAGTTCGTCAATTTCGTCACCCGTGTGAAGGTCATCCCGGCGACCGCCGACAACGTCGCCTATGGCGAGACCGAGCGGGTGCGCGCCAAGGAGTTCGCCTCCAAGATCTCGATGCGCGTGCTGTCGCGGATGTGGCAGATGCTGCTTAAGGGCATCGCTGAGGTGCAGGCCGCAACGCGTCCCGCAGCCGCGGCCGAAATGGTGCTGGTGCGCATCGCCTATGTCGCCGACCTGCCGACGCCCGACGAAGCGATCAGGATGCTGGAGCAGAACGGCGGCGGCTCGCCGGTCGTGAACGGCGGAAGTAGCGCGCGCAGCGGCGCGCCGGCCGCGCCGGTTGCCTCCGCAGCGCCGATGTCGGCTGCGCCCGTGCGCATGCCGACAGCCTCGGCTCCAGCGTTTGGCGGTGGCGCCCGGCCGCAGATGGCGGCGCCCGCGCCGGATACGCAAGGGGCGGCGCCCCAGCTGCGCATCGCGAGCTTCACCCAGCTGGTTGCGCTCGCAGGGCAGAAGCGCGACATCATGACCAAGAGCGCGCTCGAAGGCGACATGCGCCTCGTCCGTTTCGAGGAGGGGCGGCTGGAAGTCGCGCTCGAGCCCAACGCTTCCAAGACCATGATCTCGGAACTTGCGAAGAAGTTCGAGCTGTGGACCGGCCGCCGCTGGACCGTGATCGTCTCCAACGAGCAGGGCCAGCCGACTTTGCGCTCGGTGAACCAGGCGGCTAAGCAGGAGCATGCCCGTACCGCGGAAGCCGATCCGCGCGTGCAGGAGGTGCTGTCGCGTTTCCCCGGCGCCAAGGTCGTCGAGGTCCGCAGGCTTGCTCCCGAGACGCCGGAAACCGATATTAACGCCGACTATGGCAGCGACGATCCGCCCGACGGTTCCGACGGCGACGATCTCTGAACCATTCTTTCCAAGGACACGCACCCATGGCTGATTTTCTCGGCATGATGAAACAGGCGGCGCAGCTGCAATCCAAGATGCAGGAGATGCAGGACCAGCTCGCCAACGTCGAGGTCGAAGGCATCTCCGGCGGCGGTCTCGTCGCCGTGCGCATGACCGCGAAGATGGACGTCAAGGGCATCAAGATCGATCCTTCGCTGATGAAGGCCGAGGAGCGCGAGGTGCTGGAAGACCTGCTCGTCACCGCCCTCGCTGATGCGCGCCGCAAGGCCGAGACCGCCATGCAGGAGAAGATGCAGGCCCTCACCGGCGGGCTCGGCCTGCCGCCGGGGCTGTTCGGCCAATAAAATGGGCGCTGTTGCAGGTCCCGAGATCGAGCGGCTGGTCCAGCTGCTCGCGCGGCTGCCGGGCCTCGGTCCGCGCTCGGCGCGGCGCGCGGCGCTGCATCTGATCAAGAAGCGCGAAGCACTGATGATGCCGTTGTCGAGCGCCTTGCAGGTGGCGCTGGACAAGGTCCAGGTCTGCAAGACCTGCGGCAACATCGACACGCAAAATCCCTGCACCGTCTGCACCGATCCGAAGCGCGATCCTGCGATCATCGTCGTCGTCGCCGATGTCGCCGACCTCTGGGCGCTGGAGCGGGCCAATGCGACCCAGGGGCGCTATCATGTGCTCGGCGCGACATTGTCGCCGCTCGACGGCGTCGGCCCGCAGGATCTGACCATCGACGCGCTGGTGGCGCGCGCCCATGATTCGCAGGTGCACGAAATCATCCTGGCGCTGAATGCGACGGTGGACGGCCAGACCACGGCGCATTACATCACCGACCTGCTTCAGGACGCCAATGTGAAGGTGACGCGGCTCGCCCACGGGGTTCCCGTCGGCGGCGAGCTTGATTATCTCGACGAAGGTACGCTATCGGCTGCGATGCGGCAGCGCACCCTGTTCTAGAGCGTTTTCGAGCGAAGTGGATACCGGTTCGCGTGAAGAAAACGCGTCAAAACAGGAATCTCCATCCAGACTTTACGGAACGGACGACATGACGAAACTTTTCGCCACGCGATGGGCTTTGGTCGCGACGATGCTGATGCTGGTGACCCCGGCCATCTCCGCGCAGCAGGGCGACGCGGCGCTGCCGCCGTCCAAACCCGGCAAGCCGATCAACACTGGCGATGTGCTCTCCGGCGAGCTCAACGCGATGAAGGTGCGCGACGTCAAGAACGGCAAGCGCGTCGCGACCTACCAGATCACGTCGGAACCGCGCCGCCTGCCGCCGCCGAACGGGCTCTGCAATCTCGAAACCGGCCCCGAGACGTTCCAGCTCGTCACCTCCAGCGAGGCGCAGGCCGCCCAGCTGAAATCCTTCGTCGGCAAGGAGATCTCCGTGAAGGTGGACGAGGTCGCCTGCGCCAGCGATCCCGGCCAGATGAGCGAGGCCGTGATCACGAAGTGGAGCCTGATCAAGAAGCAGTAGGGGTGGAGTCGTCTCCCCGATTCCGGTGTCATCGCCCGCGAAGGCGGGCGATCCAGTACGCCGCAGCTTCTCGGTCGATCACGACTGTCTCGGAGTACTGGATGCCCCGCCTTCGCGGGGCATGACAGGGGTGCCTACACCCGCACCGGCCCCAGTGCCTCGAAATGCCCGCGCTTCTGCAAGTACGCCAGCAACATCAGGCTCGGGATGGCGACGAGGACGGAGATCGCGAAGAACATCGGCCAGCCCGTCGCCTTCGCCAGATAGCCTGCGCCCGACGACAAATAGGTCCGTCCCACCGCGGCGAGCGCCGTCAGCAGCGCATATTGGGTCGCCGTGTGCAGCGGGTTCTGGCACAGCGCCGAGAGATAGGCGACGAAGATCACGGTGCCGATGGCGTTGCAGAAATTGTCGGAGGTGATCGCGAGGGTCAGCGCCCATTCGTTGACGCCGACAATCGCAAGCCACGAGAACGACAAATTGGACATCGCCTGCACGATGCCGCCGATCCACAGGCTGGTCGCGAGCGAATAGCGTCGGGCCACGAAGCCGCCGGCAAAGCCGCCGGCCAGGGTCGCGATGATGCCGACGCCCTTGACGATCACGGCATAGTCGTTCCGCGTGAAGCCGATGTCGATGACGAACGGCACGGTCATGTTGCCGGAGAACGCGTCGGTGAACTTGAACAGCACGACGAAGGCGAGCACGACCCATGCTTCCTTGCGTCGCAGGAATTCCGAGAACGCGCCCAGCGCCGCATGGAACACCCGCGTGAGCGCGCCCTCGTCCTGCGTGGCGGCCTCGGCGCGCGCGGATTGTGCGGGCTCGGTGGCGGCGAGCGCAGTCGCCGTGCCGATCAGCACCAGAGCCGCCATCACCACATAGCCCCACATCCAGGCGGCGCCACGCGGGACGATCGCCTCGAAGCCGGTGACGATGAACAGGGCGCCTGCAGTCGAGACCAACATGCCGATGCGATAGGCCGCGACATAGGCGGCCATGCCGGCGGCCTGCTCGCTTTCGGGCAGGCTCTCGACGCGGAACGCGTCGACCACGATGTCCTGCGTCGAGGACATCGTCGCGACCAGCAGCGCGCCGAGCGCGACCAGCAGCGGCGAACGTGCCGGATCGGTCAGCGCCAACAGCAGAATCGCGCCGATCAGCAGCAGCTGCGCAAACACCAGCCACCCGCGGCGACGTCCGAAGGCCTGCGTGAACAACGGCACATGCAGCGCATCGACCAGCGGCGCCCACAGGAACTTGAGCGTGTATGGCGTTCCAACCAGCGCAAACAGCCCGATCGTTCCAAGATCGACCCCGGCTTCGGCCATCCACACCAGCAGCGTCGATCCCGACAGTGCCAGCGGCAGCCCCGAGGAGAAGCCGAGAAACAGCACGATCAGCACCCGCGGCTGCAGGTAAACGGCAAGGATGTCGCGCCAGGAGGGCGAGGCGGTGGAAGTCGCGGCGGGGGAGGTCGCGTCGGGTGCGGTCATGGGGGGCGTGTTAGCAGATTCTGGGAGAAAAGACTCTCGCGGTAGCTGGTGAGACGGGAGAGCTTCCATCACGCTCGGTGTCATCGTCCGCGAAGGCGGGCGATCCAGTACTCCGCGGCGTCTCGGTTCAACCACACGGGCTGCGGAATACTGGATGCCCCCTCTTCGCGGGGCATGACATTGAGCATGACGCCATCATGATGGTCCGGCTATCCCAGGATAGAGGTCATCCCAGTTTGGGTTATGCTGCTCGATCAAGCGGACCTTCCAGGCCCTATTCCACTTCTTCAACCGCTTCTCCCGCTTGATCGCATTCTCGGGATGGTCGAACTGCTCGAAATAGACAAGTCGGGCGACGTCGTACTTCTCCGTGAAGCTTTCGATGACCTTCAACCTGTGCTGCGCCACCGGCGGATGAGATCGTTCGTCACGCCGATATAGAGCGTACCGCCAATTCGGCTGGCGAGAATGTACACGTAGTACTGGCGTGGATCCATCTTCGCCTTCCATTCCGCCGTCATCGTCCGCGAAGGCGGGCGATCCAGTAAACACCGGCACGTCGGCTTAACAACGATCGTCACGGCGTACTGGGTGCCCCGCCTTCGCGGGGCACGACAGTGTGCCCTAGTCTCACTCCCCCGCCTGGAGCTTGCGCGGAAACAGCTCTGCCGCTCCCGTCGCCACCAGCCGCGGTGTCTCCGGCGCATCGCTCTTGCTGAAATCGAGCTCCTCGATGCGGCCTGCGCGCTTTTCGATCTTGTCGGCGGAGATCAGCACTTGGCGGACGTCCTCGTTCACGTCGGCAAAATGCTTTTGCAGCTTGAGCACGCGGTCGCGCAGGCGCCCCAAATCGTCGCCGAGCTTGATCACCTCGGTGCGGATCTGGTCGGCGGCGTCGCGCATGCGCGCGTCTTTCATGATCTGCTGCATCACCTGGATCGCGAGCATCAGCAGCGACGGCGACACCAGCACGACGCGGGCGCGATAGGCCTTCTGGATCACGTCGTCGAAGCCGTCATGGATCTCGGCATAGACCGATTCCGACGGCACGAACATCAGCGCCATCTCCTGGGTCTCGCCGGTGACGAGGTATTTTTCCGCGATGTCGCTGACATGCTTCATCACGTCGCCGCGCAGCCGCTGCGTGGCAACGCGCCGCTCCTCGTCGGTGCGGGCGTCGTGCAGCGCCGTCATCGCCTCCAGCGGAAACTTCGCGTCGATGCAGAGCGGGCGCTGGTCGGGCAGGAACACGACGCAGTCCGGTCGCTTGCCGGTCGAAAGCGTGAACTGGAACTCGTATGAGCCTTTGGGCAGACCGTCCTGGACGATCGCCTCCATCCGCGCCTGGCCGAAGGCGCCGCGCGACTGCTTGTTGGCGAGTACGTCGCGCAGAGTGGTCACCTGCGTGGTGAGGTCGGTGAGGTTCTTGTGCGCGTTGTCGATGATGCCGAGCCGTTCATGCAGCGCGCGCAGGCTCTCGATGGTGTTGCGGGTCGAATGTTCCATGGACTGGCCGACCCGATGCGTCACCGAATCAAGCCGCTCGTTGACCGCGCGCGCCATCTCGGCCTGGCGGCCGGCGAGCGCCTGGGTCATGGCGTCGACCCGCCCCGAGGCCTCGCTCTGGGCGTGCAGCACCTGGGCGAGCCGCTCCTCGAGCTCGTCGGCACGGATTGCGTTCGCCATGGCGAGTTCCGCGCCACGCCGCCCCGAGCGCGCGATCACAACCGCAATCACAACCAGCAGGATGAGGACGAGCGCACCGAAGCCGATCAGCGCATCGACGATGCGCACCGGCCAGTCGCCCAGCATGACAATGATCTCGTTCATGCCGCCTTGTAGCCGATTCGCTGCGCTCTCGCGAACGAAGAGGGAACATTCTGGGTTAACCGGCCCCTAATTTTCATGGCTAATGAAAGGTGAAGTTTTATGGTTAGCGAGGGGTTAAGGGGTTCCGGCCCGCATTGACCGCATCCGGCGCGCGGCTTAAATCGCGGCCATGGCCCTCAGAGAAATCATCATCCTGCCCGACAAGCAGCTGCGCCTGGTCTCCAAGCCGATCGAGAAGGTCACTTCGGAGATCCGCAAGCTTGCCGACGACATGTTCGAGACCATGTACGACGCGCCCGGCATTGGGCTGGCGGCGATCCAGGTCGCGCAGCCGCTGCGCCTGATCACGATGGACCTCGCCAAACGCGACGAGAACGGCGAGACCAAGCCGCTGCCGCGCGTCTTCATCAACCCCGAGATCATCGCCTCGTCCGAGGAACTGTCGGTCTACGAGGAAGGCTGCCTCTCGATCCCGGAATATTACGAGGAGGTCGAGCGGCCCGCGAAGGTGCGCGTGCGCTTCACCGATCTCGACGGCAAGGTGCACGAGGAGGATGCCGAAGGCCTCTACGCCACCTGCATCCAGCACGAGATCGACCATCTCAACGGCGTGCTGTTCGTCGACTATCTGTCCAAGCTCAAGCGCGACCGCGTCATGAAGAAGTTCGAGAAAGCCGCCAAGCGCGCGGCGGAGTGATAATTCCTCCGCCGTCATGGCCGGGACAAGCCCGGCCATGACGAGTACCTTGCTCGTTTCAAGGATTGTCTCGTCACATGCCCCTCCGCCTGATCTTCATGGGCACGCCCGATTTCTCCGTGCCGACGCTGCTCGAGCTGGTCGCGCATGGGCACGAGATCGCGGCGGTCTACACCCGCGCGCCCAAGCCGGGCGGCCGGCGCGGCCTGCAATTGCAGCCGACCCCGGTCGAGGAGGCCGCGCGAAAGCTCGGCATTCCCGTGCTGACGCCGAAGACGCTGAAGTCCGAGCAGGCGCTGGCGGAGTTCCGCGCGTTCGATGTCGACGCGGCCGTTGTCGTCGCCTACGGCATGATCCTGCCGCAGGCGATCCTCGATGCGCCAAAACTCGGCTGCTACAATCTGCACGCATCGCTGTTGCCGCGCTGGCGCGGCGCCGCGCCGATCAACCGCGCCATCATGGCTGATGATGCCGAGAGCGGCGTGATGGTGATGAAGATGGATGTCGGCTTAGATACCGGCGACGTCGCCATGGCCGAGCGCATCGCAATCACCGACGGCATGACCGCGCTCGACCTGCACGATCGTCTGTCCCGCCTTGGCGCCGACCTGATGGTGCGCGCGATGGCCGCGCTCGAACGCGGCGGGCTCCAGCTCAAGGCGCAGAGCGAGGACGGGGTCACCTATGCCGCCAAGATCGAGAAGGCCGAGGCGCGGATCGATTGGAGCAAGCCGGCGCGCGCGGTGCTGCGCCACATCCACGGCTTGTCGCCGTTTCCCGGTGCCTGGGCCGAGCTGGGGGATGCGCGCGTAAAAATCCTGCGTTGCGAGTTGGCGCAAGGCTCCGGCGCGCCTGGCGAAATGCTCGACGATCAGCTTACCGTCGCCTGCGGCGACGGCGCCATCCGCATCATCGAGCTGCAGCGCGAGGGCAAGGCCCGCATGCAGGCCGCGGACTTCCTGCGCGGCGTGCCGTTAAAGGCGGGATCCAAATTCACCTGACACTGTCATACCCCGCGAAGGCGGGGTATCCAGTACGCCGAGGCTTCTCGGTCAATCGGATAAGCTGCGGAGTACTGGGTTGCCCGCCCCAGTGCGCAACAGCGCACAAGGCGGGCAATGACGACGAAACTGGACACGATGCCCCGCTACAAGCTCACCATCGAATATGACGGCGCGCCATTCTTCGGCTGGCAGGTGCAGGACACGCTGCCATCGGTGCAGGGCGCGCTGCAAGCCGCGGTGAAGGCGATGACTGGTTCGGATCTGCGCGTGCACGGTGCCGGCCGCACCGATGCCGGCGTGCATGCGCGCGGCCAGGTCGCCCATGTCGACGTCGACAAGCAGTTTCCGCCGGGCCGTTTTCGCGACGGGCTCAACGCGCATCTGCGCCCGCATCCGATCGCGGTGCTCGAGGCCGAGATCGTGCCCGACGATTTCGAGGCGCGCTTCTCGGCGGTCAAGCGCCACTACCGCTATCGCATCGTCAACACTCGCGCCAATCTCGCGCTCGATGTCGGCCACGCCTGGCGCGTGCCGCGCAAGCTCGATGCCGACGCAATGCACGCGGCGGCGCAGCGCCTGCTCGGCAAGCACGATTTCACCACCTTTCGCGACACCGAGTGCCAGGCCAAATCGCCGGAGAAGACGCTCGACCAGCTCGACGTGATCCGCGATGGCCGCGAGATCAACGTCATCACCTCGGCGCGCTCGTTCCTGCACAGCCAGGTGCGCTCGATGGTGGGATCCCTGGTCTGGGTCGGCGAGGGCCGCTGGACCGCCGACGATCTCTCCGCCGCACTCAAAGCCCGCAACCGCGCCGCCTGCGGCATCGTCGCCCCGCCCGAGGGGCTGTATTTGATGAAGGTGGATTATTAGGCGAGCGGCGCAGAGAGCGGGCACGCTCTCCCCAAACCTCGGTGTCATGCCCCGGCTTGACCGGGGCATCCAGTACGCCGCGGCCTCTCGGCTCAATCACTGCCGTCTCTGGAATACTGGATCGCCCGGTCAAGCCGGGCGATGACGGTCGTGTTTGTGGAGGCAACACTGCCTCAAGCAAAATACCGCGCCAAAATCCCGCGATACACCTTCGTCAGCCTCTCCAGATCCGCCACCGGCACGCGCTCGTCGACCTGGTGCATGGTCTGCCCGACCAGGCCGAACTCGATCACGGGGCAATAGCTTGAAATAAACCGCGCATCCGACGTGCCGCCTGACGTCGACAGCTCGGGCTTGCGTCCCGTCACCTCCTCGATCGCGGAGACCGCGAGATCGGTGAACGGACCCGGCTTGGTCACGAACACGTTCGAGTTGGAGGGCTCCCACACGATGCGGGCCTTGATGCGGTTGCCGCAGGCTTTGGCGAGACGCGTCTCCACCAATTCACGCAAGCTCGCCTGGGTGTGGTTGTCGTTGTAGCGGATGTTGAATCTTGCGCGGGCCTCGCCGGGGATGACGTTGAAGGCCTTGTTGCCGACGTCGACCGAGACGAATTCGAGATTGGACGCCTGAAATTGCGCGCTGCCATGGTCGAGCGGCTCGTCGGAGATCGCGACGATCAGCCGCGAGATATCAGGCACCGGATTGGAGGCGCGGTGCGGATAGGCGACGTGGCCCTGCACGCCGTCGACGACGAGCGTGCCGGATTGCGAGCCGCGCCGGCCGATCTTGATGGTGTCGCCGAGCGTCTCGACGTTCGAGGGCTCGCCGAGCACGCAATGGTCGAATTTCTCGCCGCGCTCGGCGACCCATTTCAGCAGCTTGATGGTGCCGTTGATCGAGACGTCTTCCTCGTCGCCCGTGATCAGGAACGAGATCGAGCCCGCACCGTCCTCGCGCGGCTTGCCGCCGTTGGCGGCGAGATGCTCCAGCACCGCGGCGACCGAGCAGGCGATGCCGCCTTTCATGTCGACCGCACCGCGGCCATGCAGCACGCCGTCCTTCACCTCTCCGGAGAACGCGCCGACGCTCCAGGCGCTCTCGTCGCCGGGCGGCACCACATCGGTGTGGCCTGCGAAGGTGATGTGCGGACCGTCGGTGCCGATCCGAGCGTAGAGATTGTCGACGTCGGCGGTGCCTTCCTCGCTGAAGGTCACGCGGTGACAGGTGAAACCGGCAGCGCCCAGGATTTTTTCGAGCACCCCGAGCGCGCCGGCATCGGCCGGAGTGACTGAGGGGCAACGGATGAGGTCGCGGGCGATCGAGAGGGCATCGGTCATGCGCCCCGCTTAACATGCATGCCGCCGGGTGGGCTAGCGCTGGGCGGAACAATTTCGATCTCGCGGCCCTGGTCCCAGCTCTTCGCAGGTGGCGAGGCGGGCGTGGACTCATACGCGATCCCGGCCAGCGGATCAGGCCCGAACCGGTTCTCGCCGACAGTGCCGGGCACGCAGAGCATCTCGACGAGACCCCACAGCCACAGCATCGAAGCGGCGAGGTTGAAAAGAAGCATCACGCTGGTGTCGGGGAGCAGGTCCGAGAACTGGTTGAAAAGGCCGGGCACGAGGAAAAACGGAACGAGCCACCAGCCGCTCCTGTCACGGTCGTGCAGCCGCTTGATCGCCGTTGCCAGATAGACCCACAGGAACAGCGACATGCCGAATGCCCTCAGGATCAGGGGCGCGCGGTCGGTAGACGCGAGTGAAGGGTGTTCCCGGGGATCGGCCAGCTTGAACAGATCGCCAAGGCCGAAATCGAGCTTGAGCGAGAGCTTCAACGATCCGTCGGCATTGGGCAGATGAATGATCTGACCGATCACCTCCAGCAAGCCTGCCAGCAGCGCAACGATCAGCAGCGCCTGCCACAGCAGGGCGCGATTGATGCGGCCGTCGAAGCGGAATAGGTACCAGATCCAGTCCATGCGAGTGGCTCCGGGCGGAATGGCCGCCCGGAAATTGGTCGCGATGGAGGGAGGGTGGGTTCGATCCTAGCAGCGAATGGTGAATGGTGAATGGCAAGTAGGATTGGCGCCCTATTCGCCACTGGCCATTCGCTACTCGCCTTGCATCAATCCCGCAGCAGCTCGTTGATGCTGGTCTTCGACCGCGTGCGCTCGTCGACGCGCTTGACGATCACGGCGCAAGCGGTGCTCGGGCCGATCTGGCCGTTCTTCATCGGCTTGCCGGGCAGCGCGCCGGGCACCACGACGGAATATTCCGGCACTTCGCCCATGAAGACCTCGCCGGTCTCGCGGTCGACGATCTTGGTCGAGGCGCCCAGGAACACGCCCATCGCCAGCACCGCGCCCTTGCGCACGATCACTCCTTCGGCGACTTCCGAGCGTGCGCCGATGAAGCAATCGTCCTCGATGATGACCGGCTCGGCCTGCAGCGGCTCGAGCACGCCGCCGATGCCGGCGCCGCCCGAGATGTGCACGCGCTTGCCGATCTGCGCGCAGGAGCCGACGGTGGCCCAGGTGTCGACCATCGTGCTCTCATCGACATAGGCGCCGAGATTGACGAAGGACGGCATCAAGACGACGTTCTTGGCGATGAAGGCCGAGCGGCGCACCACCGCACCCGGCACCGCGCGAAAACCGGCATCGCGAAAGCGGTTTGGGCCCCAGCCCTCGAATTTCGAGGGCACCTTGTCCCACCAGCTTGCCTTGCCGGGGCCGCCGCCAATGACGTCCATGTCGTTGAGGCGGAACGACAGCAGCACGGCCTTCTTCAGCCATTGATTGACCTTCCACTTGCCGTCGCTGCCGCGCTCGGCAACGCGCGCCTCGCCCTTGTCAAGGATCTCCAGCGACTGGTCGACGGCCTCGCGCACCTCGCCCTTGGTCGTGGTCGAGATGCCTTCACGCGCCTCGAAGGCGCTGTTGATGGTGGATTCGAGGGCTGCAAGGGACATCGTGATTTCCTCTGGGAAGCGCGTGGTTTCGCGAGAATTGGAGCGCTTTTTCGGGATTTGGCGGAGCGGAGTCAAGGCTGCGTTCTGGATCACCACCCGGGAAGACCCGTAGCCCGGATGGAGCGAAGCGCAATCCGGGACAGTCTCTCCGCAGCTACGCCAGCCCCGGATTACGCTGCGCTCCATCCAGGCTACGAAATCACCCCGACAACTTTGCCAAAAACCCCGCCAGATCATCCGTGACGTGGTCGACATGGGCGGCGTCGCGGCCTTCCAGCTCCCAGTCCTCGCGCACCACCTCCTTGGTGCCGTCGGGCACCACCAGCACGGTGGTCATGCCGAGCCGGTAGGGGACGGTGAGGTTGCGGGCGAGGTCCTCGAACATGGCGGCGCGGGTCGGATCGACCGCATGCTGGCCGAGGAACTTGCGGTAGGTCTGCTCCGCCGGCTTCGGTTCGAACTCGGCGGCGATGATGTCGAACACGCCGTCGAAATGGTCGGCGAAGCCGAGCCGCGCCAGCACGGCATCGACATGGTCGACCGAGCCGTTGGTGAGGATCAGCTTGCGGCCCGGCAGCTTTGCGATGGCCGCGCCAAGCGCCGGATTCGGCTCCAGCGGAGAGTGGTCGATCTTGTGGACATAGGCGAGGTAGTCGTCGGCGGAGACGCCGTGCAGGGTCATCATGCCGCGCATCGTGGTGCCGAAGCGGCGATAATAGTCTTTCTGGATCGCCCGCGCTTCCTCCGGGCCGACATTCAGCCAGTTGCAGACGAACTCCCCGATCCGCGCATCGACCTGCTGCCACAGATTGACGTGATGCGGATAGAGCGTGTTGTCGAGGTCGAACACCCAGGTGTCGACATGGTTGAAGCTGCGGGGGAAGGTCATATCGGCATTCTCAACTTGTCGTCCCGGGGCGCGCGAAGCGCGAGCCCGGGACCCATAACCCCAGGGAGGAGTTTTGCGAAGACTCGGGGTGACCAGCTTCCCTCCGCAACCACTCCCTGGGGTTATGGGTCCCCGCCTTCGCGGGGACGACGGCGGAGCTTGTGGATGCTTGCGTGCTGATCATTGCGCCAATCTCACGGCACCGCAAAGCGCAGCGTCTTGCCGCCGCTCGACATGTCTACCGCGCCGAAGCCCGTTGGCGCAAAGCCGCGCGCGCCGCAATCGGTCTGCTCGCTGGTCTCGAACTTGGTCTCGCGTGTGCAGAGCTGCCGGTCGCCGCCCCAGTTCAGCGGCTTGTCCTTCAGCTTGACGATTCGGTTGTCGGCGTCGACCGCCTCGGCGAAGCTGAAAATCTGCTTCGGCTGGCCTGATACATCGGGGTGCAGGCAGGTCTTGGGATCGATGCGATACCAGCCGCGGCTGGTCACGGCCTTGCCGTCGTCGGTCGCGATCGCCGCCATCACCTTGTGCGGCGTGTCGTTGCACCAGGTGAGGCCGGTCGCGGACGGCGTCTGCACGGCATCGACCATGGTCTTGAAGAAGTTCTGCGAGCCCACGATGTCGGACGACAAGCCCCGGCTCTTCAGGAATGCGGCCAGCGCGCTCTGCGTCTTTGGCCCGTCGACGCCATCGATCGGCGCGGCGTCGTAGCCTGCGATCACGAGGAGCCGCTGGATGCCGGCGAGGCGCGCCTGCTCGTCGTCATATTCGGAATCCTCGGCGAGATAAGCGACGAGGTTGCCGTCCGGGCTTTGCGTCGGCGTCACCTGTGTGAAGGGAACCTGCGTCTGGCCGCTGCGGCACTGCCTGGCCGCCGCGATGACGAAATTGTCCTGCGCGACGCACAGCATGTCGTTGCCGCTTTGCGGGATCGGGGACGCGCCGTAGACGCCGAGCGCGCGCGCGTTGAGCAGGATGCGGTCGGCGGTCAGCGTGCCCTGCACCACCACGCGGCAGGCGGCGGGATCGATCCTGAACCAGCCGCGCGTCGCGGTGGCTGCCTTGTCGTCGATGCCGATCGCGGCCTCGACCACATAGGACATGCGGTTGCAGATCTTGAGGTCGGCGATCGCCGGCGCCGAGGAGAAGAAGAAGGAGACAGTTGCGGCAGGCAGCGTCATCAGGAAGCGGGTGAGGGGGGAGCGGCGTAGATGACGCTCTCTCAAATCGTCATTGCCGGGCTTGACCCGGCCATCCACGTCTTTGCCGCGAGAAGAAAGGTCGTGGATGCCCGGGACAAGCCCGGGCATGACGACCTTCTTCCGCTGCTCGCGTTCCCGCATCACTTGTGGATCAGCGTGCCCGTGCCCTGGTTAGTGAAGAGCTCGAGCAGCACCGCGTGCTGCATCTTGCCGTCGATGATGACGACGCCCTCGACGCCCTGCTCCAGCGCGTAGATGCAGGTCTCGACCTTCGGGATCATGCCGCCGGAGATGGTGCCGTCGGCGATCAGTTTTCGCGCGTCCTTCACCGACAATTGCGGGATCAGCTTCTTCGACTTGTCGAGCACGCCGGGCACGTCGGTGAGCAGCAGAAGGCGCTTGGCCTTCAGCGCGCCGGCGACGGCCCCTGCAAAGGTGTCGGCGTTGATGTTCAGCGTCTGGCCCTCTTTCGAGGTTGCGAGCGGCGCCAGCACCGGGATCAGCTCGTAGCCGATCAGCTGGTTGAGCAAAGTGAGGTCGACCTTCTCGGGGTCGCCGACGAAGCCGAGATCGATCGCCTTCTCGATGTTCGAGTCGGGATCGACGATGGTGCGCGTCGTCTTGGTCGCCTTCACCATGTTGCCGTCCTTGCCCGACAGGCCCACCGCCTTGCCGCCGGCCTCGTTGATGTAGCCGACGATCTGCTTGTTGACGGAGCCGGCGAGCACCATCTCGACGATCTCGATGGTCGCGGCATCGGTGATGCGCAGGCCCGCGGCGAATTCCGAGACGATACCAAGACGCTTGAGCATGGTCGCGATCTGCGGCCCGCCGCCATGCACCACCACCGGATTGATCGCGGTCTGCTCCAAGAGCACGATGTCGCGGGCAAAGTTCTTCGCGGTCTCCTCGTCGCCCATGGCATGGCCGCCATATTTGATGACGATGGTTTCCTCGTCATATTGCTGCATGTGCGGCAGCGCTTCGGACAGGATGCGGGCCTGGTCGAGCGGAGAGATGTCGGTCATGTCGGGTCTCGCTGGCGGGTCGAATGGTGCGCGTTCTATCCGATTGGCGGGGACAGCGCAAAGGTGTGGCAGCTATGTAGCCCGGATGGAGCGCAGCGTAATCCGGGATTCGTCGCCGCAGACACCGGCCCCGGATTGCGCTTCGCTCCATCCGGGCTACGGATTCAGCGCTTCGCCACCACCGCCGCCACGCTTACCGCCAGCCAGCTCGCAATCATCACCATCCCGCCCGTCGGCGCCGCCATCGGAAACAGCGCGTGCCCGGCATACTGCCGCAAGGTGAGGTCGCCTGCGAACAGCGCGGCACCGATCGCGAAGCCGAACGTCGCCACGATTCCAATTCCGCCGTGCAGAAGGCCGCGCGTGAGCAAGGCGATGGTCGCAAGTATGGCACTTGCATGAAACAGCAGCATGGCGCTGGCGGAGGCAAGACGGCTCGCGTCGGCACCATGGGCGGACGCGGCGGCCAGCGCGACGCCGGCGGCGCCCATCAAGCCGGCAAGCCCGATCAGCAGACGGTGCGCTGCCATCACGAGGCCCGCTCTTCCAGGAGCTTCGCCATCGCGGCGCGAAGCTCGGCCATGCCGGTCGCGCTGCGCGACGAGGTCGCGAGCACGGTCGGGAACGCGGCCGGATGCTTGGCGAGCACGGCCTCGGTCTCGGCGATGCGTGCTTGCAGCTCGGCGACTTTCACCTGGTCGGCCTTGGTCAGCACGATCTGGTAGCTGACGGCGGAGCGGTCAAGCGTCTTCAGCACCTCGAGATCGACATCCTTGATCCCGTGCCGCGCATCGATCAGCACGTAGACGCGCGCGAGACTGGCGCGTCCCAGCAGGAATTTGTGGATCAGCTCGGTCCAGGACGCGACCTGGCTCTTCGGCGCCTTGGCATAGCCGTAGCCGGGCATGTCGACGAGGCGCAGGTCGTTCTTGCCGGGGACCTCGAAGAAGATCAGCTCCTGGGTGCGGCCCGGCGTATGCGAGGTGCGCGCCAGCGCGTTGCGGCCCGTGAGCGCGTTGATCAGGCTCGACTTGCCGACATTGGAGCGCCCGGCAAAGGCGATCTCCAGCCCCGCCATCGGCGGCAGCGTTTCGATCGAAGGGGAGGCCCAGATGAACTGCCAGTCACGAGCGAACAGTTTTCGCCCGGCCTCGATCAGCTTCGCATCTTTGTCGTCGGTCATGCGAAGCCTCGCTGTTTCCTTGCGTCATTGCGAGCGAAGCGAAGCAATCCAGAAATGTATCCGCCGAGGGACTCTGGATTGCTTCGTCGCAAGGGCTCCTCGCAATGACGACGCTTACGTCGCCTTCCTCGCGAACGTCGCCTTGAGATTGTCGAGTAATTCCACCTTCACGCCGTTGCGGCGCATGATGTAGCCCTGCTGGACCACCGAGAGCAGGTTGTTCCAGGCCCAGTAGATCACGAGGCCCGCCGGGAATCCCGCCAGCATGAAGGTGAAGATCAGCGGCATCCAGTTGAAGATGATCTGCTGCGTCGGATCCGGCGGCGTCGGATTCAGCTTCATCTGGATCCACATCGTGATGCCCATGATGATCGGCCAGATGCCGAGCGCGAGGTAATAGCCGAACACCGGAATCGTGGTCGGATCGAACGGGAGCAGCCCGAACAGGTTGAAGAGGTTGGTCGGGTCCGGCGCGGAGAGGTCCTTGATCCAGCCGAAGAACGGCGCGTGCCGCATCTCGATGGTGACGAACAGCACCTTGTAGAGCGCGAAGAACACCGGAATCTGGATCAGCACGGGCAGACAGCCGGCGACCGGATTGATCTTCTCCTTGCGGTAGATCTCCATCATCTCCTGCTGCTGCTTCACCTTGTCGTCGGGATAGCGCTCCTTCAGTGCCAGCAGCTGCGGCTGGATCGACTTCATCTTCGCCATCGAGGCGTAGGACTTGTTCGCCAGCGGGAAGAACAACAGCTTCACGATCACCGTGACGAGCAGGATCGAGACGCCGAAATTGCCGAAGAAGCGGAAGAAGAAGTCGAGGCCGAGGAACATCGGCTTGGTGAGGAAATAGAACCAGCCCCAGTCGATCAGCAGGTCGAACTGGTTGAGGCCGAGCGCCTTGTTGTAGCCGCCGAGGCCCGCGAGCGGGAAGTTGATGCCGACCACGCCGGCTTCCTTGGCGCCTGCGAACAGCCGCGCGTTGGCCGTCGCGGTGCCGCCGATCGCGACGGTGACGGGGTCGAGCAGATAGTCGGTCTGGTAGGTATGGACCTTGCCGACCGGGTTCGACGAGAAACGCGCCTGGAGCTGGGCGTTGGTATCCGGCAGCAGCGCGGAGGCCCAGTATTTGTCGGTGATGCCGAGCCAGCCATTGGTGGCCTTGAAGTTCACCTGCTTGGCTTCGTCGATCTTGCTGTAGGCATATTCCTGCAGCCTGTGTTCGCCGAGATAGCCGATCAGGCCCTCATGCAGGATATAGTAGCCGGAGACATGCGGCGCGCCGTGGCGCGAGATCAGCGCGAACGGATAGAGCGTGACGGGCGCGTTGCCGACATTGCTCACCTCGTCCTTGATGGTGAAGAGATAATGGTCGTCGACGGCGATGGTGCGGCGGAAAGTCAGGCCGTCGCCATTGTCCCATTTCAGCACCACGGGCGTCGACGGCGTCAGGCTGCCGCTGCCCTCCTGCTGCCAGACGGTCTGGGCATCCGGCATCTTTGCCGTCACGCCCGTCGCTGCAACCCAGCCGAACTCGGCGTAATAGGGCTCCGCCGTGCCCGACGGCGAATAGAGGACGATCGGCGGCGATTTCGGATCGACCGTCTCGCGATATTGCACCAGCGCGATGTCGTCGATGCGGCCGCCCTTCAGCGAGATGCTGCCGGCGATCCGCGGCGTCTCGATCTTGACGCGCGGGCTCGCTGCAATGGCAGTCTCGCGCGAAACGACCGCTTGGGGCGGGCTCGCGGCCGGCGTCGACGGCTGGGCCGCGCCGGGCTGCGGCGCGCTGCCCGGCGTCGGGGACGCGCCCGGCTGCGGCGTGCTGCCCTTCTGGAGCTCGGACTGCGCCTGCTGCTGGGCGCGCTGCTTCTCCATCTGCGGCACATTGTAGAAGTACTGCCAGGCGATCAGCACCAGGCCGGACAGAATGACGGCGAGGATGGTATTGCGATTGTCGGTCATCTCGATTGTCTCGTCATCAATCCGGTTTGCGGCTGGTCGCTGCGGCGTGACCCGGCCTGTGGCCGCGCGCTTTGGCCGTATGCCGCGCGGGCTTCGTGAACGCTATGCGCAGATCGTCGAGCATGGTGGCGAAGTCGCGCGAGAGCGCGTCCTTTCGTCCGACCAGGACATAATCATGGTGGGGCTGCATCGATGTCGGATCGAGCCGCTTCACCAGTTCGCGCAACCGGCGCCGGATGCGATTGCGCTCGGGGGCGTTGCCGTTCTTCTTGGTGACGGTGAAGCCGATCCTGACAGGGCCGGAATCATCGCGGCGGCGGCTTTGCAGGACGAACGCGGGACTATTCACCCGCGCGCCATTGGCAACGGCGAGGAAATCCGCCCGCTGCCTCAGCCGATCCATGATGAAATCCCAAAAAGGGGGTCCGGCTCAGGCGCTCAGACGCTTGCGGCCGCGGGCGCGGCGGGCGGCGAGAACCTTGCGGCCGCCGGCAGTGGCGAGACGGGCGCGGAAGCCGTGACGGCGCTTGCGCACCAGTTTGCTGGGTTGATAAGTCCGCTTCACGGGTTTTTCTCCGCTGACCGGGCAATTTGCCTGTAGAATTGATGGTAAAGTCCGGAAGATGCGGCCCAAAACGGGCCCTTTTTCGGCCCCAAGAGAGCCGCTCCCGGTGTCGCACCGGGTCATCGCGGACAATTCGCGCGGCTTATAAGGGAGCGCCTTGTCTTCGTCAACGCCGCACAAGCGCGCGATTGTGGTGAATATCGCTGTTTGCGCGGCGTTTTTAACCCTTGAGGTGGCGACTCGCGCTATCAGCGCTTACATCACACCTCGGCAGATTAGCGATCCGTAATTTGACCGGACATCGGTCGGGTCGCATCCTCCATCAGCCAAGGCCAACAGGGGCGAGTTTCGTGCCAGCCACAGATCGCCAGCCGATCCAGGATCTGGATCAGCCAGACCAGCCGGCGACGCGGCCCCGCGGCTCGCGCGGGCTCGGGTTGTCCGGCAAGCTGCTGCTGCTCACCATTCCCTTGGTGATGATCGCCGCGGTGCTGCTCTACGTGCCAGCCATCGCGAATTTCTGGGTCAACCGGCTGAATGATCGCGTCGCGGCGGCCAACACCGCGGCGCTGGTGCTGGATGCGGCGCCGCTCGGCATGGTCCCCGATTCGCTGTCGCGGCAGATCCTGAAGAGCATCAACGCCCGTGCTGTTGCCATCAAGATGGGTCAGCAGCGCCGGCTGCTCGCCAGCGACAACATTCCCGCCGCCATCGAGCACGACATCGACCTGCGCGACATGACGGCTTGGGAGGCGATCACCGGCTCGTTCCGGATGATGCTGGAAACCGGCAACCAGGCCATCCGCATCGTCGGCCCCGGGGTCGGCAATGCACAGTTCATCGAGATCGTCACCGATGAGCTGCCGCTGCGGAAGCAGATGTACCGCTTCTCCCGCAACCTCGTCGTGGTCGCGTTGATCATCGCGGTGCTGACCGCGGGCCTCGTCTATCTCGCGCTTCATTACCTCTTCGTGCGCCCGATGCGGCGGCTGACCGCGAGCCTGGTCGGCTTCCACGAGAATCCCGAGAGCTCGGCCGGCATCATCGTGCCGAGCCAGCGCAGCGACGAGATCGGGGTCGCCGAGCGCGAATTGTCCGACATGCAGCGCGACCTGATGTCGATGCTGAATCAGAAGAGCCGGCTCGCTGCCCTCGGCCTCGCGGTCTCCAAGATCAACCACGATCTGCGCAATCTGCTCGCCTCGGCCCAGCTGCTGTCGGATCAGCTCGCCAGCGTGCCGGATCCGCGCGTGCAGCGCTTTGCGCCCAAGCTCGTGCGCTCGCTCGAGCGCGCCATCGCCTTCTGCCAGTCGACATTGTCCTACGGCCGCGCCCAGGAGGCCGCACCCGACCGCCGCATGATCCTGATCGAGCCTGTTGTGATGGAGGTGCGGGAGACCGCGGGGCTCGCCAACGACGCCTCGATCGCCTGGGTCGCCGCGATCGAGCGCGGGCTCGCGGTCGACGCCGATCCCGACCAGCTGTTCCGGGTCTTGCTCAACCTCGTCCGCAACGCCGCCCAGGCGCTCGAAAGCCATGCGGCGGGTGAGGGGCGCGTGCAGCAGATCCGGATCACCGGAAAGCGCGAAGGCGCCGTCGCCATTCTCGAGGTCTCCGACACCGGCCCCGGCGTTCCCCCGAAGACCCGGGAGCGCCTGTTCGAGGCCTTCCAGACCTCGGGCCGCCCCGGCGGCAGCGGCCTTGGCCTCGCCATCGCCGCCGAGCTGGTCCGCGCCCATGGCGGCGAGATCCACCTGGTCGAGGGCACCATCGGCGCCACGTTCCGCATCGTCATCCCCGACCGTCCCGTGGAACTGCTCTCCATCCGCAACGAGCGCCAGAGGGCTTAAGGCTAGGCCAGCGGCCGACTGAAACGAGCTGGGCCATCGCCATTCCTTCCGTCATTCCGGGACGACCCGAAGGGTCGGGCCCGGAATCCATAACCCCGGCTGGTGGTTATGGATTCCGGGCTCGCGACTTCGTCGCGCCCCGGAATGACGAAGAGAAGTGCGGAAATGCTCCAAAATACCGGCGAGCCGGACCTTGCCAATCGGGACAAGAGCGGTTAGTCAGAGCGCTCTTTCGCACCCCCTCCGGCTCCGCCGGGGGCTGCTTGCGGGCCCTGCCCGCGCTGTTTGCGAAACACGCGCCCGTAGCTCAGCTGGATAGAGCATCAGACTACGAATCTGAGGGTCGGACGTTCGAATCGTTCCGGGCGCGCCATTCTTTGCCGAAAGGTCAGGACAGGACAGCATCTGGTCGCCAGACCGGCCCGAGACCGGATGGCCATGCCGTGTGGGGAGCTGGATGAGGATATCGCAGGCGTTCAAGTTTGAGGCGGCGCATCGGCTGCCAAACGTGCCCGAGACTCACAGGTGCAGCCGGCTGCATGGTCATTCCTATCGGGTCGAGGTCCAGCTGGATGGGCCGGTCGACCCGCACACCGGCTTCGTCGCTGATTTCTTCGATATCGAGAAAAGCTTCGCCGGCATCATGGCGGCGCTGGACCACCAGTGCCTGAACGAGGTCGACGGCCTCGCGAACCCGACCGCCGAGAATATCGCGGTCTGGATCTGGGACCGCTTGAAGCCCAGCCTGCCGCTGCTGTGGGCGGTCCGCGTTTATGAAACGACGGATTGCTGGGCCGAATATCAGGGGCGGTGACGACGGCCCGCTGACCCAGCGCCAGTCTCACCGACGCCATATGGGAACCCGCAGGGAAACTCTGGATCAGCCGTATGAGCGGAGTGGTGCTGCTTGCGCGCCGCCGGACGGGTCTCATTGCTCACGAATATATGAGCTGTGTTGATAACCGCATGCGGGTTGGAAGGTTTAATTTCAAGCTGGCGTAGAATGTCCGCAATGCCAGTTGTGCTTGGCCCCTGTACAGGGAAACCGTTGATGGAACGCAAGCTCGCCGCGATCATGGCCGCCGACATCGTCAGCTACAGCCTGATGATGGCCGAAAACGAGGCCTCCACCTATAAAGAGCTGCGCACGGTCTTCGACAATCTGATCGAGCCCACAGTCGCGCAGCATGGTGGACGCATCTTCAAGAAGACCGGCGACGGGTTTCTGGCGATGTTTCCCAGCGTCAACGAAGCCGTTGATGCGGGCTCTGCCATCCAGCAAGGGTTCGACAACGCCCCGTTTGAGCTGCGCATAGGCATCAACCTCGGTGATGTCATCGAGGACAATGGCGACATGTACGGCGACGGCGTTAATGTCGCCACACGGCTCGAGACGATGGCCGATCCCGGTAGCATCTTTGTTAGCGGCGCTGTCGTCCTGGCCGCAGACCGCAATCGCGGCGACGTGTTCGCGCGTGTGGGCCGCAGGCGCGCCAAAAACATTCCCGACCGTCTTAACGTCTACCGGGTCCGACGCGCGCAATCCTCGTGGTCTCGCTGGCGAAAAGTCCCGCGCGTTCTACGCGGTACCGCTGCGCGCTGGTCGTATGGCGTCGCCGCCGTAGCCCTTGTCCTCATCGGCACCCAAATCCAACCGCTTTCCCTGGCGGCGATGGTCAGCCGGCTCCCGGCCGCGCTATCTTTCGACCAGACCCGCGCCGACCCGCGCCCGTCAGTTGCGGTCATGCCCTTTGCGACCATGGGCGGCGACCAGTCGTACTTTGCAGACGGGCTGACCGAGGATGTGACCACGGCGCTCGCAAGGAATTCCGAGCTTCAGATCATCGCGCGCGACTCCACCTATGCCGTGCGCGGGCAAGACAGCGATATGCGCAAGCTCGGGGCAAAGCTGGGCGTTTCCTACGTGGTGGAAGGCAGCGCGCGCCGCGAGGGGGACCGGCTTCGCGTCTCGGCGCAGCTGATCGACGTGAAATCGGGCGCGCACCTTTGGTCGCGCAGCTTCGACAGGCAGGTTGCCGACGTCTTCACCGTACAAAGCGAGCTGACCACGGAAATCGTCGCCCAGCTCGCGCCGTATATCGGCCGAAGTGAAGCCATCGCTGCCGCGCAACGTCCGACCGACAACCTTCAGGCTTACGATCTTCTGCTGCGGGCCCGTCATCGATACCGGCATGGCGTCCAGGATGCGGAAGCGCTTATGGAGGCACGCGGCCTATATCAGCGCGCGCTGGAAATGGACCCGGCCTATGCCGCCGCCCGTGCGGGCTTGGCCCTCACTTACATCGCGGATGTGGCCAAGAGGTCGAGTGGTCGGGCGACAGCGCATGAGCTGGAACTAGGTCTTAGCGAAGCGCGCCAGGCTGTGCGCCTCGATCCCAATCTCTCGCTCGGCTATCAGGTGATCAGCTTCGGGCTGGCGGTGCAGGGCGATTATGCGGGCGGCTTGCAGGCCGCCAAGCGCGCCGTCGAACTGAATCCCAATGACCCGGATAGCATGATGGCATTGGCAAAAGCACAAGTCCGTTTCGGGGACTACGCGGACGCTGTTGCCAATGCCGAGCGGGCGCGTCGCCTTCATCCCATGGCACCGGAATATTACGCCTATGTGCATGGCCAGGCGCTTTACGCCGCTGATCGTCGCGATGAGTCGGCTACCGTGATCTCCGAATGCCTTGTAAGGGCGCCGCGCGATGCCAACTGCCTGCTCATACAGGCTGCGCTGCAAGGGCGGCGCGGTGATATAGAAGCGGCGCAGCTGACGATGGCAAGCTTGGTAGGGGCCCAACCGACATTTTCGTTGGAGGCAGAGCGCTCTTATCGCCGGTTTGGCAACAAGCCGCTCATGGAGCAGTTCCTGAAGGACCTGACGGTGGCGAAGGCACCGGGGGCTGCGTAATAGGATTCTGTGTAGCTGAAATTCAATGAGATAGCAGTTCTCAGTTTCATCTCGTCGCGCGCGCCGTTTCGATGGTAAGTTCGTCCGATGCGCACGATCGATCATCTATTCTCCCGCTTCGTTTTATTCCTTGCCATTGCAGCCGCCCCGGTGCTTCCCGCGCGCGCGGCCGAAACCTGCCCGTTCATCAGCGCCCAGGAGCTCGCCCGGGCGATGCCGGCGCTGAAATGGTCGCTGATTTCGAACCAGGACGGCCGCGGCTGCATCTACCAGGCCGGGCGCGGCGACACGATGATGCTCTCGGTGTTCCGCAATCCCGACAAGGACCGCGCCAGGGAATTGTACGCGACCTTCGTCAAGACGCTTGGCGAACGCATGCCGCTGAGCGCAGTGTCCGGAATCGGCGACGAGGGCCAGGGTGGAACGAGCGCGGCGGGCGCGGAACGCCAGGAGGCCTCGGTCGTCGCCCTGTCCGGCGATTACATCCTGCAGATCAGCGTCTATCCGGTCGGCCGGCGTGCCGATGATGCGCTGCTCGCGCCGATCGCTGAGGCCGCGCGCGTTGCCGTCGGCAATGTGAGCAGGAGCAGCGAGCGGTTCGGCAATTGCGAGTGGCTCACGGCCGCCGATGCCGACGGCTTTCTCGACAACGGCACGCTGACGGTGCAGCGGACCGGGGCAGGCAGCTGCATGATGTTCGATCGTGAGGCCAACACCATGACCGTCGCGGTGATCACGACCTCGCGCGATACCGCCATCGGCATGATGAAGCGTGCAGGGCCATGCACGCACGTGGCGATCCCCGAGCTCGGCCGCGAAGCCTTCGGCGAGCATTCCTGCACCAAGGGCAACGGCAACGCCGTCCACATCCATGTCTGGAAGAACGGCCGCCAAGCCTCGATCCTGTTCGCCCCGGTCAAGCCGCATCCGCAGTCCGGCTCGGTCGAGCGCCTGAAGGCGGTTGCCGCGCGGGTGTATGGGAAACTGTGACGACGGTGGTCGGGGTCACACTTGCGTCGCGCAATTCTGGATTGCGTTTGCCGCGGGCGCAGCTATCGTCCCACACCCCACGGTCTGCTGGAAAGCCCTTGATGTCTAAGCGTCGCACATGGTCCGCAGCCAGTGGCTTGATCTGTGTCGCTGCCGCGCTCCTGTTATCGGCCCTCACCGCGGATGCCCGGGAGGCACAGTGGTCTCCGTTGTGGGATGCCTTGACGAAGCGGTCTGACGCAAAGGTGGTCGACGGCGTCAATGACAAGGGCAAGGCGACGCGACGTATAGATCTCTCCTCGGGGGTGTCCTTCTTTCTGGAGCGCGATGGCGACCGGATCATGAGTACCGGGTTCGACAACAGCGGACGCGGAGCCGTGCAATGCAGTTGGGAGATTTATGTCGGGGTTCGAGCCTACACCGAAGCTTGCCAGCCGGGCGAAGATCAAGCCTTTGAAGCCGATCTGGACGATGCGATAGCTCGCATGAACGAGTTCATCGTTGAGAACAGCATCGTTCCCGTGACCAAATCGGAGCTTCAGGATGCCATTCGGCAACGTAAGCAGCACGTCGGGGACGTGGTGCGCGGGCAATCCGACGACGATCGCCGCAAGCTATGCGAAGCCAGCCCTATTCGTCCCATGAGCATTGCATTGCGGTCCGCTTCGCACGACTTGCGAGTTTCAACTTTGAACACGCTCTTGTCCGTCAAGCGACCACCGGTGAAAAATCCGTGCCTTTGAGCGTGCCGCTGCCGGCGTGATGCGGCTTCGCAAAACGATGCAAGACGACAGCAACATCCGGGACCCTTGGAGGTCCCGGATGTCATCCGCCTAGACCGTCAGCCCGCAAGCCTGCCGGATCGCGATCTGAATCGGCGAAGGTGGCAGCGCCGGATCGAATTCGCGCTTCGGCAGCAGCGGAGGCTGTGCCATGAAGCGCGGCTCTTTCCCGCGGTGGGGTTGCGCGGCATGAACCAGGAACGGGTGGCACAGATAGACGGTGCCTGGCTTGCCGGTCGCAAGTTCAACCTCGCGATCCCTTGTCGACGCCCAGTCGCCGGCAGCAAGTTGCCGGAGCGTTGCGCCCGCCTCGCCATGGGGCAGTAGCTCCCGCGCGATGGCCGCATGCGAGCCTTTCCGGATTCGCGTGGGCGCATCATCGTTTCCGACGTCCGAGAACAGGAAGAGCATCAGCAGCGCACGGCCGCTGCTCTTCACATTGGCACGCCATTCCATGAAGTCGGCATGGGCTGTGCCAAAGCTCATGTCCACATGCCAGCCATCGTCGCCTGGCGATTGCGATGACGGGAAGCGGATCGGAAAGGTTCCGAGGCCCCTGGGCGCAAGCCAGCGTCCTTCGCCGGCGAGCTGATCATAGGCCTTGTGCAGACGCGGCGTGTTCGCGGCTTCAATGAAGGGGGGCGTCGCTTTGGCGCCGACCCGGACAACGGGCTGGGTCCAATGTTCGGGCTCGTCCGGCGACAGGCCGATATCCGCCCACAGCTCGTCCCTGCATTGCTTGGCAAGGTCGGTGCTGAAGGCATTCTCGAGTTTGACGAAACCGTCGTCGATGAAGGTCTGGACCTGACGGGGCGTCAGGCCAACCTGTTCGGTCTTGGGCATTGCACATCTCTCCGTTCGGCTACCGCAGCGCGCGTAGCCGTTTGATCTGAGTGGCGCAGGAGCGCCGGAACGACGTTCGGCCGTTCAGATCAGCGGGAAGAATGTGGAGATGAACATCATGGCGGGAACGTATAGCGCGGCGGAGCGGGGAATCAAGACACGGACAAGCGGATGAGCGAGGCCTTCACCGCAGGCCCTGCTCGTCGATCAGGATGCGGTGGATCTCGATGCGCTCCGGCAGCTCGATCAGAAACTCCGCGTCGCGCGCGAGATGATGGACCTTGGTCGGCTCGCCCTTGGTGAAAGCCGTCATGGCTGCGATGTCCGCCCAATAGGAAATGGTGGTGAACCACGTCTCCTCGTCGCGGTCCTCGCGCAGTTGCTGCACACCGAGCGCGGTCTTTCGCAGCGGCGGGATGCCCTCGGCTTGCAGATAGGCCTGGTAGGCGTCGGCGAGGTCGCGGCGGGTACGGCCGCGCCAGACGCGGGCGATGGTCGGCTTGGTCGGCATGGCAGGATTCTCCTCGCTGCCGAACGCCGTGCGGCGCATCTCGTTCCAGCGTCGCCATGTCACGGCCGCCGGCAGCCGCGGCTGGAACCTGGCGCTTGGTCGGCACTGGCGATTCATCGGCCGGATCTTGACCGGCGCCGCGGCAGCATTTCCACATCATTGATCTGAAACAATGATGGTCTTCGCGACAAATGCTAGGGCCAGTCGCAGGTCACGTGCGAGGCTCCCCAGGCCGGTCAAGACAATCTCCGCGCGTGATGAAATCCGAGGGCTCAATGGGACGACTGCTGAATATCGTAACGCCGCTGCACACTGCGACCAAGCGCGACTACATGGGCCGCATGAACGACGACAAGATCGGCTGCTCGCTGAAGGCGCGGGAGTACGAGGCAGATTACTGGGACGGCGATCGCCGTTTCGGTTATGGCGGCTACCGCTTCATCGAGGGGCGCTGGGCCCCCGTCGCCAAGGCGCTGATCGAGACCTATGGCCTGAAGGACGGGTCGAGCGTGCTCGACGTCGGCTGCGGCAAGGGTTTTCTGCTGTACGAGATGCAGAAGATCCTGCCGGGTCTGAAGGTCACCGGCTTCGACATTTCCAAGCATGGTCTTGCCAATGCACACGAGCAGGTGAAGCCGTATCTGTTCAACTATCGCGCCCAGGACGTCTATCCCTATGGCGACGACAGCTTCGACCTCGTCATCTCGCTCGGCACCCTGCACAATCTCAGGCTCTACGAGCTCGAGGCCGCGCTCAAGGAGATCGAGCGGGTCGGCAAGAACAAATACGTCATGGTCGAGGGCTACCGGAACGTCACCGAGCTGCACAACCTCGAATGCTGGGCGCTAACGGCAGAATCCATCCTGCACACCTCGGAATGGATCTGGCTCTACGGCAAGCTCGGCTACACCGGCGACTACGAATTCATCTATTTCGAGTGACCGGGCGCGCGATCCATGGACATCAAGACCGCGAAGGCCGCGATACTCGTCGAATCCGGCAAGCCGCTGATCGTCGACGAGTTCAATCTGCCCGACAGGCTCGAGCATGGTCAGGTGCTCGCCCATGTGCACACGTCGAGCATTTGCGGCGCACAGATCAACGAGATCGACGCCGTCAAGGGCGTCGACAAGTTCCTGCCGCACCTGTTGGGGCACGAGGCGCTGGCGACCATCGTCGAAACCGGACCCGGCGTCGTCTCCTGCAAGCAGGGCGATACCGTCGTCATGCATTGGCGGCCGGGGAAGGGCATCCAGTCCAACACGCCGGTCTATTCCTGGCGCGGCAAGCGCCTCAATGCGGGCTGGGTCACCACCTTCAACGAATATGCCGTGGTGTCGGAAAATCGCGTCACGCCCGTTCCTGATACGATCGACCGCACCAGTGCGCCGCTGCTCGGCTGCGCGGTGACGACCGCGCTCGGCGTCGTCAACAACGATGCGCAGATCGCCATCGGCGAAGCCGTCGTCGTATTCGGTGTCGGCGGCGTCGGATTGAACATCGTGCAATTCGCCGCGATGGTCGGCGCATGGCCGGTCATTGCGATCGATCGCCTCGACAACAAGCTGGCCATGGCGAAGGATTTCGGCGCCACCCACATCGTCAATTCCGAGACCGTGAAGGATGTGGCCGCCGAGGTCCGGTCCGTCACGGGGGCCGACGGCCCCGACAAGGTCGTCGAGACCACCGGCGTCAAGAACCTGATCGAGCTCGCCTACGAGATCACGGCTAAGAAAGGCCGCTGCATCCTGGTCGGCGTGCCCCGCGAGAAGGCCGAGATCTATACCCTGCCGTTGCACTTCGAGAAGGTGCTGAAGGGCTCGGAAGGCGGGCAATGCCAGCCCGCGCGCGATATCCCGCGCCTTGTGCGACTCAGCGACGCCGGCAAGGTGAGCTACCGCGGCATCGTCACCCACGAGTTCGCGCTCGACGACATCAACGACGCCCTGGATCTGATGCGCAGCGGCACATCGGGACGGATTCTCCTGAACATCAGCTGAGCGCTGCGCTCGCCGCACACGCGCAGGTCACTAATCGATCTCCGCCTTGGTCTTCAGTCCGGGCAATACGGTGCGGACGTGCTCGGCCAGCGTCGTCGCCAGCAGCGAGGGCCTCGCCTCCGAGAATTCGAGCGCGATGCCGATGGTCGGAAGCAGGGGCAGTCCGGCCGAGACGACGTGTAGATCGAACGGGACGGCGGTTCGTGTCAGGACGCTGATCGCATGACCGGACCGCGCGATCGCGATCAGGCCGGCGAGGCTGTTGCTCGCGTAGGCGACCCTGTAGCGCCGATTGACCGCGTCCATCGCGGCGCAGGCGGCGCGGTAGTCCAGGCTCATCGGCGCCGCCAGCGCCAGCGGCAGCACATCCTGCGTCAGTATTTTCGGTTCGGCCTCGTTCGCGACCCAGACGAAGCGCTCCTCTCGGATCACCTCGCGCGCTCCGGCATCGGACAGCGAGATCAGCGCCATGTCGATCTGGCGCCGCGCCAGCATCGGGCGCAGCTCGGAGGTCGGTGCGCAGACCATGCGCAGCTCGACATTGGGATGCAGCGCGCAGAACCCCTTCAGCAGCGCCGGCAGGAAAGCGATCGAATAGTCCTCCGGGCAGCCGAGGCTCAGCGTCCCCTCGAGACTCTCGCCGCTCATGTCGGCGAGAATCTCGTCGTGCTGCGCCAGCAGCGTCTCGGCGTGGGCGAGCAGTTTCTCGCCGGCCGCGGTCAGCCTCATGCCGGATCCGCTGCGGTGAAACAGCGGCTGCGTGATCGTCTGTTCCAGCCGTTGCATCTGCATGCTGAGCGCGGACTGTGTCCGGCCAATCTGCAAGGCCGCCAGGCTGATCGAGCCGGTGCGGGCCACGACGACGAAATTCCTCAGAAGGTTGAGATCCAGCATCGACATCAAGAAGATTGATATCCAAATTGAATTATATCAATTAGCCTGAAGTCAAATTCTTGACTAGAGGTCGGACGTCCCCCAAGCGAGAGGTGGCTGTCATGACCTTGAATGCCGATCCCGATTTCTGGGCGTCCGCCAACACGCATCTGACCCGCTATGGGCCGAGTTTCGAACCCGTCATCATCGAGCGTGCGGCCGGCAGTTTCGTCTACGACGCCGACGGACGCGCCATCCTCGACTTCACCTCGGGTCAGATGAGCGCCGTGCTGGGGCACACGCATCCCGACATCGTTGCTACGGTCGCACGGCAAATGGATGCGGTCGCTCATCTCTTCAGCGGCATGCTCTCGCGTCCGGTGGTGACGTTGGCCGAGCGTCTCGCTGCGCTTGCGCCCGGTCTCGACCGCGTGCAGCTGCTGACGACAGGCGCGGAAGCCAATGAAGCGGCGATCCGGATGGCCAAGCTCGTCACCGGCCGGCACGAAATCGTCGCCTTCGCGCAAAGCTGGCACGGCATGACCGGCGCGGCGGCGTCGGCGACCTACAGCGCGGGCCGGCGCGGTTATGGGCCGGCCGCGGTCGGATCGTTCGTCATTCCCGCGCCGAACGCCTATCGGCCGCGCTTCAGGAACGTCGACGGCAGCAACGACTGGCAGACCGAGCTCGACGATGCGTTCGCACTGATCGACAGCCAGTCGACCGGTAGTCTGGCGGCCTTCATCGCCGAGCCGATCCTCTCCAGCGGCGGCATTCTGGAACTGCCGCTCGGCTATCTCGCGGCCTTGAAGCAAAAATGCGAGCAGCGCGGCATGCTGCTGATCCTCGACGAAGCTCAGACCGGAATCGGCCGCACCGGGCACATGTTTGCCTTCGAGCGTGACGGCGTGGTGCCTGATATTCTCACGCTGTCGAAGACGCTCGGCGCCGGTCTGCCGCTCGCCGCGGTCATGACGACAAAGGCCATCGAGCAGACCGCGTTCGAGCGCGGCTTCCTGTTCTACACCACGCATGTCTCCGATCCCTTGCCCGCCGCGATCGGCGTCACGGTGCTCGACGTTGTCGCGCGCGACGGGTTGGTGGCGCAGGCAACCGCCAGGGGCAACAGGCTCCGGGATGGATTGCTGTCGCTGCAGCAAAAGTTCGAATGCGTCGGTGACGTCAGGGGCCGCGGGCTTCTGCTTGGTCTTGAAATCGTCGTCGACCGGCAGTCCAAGACGCCGGGGTTTGAACTCGGCGCGCGGATCATGGAGGAGACCATGCGTCGCGGTCTCAGCATGAACATCGTCAAGTTGCCCAGCATGGGCGGCGTATTCCGCATCGCGCCGCCGCTCACGGTGTCCGAGGCCGAAATCGATCGCGGTCTCGAGATCATGTCGGAGGCGATCCAGGCTGCTGCGACGACGCACTGATCGGGGAAGGCCTTTTCCGGATGCAACTCGCCAGGACATATGGGCGTCCGACGCTGTTCTCGCGGCACGGCATGGTCGCCGCCGCGCATCCTCTCGCGGCACAGGCCGGTGCACGAATCCTGATGCAGGGCGGCAATGCGTTCGATGCGGCCGTCGCCACGGCGGCCGCCCTCAACGTGGTCGAGCCGTTCATGTCGGGGCTTGCCGGGTTTGGACTGGCCACGATCTGGGTGGCGATCGAGCAGCGCATTCGCGTGCTCGACTTCGCGCCGCCGATGCCCGCAAGCTTCCCGGTCGGCAGATACACCAGCAGATTCGAGCTCGAGCGCGGTCCGCAGGCGGCCTCGACGCCCGGCAATCTCGCGGGCTGGTGCGAGCTGCTCTCGCGCTATGGACGCAAATCGCTTCCAGACGTCTTTGCGCCGGCGATCACGCTGGCGCAGGGCGGCTTTGCGCTCTCGGACTTCGGTGTTGATGAGATCAACGAGCAGGTGCCGCTGCTCGAACCCTGGCCGGACCTGCACGCCGCACTGGTCAGGAACTATCTCCCGGATGGAATGCCGGTGAAGCTCGGCAGCATCGTCGCGCAGCCTGATCTTGCGCAGACTCTTGCCGAGATCTCCGACTTGGGGCCCGAGCATCTGTATGGCGGCAAGCTCGGCCGGCGGATCGTGGACTATCTCGCCACGCTCGGCGGCAGCCTGACGCTGGACGATGTCATCGCCGTCAAGCCGCATTGGTTCGATCCCCTGACCGTGTCCTATCGGGGGCTCGAGCTTCACGTGCCGGCGCAGCAATGTGGCGGCTTTCAGTTCGCCCTGACCCTCAAGATCCTTGAAGGCTTTGACCTCGGGCGTTTGCCGAAGGACGGTGCCGATCATCTCGATACGGTCTATCGCGCGATCCGTCTCGCCGCCGGCGAGCGCATCGCCCATGGCAATCTGGGACCGGATCAAGCCGCTGCAGCAATGTCCGAGGCGACGATCGCGCGGCTTCGCCAGCGTGTGAGCGACGGCCGGCCGATCACGGGCCCGACAGAGCAATGGATGCCGCAGGATCGTGCCGATCCCGGCCACACCACCTCGTTCTCGATCGCCGACGCCGAAGGCAATCTGGTCTGCATGACGCAAAGTCTCGGCAGCCCGTTCGGCAGCGGCGTCGTGGTGCCGGGGACCGGCGTTTGCCTCAACAATCATCTGCATTGGGCCGACGTGCAGCCGGGAAGCCCGAACCTCGCCAAGCCGGGCGATGCGTTGCCGGTGACGCTGGCACCGTCGATTGCGACGCGCGGCAGCCGTCCGGTGCTCGCGCTGGGGACGCCCGGCAGCTACGGCATCCCGCAAACCCAGGCCCAGGCTTATGTGCAGCACATCGAGTTCGGCCTTCCGCTGCAGCAGGCGATCGAGGCGCCGCGTTCACGGCTGTGGGACGGCCGCTTCATTCAGGCAGAGAACCGCATCGCGCCGGAAACGATCGTCGAACTGAAACGCCGCGGTCACGAGATCGAGATCCTGGACACCGGGTGGACCATGCTCTGCGGCGGCATGCAGGCCATCGCGCTCGATCCGGAAACCGGCGTGATGACGGGTGCCGCCGATCCGAGGCGGGATGGATATGTCATCGCCTTGTGAGCGGTCGCACATCGAGGCGAGCGCAGGCAGGCGCCGCCGATGTGCGCCGCGCCTGAATGGCTGGCCGCGTCGCGTTAACGAATCGTTCACCGCCCAAGACCATCCCAGCCCGGCCCAGCCGTAACCGCCGGTTAACCATGGATATTTACGGTGTAGCAAGCCTCAGAGCTATGACTGTCAGTTGATTTCGAGTCCAACCCATGGCGTTCGGTAGCCGCGCATCTCCGCGAAGCATCGCCCCGACGGAGCAAGCGGCTTCGTGGGAAGCGCCGCGCGCTGCGAAGGCGAAGCCTGACGGCGCCTCGCCGGGCATGACCAAGGGATCGCTGACCGTCTCCGGGACGCTGTCCTTTCTGCGCGAGAACGGCCGGCGCATTCTGACGCTGGCGCTGGCGCTGTTCGCCCTCGGCGTCGTCGCCCTGATGGTGCTTCCGGTCCGCTATGCCGCGACGGCCCTGGTCGTGCTCGATCCGCGCGAGCTGCGCGTGACCTCGGAGCAGGACGTGCTGCCCGGCATCGGCCAGGATGCCGCGGCGCTGCAAAGCCAGATCGAGATCGCCAAATCCGACGGCTTCCTCCGCCCCCTGATCGAGCAGCTCAAGATCGCGGACGACGAGGACATCGCGGGCGGCTACACCGACATGACGCGCCTGCTCGAAAGATTCCGCAACCGCCTCGAGATCACCCGGCGCGGGCTGACCTACGTCATCGCGATTTCCTTCACCTCCAACCGGCCGGATCGCGCCGCCTACTACGCCAATGCCATCGCCGAGGCCTTCGTTGTCAGCCAGGGCCGCGTCCGCACCGAGGCGACGGACGAGGCGGCCGGCTGGCTCCAGGACCGGCTGAAGACGCTGAGCGAGCGCCTGCGCGCGTCGGAAGACGCAGTCGCCGCCTTCCGGCTCGAGCACAACATCGTCAATGCCGGCAAGGAATCCACCACGCAGCAATTGCGGGTGACCGATCTGACCCAGCAGGTCTCCGCCGCCCGCGCCCGCACCGAGGAGGCCAAGGCGCGCTACGAGCAGGTGCAGCGCGACGTCAAGGCCAATGTCGAAGGGCCGGTGAAGCAGGATCTCCTCAGCATGCTGCGCGCGCAGCGCTCGGCGCTGAACGACCAGATCGCGCAGAAGAAGGCGGTCTATGGCGACCGCCATCCCGACCTTGCGATCTCCTACAGCCAGCTGGCGGATATCAACCGGCAGATCGAGATCGAGCGGAAGAAGAACATCGATACAGCCAAGTCCGAATATGAGGCTCAGCTGGAGCAGCAGAACGCGCTGGAAAAGCAGCTCAAGGCGGTCGAGACCAAGATGCTGCGCGACGGCCAGGCGCTGGTGAAGCTGCAGGAGCTGCAGCGCGACGCCGATGCCAACCGCAACATCTACGAGCAGTTCCTGTCGCGGTTCAAGACCACCAATGAGCAGCGTCAGCTGCAGGCGTCCCAGACCAAGATCGCATCCGTTGCCATTCCGCCGTTGCGCTCGACGCGTCCGCCGCTCGCCTTGCTGCTCGCGGCGCTGGCGATCGGCTCGCTGCTGACGTCGACCGCCGCCGTTGCGGTGACGACGAGCCTGTCCGCCGACAAGCCCGAATCCGTTGAGGCGCCTGTCTCACGTGAAGCGGAGGAGACGCCCAACCGGCAAGTTTCCCCTCCTGCCGCCGCCGCGCGCCCAGCCGAGGCGATGCCCCGCCTTCCTGTCTGGGCTCGCATCCCCGAGCTGGCGCCAGGCGCCGGGATCAACGGAGGCGGGATCAACACGGTCTGGCAAAGACCGGTCAGCGCGTCGGCCGAGCTCGATCTCGGTCCTCACCTACGGCCGCTGCTCGAACGCATCGACCGCGTGCCGGTGCGCGGCTGCAAGGTCGCGCTGGTCTTGTCGGTCGGCAAGAGCGCCGGCGGCAACACCGTGGCGCGCGCCCTCAATCGCGCCGCCGTCAACCGCGGCATGATGAGCGTGCTGATCCGGCTCCAGCCGGAATTTGCAGGCACTCAGCCGCCGGTGACCGAATGGCAGGACGGCTCGACCACGGCGGGACTTCAGTCGATCGACGAGTTGCTGAGTGCCGGCCGCAAGCCCGATGCGCGGCCCGAGGACGATATCCGTTCCGAGTTCGACCTGATTGTCGTCCACGCCGGCAATCTCGCCTTGCAGCCCGACGCCATTGCGCTCGCCGCGCATGCGGACCTGATCGTTCTGGTGGCGCGCGCCGGCGAGCTTGGTTCGTCGGCGATGCGCAGAGTGACCGCGGCGCTGTCGAGATACGCGGCGGTGTCGACCGGCCTCGTCGTCAATCACGTGCCCGCTGATTCAATGGTGGCTCAGCCCGACAGTGGCGCTTTGGGCCTTGCGGTGTGACGATGACACTCTTGCGCCGCCGTCTGCTGGCTGCGGCGATGCTGTTGTCGATCGCGGTCGGCCGTCCGGTATTCGCCGAGGATTGCGTGCCACTGCCGTCGACGGTTTCGCCCGGGCGGCTTGCCGCGCTCTCGCGCGGCTTCAACGCCGACGGCTGGATCAACGGTGCGCCGCCGAGCCGCGCGCTGCTGCAGCAGCTGCGCAAGGCGGGCATGAGCCATGTCCGCCTGCCGGTGCCGGCGGAGCGTGTGATGCCGCGCTTTGCCGCAAAGGACGAGCGCGAGGCGACGCTGCGCGTGCTCGACAGCGCGCTGAAGCAGCTGACCTCGCTCGGCTATTCCAGCTCCGTCGACCTTCATCCGGGCGAGCGCTTCAATCGCCTGCACAAGGATGATCCGGATGCAGCGATGGGCGAGATGCAGGAGGCCTGGCGCGCGCTTGCAGGGGTCATTCGATCCTATCCTGCCGATCTAGTCTTCGCCGAGCTGCTCAACGAGCCCGATATCGAAGCGGACAGATGGCAAAGAGAGGTCGAGGCGCTCGCCGCCTTCGTTCGCCGGTTGCTGCCCGCAACCACCCTCATCGTCGGCCCTGTCAACTGGCAGCGCGCGGACTCGCTGCCGCGGTTTCGCCCCCTGGCGGACCCTGACGTCATCTACGCCATCCATTTCTACGATCCGATGGTGTTCACCCACCAGGGCCACTGGGACGCGCGCGATCCGCTGCACGACATCATGGATCTGCCTTATCCGATCAATGCCGGCGATCCCAAGGTTCAGGCGCTTCGGCAGGATTTGCAGGCTAGGGCCGCGGTCAAGGCGCTCGCCATGCTCGATACCGCGATTGCCGCCACCAAGGAGAAGCCGGGAGCCGATCGCTGGCTCGCGCCCGCGCTCGCATGGCAGCAGCAATTTTCGCGGCCGATCGTCGTCAATGAGTTCGGCGTGTTGAAAGCCGGCGCCCCCCGGCAGAGCCGGTTGCGCTGGCTGGCGGAGGTCACTGCCTATGCTCGCGCGCATTGCTGGGGCTGGGCGCATTGGGAACTGGAGCAAGGCTTTGGCCTCGTCGATGCCGCAACCGGCAAGCCCGATCCCGACGTGATGCGGGCGCTGCTCGGCGCGCCCGGCCGGCCTGAACGGGCTCCCGCTGCGCGCCGCGATCGTTAACGGATCCTTACCCCTCGCGCGGCTATCGTGTCCGGCGCGATGGTAAAGGACGATTGATGAGCGCCGGGTACTCACCGCAAGGCCAGAGCGTGCAGGCCGCGCCGTCGCCTCCGGCCTGGCGCGAGCTGGCCGCGACCTTCTGCATCGCCATCGCGACGATCAGCTCTGCGCCGGTTCTGCACCTCGCCAATCCCGCGCTGGCCATCATCATCGAGGTCCTGATCGGTATCGCCATCGTCGTTGCGGTCCCGACCTGGGCCCCGGCGGTCGCGATCTTCGTCCTGTTCTTCCAGAACCTGTTCGTCTCCATCCTGTCGCCGCTGGTCCCGCTCCCCTCCGATCTCGACTTCATCAAGGGCTACAATTTCCTGATTTGCTCCGTGATGTGGCTGGCGACGTTTGCGCTCTACGTGCTGGGCCAGAGGAGCCAGTCGAGGGAAATCAATCAGATCATGCGCTGGGGCGTCGTCACCCTCGCCGTCGTCTCGCTCTATTTCGCGATCGGCTTCGTCCAGGACGGACAGCCGGCGGCGGTCTATTTGCGCAACATCGTTCTGCCGCTGTTTCTGTTTCAGCTGTCGCTCCTGACCGCGGCAACCTTTGAGGTGCGCATCACGCCGTTCCTGGTCGCGCTAGCGGTCATCCTCATGCTGTGCGGCTATGTCGAGCTCGTCTTGCGCGATGTCTGGCTGGCCGTCACCAACGGCCATACGTTCTGGGGCTTCGACGAGCTCAAGGCGACCCATTCCGGCGTCTGGGAAACCCAGATGCGGCAGACCGGCAACGTGCCCGTCACACTCAAGGATCGTTTCAGCTTCGACTTCCTGAACACGCCCTTGCTCGAAGGCTTCGGCCTGTCGAAGATGCTGCGCATTCACGGCCCGAACATGCACCCGATCAGCTTCGCCTACGGGATCGGCTTTCTCGCCCTGTTCCTGTTCTCGGTCGGCCGCCCGCTGCTCGCCCTGGCAGCCCTGCCGCTGCTGGTCTTCTGCAGCGTGAAGGGAGCGCTCATCACCGTCATCTTCGTGGCTGCGGGCTGGATCGGGACTCGCCTCATCGGTGCCGTAGCGACATTGTTGCTGGGGTTCGCCGGCATGATCGCCTTTGCGATCCTGGCGATCCGCATCGGCCTGCAGATCGGCGACTATCACGTCATCGGCCTGATGGGCGGCCTCGACGGATTCGTGCAGAGACCTTACGGCCGGGGCCTCGGCATCGGCGGCAATTTGTCGGAGAGCTATTTTTCGATCGATTGGAGCGCCGCGCAGGCGGCCGGCACGATCGACGGCGCGGTCGAAAGCGCGATCGGCGTCCTCTTGTACCAGATGGGCATCGCGGCCTTCGTGCCGCTGGCCTTCTATTTCGCGATGGCGCTCAAGGCCTGGCGCCTCTATGCGTCGTCGGGATATCTGACGCAGGGCCTCGCCGGCTTCGGCGTGCTCGTCGTTCTGCTCAACGGATTATTTCAGGAAGAGGCCCTGTTCGCGCCGCTCGCGCTGGGCCTGATGCTCTCGCTCGCCGGTCTCGTCATCGGCAGCCATGCGAGGGTGCAGAGCGTTGCAAACGAGCATGCCGAGCCCGCTCGGCTCACCGGCTACCAGCCGGCTGCGTGAGCTGCCGACCTGCCGACGGTCCCAGTACTCGGGACCGTGCCCATCCAGGAACTTCCGGTTTTTCCCGGCGTTGAACACGACCCGCACAAGCGGCCGACGCACGCGATGAAGAATTTTTCCAACGCCGAATTTTCTCCCGAGGTGATCGAGATCATGACGACCGCGCTGGAAGCTGCGGTTGCGACCCTGCCGGATCCCGTGCATTCCTCGCATGTCAACGCGCTCGCCGAATCCATCCTGCGCACCGCCGGCGCTGGCGAGCGGGACGTCTCCAACCTGCAAAGGATGGCCTTGATGGAGCTGCAACTGGCGCCGCGCAAATGACGAGGCGGACATGAAGACATTGCTTGCCGCAATCATCGCGCTCTGTGCGACATCCTCGATCGCCTCGGCAAGCGGCTGGAGGACTTACCGCATCCCGGAATCCGGAACGTCGGTCGACATTCCCGCCGCGATCTTCACCGAACCGGCCGGCAAGCCTGACGGATATGGGCAGCATTTCCGCAGCTCCGACGGCAATGCCGACTTCACCGTTCAGGCCGTCGAGAACCGGCAAGGTCTGTCGCCGGGCGAATTCCTCGCCAGCAAGAATCCGCCGACGGGGATCATCTACAAACGGATCAGCTCGAACTTCTTCGTGGTCTCGAGCATCAAGCGCGACAAGATCTGGTACAACCGCTGCAATTTCGCGCGCGGCTACGTGCACTGCGTTCTGATCAATTATCCGGCCGCCCAGAAGCGGCGATGGGATGCCGTCGTCACCCGGATCAGCCACAGCCTGCGTGGTGGCTGAGCCGGCTCGCAAGACGGAAAGTCGCAAACGGAAAAGCTGCCCGGGCCAAGCCGGGCAGCAGGTGGTGAGGAATAGAGCCGCGCGATGCTAGCGGGCCGTCGTCGTCGTCCTCGACATTGTCGGCTTCGAGCCCGGCACATGCGACATCGTCTTGGTGGTCGAGCCGACCTGCTCGCCGGCCTTGACCTTGGTGCGGGTGTGCGAGCGGCTGAACGTGCCGCCATCATGGGCTTGCGCGCGGGCGTTGGAGTTCAGTACCGGACCGTTGCCCTTGTTCATGCTGACGCCGGTCTTGGTCTTGCCGTCGACGGTAGCGGCGCTTCCGCCGGCCGCGATCGAAGAGCCGGTGCGGCCCGTCGCCGAGGTGGACGTTCCGCCGGTGCCGACGGTGGAGGCGGAGGTGCCGCCCGCTGCAGCCGAGCCGCCGCTGCCACCGGTGATACTGGTCTGCGCCAGCAATGGTGAAGTGGCGGCAAGCAGAAGCGCGACCGCCGAGGTCGTAACGAGCGTTCTCATGATTCAATCCTTTCTGTACCCTAAGGCGACGAGGTCGAGATTGTGCAGCCGTTGACGGTGATGGTGCTGGCGCTGGTGGAGCCGGGCCCACCCGCCGTCGACGAGGAGCTCGAGACGTGGCCGCCGCCCGCTTGCACATTGACCGACGATCCGCCGGCAGAGCTCGAGCTCGACAGCGAGCCGCTCGATGCGGTCGAGCCCGTCGTGCCTGAACCCGATGCGCCCGCGGCCGTGATGCTGCCGTCCGCATGCTTCACCACCGTCACCTTGCACGTCTCGCCCGACGCCGTCTTGCCGGTCTTTTCCATGGTAGCCGCCTGAGCTGCGCTAAACGTCAGTGCCAACGCTGCGATCGCAATGATTGATCTGTTCATGCGAGTTCTCCTCCAACAAAGACGAAGGAGCGGCATCGCTGCCGCTCCTGGTCAAGGCACTAGTTCTTGTCCTTCTTCCACTCGTCCTTGTTATGGCCCTTGCCCTTTTCGAGGCCCATGTCGCTGGCGTGGCTACCCGACTTGCCGTCGCCCATGCCGGGCGATTTCGACGAACCGGACTGGCCAACGGTCGAGCCGCCCGCAGCCGAGCCGCCAGTGCCGACGCTGGATGAGCTCTTGCCATCGCCCGCCGATGAACCACCGGTGCCGAGCGTCGAGGCCGAGCCGCTGCCCGAGCCACTGCCCGCCGCCGATCCGCCGGTGCCGACGGTCGAAGAGCTGGTGCCGCCGCCGGCCGAAGAGCCGCCGGTGCCGAGCGTCGAAGCAGAGCCTGACCCGCTGCCGCCAGCCGAAGAGCCACCGGTGCCCACCGTCGAAGAGCTGGTGCCGCCGCCGGCCGATGAACCGCCGGTGCCGACCGTCGAGCTCGATTGCGCAACGGCGAGCGCCGTGCCGGCCAGCAGCGCGGCCGCAGCCGCAGAGAGCTTCAGGATCCTCATGTGCATTTCCTCCAGGTTTCCAAAAATCAAATCGCCAATCAGGCCCGGGATAAATTGGCAATCGCGGAAACGTTCCTTGTGTCGGACACGTTGACGCTTCGATTCAGCCTGAGACAGTTCCGCGACGCGAAGCGCACAGCTTTTATTCATTCAGCGTTCATCTGGTGCTGCGGCCATGGAGTCGCGTTCGCTACGATCGCCGGCTCTCAGAATGCTCCGGCCGTCACCTGACGCGTGGAGAGGCGAGAGGAAGCCGCGCGGCCATTCCGATTCGAATGCAGACCGGCTGCGCGCGCCGTGTCGCGCCGAGATGCCGCGACGTCCGGCGTTCGCGTTTCAAGCATCGTCAATGCGCCGCTCGTACCGCGATCAGGCGCGTCGGCGGCGAGCAGGGGAGTGGAGACGGTGGCGGCGATCCGAGTGGATGTGTCGAAGATGATTTTGTCAGGCAGCGCCCGTGCGGAGTGGATGCGAATGGTGGCCCGAGCGGCCTCCGGGCCGGCAGCACGCTCCGCGGGCTGCGGCAGAGAGCGATCCAGCAACAAGAGCAGCGCCACCGCGAAAATGCTTGCAAATACGACGTATCGGACGATCGGCATCAGGCGCTACCGCAAACGAGCTGTCGAAAGAATGCACGGGCGGGCCGCCTCGACGACCCGCCGTGCGGCGGTTTAGTCAATCTCCTGGACGACCATGCGGCTGCCGGGATCGACCAACATCACGCGGTTGCCCGAATAGACGTAGCGGTACTTGGTGAGCGAGGGACCCCAGTCACTCGGCACGGCTGCGAGCTCGACGTCGCTCGGCACGGGCGAACCGACGACGATCTTTTCGCGCGTTTCGACCGGACGGATCTTGCGCTCGGTGACGTAGGACCGGATCTTGGTGCGGGACTCCGGTTCGATCTGCACGGCCGCGCCGTGCCCGGCCCCGGTCGTCGTGGTGACGGTGGTTTGCGCCATCGCGCCCGTCGACACGAGCAGAGCGGCGGCCGAAATCAACATGAGCTTCTTCATTGCGTTCTCCCTCGCCGCTGCATGCGGCGCTGCAATGAACTCGCCATCGGCTGCGCCGTTCCGGGGAAACCCGGAACGTTTGCCGTTTTTTCCCGTTCTCTCCCGGGAGGATTCAACTGGAGGAGAGGAAATTGCCTGTGTTCATTCTTTGGGCAGTGCCCGCGATCATCGTGCTGGGCGGCGGCATCTATCTCATCGGCTACCTGCACTGAATGTGAAGGTTCCGGTTTCAGCACAAAGGAAGAAACCGGACCCCACATCCGCTCGCGCGCGTCGAGGCCGGTGCTCCGGCCGCGCCGTCGCCAGCGGCTTCCGATCATCGCATTGTCACGCTCCGGTCATCTCCGCTGCATCGTCCGTTGCTCTTGTCCCGCGCGCCAGAGCCTGCTTCGTCCGGTGACGTCGGAACGGAGCTCTGGATCGTCGTTTGGCGTTTTCGCGATGCGATCCCGACGCTGCTTCGCTCGAAAACGCTCTGGGGAGAGCTGACATGCAACTGATCAGGACGATTTCAGCGGACCGCCGCGCGATGCTCAAGGGCCTCGCCGCAGCAGCCGTGGCGCCGCTTGCGGGGCCGGCCTTTGCCGCCGAAGGACTTCCGCCGCAGCCGACCGGCTCAATGGCCGCCATCGCCACCGACAAGTCCTATTGGGCGGCCGTGAAAGGGCTCTATGCCGTGACGCCGGACATCGTCAATTTCGAGAACGGCTATTGGGGCATCATGGCCGAGCCCGTGCGGCGCGAGTTCATCCGCCAGTCCGACATGGTCAATTATCAGAACACCTATTACGCGCGGCTGCGTGCGGGCGCAGATTTCGAGGCGGTGCGCACCAAGGTGGCGGAGGCGGTCGGCGCGATTCCAGCTGAGATCGCGCTCACCCGCGGCGCCACCGAAGCGCTTCAGCTCCTCATCGGCGGCTACAACAGGCTGAAGCCGGGCGACGGCGTGCTCTATGCCGATCTCGACTATGATTCGATGCAATATGCGATGAACGCGCTGAAGGCGCGCCGCGGCGTCAACGTGGTCAAGTTCGACGTGCCGGAGCCCGCCACCCGCCAGGCGGTGCTCGACGCCTATGCCCGCGCCATCGAGGCGAACCCGAAGACGAGGCTTCTGCTCCTGACCCATGTCAGCCACCGCACCGGCTTCGTCATGCCGGTCGCCGAGATCGCCCGCATGGCCAAGGCCAAGGGCATCGACACCATCGTCGATGCCGCCCATTCCTGGGGGCAGCTCGATTTCCGGGTGAGCGAGCTCGAGGCCGATTTCGTCGGCTTCAATCTGCACAAATGGATCGGCGCGCCGCTCGGCGTCGGCTTCCTCTACATCAGGAAGGATCGCCTCGCCGCCATCGACCGCAACATGTGCGACGAGGATTTTCCGGAAAGCGATATCCGCTCGCGGGTGCATACCGGCACGGTCAATTTCGCCACGATGCTGACGGTGCCCACGGCGCTGGCGCTGCATCAAGAGATCGGCGCGGCGGCGAAGCAAGCGCGCCTGCGCCACTTGCGCGATTATTGGGTGAGCCGCGTCCGCGGCTTCAAGGACATCGAGATCCTGACGCCGGATGAGGCCGGCTCATATGGCGCGATCACGTCGTTCCGCCTCGCCGGCAAGACCGGCAAGACCGACAACGAGGCCATCGTTGCGAAGCTTCGGGACAGCTACAGGATCATGACGGTGCGCCGCGCCGGCGTCGCCAAAGGCCAGTGCATCCGCGTGACGCCGGCGCTCTTCACCGACGAGGCCGATCTCGGCCGACTCGTCGAGGCGCTGGCCGTCATCACGGGGACGAAGACGGGGTAAGGCTGGTATGACACGGCCGCTCGATCGCCAGAGGTCGCACGCCGGTCGGGCGGGCTCGGCCGTGCACGGCTTCGCAATTCTGTTCCGACGGGGGCGGTGAGTGGGTTACAAGCGCAGGCGATCCAACGGTCGCCAATGCGACTGAGCCGCGACGGCATGGGTAGGAGACGGCTCGTGCCTCACGACAGGAAAGCCCTTCAGATCCTTTTCAATGCCTATTGGTCGCCAAAGGGCTGGAAGCAAAGCGCGGCGACTGATCAGGCGGATTTCGAGTATGCCCGTCAAGCCGGTTACATGTTCGATCCCGTCGCCGTGACGCATGACGACATCGTCGCGCGGCTCGTCTCTATCCGTCCCCGGGTGAATCTGGAACGGGCCGCCAACGCCTTCCTTGCCAGTCTCAGCACCCGCCGGCTCGATTTGCGCTCGGCGCTGGGCAGCTTCTCCTGTGCCGCATATTTCCCTCTTCATGGGCTTCGGGAACAGGCCTCTCGAGCGCTCGGCGGCCGGCTGCCCTGCCGGATCTGCGGGCGCTACGGTGACGGGAGCCCGGCGCAAGAGGATCTCAACGTGCTGAGCTTCGAGAGATGGAAATGGGGCGGCGTTCGTCACGTCGACCCCCTGTACTGCTGGTTCGATCTCGCACAGTTCGAAAAAGCTGATTTGGTCGAGCCGACGGAGGAAGATTGCTCGATTCTGACGGAGATCATCGGCATTGCCTCTGGCCTCCCTCCGGACGCAAGGCCGAATGAGCTGGAGAAGCGCATCGGCAAAGTGCTCAAGTCGAACCGAGCGGAGCGGTGCGCTCTCATCCAGATTCTCGGTTATTGCGGCGTCCTGAAGCCGGCGCGCCGCAGCGGCTTCCTGCAGGCCTTTACGCCGGATGAGTTCCGGGACCGGCCTCCCGATCACACCAATGATTGGGCCTACCCGGCCATCTGGTGGCGCGGCGCGGATGGCATCGATGCCGATGCGCTCAGCCAGCTCTTTCCGAAAGTCGCTTCTATGGTCTGAGGACCTCGGCTGCGGGACGTGATGCGCCCACAATCGGCGATGCCCCTCAAGTCGAAATAGGCATGAGGCTGGCGGAACCGGCGGCGACAGCATCAATTGCGGCTTGACGATTGGATCAGGTCCCAACGGTTGCCGCACAGATCCTCGAAAACCGCGACGACGCCATAGGCCTCGTGCCGCGGCGGCCGGACGAAACGCACGCCGGCGGCAATCATGCGCGCATGATCGCGCTCGAAATCATCCGTTTCCAGGAAGAGGAAGACGCGCCCGCCGGTCTGGTCGCCGATGCGCGCCGTCTGCGCCGGCCCGTCTGCTCGCGCCAGGAGCAGGCCAGAACCAGGATTGCCCCGCGGCCGCACCACCACCCAGCGCTTGCCGCCGCCGAGCGGCGTGTCCTCGCAAAGCTCGAAATCCAGAGAGGCCGTGAAGAAGGCGATCGCTTCATCATAGTCGGCGACCACGAGACTGACGAGTGACAGACGCTGATTCATCGCGCGACCCGGCGAATGGCGGCAAGCTCGCTGTGGAGGAGACAGGATAGCATAACACTGTCCAGCTCGCGTGATCCTGCCGCCGGTCCCAAGAGCTAGCACGGACACACGGAGATCGTCGAGCAATTGTTCGCTCGGCCAGAGCCCGCACGTTCATCTGCCGACGCTGACCCACTCCTGGACCTTCTTCCGCCATTCCTCATCGAATCGTAAGGTGAGTTGGTTGGCAGCGTCCGGTGAGAGAAGTTGGTCAACCGCGGACATTTGTATCTCGCCAACGTCAGGTACGTCGATGTATCCGAGGCTGGCCAACCGCTGGCCAAAAGGCGGATGTGTCGAATCGGGATTGTGCTGGCGGCTCAGACTGGCGACGGCGGCGGTCATGAATCCGGGCGCTCTTATAGCTGGAATCTGATCTAAGATTCGCGCGAATGGCGGCGATGGCGCCTTGATTGCGCCGAGCACCTCCTTCTGCAGGGGAGCGATGACGAGATCGGCCAGACGTGCTCCACAAACCTCCATCATCACCAGCGCGCGTGCCATCTCCTCGCGTCCAACCTGCTCGGCCGCTTCCAGATCGGCGGCAAGCTCGTTCTCCCGTGACAATGCCTTGTATTCCTTCTCCAGCCTTTCGAGCAGGGAATGGAGTAGGATGCGAGCAATGTATCCGGTAATCGTGTGCTCCGGATCGGCGTAGAAGAAAACGTTCTCCGCGGCCGCCATGAAATCGGCGAGGTTGGTGCCTCCCGAAGTGTGCCGAAGCCGGGCGTGCGCCACTTCATGAGCGATAACGGCACGAACCGATCGCTGGTCCAGGATCATCAACAATGGCAGACCAATGGTCATCGTGACATGCTGCCCGAACACGCCCGCATACCGGCTTTCTTCCGAGATCGAAGCGTTGAAATCGGTGTCGACCAGCAGAGTGCGGTTCGATCTGACAAAACTGCGATCGAGCTCCCTCCATGCGGCCCAAAGCCCCGGGGCGGTCTGTTCGTCGGCTTCGAAACCGCCATGCTTGCGCGAAGGCAGGAACAGGAGCCCAATTGCGAGTGCTATGGTGGCCATGGAGCTTGTGAACACAATCGGTGCCGTGGCCAGCGCCGCAATCGTGTAGCGGTCCATGATCATCAGCCAGATGGCGAGAATCGTGCATGCCAGCGCGACGACGGGAAGCACCGCATAGCGACCAAGGCGCAAGACGATTTGCAGAATAAGGCGTTTCATCCGCGTTTCGGCCGCGGAGAGCCTCAGATCACGCCTTGCCACATGAGCTGTTGCTCTGATGCAAGCTGGCGACGTCGGCACGACCTTGGCTTTCCGTGACCTGAACCAACGTGATCGCACCGGGCGTGATGATTCCCACCTGTGGCTGGGCGGAGAGGTAGGTGGTGCTGCCGGCGCGCAGATCGAGGCTCACTTTCTCGCTTCCCTGCCCGAACAGGTTGGTACTCAGTGGAAGATTGTTGACCGCAACCTCGTGGCGGCCCGGAGGCAGCTCGCAGGCGACGAACCCTGCAGCCTGGCTGCCTCCAACGACGTTTCCATCGACCGCATAATTTGGCTGGATCGCAAAACCGAGGGCGGACGAGCGATAGATGACAAGCCGCGCAGTGTTGGCCTTGACGTTCTCTGTCAGCGCCGAGCTGCCCATCGGCCCTGACGCACACCCCGCTAGCAAGAATGCTGCAACGAAAATTCCTGGACGCAAGCCCATTCAACCCCCGATCAGTCCAACAATGCCCCGGGGGATCATTGGCGTCGGTGGTGCATGAAGTCAATCACGACTTGCGGTCGTGTCACGCCTTTCAGGTCACCGCCACCCCAGCGCCGGCGCGACATGCATCAGGATCGCCTCGATCGCATGCGCGCAATAATCCACGCCGAGCTGGTTCGGGATCGTCAGCAGCAGCGTATCGGCTTCGGTGATCGCCTCGTCCTGGCGCAGATGTTCGATTAGCACATCGGGCTCGGCCGCATAACTCCGCCCGAAGATCGCGCGCGTGCGCGGGTCGATGAAGCCGATCTCGTCTTCGCTGCCGCGCTCGCCGCCGAAATAGGCGCGGTCGCGATCGTCCATCAGCGCGAAGATGCTGCGGCTGACGGAGACGCGGGGCTCGCGGCTGTGGCCTGCTTCCTTCCACGCCGCGCGATAGGCACGGATCTGCGCCGCCTGCTGCACGTGAAAGGCCTCGCCGGTCTCGTCGTTCTTCAGCGTCGAGCTCTGCAGGTTCATGCCGAGCTTCGCCGCCCACACCGCGGTGGCGTTCGAGCCGGCGCCCCACCAGATCCGTTCGCGCAGGCCGGGCGCATGCGGCTCCAGGCGCAGCAGCCCCGGCGGGTTGGGAAACATCGGCTGCGGATTGGGCTCGGCGAATCCTTCGCCGCGCAGCAGGTCGAGGAAGACCTCCGCATGGCGCCGCCCCATGTCGGCGTCGCTCTGGCCTTCGGCCGGCCGATAGCCGAAATAGCGCCAGCCGTCGATCACCTGCTCGGGCGAGCCGCGGCTGATGCCGAGCTGAAGCCGTCCGCCAGCGATGAGATCGGCGCTGCCGGCGTCCTCCACCATGTAGAGCGGGTTCTCGTAGCGCATGTCGATCACGGCCGTGCCGATCTCGATTCGGCTGGTCTTGGCGCCGACGGCCGCGAGCAGCGGAAACGGCGAGGCCAGCTGCCGCGCGAAATGATGAACACGGAAATAGGCGCCGTCGGCCCCGAGCTGTTCGACCGCGACCGCCAGCTCGATCGATTGCAGCAGCGTATCCGCCGCCGAGCGCGTCCGGGATTGCGGCGAGGGCGTCCAGTGCCCGAAGGAGAGAAATCCGATCTTTTTCATGCGGGCAACATATGGCTGATCGGAAGAGTTTGCGAGACGTTCCTGGAGGCGGCCTCAGATTTCGCAGCCGGTCAAGTTCAAAGCCTTGAGCAGGCCGCCGAACGCCTTGAGGCGACACTGCTCGGTCTCGTTGGCGGCCTTTGCGCGCTGAACAGTGGCGGCTCGTTTGACGCCAAATGCCTTTGGCTTCGGCTTGGGAGGTTCAGCGGTCGCGATCCGTTTCGGTTTGCTGCGCGGACGGACGATCGGCGTCGGCGCGAATGAACGGACATGCACGTCCTGCGGAGCAACCGGGTTATCCACCGAAGCGGTCTGTGTCGGCATCGCGCGGCTCTCAGCGGCAACCTCGAGGCGGTCGGCCTTCGCCAGCGCATCGTGCGAAGCGGGGATGCTTGCGTTCTGCTCGGCAGGCGGCTGGACCGTGGCGGCGATGCGACGCGGTGGAGCGCTCAGCTCCATGGCCGACAGCATTCCCACACTCAACAGGATGAGGAGGCCCAACAACGCCATTCTCAGCATAACGCGCCTCTGACCCAGGTTAGCGCCGCTGAAAATTCTGCGCGTCAATGAGGCAACTTTGCCGGCGGCCGCCGCCCAACGGCAATCATTTGTCGATAGGGTTAATTCGGTGCCGCATCTTGCCAACGCAGACCGGCTTTGGTCGCGCAAGATGGTCTGTTCGGCCGTGGCTATCGACGTGAAGTGACGACTTGAATTGCTCTTTGTCCTCGAGGCAGAGCCAGGAGGAAGGGCCGAACTACTGCACCTCGGCGATCTTCGGTCCGGGTGATGGCACCTGTGCGCTCGTTGCCGACGGCCGGTTTGACGGCGAGGCCGGGTCCGGAGATCGGGATGCGGCATCGGGCGGCGTACCCTGGGACGGTCGACGGGCCGCATTCGTCGGAAGCACGATCACCTTCGCGCCGACTTTCACCCGCTCATAGAGGTCGACGACGTCCTCGTTGGTCAGGCGGATACAGCCCGACGACACCCGCTTGCCGATCGTCTCGGGCTTGTTGGTGCCGTGAATTCGATATTCGGTCTCGCCGAGATACATCGCGCGGGCGCCGAGCGGATTGCCGGGCCCGCCCGCCATGAACCGCGGCAGGTAGGGCTGACGCGAGACCATCTCCGCAGGCGGGCGCCAATCCGGCCATTCTGCCTTACGCGCCACGGTCTGCTCACCGGACCACGCAAAACCTTCGCGGCCCACACCGATGCCGTAGCGCATCGCCTGCGTGTCGCTCAGGACGAGATAGAGGAACGTGTTGTTGGTATCGATGATCACGGTGCCCGGCGTCTGGCGGCTGGCATAGTCGACCACCTGCCGGACCAAGGCTCCGGGAATTTCGGCGTCGGCTTTGGGCGGTTCGACAAGCGGCGCCGGAGTAGGAACCGGGGGCGGCGCGGGCGCTGCTGCGTGAACCTGCGGTGCCACGTAGACCGGCGTTGACGATGCCTTGGCCTGGGGCGCGGACGGCTTCCGCACCGGTTGCACGTTTCCCGGGCGAGCCAGCAGGCCATACCCCAATGCTGCGATGGCCACGGCGCCAATTCCGACTCTCGCTGCCATCGGCAGTGCGATCGTCTCGACCTTCCGGCGTTTGGCCCGCTTGCTCATGTCTTCTCCCAGGTCGCCACGCCCAGGAGGAGTACCCAGCAAGATTTAAGAAACTTCGAAGCGATTTCGCTGGGACCGGAACCGTCGATCATGGTTAACGCCGGCTGAGCCCGTGGCGGCCGCGCGGGAGACCGTCGAGCGAAGCGGCGTCATTCGTCCTCTTGCTTTGGCAGCTTCTGCTTGGTCAGCTACACAAACCAATCATGCACTGGATGATGCTCAACGCCCCTCGCGTGATCAACGGCGCTTTGCTCCGCGTGCGAATGGCCAATCAGATCTGCATCTGGGATCAGCGACAGTTCGGGATGTCCGGCACGGTGCGGGCCGTGTTCTGCCGTGTCGGTGCCATAGCCACTCTCGCGATGATCCGAACCCTTGGCCGATGGCATATCGTTCCTGAAATGAAAGGAATCTCCGGGCCCGGGCGCGGCAGCCGCTTGTGCTGCACCGGCGCCGTGGTTCGCCGGGTCGTGGCCGTCAGCCTTTTGGCCCGGCTCTGCATGCGGATTTTGAGAAGCGTTTGGATGCGCCTGGTGCAAGTCACGCTGCGATTCGCCGGAATTGGCATGGCTTGCGGGTCCGTCATCGTCGGCAAGCTGCTTGGCAGCTGCGGAACCGGGTTCCGAAGCGTGATCCGATTGTCCATGATGGGGGTCGTGCCCGGTCGAGCCCTGCTTGTCCTGATGCTTTCCGGCCGCTGCACCGTTTTCCGAACCATGCAAATCACGCTGCGATTGTCCACCAGCGAAATCGCCCTCCGGCGGGCCGAGCTCGGCATGCTTGTTGCCGGCTGCTGCATCCTTCTCCGAAGCGTGCGATTTTCCCTGGCTTGATGCGTGGTCGGGTGGCCCGTGCTCGGTCTCCGGCTTGCCGGCTGCTGCGCCGTCTTCCGAAGCGTGCAAATCGCGCTGCGCTTGTCCATGATCGCGTGCGTCGATCGCCGCTGCCTGTGTCGTGCCGCGTTCGGCATTCCTCGCGCCCGTTGCGGCCGCCTGTTCCAAGCCGCCATGATCACTCAGAGCGTCGATGGCGCCGGATCCGATATGAGGGTTGCCGTTGTCGCCGAAGCCGTCCTCGCGCGCGGCCGCGTCGATGATCTGAACCTCATCGGCTCTGGCCATGGCGTCGCCTCGGGCAGCTTCCAACGCGAATGATTCATGGTGTGTGTCGGGATCGAGCCAGGGCAGCTTGTCGAAGCCGTCGAGATCGGGCCTGCCGGGACTATCGAGGGCGACCAACTCGCGGGGGGCGTTCGCGTCAGCCCACGCAAAGACATCGCTCGGTCTTTCCCAAGCAGTGAACGCCTGGGCGTGACTGCTCAGGAGCGAGACTCCGACTGCCGTCATCATGAACGTGCCGGCGCTGCTCAAGCCCGGCCTTGCAGGGTTGAGTGGCGGCACTGTGATCGTGCTGCCAGCAATATCGGCTCGCGATTCGATGAGCTTGGCGGCCCGCGTCGGCATGTCCGTCGGGGAGTTCTCGATACGGACGGCTCTGGCCATCTTGCCCGGAGCAGGAGTCGTTTTTGCGGAGGTGATCTTGATGGTCACGATCGCGCCGGTGCCATCTGCGGTCATGACCGTGACAGTGTCGGCATCCACAGTATCGACTTCGGTCGCGCCGGCGGATCGAACGTCCTCGAGCGCCGCCCAAATCAGAGCTGCAAGCGCGCCGACCCCGCCGTAAAGGCGCGTCAGGGCGAAGCTTGCGAGCTCCGTCCGGCCCTTGATGTCGAGCCGCGCGGATATGTGATCGATCCGCGCCTGAATGGTGCCTGGGGCGACCTTGAGCTCGCGCGCAATCTCCTTGTTCGACATGCCGCTGGCGACCAGACGCATGATCCTGCGCTCCTGGTCCGTCAGCGCTGCCAGGCCATTCTCGCCAGACGCGCCATTGCCTGTCTTGCGGGCCGCCGGGTGCGCGTTCGGCGCCACCAGCCGCAGCGACTGCAACAGGTTTTCGGGCTCCTCGCGCATCGGTATGGCGGTGCAGGCACCCGCTGCGACGGCCGCAGCGAGATCGCCGCGTGCGATCGATGCGGTGTAGAAGACCAGCCGTGTGCGAAGGCTTTCGGCGTTGACGGCGGCCAGCATGGCTGAGGCCGTCAGATCGGGAAATCCATCCTCGACAAGCGCGACGTCCGGCGCCAACGTCCGGACGGCTTCGAGGCAATCGGCTCCATTGATGCAGGACGCAACGATCTCGAAGTCACGTTCGGTCGCAAATAGCGTGGCAAAACCCTGCAAAACGATCGGACGGCGATCTGCGATCACGAGTCGGATACGACGCATCTGGTTTGGCTCGCCCGGCTTTCCCGTCTTGATTGGCCCAGCAATGCGACCCGGCCTCAGCCGCGTCACCTTCAAGAGCAGCGCGGCAACGCGCGACACCCTCGTTGGTTCCACGAGGTGTGAAGCCCAGGGATGTCAGTACGGAGCAGCGGATGGGGTCGGCCCATCTTGATTCTTCCGATGCGCCATCCTGCTCCTGTTTTGCCCGACGGTGCAACGCTTTCGTAAATGAGCAGAGTGCGCTGCGGTCATTCGAAAGATCGTGCTTGCTGGAGCAGCCAGGCCCGCCGCGGAGATCTATCCCGTCTCGCCGCGCTCTAAGTCGCTGATTTCGTTGCCCGCGCCTACCGTGCGTGGGGATGTTTTCGACTTTTTGTTGCGGGGGTGCAAAGATATCGGTCCGAACCCGATCTGGTACGGCGCTCGCATTTTCATCCAATCATTTTCCGGAGGCGCATCATGCAGGTTTACAACGTCGTCAAGTTCAAGGTGAAGCCGGGCCAGGAGGGCGCCTTTCTCGATGCGCACCGAGACGGCAAGGCCAAATGGCCGGGACTGGAGCACGGCGTCATCATCAGGACCGGCGATCAGACCTTCTGCCTCATCGGCACGTGGTCCAGCCAGGACGCGCTGGTCGCGGCCCGCTCGGCGATGATCAAGACCCTCGACAGCTTCAGGTCCGTGCTCGAGGACCAGGGCAACGGACGCGGCGTGACGGACGCGGTGTCGGGCGAGGTCGTGCTCGCGCTGTAGCGCGGGCCGGGCCGCGACTTCATCACCCGCAGGGGCCTCGTCGCAAAATGACGCTGGGTTGAGGCGTGTCGTCAGCTATTTGCCGACTGCCGTTGTCCGCCATTGGCCGTCAGGCGCTACTTTCCCCCGTCAAAGATGGAATGAGCGTCGATATTGGGATGGACTCTGGCCGGTCATTGACCGGAAGACGCGGGCAAAATGCGCGGGACTGATAAAACCGACGCGTAGCGCCATCTGCGCGACCGAAAGCTTGCTGCTCGCCAGCAGTTGTTTTGCGATTGCAACTCGCCGCGCATGGACGAATGCCAGCGGCGTCTGCCCCGTCGCTGCCCTGAATGCGCGATGGAAATGGCCTTCCGAGAGCTGCGCAAGATCAGCGAGATCGGCAATCCGAATTGTCGCGCTTAAATGCGCGTCGATGAATTCGGTGACGCGCCGTAACCTCCACGCCGGCAGCTTGATCGATGTATCGTTCACTCTTGCACCACCATATCGGCGTGCAAGGTATACAACGAGAGCAAGGCTCATCGTGTCGCAATAGATCGCGTCGAGACCTCCCTCCAGCGCGTCAACTCGTTCGAACTCCGCGAGCATGTTCCAGACAAAGCTGTCTTCCGAGCCCGACAGGGGGCCCAGTCCTTCGATCGATGCGCCGGCGATTGCTGAAATCCTGGCGGGGTCGAGGGCGATCGCTGCCCATCGCCAACCCACATTGTGAAGCCGAAGCCGTCGTTCGCAGCCAGCCGGGAGAAATGAAACGGTCGACGGCAGATCGGGCCCGTCATAGCGATGCCCGCCATCGGCCGAGATTTCATGTCGCTCGGCGCCGCCGGACAGGGTCGCCATGATGAGGTGATTTGGCGACAGGATGCGTCCTTCGACGATGGAGGTCATCGGCCGGTACGCCGTTTCGAATGCGCCGTTCGCCCATTGGGTGCGCCGCCAGCCATCCGGCCGGGAGCTCAACCGATCGATTGTCGACGCATTCTCAATGACACGGTGCATCGCGACTTCCTGCGAAGCGATGTCGCCTGAATACACATTCAAGCTTGGAACCGCAATTCCTTGCAGGCCGGAAAGGGAGCATCGTCGCGTCAGGATCGGGGTGATTTGGTCAGAATCCCGCGCGACAAAACGAGAGGTCGATCTTTTCTATTGGCGGGCGACAAGTGCCGCAGGCGAAATCACGGAGATTTGCAATGGATAAGACACCACAGGATTGGCCGACGGCGACCGATCGCCGCCAGTTTCTCGGCGCCGCCACCGCGATGGGCGCCATCGCGGCGACAGCTGTTCACGCAACTGCGGTCGGCGTTTCGAGCGCCAGTGCGCAAGCGCCAGCCGGCACTGCATCGCGTGCGCCTGCGGCGGGGCCGGTACTCACCCGAACGATCGGCCGCACCAACGAAAGTCTGCCCGCGCTCGGACTGGGAACGTTTCTGACTTTTGACCTGCTGCCCGGCAGCAATCGCGACGCGCTGCGAGAGGTCACCAGGAAATATATAGATGCCGGCGTCCGGGTGATCGATACATCGCCGCTCTACGGTACCGGCGAGGTCAGCGTCGGTGGATTTCTCAGCGCGATGGGCGTGACGGACCAGATGTTCATCAGCAACAAGATCTGGTCGACCGGCGACTACCTGGCCGACGAAAGCCACGCCTTGGCCAGCATGGAGCAGTCGAGGCTTCGGCTGTGGCGCGACAAGATCGACGTGCTCCACTGCCACAGCCTGGTCAATGTCGACGCGATCGTGCCACTGCTGCGCGTATGGAAGAGAGAGGGCAGGATTCGCTATGTCGGCGCCTCGGTCCACGAGAATGACTATCACAACATTCTCGCAGGCTTGATCGACAAGGATCTGGTGGACATCATCCAGGTCAACTATTCGATCTTCAATCGTCACGCCGAGGAGCGCGTCCTTCGCGCGGCGAGCGACAAGGGCGTCGGCGTGCTCACAAATATGCCGCTCGAAAAAGGCCGCTTGCACAAGATCGTCGAGGGCCGGCCGCTGCCCGATTTTGCCCGCGATATCGCTGCGGAGAATTGGTCGCAGTTCTTCATCAAATGGGTCATGGGCCATCCGGCGGTGACGACCGTTCTTGCCGCGACATCGAACCCGGATCACGCGGCCGAGAATGTCGGCGCGCTGCGCGGTCCTCAGCCGGATCAATCCATGCGGCAGCGGATGGCACGGCATATGGAAAGCATTCCCGGCTTCGCCAATCTCGCGTCGATGCAATGGTATCCTGACAAGCAGAGCATGTACCAGGGCGTCATCCGCCGTTCGCAGGCGGCATTGCGTCAGCGCATGAGTTGATCGATGAATGGCAGGCGCGCAGGGTCGACGCCTGCCCTTCTCACCTGGAAGCAATACAGGAGAAGTTCATACATGAAATGGCGCTCGATTGCTTTGCGATGTGGCTTGATGGCCGTTACCGGCGTTGCATTCGCCGATCCTGCCCAACGCGAGAATCTGGGCAAGTTTGCCATCGACCGGACCGAGGTCACGATCGGCCAGTTTCGCAATTTCGCGGCTGACAAAGCTCTGAAGACCGCGGCCGAACAGGAGGGAGGCGGACACGAATTCGCGGACGGCTGGATCCGTCGCCGCGGCTGGACATGGGCGACACCTTTCGGAGAACCGGGCAGCGACGATGAGCCGGCGGTGCATGTGTCGTGGAACGAAGCTCGTGACTACTGCTTAGCCGTGGGCGGACGCTTGCCGACCCTGGAAGAATGGGAAAGAGCCGCCTATACCGAAACGCGTGCGAATCCTACCGACGATTTCGTAAATGGACGCACCTATCCTTATCCTGTCGGCGATAGACCTGACGGCATGAACACATCCGATAGAGATCGCTGGCCGCGGCATGCAGCCGTGGGTACCACCAAGCGGGGTGTCAACGGTCTGTACGACATGGGTGGCAATGTCTGGGAATGGCTCGCGGATCGGCGGGGCGATGAGGCACTGACGGCCGGCGGGTCGTGGTGGTACGGTGCGGACAAGACAAAAGCGTCAGCCGTACAGTGGAAATCGGCCGACTTTCACGCGGTCTATATCGGGTTTCGTTGCGTTTACACGGCTCAATAGCCCGTTCAGGTGAGGGCCCAACACACCCTGGGTAAAGGCCGACGGCCGGCGAGTTGCGCTAAAGACAAGCAAGCATGCGCGGCGCTGCCGACGACCGACTTATTGGTTTGCCGCCGCCGCAGCAGTCGCCACATATTTCGTGTAGAATTCGGCGACCCGGCCGCGCCACATGCCGACGAACGCTTCTGACGTCACGTTGTCGACCGATTTCCAGGTGCGCTTGAAGGCCGGAAGTGCATTGCCCCAAATCGCGCGTTTGCACCACCGCTCACCCTTCTCCTTGCCTTCGCTGGTGGCGCACATCGATTTCCACGCGGCGCGAGCGGGCCGGCTGATGTGCTCGGCGGCGCCTTCCCAGCCCTGCTGATGAATCAGGTAGAGATCGCTCATGTCCGGCTTACGGTGGGTGATCCACTCGAACAGGACGCCCTCGGTAATGATCTTGTAGGCGGCGGCGACGGCGTTATCCCGCGGACTGCGAATCTGCCCGAAGCCGAACTTCCCGAACTCATAATAGCTCAGCTGAAACAGCCCGATATAGGACCCGGTGCGTTGATTGGGGTTGAAACCGGATTCGATCTTGGCAACCGCCATCATGAAATTGAAATCGAGACCAAACGCGTCGGCAGCGCGCTTGATTTCTTCGGTCGGCGTTCCCAGCGGAATGTCCCTGAACGCACGCAAGACGATCTCCGCCGGTTTCTCGGCGGGCGGCAGTTCGGACCAGACGTAGTAGGCCAGATGACGGAAATCCCGCGTCGACGCCGCTTTCGGCGCACCGTTGGACGCATCGCGTTCCGGCGGCAGCGATTGGACGACATCCTGTCCCAACGAGGCCAACTTTGGCGCGACGGGTTCATCGACAATCTCGGCTTCCGTGCGCAGCGGCCCGGAAGCTGTTGACGTCACCGCGCCCGGCTCTGCTCGTTCCGCCCGAAGCGCCGCCGCAAGTCTGGCGGCTGCGTCTGCGTACGCCGCAGGCGTCACTATGTTCACAGGGGCCGCTGTGCTTGCTGCAGCCGGTATGCTCGCTGCCGCTTCCGACATGAGATCCGGCAACGTCGGGGCCGGTCTGTTAGCGGCGGCCAGAAAGAGTCCCACGGATGCGAGAACAGCCACGATGCAGCTGGTCTGCCAGGCCTTCATTGCCCGAAGTCACCGGATGGCTTCTGTACGAAGGCTGTTGGCATGGTCCTGCGGCCCGTGGGTGAGCACTCTTCGTACAATCTTAAGGTTTAAATGTGGTGAACGAGAGCAGGCATTCTGCTTCGCAACCCGATATGTCCCTCTTGGGCCACAAGCGGCTCCTGGCGGAGGACGCTCGTGGGTCGGCCATGGGCGCACATGCTGGCAATGGGATCCGATCTCAGCGGCTTCCGCGCTACACCCCGCAACCGACGCGCCGACAGCCACCGGAACCTTCGGCTACGGGCCAGAAGCGGAAATGATGCGCCAGTGGCTCTAGCGGGCAGCCTATGCGTCGCGGCGAGCTCGGCTACTCAGCGCCGCTCGTTCCGGAAGATGGATCTGAACAACTCAACTGAAGGCCGCACCAGCTGCCATCCTCGCAATCCAAGCACCTTCTTGCAGGCAAGAAACCACCAACGACGTGAATGTTGAACGCTTGGGTCAATACTCAACGCAAGTTCGGCAAGGCGTGCTGAGGTGTCTATCGCTCCTTCGTTGAAGGCAATGCTTGCGCGGACGATCGCGTCAAGTGCCAATTGGCGGGTCAACCAGTTCCTGAGATCGTTTGTCAGCATCGCGGCGCCGCCATTCAGGAAATGTTCGATAGCCGCCTTGCGTTGGAGCAGGTTTAGCTCCGGTGAAGGCTCACTCGACATGTTGACTGAGTGGTATCGATACACGGCCTGGTCCGCACCAATGAATCCGACGTCGCCATGTGCGGCGAGCCGCATCCACATTTCCATGTCGGAGGCGTAGGGCAAGTCTGCTAGATACCCGCCCAGTTTTTTCTGCAGGCTCGTGCGAACCACGACGGTCGGTGACACCACAATACATTGTGCACGACTAAGAGTGATGAACTCGAGTCCGGACAAGATGCGCGTTCGGAGATCCACTTCCGTTCCATAATAGCTTCTGTAGAATGGATGATCCCCGCGCTGGTCTAGAACAACCGCGCCTCCGAAGGTGAAAGCGACAGAAGGGTGATTGTCCATCAGATCGACCGATGTCGACAGGGCACCGGGCAGCAGGTAGTCGTCCGCAGACAGCAGAAGCATATAGTCGGCGCTCGCCCAGGCAATGCCCTCGTTGGCGGTCGCGATGAGACCTTGATTCCAGATGTGCCTGCGGTAATCGACGCGGGGATCGGAGCACCGTAACTCTTGCGCAACTTCCGCGGTATTGTCAGGTGACGCATCATCGATGATGAGCACGCGCAACTCGGGACCGGATTGCGTCAAAACGCTCTCGACGCACTCTCGCAGGAAGTGCCCATACCTGAAGCAGGGAACAACGACGTCTACGGAGCTCATTTTTGTCGGATTCCACCGACGATCGAGCGTCGATCCATCTGTTCAAGAAAATACTATTGAAAGCGTTCCGGGCCGGCTGGCACCGGCCAGCTCATCCGCTCCAACGCTGCCGATGGCACATCCCCTCCTTGGCAACACGGAGGCCGCAATGGGTCAATCGCGGCGATCCGGCCCGGCTTAGGTTAGGCCCGGTCTACCTCTGACAGCCGACATATCCTCGGTCGTGGGATGCCGCAGCGATGGGCCAAAGGCTGACATGCAGAGGTTTCGACGATCTAAAGGTTCGTTGCGCATGTATGACCCGATGCTTTTTCGAAGACTTCAGGCTCGGCTTGCCTCAAGAACTGAGATCGCCCGGGCGGTCGAAATGACCCGCTCAAGCCGCAGACCTGCGGCGGCAAGCAAAGCGGCAAATTCGCTCTCGGTTCGCTCGACGCCCCCCGTAACGACAAGCATGTTCGCATCGATTAGCTTGATCGTATTTCGTTCGTTTCCCGGGGGAATAATAGTCTCCGCAATTAACACTCGTCCGTGGGGTTTCATTACCTCTCGGCAATTGCGCAGGATGCGTACCGCTTGCTCGTCATTCCAATCGTGAATGACCTTTTTCATGATATAGACGTCCGCACCGGCTGGAACGGCGTCGAAGAAATTGCCGGCCACGAACGAGGTCTGTGGCGGGAAACTTGCCGCATCAGCCCGCGCTGCCTCAACCCCCGCCGGTAGGTCAAACAATATGCCGGAAAGGTGAGGGTGTCTCTTTAGGATCTCCGAAAGCAGCTGTCCATGGCCGCCGCCGACATCGACAATCTGAGAAAACGCACCAAAATCACACGCCTCTGCTACAGCTTCATTGGCGCCTTGGCTAAGCGCGATCATCGCCTGCTGGAATAGCGAAGCCGCGTCCGGATGGTCCGCCAGCCAATCGAACCTGGGCTTTCCAAATACGGTTTCGAACGTCGGCAAACCCGTTTGCACTGAATGAGTGAGCTGAGCGAAGGCGAGATAGGGCTCCCTGTTCATCATTCGGATCAGGTCGCGGGGACTTGAGGGCGCATCGGAAAGCAAGGCTGCGCCCAATTCGGTGAGTTGGAAACGGCGGGCCGAGGTTTCGCTAAAGACCCCCTCGGCGGCGAGAAGCCGCATAATCCTATAGAGCGCATCGCAGTGACAATGCGTTTCCTCCGCCAGATCGTCGACGCTCCGCTCTCCGGCGACCAAGCGATCCGCAACGTTGAGATCTGTCGCAACGCGCAAGGCTTGGGAGACCATGAAGCCAAGGCCCAGGTGAATGAGTTGTTGAGAAGGACTATACATAGCTTTCCTTTCAAACAGCCGCCGCCTCACGGCGCCCGTGGTCTCAATATCACGACCTGAAGTGCCGGTAAGGGATGATAATTTAGCCGAGGGTGCAGTGTTTGTCGTTCGATGTAGACATCCCGCTCAGGTCGATGTCCGGTTCGGGTCAATAATCGACTCGGGTAATCCTCTATCGGGCAGAGATCGCCCAGGCTGGATCGTCGTCCTGAGTGCGCGGCGGCTTCTTTTTCGCTACGGGCAATGGGCGCCTGATATGTCCAAATCTGGCGTTAGGATCAGTAAATGTCCCCGGAATCGCTTCTGGTCGCATTCGCCCAATTTGAACCTGATGCAATTCAGTTGCTGACGAAAAGCGCAGGTGCATGTGCATGGTCAGAACTTCTTCTTACCTTTCGGCATCTGGTCTCGCGCTGCGGATGTGCGACTTACGTGGTTGCGTAAGGTGGTTATCCACCTCTCGCACCGAGAGGCTTTGGATCAAAGCCTAACGAAGTCGACCACCGTCGCGGACGTTCGGTCCGCCTTTGGCAGGCATTTCCAAGCGGACTGGAGGCGATGATCACAAAGAGTCGGCTTCGGGTCAAAAGCTGACGCTAGGCAGGCAGCGCGGCAAGGTCAGCTTTGGACCAGAAGCAGACAAAGTCACGACCATCTATTTGCCGCATCCACAACCGTTTCTGGCCAGCTTGATCACGAAACGAATACCTTCAACGTCGAGTGACGGAGCGGACGCGAGCATCATTCTGTCGACGTCGCGCCGTGCGGGCAGCCAGTCTTCCCCACCCGATCAGCGCACAAAACACGATGGCGGCAGCCATCGTGGTGTGACCGCTGAATATCACGAGGCCCACGCTCCAGCTCTTTGCGGCCACGAGGATGCCGAGCGCCAGCAGCAGCACCCCTGCACCGGCAGCCCGAAGTCCATAGGTCGTCACCCGCGGCAGCGCCTTGCCGAAAATATCGCGCTGCTGGCGGTGCGTGGCGAAAGCGAGCGCAGCAAAGCCCGCCAGACACAGCCCAAGGGCAAGCAGATGGATCATTCTGCCGCACCGCTTGAAGCAATGGCGACCGGCACCTGCGGCATGCGCTTCGATTGCACAATGGATCGGTTCCGGGCGGTGCGAACAGCCAGAACAACGTGGAGCAGTGCGAGTGCCCAGCACGTCACGTCGATGCCGGCGAACACCCAGTCGCCTTGCGCCAGGCTGTGCCACAGCGGCCGCTGCGTCGTCAGCGCGTTGAGGACGGGCAACAGGAAGAGCAGCGCAGCCGCCGTCCAAAATTGCTCGATCCAGGCCGCCTTGGCCGGACGCAGCAGGGCGTGGAGCAGCGTCAGAGCCCAGACCGCAAAGAATGCATGGATCTCCCAGTCGGCGCGGGCTTCCATCGGGTGCGGCAGAAGGCGGTTGGCCCACAGGAACGCCGTCATCGCGATCGACAGGCCGACAATGCTCGCGATGTTCAGGCGCTCGACGAGACGGAAGCCGAAATGCGGGCGCTCCGGATCGCGCAGCCGGCTGCGCCGCTTGACGGTCCACATCACGAGGCCGGTGCCCACCATGGCCGTGCCCATGAAGCTGACGAGAAAATACAGCCATCGCGTTTGGGTGTCGCTGAAGCGCCCGAGATGGAGCGCATAGAGTACGCCCCGGGTTTCGGCGGCGGCGCCGACGCTGTCGCGGACGTTCAGCAGTTTGCCGGTGGTGCCTTCGAACTCCATATATTGCGGGCTCATCGAAACACGGCCAGCCTCTCCGCGTGCCACCGCCACACGTGCGGCGGCGTCGCCGGGATGAACGAAGGTCACGCGTCCGACATTGCCCTTGCCCCAGCGCTCCTGCGCCTGTCGCACCATGTCTTCGACCGATGCCAGCGGAGCGCTTTGTCCGCTGGGCTTGCCGGGCTGAATAAAGACGCTGAGCTCGGAGGTCATCTGCTGGCGCTCGGCCGGCGTCTTGAAGGCCGCGTTCTCGCCCCAGGGCATATAGAGCGCCATCAGCGTCACGAGGCCGGTGTAGGTGATCATGAAATGGAACGGCAATCCGAAGACCGACAGCGCGTTGTGAGCCTCCAGCCACGAGCGCTGGCCTTTGCCCCAGCGGAAGGTGAAGAAATCGACGAAGATCCTCTTGTGGGTGATGACGCCGCTGATGATGGCGACGAGCATGAACATCGCGGCGATGCCGGCGATCCATCGTCCCCACACCACGGGCAAGTAGTGAAGCTGGAAGTGGAAGCGGAAGAAGAACTCGCCGCCCAACGTCTCACGCGAGGAGATTTTCTGACCGGTCGTGGGATCGAAATTGGCCTCGCCGAACGCGCGCTGGCCCTGGCCACGCGTCCGCCAGAACGCATAAACGCTGTTGTTGCGGCCGTCCGGCAGTCGGATGCTCCACTGCGAACTTCCGGCGGCGACGTTGCCGAGTTCATCGGCGATCCGCTGCGCCACTGCGGCCTGATCAGGAACTTGCGACAGCCGCGCCAATTCCGGCCGCGTCCACTGTGAAAGCTCGTCCTTGAAGTAGGACACCGTGCCCGTGAGGAACATGGCGTAGAGCACCCAGCCGAGCAGGAGCCCCGCCCAGGTGTGCAGACCGGACATGCTTTGGCGGATACCGCGGCCCGCCCTCTGTGCCTCCTTGTCGGCTTTCACGCGCCGGCCCTCAGCCAACGGACCAGGCCAGCGGCGTCAGCACCGCGGCCGCGACGATCAAGCCCGCCCATGACTTCCACGCGCTGCGCGCGGCAAAAACCCAGATCACGGCAGCTGCGTAAATGGCAAAGCTGGCCAGCATGCCCGTGAGCACCGCCTGCGGCTTGCTCATGGGCAATGCCAGCACAGCCACGCTCGCAAGCGCTGCCAATGCATAGCCGCCGAACACCGCCGCCATGATGCGGGAAATCAGCGGCCCCGTCGCCCAGACCTGTCGGATCAGCGCGTTCATTTAGCGGGTGTTGCCGGTGGCCCGGCCGGAATCGGCGCCAGGCCTTTGGCGTTCACGAAGGTTACGGTGGTGGAATAGCTTACCGCATCGTACCTTTCGGTGCCGTTCGTCCCGGCGCGTTCGCCGCCATTGTTGTCGTTGAAGCTGACCTCGACCACATAGACGCCCTTCCACGGCATATCGAACGTCACGTGGCCCTGCTCGTCGGTGTGGGCTTCCTTCTGCCAGCCCGACTCCGTCATCAGCGTGACCTTGGTCTTGGCCTTGGGCTGGTCCTTGAAGACGAGCTTGAACTGGCCTTCTTGGCCGGTCGGCACGAGATCGAACACCAGTTTCGGCTGCTGCGCGGCAAAGCTGGTGATGTAGCGGGCCGCCGGATAGAACCAATTGTTGACGTCCTTGCCCGGCTGTTTCCGGACGTAGAGCGGATAGCTGGCGTCCTCCGCCACGATGGTGTCGCCTGCGGCGGCCGAGAACGGCAGCCTGAAGCCGTCACCGCTCTTGGTCGCATCGGACTTCTGCTCACCCTTGGACTCACCCTTGGCCGAGATCAGCGTGCCCGTCACCTTGCCGAGCTTGTCGAGAAGGCCCGGCGAGACCTCGCGAAGGTTCTCACCATATTCGCCGAAGCGAACGATCGCGTTCTGGCCGTCGGCCTGCTCGATCCAGATCTGGTGCGCCTGCGCCGGCAAGACTGCGGCAAGCAGGGAAATCACGACGGCAAAACTCCTGATCATGACAGACTCCTCGAAACACAATCCGTATGTGACGTGAAATCGCCGGCGCGCGAGGCCCCGGCGATCCGACGATGTTAAGACGCTCGGCACAGCTGGAGATCATCCATCGCGAATGACCTTGCTGCGGCCATCGGGGATGTTCGATCAGAGATCGAACGCCGCCGACAGCAGGAAGGTGCGGCCGGCGCCAACGGTTTGGAAACCGCCGCTGGTCAGCCAGTATCGCTTGTCGAACAGGTTTTCGACATTGGCACGGAACGTCACCGGGCGGCCGTTCAGGACGGTCGCGTAACGCGCACCGATGTCATAGCGAGTCCAGCTGGGGAAGCGCTGCCACGCCAGGTTGGCATTCGTCAGGTAGGAGCCGCCCGTGTGGATCACGCGCCCGTTGAACGAAAGGCCTGTCACCCACGGTGCATCCCAGTCGAGGGCACCCGAGAATGTCACGTTCGGAACACCGGCGGCATCGTTGCCGCGCTCCGAGGCCGTGGCCGGATTGGTCAGCTCCGGACGCAGGAACGTAACGCCCGCCATGCCGCGCAGGCCGGGCAGCAGAAGACCATAAGCCGAGAGTTCGAGGCCGCGGTTGCGCTGTTCGCCGTCGTAGGCGCGGGCGTTCCCGGCAGTGGTGACCAGGCTCGGCCGTGCAATCTGGAACACCGCTGCCGTCGTGGTGATGGTGCCCCAGTCCACCTTGATGCCGGCTTCCTGCTGCTCGGACTTGTAGGGCGCCAGGATCGACCCGGTATTTGCAAAGCCGGCGGGAACGATGACACCTTGGCTGAGGCCTTCGGCGTAGTTCGCGTAGAGCGACACGTTCTGCAGCGGCTTGACGACGAGACCGGCCAGAGGCGTCACGGCCTCCGCGCCATAATCGCTGGTCTTGAGCCCCGTCGTGGTGCTGAAAGCATCCTGCTCGACCCGCTGATGGCGGGCACCGAGCGTGAGCAGGACCCTCTCATCCAGCACCGACATCGTGTCCGCGAGCGCAAAGCTGCGCAGCAGGATCTCGTTGGCCAGCCGGGGCGGAAGACGCGCGCCGGTGACCACCGGCAGCGGGGCCGGATTGTAGATGTTCGAGGGTACCGACTGTGCCGGAGTGTTGGCGACGTAGGCGTTGCCGTTTTCCTGGTAGTAGCCGGTAAAGGCGAAGTTCACCCTGTGCGTGACCGGACCCACATCGAAGCGCGACCGAATGCCGGCATTGCCGCTCGTCGTCTTGCTGTAGGAATCGTAGTAGGCGTTGATCAGCCGGAAATTACCGAAGGCGTCCGCACCGCTCGGGAAACCGGTGACGCGGGAGTCGGGGAATGTCTGATAGATCTCGCCGTCGCGGTAACCGATGCCTGCATACGCCGTGATCGACTGGGACAGGTCATACTCGAGCGCCGTGGCAATCGTATTGTCCCGCTGCTTCAGCAATGTGCCTGGATACCAGGTGCTGCGCGGGTCCGGTGGAGCCGGAATGAACGGTACCGTCGTTCGAATGCCAATCTGCGGACGGAAGTTCTCGGTATCGTCGTTCTGCGAGATCGCATCGACCGTCCAGCGCAGGCGCTCGCCGCGATAATCGACACCCAGCGCGCCGAGGCCACTCCTCCAATTGCCATTGTCGATAGTGGCTTCGCCGTTGCGGCCGACGCCGTTGAAGCGGACGCCCCACTCCTTGTTCTCGCCATAGCGCTGACTGGTCTCGACGTGAAGGCCATAATGGCCGGCGCTCATGAAGAACGGCGTCACACGCGTGAAGGGGATTTCCCCGGCGCGCTTGGTGAGGATGTTGATGGCGCCGCCGACCGTACCGCCAGGCGCGATGCCATTGATGAGTGCCCCGGGCCCCTTGAGCAATTCGATGCGCTCGATGATCTGGGCGGGAACGCGACTGGAGGACACCAGACCGTAAAGTCCATTCAAGCCGACGTCCGTCGCGGCAACGGGGAAACCGCGAATCTGGAACGTGTCATCGAACCCGTTGGGTCCGGTGGTGAGACGAACCGACGAGTCGTTGATCAGCGTATCCGCCGCCGTCCGTGCCTGTTGGTTCTCGATCAATTGCGAGGTGTAGTTGACCACACTGAACGGGGTATTCATGACGCTCACGTTGCCCAGCAGGCCAAGGGTCCCACCCTGCGCAACCTGACCTCCGGCATAGGCAGGGGCCGGAGCGCCGAGTGTCCGCGTGCTTCCCATCGTGGTGACCGGAACATTCGACGGAGCTTGTTCGGCTGGCCTCCGCGCATCGCGTGCAGCGCGCTGGACGTTTCCGCGCGGCTGCGCGTTGCGCGTGACGCGCGCGCGCTGTTGAGTCGCGTCGACCGTCACCGCCGGCAACGCTTGCGGTGCGGAACTCTGCGCGCTGCTCTCCGTCACCGCGGCGCCCGTCAGACAGAGCGAAAACGTACCGACGGCCGCTCCGACAAGCAGGCGGCTCTTGTAGTTCTGAATGTTACTCACCAACGCCCCCAATTACTCAGCAGATCGTCTGCTAGGGGCTCGAAACATCAGAAGCAACGCAGCGAAATTAGAACTTCTATAGTCTGGTGCGCAGCGGCAGCGTTTGCGCAATCATCGCGACGATTTGTCACGAGTACGATTGCGCAAGCTGCGACCGCGCATCGGTCTCTTTGGTGATGGCGATTCTTGCAGCGGTGATTCGATCGCGTCTTGGATCAGTTGTTAGAGCGCTTCTAATTAACGGCTTTGTTACGCGGAGCTTGCCCCGGCGATGAAACGCATGAAGAAGAACACGACCGAGCGCGGAGTTTCGGCGCTCGTGGCGAACCTGCAAGCCAAGCCGGAGAAATTCGGGCGCGGCGCGGTGAGCTCAAGCTATCGATACGGAGCAGCAGGACGGGTTCGTCTCATCCACGTTCCGCGATGGTGGCATCATACGCCTGTTTTGCCCGACGATCAAGCGAATTTCGCAAAAACGGAAATTGACCGTCTCCCCAGGCCGATCATGCCTCGATTTGCGGTCGATGTTCGCGCCGATCTCATCGCGCTCGTAAGCCGTTGATCTAGCTGCCCCCGGCTACTGTGCATGGGGTTGTTTTCGAGCTTTCGTCTTGCCGACGCGAAGACGCCACACCAAACCGTGCCAGATCCGGCTCACGCCCGCTACTTCATCACCCGCAGGCCCTTGGTCGTGAACCGCTGCGTCTTGCCGCCGGGCCGCATTGGCCGCTTGGTGCCGGCGGCCTTGCCGGTGCCGGGAGGCTGGTGCGCAGGCACGAGCTGGTGCGGCTGCGAGCCGATCAGGTCGCGGCGGCCCATCTCGATCAAGGCTTCGCGCAGCAGCGGCCAATTGTCGGGGTCGTGGTAGCGCAGGAATGCCTTGTGCAGGCGCCGCTGGCGCAGGCCCTTGATCGCCTCGACCTTGTCGCTGCCGCCGTGGCGCACGCCGCGCAAGGGGTTGACGCCGGTGTGGTACATCGCGGTCGCGGTCGCCATCGGCGAGGGCAGGAAGGTCTGCACCTGGTCGGCGCGATAGCGGTTCTTCTTCAGCCACAGCGCGAGGTTCATCATGTCCTCGTCGGTCGTGCCCGGGTGCGCCGCGATGAAATAGGGGATCAGATAATATTTCTTGCCGGCCCGTTCGGCCGCCTCGTCGAACATGCGCTTGAACTTGTTGTAGGCGCCGATGCCCGGCTTCATCATCTTGTCGAGCGGGCCGCGCTCCGTATGTTCGGGGGCGATCTTCAAATAACCGCCGACGTGATGGGTGACGAGCTCCTTGATGTATTCGGGGCTCTCGACGGCGAGGTCGTAGCGCACGCCGGAGGCGACCATCACCTTCTTGATGCCTTTGGTCTCGCGCACCTTGCGATAAAGCCGGATCAGATCGTCATGCGAGGTGTTGAGGTTCGGGCAGATCTCGGGGAAGACGCAGGAAGGACGGCGGCACGCCGCCTCGACCTTCGGGTCCTTGCACGCCATCCGGTACATGTTGGCGGTGGGGCCGCCGATGTCGGAGATGACGCCGGTGAAGCCGGGCGTCTTGTCGCGGATGCGCTCGATCTCGCGCAGGATCGAGCCTTCCGAGCGGTTCTGGATGATGCGGCCCTCGTGCTCGGTGATCGAGCAGAAGGTGCAGCCGCCGAAACAGCCGCGCATGATCGTCACCGAGAACTTGATCATCTCCCAGGCGGGGATGCGTGCATCGCCATAGGACGGGTGCGGCGCGCGCGCGTAAGGCAGGTCGTAGACCGCGTCCATCTCTTCCGTGCTGAGCGGGATCGGCGGCGGATTGAGCCAGAGGTCGCGGTCGCCGTGACGCTGCACCAGCGGCCGTGCATTGCCGGGATTGCTCTCCCGGTGCAGCACGCGCGAAGCGCGCGCATAGGCTTCCTTGTCCTGCTCGACCTGCTCCAGCGCCGGCAGGCGGATCACGCTCGCACCTTTCTGGCGCGATGCGCCCTCGTCGGCTGAATCGAGATCGTCGGCGTGCAGCTCGGCGTAATCGTCCGGCACTTTTCGGAACAGCGCCACGCCCCTGATGTCGTCGAGCTCGCGCGGCGCTTCGCCGGCGGCGAGCCGGTGCGCCACTTCGACGACGGCACGCTCGGCGTTGCCGTAGAGCAGCAAGTCCGCCTTGGCGTCGGCCAGCACCGAGCGGCGCACCTTGTCGGACCAGTAATCGTAATGCGCGATCCGGCGCAGCGAGGCCTCGATGCCGCCGAGCACGATCGGCACATCCTTGAACGCCTCGCGGCAGCGCTGGGCGTAGACGATGGTGCAGCGGTCCGGCCGCTTGCCGCCTTCGCCGCCCGCCGTATAGGCGTCATCGCTGCGGATGCGCCGGTCGGCGGTGTAGCGGTTCACCATGGAATCCATGTTGCCGCCGGTGACGCCGAAGAACACTCTTGGCTTGCCGAGCGCCTTGAACGGCTCCGCCGAATGCCAGTCCGGCTGCGCGATGATGCCGACCCGAAAGCCTTGCGCCTCCAGCAGCCGGCCGATGATCGCCATGCCGAAGCTCGGATGGTCGACATAGGCATCCCCAGTCACCAGCACGATGTCGCAGGCGTCCCAGCCGAGCGCGTTCATCTCGGCGCGGCTCATGGGGAGGAACGGCGCCGGCTTGCGCGGGCGCGCCTGGGCCATCAGCGGCTTTTCGGCGGTGATCATCTGGGTGTCCATGGCGCCTACGCATAGGGCTCCGAGGCGATGAATTCAACCGACGGGCGCGTGAAAGATCAGGTTCCGCGGGACATCGCCTTTCCCTCAGGATGGCGAGGAAAACGCCTGCTCGATCCGCGCCGCGAAGGAGATCAGGCGCTCCTCGCTGTGCGGTGGGCCGACGATCTGCAAGGAGACGGGCATGCCGGCTCCATCGCGGCCGGCGGGCACCGCCAGCGCAGGGCAGCCGAGGATCGACCAGACATAGGTGATCATGATCCAGTCGATGTAGATCTTCGATGCGGTCCCCTCGATCTCGGCCGGCCACATGATCTCGACCGGAAAGGGCGCGACCTGCACGGTCGGGCAGATCAGGATGTCGAACTCCCTGAAGAAGGTCTGCATGCGCCGATAGATCGCCGCCCGCTGCTCCATCGCGGCCGCGATGTCTCTCGCGGACAGGCTTTCGCCATGGGCGATGTCGCCGGCGACCTCAGGCGTGAAGCGTTCGCGCGATTGCGGCCAAAGCCTGCCCCAGGTGGCAAGATAGGCGAGACCACGTAGCGCGCGGATCACGCGCGGCAGCCCGGCGAGATCAGGGGCGGTCTCGCTCATCCTGCAGCCGGCGGGTTGGAGCCGGTCGATCGCGCCGCGGAAGGCGGAACGAATGTTCCGATCGACCGGCAACAGGCCGAGATCCTCGGACACCGCTATGCGCCCCGCCCATCCGGGTCGTGCGGCGGCGTTGCGGAACGATGCGGGATGCTCGCGCGACAACAGATCGGGCGGATGGAAGCCGGCCATCGCATCCAGCATCAAGGCAAGATCGGGAATCGTCCGCGCCATCGGTCCCTCGACGAAAACGGTGTCGAACGGATCGGAGAGCGGCTTTCTCGGCACGAGGCCCGGTGTGGGCCTCAGCCCCGCAACACCGCAAAATGCGGCCGGCGTGCGCAGGCTGCCGCCGACATCGTTGCCATGGGCGAGATAGACCTGATGCGCGGCCAGCGCCGCTGCCGATCCGCCGGAGGAGCCGCCCGCGGTCAGCGCAGGAAAGAACGGATTGCGCGTCGCGCCGAACAGCGCGTTGGTGGTGTTGGCGCCGCCGAGCTCCGACAGATTGCTCTTGCCCACGACGATGGCGCCATTGCGCTGGAGACGATCGATCGCGGGAGTCGATATCTCGGGGGCGCCGCGGGCCGTCAGCGCGCTGCCGCCGCTGGTCGGCACGCCTGCGACATCGGTGTTGTCCTTGACCGCGAGCGGAAGTCCGCAGAGCAGGGGCCAGTCCTCACCGACCGCCTTTTTCTCCATAAGCCGCCGTGCTTCACCCCGTGCGGCCTCGAAGCAGCGAACCGGAATCGCGTTGATTCCCGCATCCGTCGCTTCGATCCTGTCGATCGCGGCATCGACCACGTCGAGCGGTGACAGATGGCCTTTGCGAATCTCGGCAATGGCGTCGACGGCGGACAGCGCAAGAATGCCGGTGGAAGGCGCAAGGCTGGGCGCATCACTCATCTCTATGTCCGGATCGCGGCGGTGGACCCGCGCACCACCAGCGCCGGCTGAAGCTGGATCGATCTCGCCTCTCCCTCGACGCCGGAACGTCCCTCCGAAACTCGCGACAGCAGGGTCGAGACCGTGGTTTGGGCAATCGCCTCGGATGGCTGCGTCACGATGGTCATGCCCGGCCGCACCAAGCCGGCCCACGGAGGCTCGTCGACCGCGATGACGGAGAGGTCGTCGGGAATCGAGAGACCGCGCTCGGCAATGGCGCGAAGCAGTCCGAGCGACAGATGATTGTTGGTGGCGAAGATCGCGGTCGGTCGCTGCGCCTGCCTCAGGAGCCGCATTGCGGCGGCATGGCCGGCGGCCTCGGAGAAATTGTCCTTCTCGATCAGCCGTTCGTCGAGGGTGGTGCCGCGCGAGGCCAGGCCGCTTCGGAGGCCATCGAGGCGGTGGCGCGCGATCTGATGCTCGGGCGATCCCATGATCACGGCGATGCGGCGATGGCCGAGATCGTCGAGATGTTCGGCCGCGAGCCGTCCCAGCGCGACATTGTCGGTCGTGACCGAATCGAGGTCGAGCCCCTCGATGCGTCGGTCCACCAGAATGCCCGGCATCGGCAAGTCCGCCAGCGCGGCCTGGCGTCCGCTCCAGCCGCGCCGGGTCGGGATGACGATGACGCCGTCGGCGCGCTGCGACAGCAGCATGGCAAGATGCCGCTCCTCGCGCCCGGGGTCTTCGGCACTGTTGCAGAGAATGACGGAATAGCCCGCGGCGCTCGACAGCCGCTCGATGCTTTCGACGAGCTTCAGGAAGTAGGGATTGGCGAGGTCTGCCACGAGCAGCCCGAGGATGCGCGTGGCGCCGCTGCGCAGGCTGCGGGCGCTGGCATGCGGTGCATAGCCGAGCTTGCGTGCTGCCGCATTGACGCGCGCCTGGAGGAGCTCGCTCACCTTGCCCGACCGGTTGAGCGTCTTCGACACGGTGGCCACGGAGACACCGGCGAGCCGGGCGACCTCGTGGATAGTGGGCAATGGCCCTGCCGGCATCAACCATTCTCCTGTTAAACGTTTTTGTATTGGTTGGATTGACTGGAGGCAAGCCAAAAGAGCATGAGAAGTGTACAATACCGTTGCGATAGACCAGCTTCCGTGCTTCATTAGAAAAACGTTTAACTAAGACCAGGGAGGCAATGGTGCGTGGGCTGGATGGCGTCCGGCGATCGCCGGTCTGCATTTGCAGGCGCTCGGCATGACCGGCTATGTGGTCGGTCGGCTGTTCGCGGCCATCCCCGTGCTGCTCGCCGTCGCGGTATTCGTCTTTCTGCTGCTCAGCCTCGTGCCGGGTGATCCCGCCGTGCTGATCGCCGGTGACTTCGCCTCGCCGCCACAGGTGGAGGCGGTGCGCCAGGCGCTCGGACTCAATCTGCCGCTGCTGCCGCGTTTCCTCGCATGGGCCGGCCGCATCCTGAGCGGCGATTTCGGCCTGTCGCTGTTCAGCCGCATCCCGGTCTCGCAGCTCGTCGCCCAGCGGATCGAGCCGACGCTGCTTCTCTCTCTCATGACGATCACGATTGCGGTCGTCGTCGCCGTGCCGCTCGGCCTCGTCGCCGCCTATCGTCCGAGGGGGCTCGTCGCGCGCCTGACCATGGCGGGGGCGGTGCTCGGCTTCTCATTGCCGGTCTTCGTCGTCGCTTTCGCGCTTGTCTATACGCTCGCACTCGGCCTGCACTGGTTTCCGGTGCAGGGCTATAAGCCGCTGTCGCAGGGCGTGCTGGCCTGCCTGCATTCGCTCGTGCTGCCCGCGATCTCGCTGAGCTTCCTCTATATCGCCTTGATCGCGAGGGTGACGCGCGCTGCGGTGCTGGAGGTGCTGCGCGAAGATTATGTCCGCACCGCCCATGCCAAGGGGCTCGCGGCCCGCAAAATCATCGTACGGCACGTGCTCAGCAATGCCGCAGTCCCGATCATCACGGTCGTCGGCATCGGATTTGCCGCGCTGCTTGGCGGCGTCGTCGTTACCGAGACCGTGTTTTCCATTCCCGGCCTCGGCCGGCTGACCGCAGACTCCATTCTCCGGCGCGACTATCCGGTGGTGCAAGCCCTGATCCTGCTGTTCGCCTTCGTCTATGTCGTCGTCAATCTCGTGGTCGACATTCTCTACGCTGTCGTCGATCCGCGGATCCGGTACTGATGCAGGACGAGCCGATGGCGATGACCCACGCAGCTGAAGGGCTCGATGCGCCGGACATCGGTGTCAACCGGTTTGCGCAGATCGCGAGCCTGCCGGTTCGCCAGCCCATACTGGCTCTGAGTTGCGTTCTGCTGCTCGCCTTTGGCGTGACGGCCGTCGTGAGCCCGTGGATCACCGCGGATCCCGCTGCGCTGGACCCGCTGAACCGGCTTCAACCGCCGTCGCCGGCGGAGCCCTTCGGCACCGATCAAGTCGGACGTTCCGTGTTTGCCCGCGCGCTGGTGGGAACGCGGGTTTCGCTGTCGGTCGGCATTGCCGTTGCTGTTCTCACCACGCTGATCGGCGTGTGCATCGGTGTCATCGCCGGTTATTTCCGCAGCGTCGACAAGATCGTGATGCGCGCGATGGATGCGGTGATGGCGATCCCCGCGATCCTGCTCGCGATCGCACTCGTGGCGCTGATTGGCGCTTCGCCCATCGTGATCGTCACGGCGATCAGCCTCCCGGAAATTCCTCGCATGGCGCGCGTGGTGCGCGCCAGCGTTCTCAGTTTGCGCGAACGCGTCTATGTCGAGGCCGCCATCACTTGTGGCGGGCGTACCGTGACCATCCTGCATCGTCACATCCTGCCCGGCGCTGCCGGGCCGATCATGGTGCAGTCGACCTACGTCTTTGCCTCCGCGATGATCCTGGAATCGATCCTGTCGTTTCTCGGTGCAGGCACGCCGCCCGACGTGCCGAGCTGGGGCAACATGATGTCGGAGGGACGGCAGTTCCTGCAGATCGCGCCGTGGATTCTCGGCTTCCCAGCCTTGATGCTGGCGATGACGGTGCTCGCCGCCAACCTGCTCGGCGATGCGCTTCGCGACCTGCTCGATCCGAGCTTTGTGGGAGGCGAGATGCGATGAGTGCGCCGTTGCTCTCCGTCGAGAACCTCTCCATTACGCTCAACACCCGAGGCACCCCGGTGCCGCTCGTCCGCAACGTCTCGTTTGCGATCGATCCGGGTGAGACGCTGTGCCTCGTCGGCGAGAGCGGCTGCGGCAAGAGCCTGACCGCGCTCTCAATCATCGGTCTGCTCAACCGAAGCGTCATGCAGGTCGCTTCCGGCCGCATCCTCTTCGAGGGGCGCGATCTCGTCACGCTCGGCGCCGAGGAACTGCGCAAGCTCCGGGGCGACCGTCTCGCCATGGTGTTTCAGGAGCCGATGACGTCGCTCAATCCGCTGCTGCGGGTCGGCGAGCAGATCGCGGAGGTGATCGTCGAGCATCGTGGCGTGTCCGAGGCGGACGCGCGGCGGCAGGCGGTCGGATTGCTCGATCTCGTCCGCATTCCGGATGCGCGGCGACGGGCCTCCGAATTTCCGCACCAGCTTTCCGGTGGCATGCGGCAGCGCGTGATGATCGCGATGGCGCTCGCCCTGCGCCCTGCATTGCTGATCGCCGACGAGCCGACCACCGCGCTCGACGTCACCATCCAGGCCCAGGTCTTGACCCTGATCGACGATCTGCGTCGCGAGTTCGGCACGTCCGTGCTCCTGATCACGCACGATCTCGGGGTGGTCGCGGAAATGGCCGACCGGGTCGTCGTGCTCTACGCCGGCAGCATCGTGGAGCAGGCCGGCGTCAACGGCATCTTCGATGCCGCGGCCCATCCCTATACGCGCGGCCTGCTTGGGGCGATCGGCCAGCTCAACAGCGGCACCCGCGATCGTCTCGCCGAGATTCCCGGCAGCGTGCCGAGCCCGGTCTCGCTCGGCACGGGCTGCGCCTTTCGCCAGCGCTGCGGCGCGGCGATGCCGGTGTGTCACTCGGAGCCGCCGTTGTTGTCGGGCGCTGACGAGCACCTGACGGCATGCTGGCTGGGCAAGGCCGGCGCGATGGTGCCGGCATGAGCGCCGTCCTCGAGGTCTCAGGTCTGACCCAGATCTTCACCTCACGGCAGGGGCCGTTCGGATTGTTCGGCCGGCGCGATCTTCGCGCCGTCGACGACGTCAGCTTCGTCGTCGCGCACGGACGTACCTTCTGCCTCGTTGGTGAAAGCGGCTGCGGCAAGACCACGATCGGCCGCATGGTCGTGCGCCTGTTGCGGCCGACGGCCGGCTCGGTCCACATCAATGGCGAGGACTTCGGCAATCTCTCCGGCGAGACGCTGCGCAGGAAGCGCCAGCAGGTGCAGATGGTGTTCCAGGATCCCTTCGCCTGCCTCAACTCGCGCATGACCGCGGCGGAGATCGTCGAAGAGCCCTTGCAGAATTTCGGCATCGGCGATGCGGTGTCGCGACGGCGGAAGGTCGCGCGTCTGTTCGACCAGGTCGGACTGCCCCAACATTTTCGCGCACGTCTGCCGCATCATTTGTCGGGCGGACAGCGGCAGCGCCTCGGCATCGCGCGGGCGCTCGCCGCGGATCCCGCGCTGATCGTCGCGGACGAGGCGGTCGCGGCGCTGGACGTGTCGATCCGCTCCCAGATCCTGAATCTCCTGAAGGATGTCCAGCGCGAGATCGGGATCTCCTATCTGTTCATCTCGCATGATCTCGCCGTGGTGCGCTATCTCGCGGACGACGTGGCGGTGATGTATCTCGGCGCCATCGTCGAGCAGGGGCCGGCGAAGGCCGTATTCGCTGCACCGGCGCATCCGTATACGCGGGCGTTGATCGATTCCGTCCCTGCGGTCCACCCGCGCAACCGGCGCCGCCGCGCGGCTCTCGAAGGCGAGGTGCCGAGTGCCGCTTCGCTGCCGTCCGGATGCCGCTTTCGCACGCGCTGTCCGTTCGCGACGGACATTTGCGCGCAAGCGGCGCCGGCGATGACTGAAGTCACGCCCGGCCATGCCGTCGCCTGTCATCACGCAGGATCGCTGCCACGCTTCGACGCGCCGGGTCCGGGCCGGGCCGTAGCCCCCGACGCAGTTGCCTAGAAACAGAAAACGGGAGGAGTATCAAATGAGATCGCCGAACGGAATATTTGCGGTCATGATGGCGGCAGGCTGGCTGGGTGCAATATCGCCTGCCGTTGCGGAGACGGTGCTCAAGATCCGCCCCTTCGGCGATCTCAAGCAGATCGATCCCGTGATCACGTCCGACTATATGGTTCGTAACCACGGCTATATGGTGTACGACACGCTGTTCTCACTGGACGAGAAGCTCGTCGCGCAGCCGCAGATGCTGGAGTCCTTTGCGGTCGGCAGCGATCAACTCACCTACACCTTCACGCTGCGCGGCGGCCTGACCTTCAGCAACGGCCAGCCGGTCACCGCGGAGGATGCGGTCGTATCGCTGAAGCGCTGGTGGCAGCGCGATGGCCTTGGCCAACAGCTTGCCTCCGTCAGCGACAGCCTGACGGTCAAGGACGAAAAATCCTTCGAACTGAAGCTCAAGCGCCCGTGGGGGCTGGTGATCGAGGCGCTCTCCAAGCCGAGCTCCAATGTGCCCTTCATCATGCCGAAGGGGATCGCTGCGACGCCGGCGGACACCGCCATCACGGATGCGACCGGCTCGGGTCCCTTCATCATGAAGAAGGACGAGTGGGTTCCGGGCTCCAAGGTCGTTTACGTCAAGAGCCCGTCCTACAAGTCGCGCGCGGAGCCGGCGAACGGGCTTGCCGGCGGTAAGCTCGCCAAGGTCGACCGGGTCGAATGGCATTACATCCCGGATGCGCAGACCGCGCTCAATGCACTCCAGGCCGGCGAGATCGACATTTTCGAGGAGGTGCCGCCGGACTTCCTGCCGACGCTTGCCGGCAATCCCGACATCAAGACGATGCCGCAGGACACGCTCGGCATGCAGATGGTGTTCCGCATGAACATTTCGGTCCCGCCGTTCAACAATCCAAAGGTCCGGCAGGCGATCAGCTACATGATCGACCAGGACAAGTTCGCGCGAGCCTATGTCAGCGACCCCAAGCTCTACAAGAGCTGCCCGAGCTTCTACATGTGCTCGTCACCCTATTTCACGGCCGCCGGCTGGACCAAGCCCGATATCGAAAAAGCCAAGAAGCTGATTGCCGAGAGCGGTTATGACGGTACGCCGGTCGTGGTGCTGCATGCGACCGAAAGCGGGCCCACGAATACGTTCAGCCTCGTTGCCGAGCAGTTGATGCGTCAGATCGGCCTCAAGGTCGAACCTCAGGCGATGGACTGGGGCACGCTGGTTGGACGGCGCGCATCCAAGGAAACCGTCGACAAGGGCGGCTGGTCACTGTTCATGTCGGGACCGACGGGCGCCGACATGTTCGAGCCGGTCGGCCACCTTGGGCTGCGCGCAAACTGCGACAAGGCCTGGTTCGGCTGGCCTTGCGACGAGCAGATCGAAAAGCTGCGCAACGAATTCGCGTTGGCGACAGATCCCGAGCAGAAAAAGAAGATCGCAGCCGACCTCCAGCTCCGCGCCGTCGACTATGTGCCGTATTGGCCGGCTGCACAGCTCTATCTGGTGCGGGCGGTACGCAGCAACGTTGACGGCCTCGTAAAGGGAGCGGTCCCGGTCTACTGGAACATCACCAAGAAGTAGTGCGATCCGGCACGGCGCCGGAGGAACCAATCGCTCCCAGCAACATTCAAATGGAGGGTTCGACGCGGGCCCGGGTTGCGCGCGCCTCCATCGTCTCGGCGTCCGTGACGTCGCCTCTGGCGATGGGGGAATCGTGGGTACGGTCATAGAGAACTTGCTGATGCGGAAGCAGAAGCTGGTGGAACAGCTCGAACAGGCGCCATCGGTGGAGGATCGCGACCGAATCGAGCACCAGCTCGAGCAGATCAACACCGCGCTGGATTTTCTGGACAGGCCGGGATCGAAGGAGGAGCGGTAGACGCGCTCAATCCACCTTCAGCGCCGTGGCATAGACCATTCCCGAATTCGTGATGTGCGTCGTCATCAGGCCTTCGAAGGCGGCGAACTCGCCGCGCGCGAACAGATCGAGCAGCTTGCGGTGCTCGTCGAAGGACGTGCGGGTGCGCACGTCGATCGGCGAGGTCAGATTGGTGCGCAGCGCGGCGACGCGGCCGGAGACGAGCTGATAGGATTCGGCGAGATAACGGTTGCCGCAATGGGCGAACAGCGCCTCGTGAAAAGCGGTGTCGGCGCGGCCATAGGCGATGTTGTCCTTTGCCGCGACGGCCGGCTCCATCGCCGCGATCGCCGCGCTCATGGACGCAATCGCGCCGTCGCGGTCATTGCGGAAGGCGAGCTCGGCGGCCTTGGGCTCGAGCGCAATGCGGAAGGTGCAGAGCGCATGGATGTCGTCCGCACTCGGCGTGAAGACGAAGCTGCCGACCTGGGGTCGGATCACCACGAGTCCCTGCGCCTGCAGCTGGCCCATGGCCTCGCGCACCGGTGTGCGGCTGACGCCGAAGGAATTGGCCACCATCTCCTCGGAGATGGCAGCGCCTAACGCGAACTCGCCGTCGATGATGGCCTGGCGCAGCCGCAGCATCACCCGCTGCGACAGCGATTTCGGCGTATCGAGCTTGAGCGATCGCATCGTGCGTTCAGATCACCTTGCCGGGATTGAGCAGGTGATCGGGGTCGAGCGCCGCCTTGAGCGTGCGCATCAGCGCGATCTCGGCCTCGCCCCTCGCATGGCCCAGCCATTGCTTCTTCAAGGTGCCGATGCCGTGCTCGGCGGAGACGCTGCCGCCGAGCTCGCGGACCAGACGGTAGATGATCGCGTCCATCTCCTCCTTCGGCTGCTGCGCGACGGAAAGGCCGGTGACCCAGGCGACGAGATGCAGATTGCCGTCGCCGATATGGCCGTAATAGACGCTCTCGCAACCCTCGATGCCCGCAGCGAGCGCCGCCTTGCAGCGTGTGACGAACTCGTCCATCCGTGCCACCGCAAGGCCGATGTCGTAGGAGATGTGCGGCCCCAGCATCTGACCGAATTCGGCGCAGACGTCGCGCACGCGCCAGAAGGCTTGCGTCTGCGCCAGCGATTGCGCCACCGCGGCATCCGCCAGCAGCCCGCGCTCCATCAGCTCCTCGAGCCAGTTCTGGAAGCGCGGCGCATCCACGCTCTCGTCGGTGCCCTGCGCTTCCACCAGCACGTAGAGACCGTGGCCTGGGGCGACCGGCGGCTTCACGCCGGCGCGCTTCGTGATCACGTCCCAATAATCCGGCCACATCACCTCGAAGGCGGACAGCAGCGGGCCGAGCCCTGAGCGCGCCGCGTCGAGCAGCGCGATCACCGCGGCATAATCCTTCAAGGCGCACAGCGCGGCCATGGTCGAGCGCGGCTTCGGGAACAGTTTTAGCACCACGCGCGTGATGATGCCGAGGGTGCCTTCCGAGCCGATGAACAGATGCTTCAGGTCATAGCCGGCATTGTTCTTCATCAGCTTGTTGAGGCTGGTGATGACGGTGCCGTCGGGCAGCACCACTTCGAGACCAAGCACCAGCTCGCGCGTCATGCCGTAGCGGATCACGCGGTTGCCGCCGGCATTGGTCGAGAGATTGCCGCCGATCGCGCAGGAGCCGCGCGAGCCGAGATCGAGCGGAAAGAAGAAGCCGGCTTCGTCGGCCGCCTTCTGGATCGTCTCCAGCGGCGTGCCGGCTTTCACCGTCATCGTCATCGAGGCGCGATCGATCTCTTCGATGCCGGTCATGCGCTCCAGCGAGATCGCGACCCAGCCCGCTTCGGGCGAAGCGCCGCGGCACAGGCCGGTCAGTCCGCCCTGTGGCACGAACGGCAGATGCGCCTGCCGGCAGGTCGCAATCGCATCGGCGACGCCCTGCGCATCGACGGGGCGGATCACCGCGCGCGGCGTCTGCGGCAGGCTCGCGCTCCAGTCGTTGCAATTGCGCGCCGGCACATCTGTGCCAACAAGCACTGCCAGCGCGCCGAGCCTGTCGCGCAACGCGCCGAGCAATTGGTCGGGGCGTCCGGTGGGGGTCACCATGTCCATGCGAGACCTCCTCAAGATCTGGCCGCGCACATGGCGCGGAGGATTTGCATGAACGTTGTATGTAAGGTACAAGAGCAAAAGTAAAGTGAAAACAAGGTCTCGGCAAGCGTGAAAGATCGTTGGAGATCAGCGGCTTAGCCGGGGGCGGCAGCAAAGGGTGGTGTGATGACCGAGGCAATTTGCGGGTTCTGGGTGGCGTCGGCGACGCCGCTGGCAGCGGACGGCAGCGTGGACTCCGCAAAGCTCGCGGCACACGCCAAGCAGCTGTTTAGCAAGGGCGTCGACGGCGTCGTGCTGTTCGGCACCACCGGCGAGGGGACCTCATTCAATGCCGTCGAACGCATTGCGACGATCGAGGCGATGCTCAAGTCCGGGATCGCGGCGGAGCGCATCGGAATCGGCGGCGGCTTTCCTGCCATCACCGACAGCATCGCGCTGACGCGCGCCGTGCTCGGCCTCGGCCTGCGTCACATGTTGCTGCTGCCGCCTTATTTCGATCGGAGTGTCACGCCTGAAGGCATCGAGGACGCCTTTGCCGCCATCATCGACGGTGTTGCCGACGATCGCCTGCGCGCCTCGCTCTACCACATTCCGCAAGTCTCGGGCGTTGCGATCCCGACGACAGTCGCCGCAAGCCTGCGCAAGCGCTACGGCCAAGTGGTTGCCGGTCTGAAGGACTCCAGCGGCGACTTCAAGCAGTTCCAGGCATTCCGTGCCGCCGCGCCCGAGCTCGCCATCACCGTCGGCAACGAACCCGACATCGCCCGCGCGATCGCTGCGGGCGGCGCCGGCACCATCTGCGGCATGGCCAACATTGCGCCGGAGCTGGTCAAGGCGATGGTTGACGGCAAGAACGTCGAAGCGCGCATGCAGGCGGCGGTCGACGTCGTGCTGAAGACGCCCTCCCTTGTCGCAACGCTGAAGGCGATCCTTGCGGCGCAGACCGGCGATGCAGGTTGGTTGCGCGTGCGTCCGCCGCTCCCCGCTTTGTCGGACGGCAGTGCGTTCAAGCGGAAGCTCGACGAGTTGATCGCTCCCGCCATCGCGTGATCGTGAAATATCGGGCCACGATTTCGCGTGCAGCGTGTCATGCGCGGTGGACCGGCAATTCATGATTGCTGTCCAGCATCCGCCTCCTCTTAGAACAATTCAACACTAGAGCGATTCAAGCCCGGCTACGGTTCTCCTTGATCGCGGCGGCTGTTACAGGCGCACACTTCAATGCTCCTGACTTGAAGTGGAATGAAAGTGCGTGCCTTCGTGGATGGCCAACGTGACAACGGCCATCGAACTCGTGCCGGCAAGAGCCGTGCAGGTCTTCTCATGGGAGCAGCGGTGCTGCTCATCGAATATCCCTCCATCACGACGAGCGCACAGGCGCAATCGGCTCTGCCGCCGGTGAGGGTGGAGGCGCCGGCGCCACGACCGAAGCCGGCACGTGCATCGGAGCAGTCGTCACGCCGCGCGCAAACGGCGGCGCGCCGCCAGCCCAGCCGCAATCCCGCACCCGCGGCGCCGACGCTGTCGGAGCGCGCCGCTGCCGTAGCCGCCGCACAGCAAGCCGCAAAGCTCGGCTACCGCGCGATGCCGAGCGCGACCACGCTGCGCAGCGGCGCCTCGCCGCTCGACACCTCGCAGGCCGTCAACGTCGTGCCCGCGCAGGTGCTGAAGGACCAGCTCCCGCGCAACATCGACGACGCGCTGAGCAACGTCTCCGGCGTCACCCAGACCAACACGCTCGCCGGCAGCCAGGACGCGGTGATCCGCCGTGGCTTCGGCGACAACCGCGACGGCTCGATCATGCGCAACGGCATGCCGCTGGTGCAGGGCCGCAGTCTCAATCCTGCGGTCGAAAGCGTCGAGGTGCTGAAAGGTCCGGCTTCGCTGCTCTACGGCATCATGGATCCCGGCGGCATCGTCAACACCATCAGCAAGCGGCCCGAGCTCTATCAGCACGGCTCGGTCACGCTGCTCGGCTCGGCCTTCAGTGCCTCCAAGACCGGTGCCGACGGCCTGCTCGACGTCACCGGTCCGATCGGCGACCAGGGGCTCGCCTATCGTTTCATCGGCTACGGCGTCAGCGAGGATTATTGGCGGAATTTCGGTCGTCACCGCGAGATGCTGGTTGCGCCCTCGCTCGCGTGGTACGGCCAGGACACCACGGTGCAGCTGAACTACGAGCACCGCGAGTTCATCTATCCGTTCGACCGCGGCACCGCGTTCAATCCGGTGACGAAGGCGCCGCTGGCCGTGCCCGCTACGCGCCGACTGGATGAGCCTTTCAACAACACCTGGGGCACGTCCGATCTGATCCAGGCTTCGGTCGAGCACCGCTTCAACCAGGATTGGAAGCTCTACGCAGGCTACAGCTACAACACCGAAACCTTCAGCGCCAACCAGCTCCGCATCACCGGCATCAATTTCACGACCGGCGTCGAGACGCGCAGCAACGACGGCACGGGAAGCTCGCTGAGCAATGTCAGCTATGGGACATCCTATGTCTCGGGCGGCTTCTGGCTCGGCGACATGCGCAACGAGATGCTATTCGGCGGCGACGGTCAGTATCGCACGATCTATCGCGACGTCTTGATCCGGCAGACAACTCCCGCCTTCAACGTCTACGATCCTGTCTATGGGCTGATCGGGCCTGGAACCAGGGTGTCGAACCCCGACAGCGCCCAGACCGACAAGCTTGGCCAGTGGTCGCTGTTCTTCCAGGACACGCTGCATCTGACCGAGCGGTTCGCACTGGTCGGTGGTGTGCGCTATATGGACTACGATCAGATCGCCGGACGCGGAAAGCCGTTCAACACCAACACAAACGTGTCGCAAGACAAGGTGCTCCCGCTTGGCGGCGCGATTTTCAAGCTGACCGACCAGATCTCGCTTTATGCGAGCTACACCGAATCGCTGAAGCCGAACTCGACGATTGCGCCGATCGGCGTGGTGATCGACTCCAGGGTCGCGCCCGAGGAGGGTGTGTCGTACGAGACCGGCGTGAAGTTCGACATCAACCGGCGCATCTCCGGGACCGTCGCATTCTACGACCTCGACAAGAAGAATGTGCAAACGACGAAGACGAACAGCGCGGGCGTGGTGGAGCTTCACACCGTCGGCCGCGCTCATTCGCGCGGCCTCGAAATCGACGTCACCGGCAGGCTCACCGACAGTTGGGCATTGATTGGGAGCTATGGCTATACCGACGCCCGCGTGACGGTCTCCGAGGATCTGACGTTGCTCGGCAAGAAGCTGCAAAACGTCGCCTTGAACACCGCTTCGCTCTATCTGGTCCACGACTTCGGCACCGCCTTGCCCGGCCAGCTCCGTCTCGGCGGCGGCGCGCGCTATGTCGGCGATCGTCCCGGCGATTCGATCAACAGCTTCTTCCTGCCGTCCTATGTCGTCGCAGACCTCTTTGCGACTTACGAGACGAAACACGAGCAGTTTCCGGTGGTGTACCAGGTGAACGTCAAGAACCTGTTCGACACGGTCTACTATCCCTCAGCCGTGAATAATTTAAACGTCGCTATCGGCGACGCGCGCCGGGTGTCTCTCTCGGCGACGGTGAAGTTCTAGCCATGGCCGCGCGGCCCGGGCACATGATCAAAACTGTCCTGCTCCAGGTCCATTCCATCGCAGGCCTGGTGCTCGCGCTGCTGCTAGCCTTGATCGCGCTGACCGGCGCGATCATGAGTTTCGAGGACGAGATCGTCGATCATCTCAACGCCGGCATCATGCATGTCGTGCCACGCGAGATGCCGGCGCTGATGCCGGACGAGCTGGTCGCGCGGCTGGGGGCGGGGCAAAATTTCGGTCAGGTCTCGGCCGTCATGTTGTCGAGCGATCCGACTGCGGCCGTGCGGGTCCGCTTCGCGCGCGACGAGCAGGGCGAGCGGCCGAATTCGCTCTATGTCGACCCCTATGATGCGCGCGTGCTGGGTGCGCCGCGCGGCGAGGCGTTCTTCGCGACGGTTCGGAAGCTGCATCGCTGGCTGCTGATCCCTGGCGATGCCAAGGGCTGGGGACGCCAGATCACCGGTGTGGCCGCGCTCGGCCTGATCGTCATGCTGGTCTCGGGCCTCGTGCTGCGCTGGCCCCGCCGCGTGCGCAGCGTGAAGATGTGGCTCAAGCCCAATCTCGGTTTCGGCGGACGCGGGCTGCATCGCTCGCTGCATGCGGTGATCGGCACCTGGGTTCTTCCGGTCTATCTGGTGATGACGCTCACGGGCCTGTGGTATTCGTTCGACTGGTACAAGGACGGCGTCGTCTGGCTGCTGTCGCGTCCAGAAGTCTCTGCCGCGAAGATGCAGCCAAGAATGTCCGCGAAGGCGCCGCGTGCGGCGGCTCGTTCCGAGCCGGCCCAGCCGATCGGGTTCGACCTGGCATGGACGACGTTCCGGCGTGAGGAGGGCGACCGCTTTGCCAGGGCTCTGCTGACGCTGCCGCCGGGGCCTGGCACGGCGATACGGATCCGGTCGTGGGGGAAGGATTCGACGCTGGACACCACGCGCGATGAATTCCGCATCGATGCCGTCACCGGTCAGGTCGCCTCCGCCGAACGTTACGCCGACAAGACGTTCGGCGAGAAGATCATCGCCAACATGCTCGATAACCATCGCGGCGCGGTCCTGGGCTGGCCCGGCAAGCTCGCCTTCATGATTGCCGCGGCCCTGATGCCGCTGTTCTCGGTCACCGGCATTTTGCTCTATCTGTCGCGCCGCAAGCTGCGGCGCCCGGCGCAGCCGCCGCTCGGGCGGCTCGTTCCGGGCGAGTGAGTTGCAGCCGAAGAGGCTAGCCAACACCTCGACAATCGTTCAAAAGCCCGTGGCACGTCCTTGTCAGGTTTTCGCCATGAAGCTTCCGACCGTCACCCCCGCCGATATCCGCCGCGCCCTGCTCCTGCGCGAGGAGATCGCGCTGCTCGATCTCAGATACGAGGCCGCCTTTGCCACCGGCCATCCGCTGTTCGCCGCCAACATGGCCGCCGACCGGATCGCGATCGAGGCCGAGGTGCGGCTGCCGCGCAAGGACGTTGCGATCGTGCTTTATGATGACGGCGAGGGGCTGGTTGCGACCTGCGCCGAGCGTCTGGCTGCACTCGGCTACAGCAATGTCAGCGCACTCGAGGGCGGGCTGAAGGCGTGGCGCGATGCGGGCTTCGAGGTTTTCGAGGACGTCAATTCCTATTCCAAGGCCTTCGGCGAGCTGGTCGAGTCGCGTCGCCACACGCCCTCGCTGAGTGCCGATGAGGTGGCAAAGCTGATCGCCGACAAGGCCAACATCGCCATCCTCGACGTCCGCCGCTTCGACGAATACGCGACCATGAACATCCCGGGCTCGGTCAGCGTGCCCGGCGCGGAGCTGGTGCTGCGGGCAGGCCAGGCCGCGCCCGACCCTGAAACCACGATCATCGTCAATTGCGCCGGCCGCACCCGCTCCATCATCGGCACCCAGTCGCTGATCAATGCCGGCGTGCCCAACAAGGTGCGGGCGCTGCGCAACGGCACCATCGGCTGGACCCTGGCGCGGCACGGGCTCAATCACGGCGCCGACAGGCGCGGCGCGATCGGCCCGTTCGAGGGCGGCCCGGCCAATGCCCGCGACGTCGCCTATCGCGCCGGTGTCCGCCATATCGGAGCGAACGAGATGGCGGCGCTGGTCGCAGAAACCCATCGCACGCTGTATCGCTTCGACGTGCGCGGTGCCGAGGACTATGCGGCCGGGCATCTTCCCGGCTTCCGCCATTATCCCGGCGGCCAGCTCGTGCAGGAAACCGACATGGCCGCGCCCGTGCGCGGCGCGCGCATCGTCCTGACCGATGACAGATGCGTCCGCGCCGACATGACGGCGTCCTGGCTGGCGCAGATGGGTTGGGAAGTCTATGTGCTCGAGGGCGGCTATGATTGCGCGCTGGAAATCGGTCCACCGCAAGTCTTGCCGAGGCCCGACCCGGCCCACCGCTACCGCCGTCCCTATGAAGGCACCGATGTGGCCGAAGCTGCGATGCAGGCCTATCTCGATTGGGAATACGGCCTCGTCGAGCAGCTCCGCCGCGACGGCACGCACGGGTTCTATGTGATTTGACCGAGCTCTGGGATGCCAAGCGCATCCTCGGCTCCGGCCGTCTTCTCCCCGTATCCGTTCCCTATTGTGCTGCGCACCGCCCGCGGTCTATGTGCGAAGGCAAAGCTGCCATCTACGGAGATGCCATGTCCGCCCCAGGCCAAAGCCCTGAGCGAAGCGCCAAGGCGCTGCTGCTCGAAGGCGTCAATGATAGCGCTGTCGACCTGTTCGCGAGCGCCGGCTTCACCAATGTCGAACGGCTGACCAAGGCGCTGGACGGCGCGGATCTGCGGCACGCGCTCGAGGGCGTGTCGCTGCTCGGCATCCGTTCGCGCACGCAGATCACGGATGAGGTTCTGGCGGCGGCCGGCCAGCTTCTCGCGGTCGGCTGCTTCAGCGTCGGCACCAACCAGGTCGATCTTTCGGCGGCGCGCAAGCGCGGTATTCCCGTCTTCAACGCCCCGTTCTCCAACACGCGCAGCGTCGCCGAGCTCGTCATCGGCGAGATCGTGATGCTGCTGCGGCGGATCTTTCCGCGCTCGGTGTCGGCCCATGCCGGGGGCTGGGACAAATCGGCGGCGGGCAGCCGCGAGGTGCGCGGCCGCACGCTTGGCATCGTCGGCTACGGCAATATCGGCTCGCAGCTTTCGACGTTGGCCGAAGCCATGGGCATGCGCGTGATCTATTTCGACCGCACCGACAAGCTTCGCCACGGCAACACCGAGCCGGTCGAGAAGCTGGAAGATCTGCTGGCGCAGAGCGACGTCGTCAGCCTGCACGTGCCGGAGACGCCGGAGACTGCGGGCATGATCGGCGAGAGGGAGCTGCGGGCGATGAAGCCGGGCTCGTTCCTGATCAACAACAGCCGCGGCACCGTGGTCGATCTCGATGCGCTGGCGCGTGCCTTGCGCGACGGTCATCTCGCCGGTGCGGCCGTCGACGTCTTTCCCGTCGAGCCTTCGTCGAATGCCGATCGTTTCAATAGTCCCATTCAGGGCATCGAGAACGTCATCCTCACCCCCCATATCGGTGGGTCGACTGAGGAGGCGCAGGAGCGCATCGGCGGCGAGGTCGCGCGAAAACTGGTCGACTATTTCATTACCGGCTCGACGATGGGCGCGGTCAACTTCCCGGAGGTGCAGCTGCATCTTCGTCCCTCCGGTGCACGCTTCAGCCATGTCCATCGCAACGTGCCCGGCATGTTGCGGCGGCTGAACGAGGTCTTCCTTCAGCGCGACATCAACATCGCCGCGCAATATCTGGAGACCGCCGGCGACCTCGGCTACGTCGTGCTCGACGCCGATCTCGGCGGTCAGGATTCCGGCGAGCTGCTGCGGCAGATCCGCGGCCTCGAGGGAACGGTCGGGGCGCGGCTGGTATTTGAGCACTAAACCGCCCACGTTCCGGTTGCATCTTGCGGCCGGTGCTCCCACACTGCGGTCGAATTCGACGTGTTCCAGTCACGTCGAATTTGAGCTTCAGTTGCGTGAGTGTCCGCCATGGAACGGGACGCCGTACTGATTGATCTCGCGCTGCAGGGCGGCGGTTCGCATGGCGCCTTCTCCTGGGGTGTGCTCGACCGTCTTCTGGAAGAGAAATGGCTGGAGATCGCCGCGATCTCCGGAACCTCCGCAGGCGCGATGAATGCGGCGGTCCTGGCGGACGGGTGGACGGCCGGCGGCGCCGAGGGGGCGCGTGAGGCGCTCGACCGATACTGGCGTCGTATCTCGAAGGCCGCGGCCTTCAGCCCGCTACAGCGCTCTCCGCTCGACCGCTTGATGGGGCGCTGGACCCTCGATACGTCGCCGTTCTACATCCTCACCGATTTGATGTCGCGTGTGCTCTCGCCCTACGACCTCAATCCTACCGGTAACAATCCGCTGCGCGCGGTGCTGGCCGAGAGCATCGATTTCGAACGGCTCGTGCGCTCGCCGATCCAGCTATTCATCACCGCGACCCGGGTACGCACCGGGCGCGGACGTATCTTCCGCAACGCGGAGATCACGGCCGACGTGCTGCTGGCATCGGCCTGTCTTCCAACCATGTTCCGCGCGATCGAGATCGACGGCGAGCCCTATTGGGACGGCGGCTATGCTGGCAACCCGACCATCACGCCGCTGGTCCGCGAAAGCGACGCGCATGACACCATTCTCGTCCAGATCAATCCGACCGAGCGGCCGGAGCAACCGCGGACGGCTGCGGAGATCCTCAACCGTCTCAACGAAATCTCCTTCAACTCGCCGCTGATGAAGGAGCTGCGCATGATCGCGCTGCTGCGCCAGGCGGCCGATCCGGGCAGCGGCGAGGGCGCGCGCTGGGCGAAGATGCGCACGCACCGGATCAAGAGCGACATGCTGGCGAAGTTCGGGGCCTCCTCGAAGCTCAACGCGGAGTGGGAGTTCGTCTCGATGCTGCGCGCCGAGGGACGCATGGCCGCGGACAACTTCCTCGCCGAGCACGGCGCGGAGATCGGCCGCCGCTCGACCGCCGATCTCGATGTCCTGCTGTCGGAGTGCTGAGGCATGGGTCTCCTCGGCCTCCTCGTCGGACTCGGTCTGCTCGTCCTATTCGCCTTCCGCGGTTGGAGCGTCCTGCTGCTCGCGCCGTTCGCCGCACTCATTGCTGCGTTGTTCGGCGGTGAGCCGCTGCTCGCGAACCTGACCCAGGTGTTCATGGTGAACGCGGCGGGATTTCTGGCGCAGTTCTTTCCGATCTTTCTGCTTGGTGCCGTCTTCGGCAAGTTGATGGACGACAGTGGCGCGGTGACGTCGGTCGCCGGCTTCATGGCGGAGCGCCTCGGCGAACGCCGCGTGATCCCGGCGGTCGTGCTCGCCGGCGCGCTGGTCACCTATGGTGGTGTCAGCCTGTTCGTTGCGTTCTTCGTCATCGTTCCAATGGCCCGCTCGCTGTTTCGTGCCGCTTCGATTCCGCGTCGTCTGATCCCGGCCGCGATCGTGCTGGGAACGTCGACCTTCACCATGTCGGCCCTACCTGGCACGCCGTCGATCCAGAATGCGATTCCGATGCCGTTCTTCGGCACGACGCCGTTTGCCGCGCCGGGCCTCGGCATCGTCGGCTCGCTCATCATGCTCGGCGCGGGATTGTGGTGGCTGCATCGCGCCGAAGCTGCGGCGCGCCGCGCCGGGGAAGGCTATGGCGACGACGCCGAGGGCGCGATCGAGCAGGCCGCTGCTGACGAGCTCGTGCGCGAGCGCGCGACGACTGCCCGCGAGTTCGATCCGGCGGAGCTACAGCACGGTCATCGCAGCGAGCGGCCGTCGCCCGTGCTGAACGCCATGGCGCCGCTCGTCGTTGTCGTGACCGTCAACCTGTTGATGTCGCTGGTGGTGCTGCCGCGGCTCGATGTCAGCTATCTCGCCGAGCCGCGCTTTGGCGACACGACGCTTGCGGCGGTCGCAGGCGTGTGGTCGGTCGCGGTGGCGCTGGCTGCCGCCATCGTCACGACCATCGCGCTGAACTGGGCGCGCCTGCCGGTGCTGCGCCGGACCATGGACGCCGGGGCCAATGCGTCGGTCCTGCCTGCGTTCAGCGTCGCCAGCCTCGTCGGCTTCGGCGCCGTCGTGGCCTCGCTGCCGGCGTTCACGATCGTGCGCGACTGGGTGCTGGCGATCGAAGGGGGACCGCTGGTCTCGCTCGCCGTCGCGACCAACATCCTGGCCGCGCTGACCGGGTCGGCGTCGGGCGGCCTGACCATCGCCCTCGATGCTCTCGGCCCGACCTATGTCGAACTTGCCGCGCGCCACGGCATCGACCTTGCGCTGATGCATCGCGTGGCGGTGATCGGCGCGGGAACGCTGGACATCCTGCCGCATAACGGTGCGGTGGTCAGCCTGCTCGCGATCTGCGGCCTGACCCATCGCGACAGCTATTTCGATATCGTCATGGTCGGTATCGTGACCTCGCTCCTGGCGCTGCTGGCGGTGATCGCCCTGGGCACTGCGCTGGGCTCGTTCTGACGGAAAGCCGGCGTCAGCGATTGACGGACGGGCGAAGGTTGCATTGAATGCGGCCAAGTGCCGAACGCAACAGGACAAGCCGGGTGGAAACGATGAAGCGCAACAGAGCGAAGCTGTGTGCATGGCTGGTGGGCACTGCGGCCGCAATGAGCGCGAGTGGTGCCTCAGCGGCAACGCTGGCCGAAGACGCCGAGACCGTCTGCAAAGGCCTCGTCGGCGGCGCTGACGCCGTGAAGATCGATTCCGCGACCCTGCAGGCGCCGTCGCAATTGGCCGTGGCCGAGCGCGGGCCGACGCCATTGGCACGCATCACGCCGGCTAATCCGCGCTTCTGCAAGGTGCTCGGCCATATCGATCCCACCGATCCCAAGGCGCCCCCGATCAAATTCCAGGTCAACCTCCCCGTCGAATGGAACGGGCGCTCGCTGCAATATGGCGGCGGCGGCTTCAACGGTGTGCTGATCACGGGCCTTGCCCTGCCGCCGGCCTATCCCTTCGACAGGCCCTCGCCGCTGGCGCGCGGCTTCGTCACCTACGGCACCGACTCTGGCCACGAGACCAAGCAGGGCGAGCCGCCGCAGGTCTTTGCGCTGAACGACGAGGCCTTCGAGAATTTCGCCCATCGGGCGTACAAGAAGGTGCGCGACGCCGCGGTCGGGCTGATGCAGCGCGCCTACGGCAGGAAGCCGGAGAAGCTGTACTTCATGGGCTCGTCGGAGGGCGGCCGCGAAGGCCTCACCATGGCGCAGCGCTATCCCGACGATTTCGACGGCATCTTCGCCCGTGTGCCCGTGATCAACTGGGTCGGGCTGCAGCATGCCGGCACGCGCTCGGGTCTCGTCACCATGGGCGAGGGCTGGATCAACCCGGCGCAGGTCAAGCTCGTAGGCGAGGCCGTGCGCGCGGCTTGCGACAAGGCCGACGGCTCCGACGATGCGCTGGTGCAGGATCCCGTCGGCTGCAAGGCGGCGTTCAAGGTCGAGACGCTGCGCTGCGCGGCCGGGCAGAGCGGCGACCACTGTCTCACCGATGCACAGATCAAGGCGGTGAACACGCTGCACGCCACCTACAAATTCCCCTTCGCGCTCGCCAATGGTCTCGACGATTATCCGGGCTGGGGCGTCTCCGGCGAGGACATCCCCGCGGTCGGGCCGACCGGCGGCTGGGTCTCCTGGTGGCTCGGCACCGCGCCGCCGGCGCAGCCGCCCGCGCCGAACAACGGCATCGCCTGGATCTACGGCGCCGGCGGCATCCAATATGTCTTCGCGCGCGATCCGAAGCTCGACGTCACCACCTACAAGGTGGAAGAGCACAAGGCGCGGCTGCTCGAGGTCTCCAGCCTGATGGATTCCACCGATCCCGATCTCAGTCGGTTCCGGGCGCGGGGCGGCCGGCTGATCGTGCTCGAGCACATGGCCGACTACGCCCAGAGCCCCTATGCCGGCATCCGCTACTTCGAGAGCGTCGAGCGCAAGATGGGCAAGGCCGAGACCGCGGAGTTCGCGCGCCTCTACACCGCGCCCGGCGTCGACCATGTCGGCTCCGGCGCGCCCGCCAATGTCGATATGCTGAGCGTTCTGGTCGACTGGGTCGAGAATGGCAAAGCGCCCGGCGACCTCGAAGTCAGGGAGCAGAAGGTCGAGGCGCCGTCGTTTGCCGCGACGCGCTCGCTGCCGCTGTGCCGCTGGCCGGCCTGGCCGCACTACAAGAGCGGCCCGGTGACGGAAGCGGCGAGCTTCACCTGCGCGCCATAACCAAGAGGGCCCGTTTGACAACGCGCCTGCGTTTCACTATCTATTTCGCATGCGAAATAACAGCGCCGGCGCGCAGCACCATCGGCTGATCTACTTGCTGAGTGTCGCCCAGCGCCGGCTGCAGCGCTGGATGGCGGCGCAGCCCGAGAGCGCGGTGACGCCGGCGCAGGCGGGGCTACTGTTCATCCTTGGCAAGCAGGATGGCGTCCTGATGGGCGAGGCGGGGGCGGCACTCGACATGGGGCCGGCTGGCATTTCTGGTCTCGTTGACCGCACGGTGGCTGCGAAGCTGGTCGAGCGGCGGGCCGACCGCGAGGACGGCCGCGCCTTTCGCATCTGGTTGACGCCGAAGGGGCGCACCGCGCTGGCGCAGGCCAAGACCAGCGCGGCGGAGGTCAACGCGGCGCTGACGGAAGGTTTCACGGCCGCGGAAATCGACATCGTCGCACGCTGGCTGACGAGCATTCAGGACAAGTTTCCAAGACGTTCAGACGAATAACACGGAGCAGGCCAATGACCGAGCAGGTCCGGATCGAGAATAGCGGCGGAATCCTCACCCTCACGCTGGCACGTCCCGACAAGAAGAACGCGCTGACGGATGCGATGTACGGCAAGCTCGCCGATGCGATCGAATCCGCCGAGTTCGACCCATCCGCCCGCGTGATCCTGATCCGCGGCGAGGGCGACATGTTCACCGCCGGCAACGACGTCGGCGAGTTCGCGGCCGTCGCGGCCGGCAAGTCCGAAGGCAGCCGCAACGTGGTGCGCTTCATCCAGTCGCTGGCGCGCTGCACCCGGCCGCTGGTCGCGGCCGTGCAGGGCCGTGCCGTCGGCGTCGGCACCACGATGCTGCTGCATTGCGATCTCGTCGTGCTCGCCGACAACGCGCAATTGTCGACGCCGTTCGTCAGCCTCGCGTTGGTGCCTGAAGCCGCCTCCAGCCTGTTGATGCCGGCGCGCATCGGCTACGCCCGCGCCTACGAGATGTTCGCGCTTGGCAAAACCGTGCCGGCCAGGTCGGCGCTGGAATGGGGCCTCGCCAACCGTGTGGTGCCGCTCGACAAGCTGGATGCGGAAGCGCTTGCGCTGGCGCAGCGTCTCGCCCGCCAGCCGGCCGGGGCTCTCATCGCGACCAAGCGGCTGATGCGCAACGGCGAGGCGCTGGTCGCGCAGATGCAGGCCGAAGGCGAGCAGTTCGCGCAGCGCCTGCGCACCGCCGAAGCGCGCGAGGCGTTTACGGCGTTTGCGGAGCGCCGCCCGCCGGATTTCACCAGAATAGGATAGTATTCCGAATGCGTGCAGGTTGGATCGCTTCGATTCAACTCAAACCTTAACGAAACATTGGCACGTGGCGGTGCAAGGTGGGCCTCTCCTGAGAGTTAGATCCCTCGACCCATGTCCATTTTTAAGAAATCGGTAAGCACGCTCCTCCTGGTCCTGATGACGCTGCTGGCGGCCGGCGCGCTGACCAGCACGGCCATCCAGATGGTCGGGGCTTTCGGCCGCTACAGCGACAGTCTGGAGACCGAGCGGCTCGCGAATGCCGACAAGTCGATCTTCCATGGTGTGGTTGCCCTGCGCAGCAACCGTGGCGATGCCCAGAGCGCCCTGCTCGGCGAGGACGATCCGCGCGCCAAGCTCGGCGTTGCCGAGAAGGCGGAACAGGCCGGCTTCGACGCCATCAGCGCGGCGCTCTCCACCGTCGAATTCGCCCGCCGCGACGAGCTCGCCAGCACGCTGAAGCAGCGCTGGAGCGAGGCCGCGCCAAAATTCCAGTTGTTCTACGACGAGGCCAAGCTGCCGCGCGCCGAGCGCAAGCTGGAGCGGACCGCGCCCTGGTACGATGCGGTCACCAAGGTGATCGAGACCGCCAATCTCGCGTCCACCGCGGTGTCGAACCGCGCCTGGATGAACGATCCTTACATCGCCCGCATGATCCAGGCCCGCCGCCTCGCCTGGCAGGTGCGCGACCGCTACGGCATCCAGTGCTCGACCCTGCGGCCGAACGTCAACGCCAGCAAGCCGCTCGACGATGCCCAGAAGCAGACCGTGGCCGGATGGAACGGCGTCGTCACCGCCGGCTGGACCGGCATGGAGGAGCTGCTGGCTGCGCCTGACGTGCCGGCCGACCTCGTCAACACGGCCAAGGAGGCGAGGGCCAAGACTGACGGCGCCCTCAAGCAGATCGGCGAGCTCACCAAGGGCTTGGATGGCAGCGGCCGTCCCGCGATGCCCGCTTCGGAATGGAACGCGTTGTGCCAGGCTCCGTTCGCCTCCATCGTCGCGGTCGCGAGCAAGGCGCTCGACCTGTCGATCGCGCACGCGGAGGCGGTTCAGGCGAAAGCCCTCACCAATCTCATCGTGCAATCCTTCGGCTTCCTGCTCGCACTGGCCGTGACTGTCGCGGGCGTGTTTGTGGTGCGCAACCGGCTGATGCGCCCGGTGCGCGCCATCCTCGACGCCATCGCCCGCATCAGCGCCCGCGACTATGCGACGCCGGTGCCGCAATCGCGGCATCCCGACGAGTTCGGCACCATGGCGGCTGCGCTCGAAAGCCTGCGCGAGAGCGCGGGGACCGCGGAGCGGCTGGGTAAGGAACGCGAATCGCAGCAGGCGCTTCAGCTCGCCCGCTCCGGCACCGTCGACGCCGCCTGCCGCAGCTTCGACGAGACGGTGCAGGCCGTCATCCAGAGCGTCGCAGCCTCGACGCGGGACCTCGACGCCACCGCAAGCGGCGTGCGCTCGCTGGTCTCGGAATCGAGCAGCCAGACCGCCGCGGTCTCCTCCTCGGCCGAGCAGGCCACCAACAATCTCGAGACCATCGCGGCCGCGACCGAGGAGCTCTCCGCATCCGTGGGCGAGATCTCCGCGCAGGTGCAGTCGAGCGCGCGCGAGGCCCGCGAGGCCGTAGCCCAGGCCGAGCAGACCAATGCGACGGTCGAGATCCTCGATCAGACGGCAAGCCGCATCGGCGAGGTCGTGAAGATGATCAACGCGATCGCGGCCCAGACCAATCTGCTGGCGTTGAACGCCACCATCGAGGCCGCGCGCGCCGGCGAGGCCGGCCGCGGCTTCGCGGTGGTTGCAGGCGAGGTCAAGAGCCTTGCGGCGCAGACCGCGACGGCGACGGAAGAGATCTCGCGCCAGGTCGAGGAGATCCAAGGCGCCACCGGCCAGGCGGTCGCCGCGATCCGGTTGATCGGCGGCGCCATCGGCGGCATCGACGAGAAGATGACGGCGATTGCCGCCGCGGTCGAACAGCAGCGCGCGGCCACGACGGAGATCTCGCGCAACTTCCAGCAGGCGGCCCAGGGCACCCGCGAGGTCACCGATACCATCGGCAGCGTCGCCAGGCTCAACCAGGAGACCGGCAATGCCGGGACGGTGCTGTCGGAGTCCGTCAAGAAGATGTCGGCGGACGCCGATCGTCTCCGCGTCGCGGTCGAGGGTTTCCTGGGCGCCGTGAAGAGCGCCTGATTTTCGTACTCTTTCCACCTGATGTCGCGCGGGCATTGCCGCAGCTCGGCACTGCGGGTACATCTGTGCCGCCTCGCTCCCGCGGGCGCGGCGACAGACGCAAGACATCAGGGATGGAGAGTTCGATGCCGGTCACCCCACACAAGGCCCAACGCCCCTATCGCGGCGTGTTCCCGGTCGCGCCCACCATCTTCGACGAGCGCGGCGAGCTCGACCTCGAGGGTCAGCGCCGCTGCATCGATTTCATGATCGATGCCGGCTCGCACGGCATTTGCATCCTCGCCAATTTCTCCGAGCAGTTCGTGCTCACCGATGCCGAGCGCGACGCGGTGATGCATGCGGTGCTGGACCATGTGGCCGGCCGGGTTCCCGTGATCGTCACCACCACCCATTTCAGCTCGGCCGTATGCGCCGCGCGCAGCAAGCAGGCCGAGGCGGCCGGCGCCGCCATGGTGATGGTGATGCCGCCCTATCACGGCGCGACCTTCCGCGTCCCCGAGAAAGGCATCGTCGAATTCTTCAAGGTGCTCTCCGGCGCGATCAACATCCCGATCATGATCCAGGACGCGCCGGTTGCCGGCACGCCGCTGTCGGTCGAGTTGCTCGCGCGGCTGTCGCGCGAGTTTTCCAACATCCGCTATTTCAAGATCGAGGTGCCGGGCGCGGCCTCGAAGCTCCGCAGCCTGATCGAGGCGGGCGGCAAGGACATCGAGGGCCCCTGGGACGGCGAGGAGGCGATCACGCTGCTCGCCGATCTCGACGCCGGCGCCACCGGCGCCATGACCGGCGGCGGCTATCCCGACGGCATCCGCCAGATCATCGATCCCTATTTCGCGGGCGATCGCGAAAAGGCGAAGGCCGCCTACGAGCGCTGGCTGCCGCTGATCAATTACGAGAACCGCCAATGCGGCCTGATCGCCTGCAAGGTCATGATGCAGGCCGGCGGCGTGATCAAGTCGGAGGCGGTGCGCCATCCGCTGCAGCCGCTGCATCCGGCGACGCGCGCCGGGCTATTGGAGCTCGCCAAGGAGCGCGACGCGTTGGCGCTCAGGTGGGGGAAGTAATTCTCTCCCCCGTCATTGCGTGAAGCTGTCGTAGGGTGGGCAAAGCGAAGCGTGCCCACCAACTTGCGCGCCCGCGGGAAGAGCGGTGGGCACGGCGCTTTGCGCCTTTGCCCACCCTACGAAGGCTGCGAGGAGCGACTTGTGCGCCCTCGCTCGAAATGAACGAGGGATGCCCATTTCGCCTGAAGGCGTCGAATTAGCGCGTTCCGGGCCGTTCCCCATAGCCCCGCGATGGCATAATGTACGCGCGCCAACCGGCGCCTTGCGGAGATTCCCAGGACATCGCGCAACAGCTCTTCTTTTGCCACTATCCCGAGCCAGGTTGGTGCAAACCGACAGAACAGGGAGGCAGTGCCATGACGATGAGGCCGGATCCTACCTTTCACGCATCGCCCAAGCTTGCGATGGAAGCGCCTGCGGAGAACTTTGCTTACACCTTGCTGCTCAGTCCGGATTTCTCAAAGCCGGATGCTCTCGCGGTCATCGACGTCAAGCCGGGATCGCCGACCTATAGCCAGATCGTCCATACCGTAGCGATGCCCAACAAGGGTGATGAGTTTCATCATTTCGGCTGGAATGCTTGCTCCTCCGCCCTGTCGCCGCTCGCCGGACACGCCTTCATCGAGCGGCGCTATCTCATTATCCCCGGGCTGCGCTCGTCGCGGATCTACGTGATCGATACCAAGCCCGATCCGACGCAGGCTAAGATCCACAAGATCATCGAGCCAGAGGAGGTCTTCAAGAAGACCGGCTACTCGCGACCGCACACGATCCATTGCGGGCCGGACGGCATTTACGTGAGCACGCTGGGTGGCGGCGGCAAGGACGGCACCAACGGACCTCCGGGCGTCTTCATCATGGATTGCGAGACGTTCGAAGTTCTTGGACGATGGGAGATCGACCGTGGCCCGCAGACGCTGCATTATGATTTCTGGTGGAATCTGCCGCGCGATTACATGGTGACGAGCGAATGGGCGTTACCGCCGCAGTTCGAGAACGGGATCGTCCCGGAAGATCTGCTGGCGAATAAATATGGCCATCGTCTCCACTTCTGGGACCTTCGCGCCCGTCGCAACGTCCAGACCATCGACCTCGGCGCCAATCATCAGATGGCGCTGGAGGTGCGCCCCGCGCACGATCCGGTTCGCGAGTACGGCTTCGTCGGTGTCGTGGTCGACACCACCAACCTCGAAGCGTCGATCTGGACCTGGTGGCGCGAGGGCGGAAAATTCCATGCCGAGAAAACGGCGACGATCCCTCCCGAACCCGCGCCCAAGGAGAAGCTGCCGCCGCTGCTGCAGGGATTTGGCGCCGTGCCGCCGCTGGTGACGGACATCGACCTGTCGATGGACGACCGGTTTCTCTATGTCTCGTGCTGGGGCACGGGTGAGATGCGCCAGTACGACGTCAGCGATCCCAGAAAGCCGAAGCTTGCGGGCTCAGTCCACATCGGCGGCATCGCGCGCCGCACGCCCCATCCGAACGGCAAGCCCTTTGCGGCGGGTCCGCAGATGGTCGAGATCAGCCGCGACGGCCGGCGCGTGTACTGGACCAATTCGCTCTATTCCACCTGGGACGACCAGTTCTATCCCGACGGGGTTCCGGGTGTGGAAGTCATGGCCAATGTCGGTCGGAACGGCGGCCTCGAACTCGACAAGGACTATTTCGTGAGCTTCCCCGACGGATATCGTGCGCACCAGATCAGGCTCGAGGGCGGCGATTGTTCGACGGACTCATTTTGCTACCCGTCGGTCTAGATGGGACGCAGGCGAGCCCGGCCCTTGGCTGGCTGTGGCTCGCGCTTGTTGCGAGCGGTCTCTACCACGGGGTCAATCCGGGAATGGGATGGCCGCTCGCCGTTTCGGCCGGGCTCATGGACAAGAGCCCCCTCGCGCTCTTCCGTGCATTGTGGGCTCTGGCGGCCGGGCACCTCCTGGCAACACTTCTCGTGCTGCTGCCGTTCGCCTTCCTGCTCGTACTGGCCGAATGGCAGCGTCCAATCCAGATCGGTGCGAGTCTTCTCGTCATCGGCTTTGGCGTCTACCGGCTGATCGACCGGCGTCATCCGCGCGCGCTGGCACGAATTCCGCCGACGCAATTGGTGCTCTGGTCATTTGCCGTCGCCATCGCTCACGGCGCTGCCCTGATGCTCGTGCCGATCTATCTCGGGCTCTGCCAGGCCTTCGAGCTCGATGCCGGCCATCAGGCGGCGGGCGCGCTGATGACGGCAAATCTCGGGATGGCGGTGCTGGTGTCGCTGGTGCACGTTGCCGCCATGGTCGGCGCCGGCGGATGTCTGGCGTGGCTGGTCTACCGCCATCTGGGACTGAGGTTCGTCTCGCGAAGCTGGTTCAACCTGGATGCAGTCTGGGCGACCAGCCTCGTTCTGGTTGGCGCGGTGGCACTCGCTTTCAATCTTGCGGCCTCGCGCTGAGGTCTACCGCACCAAAGCCCATTCGCCGATGATGCGAAATCTTGCTTTGGCATCCTCCTGCTTGAACAGCGCGATGCGATCGACCGCGAGCGTCTCGATGCCGAGCGCCGCAAACCTTGCCCGCAGCATCTGAAGGATCGGCCCGCGCCGCTCCGCATCCAGCCGACCCGTCAAGGTCATGTGGAAACGGAATTCCTCCATCACGTAGGGATAGCCCCAGCGGTCGAGATAATCGCGCTGCCGCTCGCTGAGCTTCTCCGGCTTGCGCCGAGCGCGATCTTCCGCCGTCAGCGGGGCGCGAAACGGGTCGAACGCGCGAACGCAATCAGCGGCAAGTTGCTGGAGCGTTTCCATCGGCTCGGCCGGACTAACGGCAATGAAGCCGCTGATGGCATCGACCACTGGTCGGATTGCCGGGATCGGACGTGTCCTGCCCGCGAAGGCCGCGCAGGCGGCCAGCAGCTCGGCTTCGGTATTGCCAGGCGCCAGCGCCATCGGCGCCTTCAGCGTGGCGTGAAAGCCGTATTTGCGAGGATCGGCGCTGACCTCGCGCCAGTCGGGCGCGGCGTGCAGCGCCTGCTCTGGAAACGAAATCTCGCCGCCGCTGTAGGCGTCATAGCCGAGCAGCTCGGCGCCGAAGCGGGAGAGGGCGCTGTCGCGGCCTGCGGCATAATAGATCGCGTAGCGGGGGAAACCTGTCATTGCCTCAGCATAACCAATTTACGCCGCGACGACAGTCTCGCGCGGGGCCGCCACTGCGGTGAGCAGCCGCGTCGCGTCGGTGAGATGCACGAGCCTGCCGCCTGAGATCACCGCGATCACCCGCGGCCGCAGCTTCACGTTGTCGTCGACGAGGAGAATGTCAGCGCGGCGTCCCTCCGCGAGCAGGCCGCGATCGGTGAGGCCGGTCGCGCGCGCCGGGCCGGCGGAGACCAGATCCCAGGCCTGAGCCAGAGGCACCACGCCATCGGCGGCCAGGCGGAACGCGGCGAGCAGCTGCGCGGGATAATAATAGTCAGACGCCAGCACCGAGCAGAGCCCCTTGGCGATCATGTCGGAGGCCCTGGTCCAGCCGGTGTGGCTGCCGCCGCGCACGACGTTCGGCGCGCCGTAGACGATGGTATCGCCGTGGCTGGCCGCTGCGCGCGCCGTCTCCTCGTTGATCGGAAACTCCGCGATCAAGGCGCCGAGCTCGCGAAAGTCCCGGCGCATCGCCGGGCTCGAATCGTCGTGCGAGAGCATCCGCACCTCGGCCCCGCGGGCCGCAGCGGCCAGGCGTGACACCGAGGCGGGCACCTCGTCGGCGCGCGAGACCACGCGCTCGACCAGCCGGTCGAATTCTTCGCTCGACAGACCGGTGCGCTCCACCATGCGGTTGCGCTTGCGTGGGTTGGAGATGTCGGCAACGACGCCGTCCATATGATCGTTGAAGGCGAACAGGTCGACGCGGCCCTCGCTGAGCCACTGTGCGATCTCCGCTTCGGCATCGAGATTGAAGGTCTCGTGCCGCAGGTGGAAGCGGGTGTCGGCAGCGAATTGCGGACGCTGCCGCTCGATCGCCTCCATCAGGCCGCGCGCATTGTCGGCGCTGCGCAGGCCCGGCTCCCACGAGCAGGTCGTGGCGTGAAACACGGTAGTGATGCCGTTGCTGATCGCCTGGCGGTCGCTGTCGGCGAGCGCGACGTCGATCGGAAAGTCGACGCCGGCGCGCGGCATCATCTGGCGCTCGAAGGCATCGCCATGCAGATCGACGATGCCGGGCAGCACCAGCAGGTCACGGGCATCCAGCGCCAGCCGCGCCCGGCCGCGAGAGGCGTCGACCTCTGCAATGTCTGTTCCGGAGACGAGAAGGGAGGTTGCGACGAGCTCGGCGCCGATCAGGGCCCGGCCGCCTTCGATGAATATGTCTGTCACGCGACCGCGCTTCGTTTGCTGGCAGGAGAATTGGCGAGTGAGCTCGCTTTTGCTTCGTATGCCGAGAGGAAATCTTCAATCCCGAGCTTGCGGAAATTGGGCAGCGCCTCGCGCAACTTGTCGTGATCCCAGTCCCACCAAGCAAGCCTTGCGAGCCGTCCGGCGATCTCCTCCGAGAATCGCCGCCGCACGATGCGGGCCGGATTGCCGGCGACGATGCTGTAGGCCGGCACGTCCTTGGTGACGATCGCGCCGGCGGCGATCACCGCGCCGGTGCCGATGTTGCGGCCCGGCAGCACGATCGCGCCATGGCCGATCCAGACGTCATGGCCGATATGAACGTGATGCCGGCGGCGCCAGTCGAAGAACTCGAGATCGTCGCTCTCACCTTCGAAATAGGCGCTGGATCGGTAAGTGAAATGCGCCTGAGTGGCGCGATGCATCGGATGGTTGCCGGGATTGATGCGGGTCATCGCCGCGATCGAGCAGAACTTTCCGATGGTGGCGTAGGTGATCTGCGCATCGTTCACGACATAGGAATAATCGCCCATCGCCACTTCATGCAGGATCGTGCGCGCGCCGACCTCGGTGTAGGCGCCGAGCCTGGTCTCATGCAGCTTGGCCGAGGGATCGACGGTCGGCTGAACCGAAAGAGCTTTGGCCATGTTGCATCCGAAGTGCGAGGGCGGGAGTCTTTCTTCGAGCGGCCGGATGACGGTGTCGTGACAATGAGATGACAGGGGATGACGTGCGTAGGATGGCCGCACTGCAGCAGCCTTGTCACACAAGTGTTAACCACGGGCGTTAGCGGTTGGCTCCAGCTACTCTGGAGCCCCTCGATGCTGGTGGTTGAAGGCCTGACGTGTCGCTTCGGCGCGAAGGCCGCTGTGGACGATGCTTCGTTTCAAGTTTCCCCTGGCGGCTTCGTCGGGGTGATCGGGCGATCCGGCGCCGGCAAGTCGACATTGCTGCGGTCCATCAACCGCCTCATCGAGCCCTCCGAAGGCCGCATCCTGTTCGAAGGCGTCGACGTCACCGCGCTGCGCGGCAAGGAGCTGCGGCAGTGGCGTGCGCGGTCGGCGATGATTTTTCAGCAGTTCAACCTCGTCGGCCGGCTCGACGTCCTCACCAATGTGCTGATGGGGCGGCTGTCGACGGTGCCGACATGGCGGTCGCTGCTGCAGCTTTGGCCCGAAGAAGACAAGGCCATCGCGATGTCGGCGCTCGAGCAGTTCGACATGGCTGCCATCGCGGCCCAGCGCGCCGACCAGCTCTCGGGCGGTCAGCAGCAGCGCGTGGCGATCGCGCGGGCGCTGGTTCAGCAGCCCGACATTATCCTTGCCGACGAGCCGATCGCCTCGCTCGATCCCCGCAACACCAAGATCGTGATGGATGCGCTTCTGCGCATCAACAAGCATTTCGGTATCACCGTGCTCTGCAACCTGCATTCGCTCGATCTCGCCCGCAGCTATTGCGACCGCCTGATCGGGATGGCCGCGGGGCGGGTGGTGTTCGACGGCGCGCCGGCGGCCTTGACCGATCATATCGCGCGCGAGCTGTACGATCTCGAGGCGAATGAAGTCATGGATGTTGCGCCCGCGGATGCATCGGTCGGCACGGCAGTTCCTGCCCTCCGCACGGTTGCCGTGGCCTGATCGCTGCTTCTTTAAATCGAGCCTGGTCGTAGAGCCGGAACTCGACAGTTTCATAACCTTGAAATGGGAGACGTCATGATAGACCGTCGTACGATCGTTGCCGCTGCGGCCCTGGCATTTTCAGTTTCAGCCGCTGCGGCGCAGGACTGGAAGGCAAAATATCCTGAGTTGATCTTCGCAAAAGTCCCCGACGAGAATGCCTCCGGCACCACCAACCGCTGGACGCCTCTGACGGAGTACCTGTCCCGCGAGCTTGGAACCAAGGTCACGCTGCGCATCGCCAACGACTACGCCGCGGTGATCGAAGGTCAGCGTGCAGGAAACATTCACATTGCGATGTACGGCCCGGCGTCCTACGCGCGTGCCTACATCATTGGCGCGAAGGTCGAACCGTTCGCGATGGAGGTGAACGGCGACGGCACCAAAGGCTATTACTCGGTTCTCTATGTCAAAAGCGATTCGAGCTACAAGGACATTAAGGACCTGCAAGGCAAGAACCTCTGCCTCGTCGATCCCAATTCGACTTCCGGCAACAACGTGCCGCGTTTCGCGATGAACAAGATGGGCATCGACCCGGAAAAGTTCTTCGCCAAGGTGGTCTATTCGGGGAGCCATGAAAACGCGGTGATCGGGCTTTCCCAGGGCACCTGCGACGCGGCGTTCAACTGGTGGAACGACGAGAAGGAATCGAACCTGCTCCGGATGGAACGGAAGGGCATGGCGAAGGCCGCTGATTTCAAGATCATCATGAAGTCCGAGCAGATCGTGAACTCGCCGATGGCCTATCTCAGCAGCCTGCCTGACGACCTCAAGGCGGCGATCAAGAAAGCCGTGCTGGAAATTGCGGTGAAGGACAAGGCGGCTTTCGACAAGATCTATGAGGGGAAGCAATTGCCCTACGTCGAGGTCGACCACAAGGCGTATGAGGCCGTGATCGAACTGACCAAGTTTGTCGACAGCATTCGTAAGCAGAAATCCTGAGGGAAACGAAGGGTTGGACAAGGCGGGCAGATTGCAAGATCTGCCCGTCGGCTCTTCCGAACATCCCATGCGAACAGCAGTTCCCGAATTTCCGGAAGCCAGGCTGCGTGAGCTTGGCGATCGCTATGCCGCTGCAATTGCCGCCAAGCGCCGGCGCGTATGGCTCGGTGCCGCCGTCCTGATCGCCGTTGCCATTGCCGCGGGCTGGATGGGCGAGGTCAGTCTCGGAAATTTTGTCGAGAACTTCTGGCGCTTCCCGGCCTATTTCGTCAGCATCGCACCCAAATTTTCGTTCGCGACCGCATGGAGCGATTTGGCGGACTGGCTGTGGGGATTGCCGCGCTGGGCACGGCTTCTCGGGGATACGTTGCTGATAGCCTATATGGGCACCCTCTCGGGTGCGCTGTGCGGTTTCGCGCTTTGCTTCCTCGCCTCGGCCAATCTCGTGAAATCAGGAACGACTGTTTTCGTCACCCGGCGCGTTCTGGAGTTTTTCAGGACCGTGCCGGAGATCGTGTTTGCCCTGATCTTCGTGCTGGCCTTTGGTCTCGGGCCGCTGCCGGGCGTTCTGGCGATTGCAATCCATACCGCCGGAGCGTTGGGCAAGCAATTCGCCGAGGTTGTCGAGAACATCGACAGCAAGCCGGTCGAAGGGGTGGCGGCAAGCGGGGGCAGCTGGGTTCAGGTTGTTCGGTTCGGCGCGTTGCCTCAGGTCCTCTCGAACTTCGTGAGCTATGCCTTGCTCAGGTTCGAGATCAACGTGCGTGGCGCGGCCGTGATGGGCTTCGTCGGCGCCGGCGGGATCGGCCAGGATCTGATCGAGGCGGTTCGCAAGTTCTACTTCACCGACGTCAGCGCCATCCTGCTGCTCATCGTCCTTACCGTCATGTTGATCGACTTCCTGACGGAACGGTTGCGACACCGCCTGCTCGGGCTGGAGGGAAGCACCCGATGAGCTCCTTCAGTTTTGAAAACCGGGCCGGCATTGCCCATCGGTATCCCGACGTCTTCCGGACCGATTGGTGGCAGCGGGGAAGGATCGCAATACTCGTCGGCGGGACGGTCGGGCTGTTCCTGTTCGGGATCGTCCAGCTCGATATTCCCTTTAATCGGCTCTCCCTGGGCATGGTCAGGCTGGGCGAATTCGTCCAGCTCATGTTGCCGCCCAACCCGGGTTCTTGGGCGGAGGTTCTGAAATATCTGCATGCGCTCGGAGAGACGGTGTCGATCGCGTTTCTCGGCACCCTGGGCGGCGCGCTGCTCGCGCTGCCGGTATCCCTGCTCGCGGCGCGCAACGTGGTTGCAAACCGGATCATCCGCCTATTGACGCGTCGTGGCCTCGATACCATCCGTGGAGTCGACACTTTGATCTGGGCACTGATCTGGGTCGGCGTCGTGGGGCTGGGGCCGTTTGCCGGCATCCTGGCCGTGATCTGCAGCGATTTCGGAACGTTCGGCAAGCTGTTCTCGGAAGCGATCGAGGTCGCCGAGAAGAACCCCGCGGAAGGCGTTCGGTCATCGGGCGGCAACCATCTCCACAGCGTCCGCTTCGGATTGCTGCCGCAGGTGTTCCCGGTCTTGCTGAGCCAGGTGCTCTACTATTTCGAGTCGAATACGCGATCGGCGACGATCATCGGAATCGTTGGCGCTGGCGGCATTGGCCTTCAGCTTGCCGAACAGATCCGGGTGCTGGAATGGCAGAAGGTAACGTTTCTGATCCTGCTGATCCTGGTAACTGTATCGTCGATCGACTGGATTTCCGGCAAGCTGCGCTTCGCGATCATCGGCAAGCGGACGGTCGCCTAACGTCGTGCTGCAGTCTTATCCGTTCCGATTGGATCGGAACGGAGCTCTGATTTTTGTTTTGACGCGTTTTCTCGACGCAAATCGTTTCCACCCCGGATCAAGTCCGAGGGCAGGCTTCGCTGGAAAACGCTCTGATCTAAGCGTTCTCCACCAAAAACTCCACCCGCTCTGCCGCAAAGCGCGAGTGCTTCGTCACCAGCGGCTTGCCCGTGAGATCGTGGTCGGTGGCGTCGACCACCAGGATCGGCCGCCCCAGCGCCAGGTCGAGCCGTGCGGCGTCGCTCGCGTCGACAATCCCCGCGGTGATTCTCGTTGCGCCACGGCGATAATCGCGGACGCCGAAATGCTCCAGCAGCTTCGTCATCGAGCGCGTTGCCGCGAACACGGCGCCTGCATCCGGGAACAGCTCAGCCGAGAGCCAGGTGGTGGAAACACAGATCGGCGTGCGGTCGGCGAGGCGAATCGCCTCGATCCGCACCAGGGGCGCGCCGGTCTTAAGGCCCAGCTCCCGTGCGAGCTCGCGCGTCGCGACGTCATCGGTCGCCTCGATCAGCCGGCCATGCGGCTCGCGGCCATCGGCGCCGACGATCTCGGAGAAGCGCGTGCGCGAGCGCAGGGGATAAGCGAGCTTCTGCGCCTCGACATAGGTTCCGCTGCCGCGCTCGGCGCGCACCAGGCCGCGCTCGGCAAGCGCTGCCAGCGCGCGCCGCACGGTGTGGCGGTTGACGCGATAGGTTTCGGCGATCTCCATCTCGCCCGGCAATTTGTCGCCGGCCGCAAAGCGGCCGTCGGCGATGCCGCGCTCGATGCCATCGGCCACGAGGCGCCATAGCGCGACGCCCGAGGAGGCTGTGTCCTGCATGCTCATGTCGCGGGAAACCTACTCCAGAAATCACAGCATTGTCACGAAACAGTCATGGCGCGTCCGTATGAAGTTGTCTATTATTATAGACAACTTCGGTGCGGCAAGTTCTGTAGAAGGTTCGATGGACCAGGTGACCCAGCACAACGACCAGCAAGCCCAGCGCAAGGCCGCAATGGCGGTGCTGGCGCACGCGGAGGCGGGCGAGATCGCCGCTCGCCTCCGCAACTTGGCCCTCCCGGACCATCAGGATCTGCGCACGCCCGAGAACGGCCTCGTCATGCTGCGCGGCCGGGTCGGCGGCGACGGCGCGCCGTTCAATCTCGGCGAAGCGACGGTGTCGCGCGCCGCGGTGCGGCTTGCGAGCGGCGAGGTCGGGTTCGGCTACACGCTCGGCCGCGACGGTGAGAAGGCGCGTCTGATCGCGCTGTGCGATGCGCTGGTGCAGTCCCGCGATTTCGGCGGAGCGGTGGAGCGCGACGTTATCGCGCCGTTGCGCGAGCAGCTTATGGTCAGGCGCAAGCAGGCGGCGGCAGCGGCCGCCGCAACGAAGGTTGATTTCTACACCATGGTGCGCGGTGAGGGGTGAGATCATGACCACGATTGCGGAACTGCCGCCGGGTTTCGCCGACAAGGTGCTGTCGGCGCAATCGACATTTCGCTCGGTCATGGACGCCATGGCGCGGCCGGGCTCGGTCCAGCGCATCGTGCCGATGGCGGGGGCGCCAGGGCCGATGATGCGAGGCACCGCCGCGATCGCGCTGACGCTGTTCGACCACGACACGCCGCTCTGGCTCGACGCACGGATGGCGGAAAGCGCGGACGTGACGAAGTGGCTGAAGTTCCACACCGGAGCGCCGGTTGTGCAGGATTCGTCGGTTGCTTCGTTCGCGCTCATCAGTGACGGCGGCGCCTTGCCTTCGTTCGAATCCTTCGCGCTCGGCACCAGCGAGTATCCGGACCGGTCGACCACGGTCATCATCCAGGTCGACAGCCTCGCCTCCGGGCGCAGCTTCGAGCTGCGCGGCCCCGGCATCGACGGGGTCGCCACGCTGCAAGCGTCGATCAAGCCGTTCGACCTGTTCGAGCGCCTGAATATGAACGAAGCGCTGTTTCCGCGCGGCATCGATGTGGTGCTGGTCGCCGATGACGCCGTGGTCGCGATCCCCCGCACCACGCGCGTCGTGAGCAAGGGAAGCTAGAAGCATGTATGTCGCAGTCAAAGGCGGCGAACGCGCCATCGAGAACGCCCATCGCCTGCTCGCGCATAAGCGGCGCGGCGACCAGAGCGTTGCGGAAATCACGCTCGACCAGATCTCGGAGCAGCTCGGCCTGGCCGTCGATCGCGTCATGAGCGAAGGCTCGCTCTATGACCGCGAGCTCGCGTCGCTTGCGATCAAGCAGGCGCGCGGCGATTTGATCGAGGCGATCTTCCTGGTTCGCGCCTTCCGCGCCACGCTGCCGCGCTTCGGTGCCAGCGAGCCGGTCGACACCGGCACCATGCGGGTGCAGCGGCGGGTGTCGGCGACCTTCAAGGACATTCCCGGCGGCCAGATCCTGGGGCCGACCTTCGACTACACGCACCGCCTGCTCGATCCATCGCTCGCCCAAGGTTTTGTGCCGGAGAGGCCAGCTGCGGCCGAAGCCTCCACCGCGCCGACGCCGCGCGTGACAGACATTCTCGGGCGCGACGGGCTGATCGAATCATCGCCGGAAGCCGAGGACGGTGCCAGCGTCGGCGATCTCACCCGCGAGCCGCTGAATTTCCCCGCGGACCGTGATTTGCGCCTGCAAAACCTCGCGCGCGGTGACGAAGGCTTTCTGCTCGCGATGGGCTATTCCACCCAGCGCGGCTACGGCCGCAACCATCCCTTCGTCGGCGAGATCCGCTTCGGCGAGGTCGAGGTCGAATTCGTCGCGGAAGACGTCGGCTTCGCCGTGCCGCTCGGTGCGATCGAGCTGACCGAGTGCCAGATGGTCAACCAGTTCAAGGGCTCGGCGACCGAGGCGCCGTGCTTCACCCGCGGCTATGGCCTCGCCTTCGGCCAGAGCGAACGCAAGACCATGTCGATGGCGCTGGTCGACCGCGCATTGCGCGCCCGTGAGCTCGGCGAGGAGGCGCTCGCACCGGCGCAGGACGAGGAGTTCGTGATGTCGCATTCGGACAATGTGCAGGCGACCGGCTTCGTCGAGCACCTAAAGCTGCCGCACTATGTCGACTTCCAGTCCGAGCTCGGCCTGCTCCGAAAGTTGCGGCAAGAGTTTGCCGATGCCAATGCGCCCGATGCCATGAAGGAGGCCGCGGAATGAACGCGCCCGCCTACAATTTCGCCTATCTCGACGAGCAGACCAAGCGCATGATCCGCCGCGCGATCCTGAAGGCGATCGCCATCCCCGGCTATCAGGTGCCGTTCGCCAGCCGGGAAATGCCGATGCCCTATGGCTGGGGCACCGGCGGCGTGCAGGTCACGGCCGCGATCCTGGGGCCGCAGGACGTGCTGAAGGTGATCGACCAGGGCTCCGACGACACCACCAACGCGATCTCGATCCGCAAATTCTTCGCCAAGACCGCGGGCGTTGCGACCACGACGGCGACGGACGAGGCTACCGTGATCCAGACCCGTCACCGCATCCCCGAGACGGCGCTGAACGAGAACCAGGTGCTGGTCTATCAGGTGCCGATCCCCGAGCCGTTGCGCTTCCTCGAGCCGCGCGAGACCGAGACGCGGCGCATGCACGCGCTCGCCGAATACGGCCTGATGCATGTGAAGCTCTACGAGGACATCGCACGCTTCGGCCACATCGCCACGGCCTATGCCTACCCGGTGAAGGTCAACGCGCGCTATGTGATGGACCCGTCACCGACGCCGAAATTCGACAATCCCAAGATGGACAATTCCCCGGCGCTGCAATTGTTCGGCGCCGGCCGCGAGAAGCGCATCTACGCCATCCCGCCCTACACGCAAGTGGTGTCGCTCGATTTCGAGGATCACCCGTTCGAGCCCTACCGCTTCAACGCGCCCTGCGCGCTCTGTGGCGCGGAGAATTCCTATCTCGACGAGATCGTGACCGACGACAAGGGCGGGCGCATGTTCGTGTGCTCGGATACCGATTATTGCGAGGGCCGCCAGGCCGCCGGCCATCACGGCAGCCTCAGTGCCGCGCCGTACAAGGATAAGGCGCAGGAGGCCGCGAATGGCTGATCAGAATCTGGTCGAGAACGACGAGCCGCTGCTGGTCGCAAAATCCCTCAGCAAGTCGTTCGGCCGCATCAATGCCTGTCGCGACGTGTCGTTCTCGCTCTATCCCGGCGAGGTGTTGGCGATCGTCGGCGAATCCGGCTCGGGCAAGTCGACGCTGCTGCAAATGCTGTCGGGCCAGCTCGCGCCGAGTGCAGGCCATGTGTCCTATCGGATGCGTGATGGCGTCACCCGCGATCTCACGACGCTCGGCGAGGCCGAGCGCCGCTTCCTGTTCCGCACCGATTGGGGCTTTGTGCATCAAGACCCCGCGCAGGGCCTGCGCATGGCAGTCTCGGCCGGCGCCAATGTCGGCGAGCGGCTGATGGCGGTCGGGTGGAATCACTACGGCCGCATCCGTGAGACCGCGTCGGATTGGCTGACGCGCGTCGAGATCGACGTCGCGCGCATCGACGATGCGCCGCGCACCTATTCCGGCGGCATGCGCCAGCGCCTCCAGATCGCCCGCAACCTCGTTACCGAGCCGCGGCTCGTGTTCATGGACGAGCCGACCGGCGGCCTTGACGTATCGGTGCAGGCGCGCCTGCTCGATCTCTTGCGCAGCCTCGTCGCCGAGCTGAACCTCGCCGTCATCATCGTCACCCACGATCTCGCGGTGGCGCGCCTCTTGTCGCACCGCGTGATGGTGATGAAAGGCGGCCGCGTCATCGAGACCGGTCTCACGGACCAGGTGCTCGACGACCCGCGCGAGCCCTATACCCAGCTCCTCGTCTCCTCGATCCTGCCGCCATGAACTTTACGATATGAGCTTTCCAATGACCGCCATGATCGACATCACTGACGCCGGCAAGACCTTTACGATGCACCTGCAGGGCGGCATCGAGCTGCCTGTCGTGCGTGGCGTGACCTTCCAGGTCAATCCAGGCGAGTGCGTCGTGCTGTCGGGGCCGTCGGGCGCCGGCAAGTCGTCCATCCTGAAGATGATCTTCGGCAATTATCGCTGCGATAGCGGCTGCATCGGCATCCGCCATCGCGGCAAAGTGGTCGATCTTGCCACCGCCGAGCCACGCCAGGTGCTCAACATCCGCCGCTCCACCATCGGCTATGTCAGCCAGTTCCTGCGCGCGGTGCCGCGCGTCGCCACCATCGACGTCGTCGCGGAGCCGCTGATCGCGAATGGCATGAGCCGGGCAGACGCACAGGCGCGCGCCGGCGAGCTGCTGCATCGTCTCAACATCCCCGAACGGCTCTGGCAGCTTCCCCCCGCGACCTTCTCCGGCGGCGAGCAGCAGCGCGTGAACATCGCCCGTGGCTTCATCTCCGACCTGCCGATCCTTCTGCTGGACGAGCCGACCGCCTCGCTCGATGCGGCCAATCGCGCCGTGGTGGTCGAGCTGGTCGCTGAAAAGAAACGTCAGGGCGTCGCCATGGTCGCCATTGTCCATGACGACGAAATCCGTCATTTGATTGCCGACCGCATCGTCGACGTCACCGGCTTTGCCGCCGCGGCCTGAAGGAATGGGGAAATGAAGAAGGAATCCGTGATCGCCAACGCCAGGATCGTGCTGGCTGACCGGGTGATCGAGCAGGGCTGGCTCGCGCTTGCCGACGGCCGCATTGCGGAGATCGGCGAGGGGAGGGCGCCCGCGGGTGCCGAGGATGCCGGCGGCGATCTGATCATGCCCGGCCTGATCGAACTCCACACCGACCATCTCGAGGCGCATTACGTGCCGCGGCCAAAAGTGTTCTGGAATCCTGTCGCCGCCGTCATCTCCTATGACGGCCAGCTTGCGACCTCGGGCATCACCACCGTGTTCGATTCGCTCCGGGTCTGGCGCGAGGACGGCGCTGAGGAGGTCGATGGCCGCGCCGGCGTGCTCGCCGCCGCGATCACCACCGCGCGCGAGGCCAACCTGCTGCGCGCCGATCACTTCCTGCATCTGCGCTGCGAGATCCCGATGCCGAGCGTGGTCGAGGAGGCCAAGGAGCTGATCGACCGTCCCGACGTCAAGCTGATGTCGCTGATGGACCACACGCCGGGCCAACGCCAGTTTCGCGACGAGGTCAAGCTGCGCGACTATTACCGCGGCAAGGGCGGCGGCAAGACCGATGCCGAGCTCGACGAGCTGTTCGCAAAGCGGTTCGAATATCAAAGGCTCTACGCCGCGGCCAACATGCGCGAGATCGTGGCGCTGGCGCATCAGTACAACATTCCGCTGGCGAGCCACGACGACACCACCGAGGAGAACGTCGCGGACGCCGTGCGCGACCGCGTCTCGGTCGCGGAATTCCCGACCACGCTGGAGGCCGCGCGCGGCCTGCACCAGGCCGGCATCGACATCCTGATGGGCGCGCCGAACGTGGTGCGCGGCGGCTCGCACTCCGGCAACATCGCCGCGGTCGATCTCGCCCGCGAGGGCCTGCTCGACATCCTGTCGTCGGATTACATTCCGTCGAGCCTTTTGATGGCCGCGTTGCAATTGCCCGAGCATGTGCCCGCGATCAGCCTTCCGGCCGCGGTCCGCACCGTGACGAAAGCGCCCGCCGAAGCGGTCGGCCTCACCGACCGCGGCGAGGTCGCGACCGGCAAGCGCGCCGATCTGATCCGCGTCCATGTCGCAGGCCACGTTCCCGTGGTCCGCAGCGTCTGGCGCGAAGGACACCGCGTCGCATGAGCGAGATGGCGGCCACGGGCGAAGGCGAGACGGGTGCGATCGGCCCCGGCCGGCTCGTGCTCGTGGTCGGCCCCAGCGGCGCCGGCAAGGATACCTTGCTGCGGCTAGCCCAGGCGGCTTGCAGCGACGATCCCGACATCGTCTTCCCGCGCCGCATCGTGACGCGTGCGTCCTCGGTCGATGAAGACAATATCGCGGTCAGTCCCGACGAATTCCGCCGCGCGTGCGAGCACGGCGACTTTGCCGTGCACTGGGAGGCGCATGGGCATTCCTATGCACTGCCGCTCGAGATCAACGACGACGTCCGCGCGGGCCGCACCATCGTTGCCAACGTCTCACGCACCGTGATCGCTGCCTTGCGCCGGGCCTATGCCAACGTCGTGGTGGTCGCGATCACGGCGCCGCCGGACGTATTGGCGCAGCGGCTTGCCGCGCGCGCCCGGAAAAGCGATGGCGACATCGCCGAGCGGCTGTCGCGCAGCGTCGATGACGCCTCGGCACACGCCGATGTCACCATCCTCAATGCCGGCAGCGCCGACTATCACAGCCGCCAGCTCGTGCGCGTGATCAGGAAGCAAGGCTGGCAAGATTAGTTGCGGGCAATAACACGGAGAGAGTGGAATGACGGTGATTGAAACGGTCGAGCAGCTGGAGGCCATCTACGGCGTCACGAACGATGCCTCGACCGTCAAAGTTGCCGACCACGTCACCCCGCTCTACCGCATCTTCATCGAGAAGGCGCCGTTCGCCGCGCTCGCCACCATCGGGCCCGAAGGCATCGACTGCTCGCCGCGCGGCGATCTGCCCGGCTTTGTCCGCATCCACGACCCCAAGACGCTGATGCTGCCCGACCGCCGCGGCAACAACCGGGTCGATTCCTTGCGCAATATCGTGCGCGACCCGCGCGTGTCGCTGATGTTCCTGATCCCCGGCTCGGGCAATGCGGTGCGGGCCAACGGCCGCGCGCATCTGTCGATCGATCCGGAGCTGCTGGCCTCGTTCAAGGTCGAGGGTAAGGCGCCGCGTAGCGTCATGGTGATGAACGTGGACGAGATCTACTTCCAGTGCGCCCGCGCCATCGTCCGCGCCGATCTCTGGAATCCCGACAAGCGCGTCGATCCGAAGACGCTGCCGACACCGGGGCAGATTCTTGCGGAGATGAGCGACAACAAAGTCGGCGGCGCGGAATACGACCGCATCTGGCCGGAGCGCGCCGCCGCGACGATGTGGTGAGTGAGCCGTCTCTTTCCACGATCGACGGAATCGTAGGGTGGGCAAAGGCGCATTTGCGCCGTGCCCACGACCTGCCCAACGCGGCGAAGAATCGTGGGCACGCCTCGCTTTGCCCACCCCACAGACGCCCGCGATGTGGTGCCGACCACTTCTGACCGCGCCAGATGAATCCGCCTGACGCCGCCTGAGCTGATCAGCTCTGGCGGCGCGCCCTGGTGCGCGCCGCCTTCTTCGCGGCGGCGGAGCGCACCTTGGCACCCTTGGTGTGGCTTGCCTTGCGCGCGGCGGCTGAACGGGACGCTGCGCTTCGGCGGCTTGCGGCTCGCTTGGCCTGTTTCGACAGCGCACTGCGCGATGCGGTCGATCGCGGTTCCTTCTTCAGAGCGTTCGTGGCGGCGCGCGATACTTTTGGCCTCCGCTTCGGCGTGCGTTTGCCCTGGCCGACCTCGTAAGCGTACTTGGCACTACGGCGCGTCGACTTCTTAGTGCTTCCCTTGCGCGGTGGCGGCAGATCGACACCGGCGCGACGCGCTTCGGAGAGGCCGATCGCGATGGCCTGCTTGGTCGAGCGTGCGCCGTGCTTGCCTTTCCGGATCCTGTCGATCTCGTCCTTGACGAATTCGCCGGCCTGCGTGCTGGCCGACTTGCCGGCGCGCTTGTCTTGCCTGGCTTTGCGAATGACTTCCTGTCTCGGCATGGTCCAGTTCCCTTCTTGAGTGAGAGGGATGTCTGACCGCAACGCGCAAGACGGAAGATTGATCCGCCTAAAGCATGATCCGGAAAAGTGCGAAGCGGTTTTCCGGAAAGATCATGCGTAGACAACTTTAGTTCCTCAGCGCCGCCAGCAGCTCGTCCGGCCGCTCGGCCATGATCATGTGGCCGGCGCCGGGCACCACGACGGTCTTTGCATGCGGGATCGCCGCGGCGAGCGCCTTGCCGGCCTTCGCCGGCGTCATCATGTCCCGCTCGCCGAGGATGAGCGTCGTCGGCACCTTCACGGTCGCCGCAGCGGCAAGCGCATTCGTATAGGAGTTGCAGGCCGACAGATCCCTGAACAGCACGCCCGGCTCGCATGCCCTGAGCACCGCCTGCGCGCCGCCATGCATCCACAGGCCCGGCGCCAGGCTGCCGCCGAGCTCCGCGTTGAAGCCGAGGCCCCAGATCGAGACCATGTCGTTGGCATCCTGCGAGTTGGCTTCGGCGGCTTTCAACAGATCCGGACCCACCGTCATGGTCGCGGCGGTGCCGATCAGGCTCAGCGCTGACACCTTGTCGGGATGTCGCGCGGCGGTCTCCAGCGAGATCAGCGAGCCCATGGAGTGACCGATCAGATGCGCCTTTGCGGCGCCCGCCGCATCGAGCAGCGCCGCCGTCCAGTCGGCCATCTCGGCGATGCTGCCGAGCGAAGGCCCAGTAGAGCGGCCGTGGCCGGGCAGGTCGGGCGCCAGCACGGCAAAGCCGTGATGGGCGAACCAGCGCGTATGCAACGCCCAGGTCGCATGGTCGAAGCCGGCGCCGTGGATGAAGACGACCGCGGGCAGGGACTTGTCGAAGTCGCGGCCACCGGTTGCGACAAGCACATCGGTGCCGTTGACGGAGAGCTTCATGGTGTCAGGCCTTTTGCGAGATGCGCAGCGCTTGGTTGAGGTCGTCGATGATGTCGCTTGCGGTCTCGATGCCGACCGAGAGCCGCACCAGCTCTTCGCCGATGCCGGCCGCCTTGAGCTGCTCGGCGTCCATCTGCTGATGCGTGGTCGAGGCCGGATGGATCACCAGCGTCTTGGCGTCGCCGACATTGGCGAGATGGCTGATCATGCGTAAGCTCTCGATGAACTTGCGTCCGGCAGGCCGGCCGCCCTTGATGCCGAAGGAGACGATCGAGCCGGCACCGCGCGGCAGCAGCGTCTTGGCAAGCTGGTAGTCCGTATGATCCTCGAGCGACGGGTGCAGCACCCAGTCCACGGCCTTGTTGGACTTCAGCGCCTCCAGCACCAGATGCGTGTTCTGCATATGCCGGTCCATGCGCACGCCGAGCGTCTCGACGCCCTGGAGCAGCTGGAACGCGTTGGTCGGCGACAGGCAGGCGCCGAAATCGCGCAGGCCTTCCGTGCGGGCGCGCATGATGAAAGCGGCGGTGCCGAACTGCTCGTCGAAGACGATGCCGTGATAGCCGCCATAGGGCTCGGTCAGCACGCCGAACTTGCCGGAGGAGCGCCAGTCGAAGCGGCCGCCGTCGACGATGGCGCCGCCGATCGCGATGCCGTGGCCGCCGATCCATTTGGTCGCCGAATGCATCACGATGTCGGCGCCGAGCTCGATCGGACGGCTGAGATAGGGCGTGGCGAAGGTGTTGTCGATCAGAAGCGGAATCTTGGCCTCATGCGCGATCGCCGCAACCTTCGGGATGTCGAGCACCTCGAGGCCGGGGTTGCCGATGGTCTCGCCGATCACGAGCTTCGTGTTCGGTTTGATCGCCGCCCGGAATGCGTCGAGATCGCGTGGTTTCACAAACGTCGTGGTGATGCCGAAGCGGGGCAGCGTGTGCGCCAACAAATTGATGGTGCCGCCATAGAGCGAGCTCGACGCCACGATGTGGTCGCCGGCATTGAGCAGCGTGGCGATGGCGAGGTGCAGCGCCGCCTGGCCGCTCGCCGTGCAGATCGCGCCGACGCCGCCTTCCAGCGCCGCAAGCCGCTCCTCCAGCACGCCGGTGGTCGGATTGGAGATGCGCGTATAGATGTGGCCGGCGCGCTCCAGATTGAACAGCGCGGCGGCGTGATCGGAATCCTGGAACACGTAGGACGTGGTCTGGTAGATCGGCACCGCCCGGGCGCCGGTCGTGGGATCCGGATGCTGGCCCGCATGCAGGCTCAGGGTCTCGAAGGCAGGCGGTTTCGGCGCGGGCATGCGTGGCCTCGTTGATCGGTCGGCGATGGCGGCCGTTGTGCCACAAAACGGAGCGGTACGTCAGCCCATTGACAGCGCTGGGTTTGAAGCGAGCTCCAGCCGCGCCGGCGGTGCGCTCCCTCGCCCCGTTCTTACGGGGAGAGGGTTGGGGTGAGGGGCTCTCTCCACGAAGATGATGGCAGCTGGACTCGCGGAGGCTCCCCCTCACCCGGAATTTGCTGCGCAAATATCCGGCCTCTCCCCGCAAGCGGGAGAGGCGAAGAGGCGCCGTCCGCGCTTCACCCCCCGATCGCCTGCTCGATCACCCGCGCCTCCCGCAGCAGGATCTCCGCGACCTCCTGCTCGCGCCTTGGCCCGAGCCTCGTGCGAACGGCGGAGACGGTCATCGCTGCTGCCGGTTGCCCGTCCGGCGTCTTGATCCAGGTCGAGATCGATTTCGTCCCCTGCACCAGTCCGATCTCTCTCATGCCATATCCCAGCCGCCTGGCGGCGGTGACCTCGCCGAGCACGGTCGCGACGTCGGTCCGGTAGGCCTCGAACCGCTTCTCGTTCGCCGCGACGATCTTTCGCGCCTCCTGCGCCGGCATTGCGGCGAGAATGGCAACGCCGGCGCTGGAGACGCCGAGCGGCCGGCGCGCGCCGACCTCGATCGACAGCACCTGGATCGGGTAGACGCCGATCCGGCGATCGACGCAGAGCGTGTCGTTGCCGGTGCGCACCGTCAGGAACAGCGTGTCGCCGATCGCGGCGGACGCGCGCTGCAGCGACGGATTTGCGGCGACCAAGAGCCGCGATGGCCGCGGACGCGCCAGCGCCAGTTCCGGTACCTGGTTGCCGATCGCGTAGCGGCCGCTCCGGCCGTGCCGCTCGACGATGCCTTCCTCGATCAGCACGTGGACGATGCGATGCACGGTGGGGCGGGTGAGCCCGGTCGTGCGGACCACCTCGGCCAATGGCACACCGTCCTCGCGCCCTGCGGCCAGGATGCGCAGCACCGCGAGCGCGCGCCGGATCGCCTGCGCGCCATGTCGCGGCTCCACGGCGCTGCGGGTGGATTTCGTTGCGCGTCGTTTGTCCATAATATGGACAAGAACGCCACAATTCGCTCGACAGGGCAAGCGCGCATCTGGAGATTGCGCTCCGATCGGGATGCCATGCACGAAAGTCTGCGCCCGATATGGAATTGGAAGCGCCGCCGGGAGGTTAACATGAGATTAATCTGGATTGCCATCGCTGCAGCAGCCGCAATGTTGGCGGGACCCGCCTCCGGCCAGCAATGGCCGGCGCGCAACGTCAAGCTGATCGTGCCCTATCCCGCCGGCGGCAATGTCGACAGCGCCGCGCGCATCGTCGCCGACAAGCTCCAGGAGAAGCTCGGCCAACCCTTCGTCATCGAGAACAAGGCCGGCGCCGGCGGCATGATCGCGGGCGAAGCCTTCGCCAAGTCGGCGCCCGACGGCTACACGCTGTTCGTCGGCGCCAACGGCCCGGTGCTGTTCGCGACCGAGATCAACAAGCGCGACGCCTATAATTGGAAGAAGGACTTTCTCCCGATCTCGACGATCTCGATGACGCCGCTGGTGCTCGAGGTTCATCCCTCGGTGCAGGCGACCACGCTCAAGGAGTTTCTCGACCTCGCCAAGCGCGAGCCCGGCAAGCTGACCATGGCCTCGCCCGGCCCCGGCACCACCAACCATCTGCTTAGCGAGCTGATGCAGTCGAATCTCGGCCTGCAATGGGTCACCGCGCATTATCGCGGCAATGCGCCGGCCATCAACGATCTCCTGGGCGGTCAGGTGCAGTTCGCCTTCGACCAGCTCACGGTCAGCCTCCAGCACATCAAGGCCGGCCTGTTCCGCGCGCTCGCCGTCACCTCACCGCATCGATTGAAATCGCTGCCCGACGTGCCGACCTTCGCCGAGCTCGGCTACAAGGACTTCGACGGCCAGACCTTCACCGGCCTGTTCGCGCCCGCTGGCACGCCTGCGCCCATCGTCGAGAAGCTGCACGAGACGCTGGTCGCGATTCTCAAAGACCCCGCCGTGGTCGACAAGTTCGAAAAGCTCGGCGGCGAAGCCACGCCGATGACGCCGGCCGAATTCAGGGCCTATCTCGAGCGCGAGGACGCCAAGTGGATTCCGGTGGTGCGCAAGGCCAATATCAGGGCGGACTGATCGATGCGGATCGATCCGACCGAGCTCGGCGCCGAGCGCATCTACCGCCTGATGACCGGCATCGTGGTGCCGCGCCCGATCGCCTGGGTGACCAGCCTGTCAGCCTCGGGTGTGCTCAATCTCGCCCCGTTCAGCGCCTTCACCTTCGTCTCGCAGAAGCCGCCGATGCTCGCCATCAGCGTCGGCCGCAAGGGCGCTGACTACAAGGACACCGCGCACAACATCCTCGATACCGAGGAATATGTGATCCACATCGCGGATACGCCGCTGATGAATGCCGTGCACGACAGCTCCGTCGAGCATCCGCCTGAAATCAGCGAGGTCGAGCATCTCGGCCTGGAGACGCTCGCGAGCGAGCGCATCAAGGTGCCGCGGCTTGCCGCCGCGCCGGTCGCGATGGAGTGCCGATTCCGGCAGTGCCTCGAATTCGGTGACGCCAAGAGCCGGCTCATCGTCGGCGAGGTCGTGCTGTTCCATTTGCGCGACGGTCTCGTCAACGACGGCAAGGTCGAGACCAGGGCGCTCGACCCGATCGCGCGCATCGGCGGGCCGCGCTACGCCCGCCTCGGCGAGATCGTGACGCTGGGCAGCGTGTTCCAGACTCCCAAGTCGAAAGACTGAGTGTGCGGGCCTCATCGCCGGCCGCCGCCCCAAGATCATCGGAGGACATACAATGCGACTGCTGAGCTATCTGCTGGACGGCGAGGCGCGCTACGGCGCGGCCGTGGACGGCGGCGTGGTCGATCTGACCAGGCGCATCGGCCGCGACTATTCGGACGTCAAGGCGCTGATCGCGGCCAACGCACTCGCCGAAGCGCAGGAGGCCGTCGCGGGGCAAAAGCCGGATCATGCGCTGGACAAGCTCGTCCTGTTGCCGCCGGTGCTGGCGCCGGAGAAGCTCTGGTGCATCGGCGTCAATTACGCCGAGCGCAATGCGGAGTATAAAGACAATTCCGACCTGCCCAAATATCCCAGCCTGTTCGTGCGCAGCATGTCCTCGATGACGGGCTCCGGCCAGCCGATCGTGAAGCCCAGGGTTTCGGACCAGCTCGACTACGAAGGCGAGCTCGTCATCGTGATCGGGCAGGGCGGCCGCCACATTCCCCGCGAGAAGGCGTGGTCGCACATCTTCGGCATGACCTTGTGCAACGAGGGCACGATCCGCGACTGGCTGCGCCACGGCAAGTTCAACGTCACGCAGGGCAAGAATTTTGATCGTTCCGGCAGCATCGGCCCATGGATTGTGACGTCGGATGAGCTCGATCCGCGTGGTCCCCATGACATCATCACGCGCGTCAACGGCGAGGTGCGACAGCAGGACACCACCGAGCGGCTGATGTTCCCGTTCGACTTCCTGATCTCCTATCTTTCGACCTTCGCCACCCTCAAGCCCGGCGACATGATCGTCACGGGCTCGCCGACGGGCGCGGGCGCGCGCTTCGATCCGCCGCGCTGGCTCAGGAGCGGCGACGTCGTCGAGGTCGAATCCAGCCGCATCGGCGTGCTGCGCAACACCGTCATGGCGGAGCAGTAAACGATGCTGGACAATGCCACGATCGAGCGCCTCGCCGCCCGGCTCGACGAAGCCGAGCGCACGAAATCGCTGATCCCGACGTTCACGAAAGAATATCCCGATTTCAGCATCGAGGATGCCTACGCCGTCCAGCGCGCCTGGACCAAGCTTCAGCTCGGCCGCGGCCGCATCATCAAGGGCCACAAGATCGGCCTGACCTCGAAGGCGATGCAGAACGCGGTCGGAATCAACGAGCCCGACTATGGCGTGCTGTTCGCCGATATGTTCTACGCTGATGCCACGCCTGTTCCGTTCGACCGCTTCCACGCGCCGAGGATCGAGGTCGAGCTCGCCTTCGTGCTGAAGGCGCCGCTGCGCGGGCCCGATTGCACCATTTTCGACGTGCTCAACGCCACCGACTACGTCACGCCGGCGCTGGAGATTCTGGAGACGCGCATGCACCGCGTCGATCCGGAGACCGGCAAGACGCGCAAGGTGATGGACACGATCTCGGACAACGCGGCCAATGCCGCGCTGGTGCTCGGCGGCCGGCCGATCCGCCCGATGGATGCGGATCTGCGCTGGATCGGCGCATTGCTGTTCCGCAACGGCGAGGTCGAGGAGACCGGCCTTGCCGCCGGCGTGCTCAATCACCCCGCCAACGGCATCGCCTGGCTCGCCAACCGCCTCGCGCCGCATGATGAGCATCTCAAGGCCGGCGAGGTCGTGCTGGCGGGATCGTTCACGCGGCCCGTCGACATCCGCCGCGGCGACACCTTCCATGCCGATTACGGCGCCTTCGGCTCGGTGTCATGCCAGTTCGTCTGAAGCAACAATAAAAGGGAGCGCAACATGAGTGGTCAAACGCGGCGCAAGAGCATCCACATCGGCGGCTTCAAGCACGTCAACCCGATTCCGAACGCCTGCCGCATCGGCAATCTCGTGATGTCCGGCGTCATCCTCGGCCGCGATCCCGCGACCAATGCGATGCCCGAGAGTCTCGACGCCCAATGCGCCAACATGTTCGCGCATATGAAGGCGACGGTGGAGGCCGCCGGCGGCTCGACCTCCGACATCATCAAGATGACGGTGTGGCTGAAGGACCGCTCGCAGCGCGGCCCCGTCAATGTCGAATGGCTCAAGATGTTTCCGGACGAGCATTCGCGCCCCGCACGTCACGCGCTGCCGATGGACAACATGGACGGCGGCGCGCTGGTGCAATGCGACTTCACCGCCGTGATCGACTGAGGGAGCGCTTCCATGCCGACCTATCTGCCGTTCGACCCCAACCCGCGCCGCCCAAGCAAGGCGCCGCCGCCGAAGACCATCGACAGCCAGTTTCACGTGCTGGGTCCGATCGAGAAATATCCTGAGCGTCCCGGCGCCGCCTATCGGATGCCGACCGCGACCTGGGAAGCGGCGCTGCGCATGCACAAGACGCTCGGCATCGAGCGCGGCATCATCGTGCAGACCACGACCTACGGCGCCGACCACGCCGTCGTGCTCGACGGCCTTGCCGCGATGGGCCCGAATTATCGCGGCTGCGCCAATGCGCTGGTGTTCGCGGAAGCCAGCGACGCCTATCTCGCAAAACTGCATGATGCCGGCGTGCGCGGCGCGCGCTTCAGCTTCCGCCAGGAGCTCGGCGCCGTGCTGTCGGACGCCGATTTCGCCCGCGCCATCGCCCGCATCCGCGAGCTCGGCTGGTACGTCAAGATACAGCCCGAGAAGGACGGCATCATGTCGAGCGTCGCCAAATACGAAGATCTCGACGTGCCCGTGCTGATCGACCACATGGCGCGCCCCGACCCCGACGCCGGCAGGAACGATCCGAATCTGCGCAAGATGCTGGAGCTGCTCGCCAAGGGCAATTTCTGGGTGATGCTCTCGCTCGGCGAGAAGACCTCGAAGACCGGCGCGCCTTACGACGACGTGATCCCGATCGCGCGCGCCTATATCGAGGCCGCTTCCGATCGCTGCGTCTGGGCCAGCGACTGGCCGCATCCGGTCTCGGTGAAGCAGCCGCCGAACGATGCCGATCTGCTCGAGCTGATGTACCGTTACGCGCCCGACCAGGCGGAGCTGGAGAAGATCCTGGTGCACAATCCGGCCAAGCTGTTCGGCTTTGCGGATTAGGGCATGAGAGGATTGGGCTGAGCAGCTCGCCACGCGCGCGGTGCGCTCCCTCTCCCGCGTGCGGGAGAGGGTCGGGGTGAGGGCTCTTTCCTCTAGGGGATTGTCCCATTGCGGAGACACCCTCTCCCCAACCCTCCCCCGCAAGCGGGGGAGGGAGCGCACCTTCATCGCCGCGACAATCGGGCCCTCACCCCACCGGCTGCTTCGCGAGCCTATCCCGCACCTCCGCGGCGATCTCGAACGAGCGCAGCCGTGCCGTGTGGTCGTAGATCTGCCCCGTCGTCATCAATTCGTCCGCGCCGGTTTCAGTGATCAGCGCCTTCAGCTTCGCTTCGACCACATCGGGCGACCCGACCGCTGAGCACGACAGCGCTTGCGCAACGCCGGCCTTCTCGGCCGGCGACCACAACGCGTCCATGTCCTCCACCGGCGGCGGCAGCGGCCCCGGCGTGCCGCGGCGCAGGTTGATGAATTGCTGCTGCAGCGAGGAGAACATCCGCTGTGCCTCTTCATCGCTGTCGGCCGCGAACACGTTGACGCCGATCATCGCATAGGGCTTGTCGAGCTGCGCCGAGGGCTCGAAGCGCGCCCGATATTCGCGCAGCGCCGGCATCATCATCTGCGGCGCGAAATGCGAGGCGAACGCGAAGGGCAGGCCGAGCATTGCCGCCAGCTGCGCGCCAAAGGTGCTCGATCCCAAGATCCACAGCGGCACCTTGGTCCCCATGCCGGGCACGGCGCGGATCGCCTGGTTCGGCTGCACGTCGCCGAGCAGCGCCTGCAGCTCCAGCACGTCATGCGGAAAGTTCTCGGACGTGGTGGCAAGGTCGCGCCGCAGCGCCCGCGCGGTGAACTGGTCGGTGCCCGGCGCCCGGCCGAGCCCGAGATCGATCCGCCCGGGATAGAGCGATTCCAGCGTGCCGAACTGCTCGGCGATGACGAGCGGCGAGTGGTTCGGCAGCATGATCCCGCCGGAGCCGACGCGGATCGTTTTCGTTCCGCCCGCGATGTGGCCGATCACTACCGACGTCGCCGCGCTGGCGATGCCCGTCATGTTGTGATGCTCGGCCAGCCAGAACCGCTTGAAGCCCCACGTCTCGGCATGCCGGGCCAGATCGAGCGAATTGCGAAAGGCCTGCGCCGCGTCGCCGCCCTGCCGAATGGGTGCGAGGTCGAGCACGGAGAAGGGGATCATGGGAGGGCTGCCAGTGTGGAGGGGCCGCGTGACGGTGCGCGCTTGCAGGACACACATGTAATGGCAGCGCGCAGAATAGGTAGAGCACTTGCGGGCCCCTCTTGTCAGCTCATCTGAGAGATGCACGCCGCGAAGACGGCCGTTCACAACACTGTTATTGCAGGCCCTGGCGCCCCTCGCGCCAACTGGGCGTTTTACACCTGGTATTGTAGCTTGCGGGAAGCAGCTGCGCTGCTGCCAGGAGGAACTGACATGACCACGGTCGTCTTCACCCGCCGCAACCTCCTCGCTGCCGGCGGCTCCGTCCTCGCAACGGGCCTTCTGGCAACCGGCGCTTCCGGCGTCCTGCTGCCCGCCCGTGCGAGCGGCCTCGCACCGACCGAATCGATGTCGGGCGGCGCGAACAATTACCGCAAGGGCGCGGCGATCGTGGAGCGGATCGGCAAGGGCGGTTTCTGGATGAGCGGCACCGTGCGCCGCGCCGGCGACGGGGCTCCGCTGGCCGGGCAGCGCATCCAGATCTGGGCGCACACCGTCGAAGGGCGGGAGCACGAGCCGCAGAGCCACGGCGCAACGCTCACCGACAAGGACGGCAGGTTCCGGCTGGAGATGCCGCAGATCATTCCGATCTTCGGCCAGCCGCACGGCCACCTCGCCTATGACAGCGGCGAGTTCAAGACCGTCTTCCTGCGGCCGGTGATGCGGAGCGCCAAGGAGACCAGCCTGGAGGCGCACTTCGTGCTGCAGCCGGCTTGAACCCGACTTGCAGATGACGCGATGGAGATCGGCCCGGGCGCCCCTGATCTGGGGCGCCCTTGGCTTGGCGATCGGCGTGCCGGTTGCGCTTGCTGCGGCCAGCGAGCAGCTGGCATGGCGCGATCCTGTCTACATTATCGCCGGCTTCGCCGGGATCATCGCCCTCGGTCTCGTGCTCGTGCAGCCCTTGCTGATCGGCGGCTACCTGCCGCGATTGTCGGCCTATCGCGGCAGGCGCGCCCATCACTGGATCGGCGGCGCGCTTGCTCTCGCGATTCTGATCCACGTCGCCGGCCTCTGGATCACCAGCCCGCCCGACATGGTGGACGCACTGACCTTCTCATCGCCGACGCCGTTCTCTCCCTTCGGCGTGATCGCGATGTGGGCCATCTTCGCGGTTGCGTTCCTGGCTCTGCTGCGAAGGCGGTTGGGATTGCGGCCGCGAACCTGGCGCATCATCCATATTCCCCTCGCCATCGTCATCGTCGCAGGTAGCGTGGTCCATTGCCTGCTGATCGAGGGGACGATGGAGACGATCTCCAAGGTGGCACTCTGTGCGCTCGTCCTCGCGGCGGCCATGAAAGTCATGATTGACCTGCAGGTGTGGCGGAAGCGACAGGCGCCGCGCGGGGAGAATGTCGCACGGCAATAATCCGGCGGATCTGGTCAGCTCCAGGACTTCCCCAGGGGGCTATCGCATTTGGGAGTTTTCCCCGCGGCCATCCTTCGAGACGCCCGCTTTGGGCGGGCTCCTCAGGATGAGGGTGGAGTGCGCGGCAGCAAATTTCAACGAGCACTGATGCTGATTAGCCTCATCCTGAGGAGGCGCGTCAGCGCCGTCTCGAAGGACGAGGCGTGCGCGCTGGCCGCTGGTACGAGTCATCTGCGATAACCTGGGGACTTCCCCAGTCCCATCTCTTGTGCGCAGAATGGCGCGCGCCAAGCATCGTCATCGGGCCGGGAGGATCTCGACATGGCAGAGCAGACCATTCGCTTCGACGACGGTGCCGCCTACGAGCAGATGATGGGAATCTGGAGCCGGTTCGCAGGCGAGATATTCCTTGATTGGCTGGCACCTCCTGCAGGCTTGCGGTGGATCGACATCGGTTGCGGCAACGGCGCCTTCACTGAACTCCTGGTCGAGCGCTGCAACCCCGCCGAGGTCCAGGGCATTGACCCCTCGGCCGAGCAGCTTGCTTTTGCGCGCACACGACCTACGGCGCACGTGGCAAAGTTTCACCAGGGCGATGCGATGGCACTTCCTTTCGCCGACGCCAGCTTCGACGCGGCTGTGATGGCGTTGGTTCTGGTGTTCGTTCCGGACCCCGCGAGGGGCGTCAGCGAAATGGTGCGGGTCGTTGTCCCCGGCGGTGCGGTCATGACGTATATGTGGGACATGTTGGGTGGCGGCTTTCCGCTCGACCCGATCTATGACGAGATGAAGGCAATGGGCATTCCGGCAACGCGCCCGCCACGGATGGATGCCTCTCGCATGGAAGCGTTGCGGGACCTGTGGCGAGGAGCAGGTCTCGAGGACGTGCAAACGCGAGAGATTACGGTGCAACGGACGTTTTCAGGTTTCGACGACTTCTGGGCAATCAGTCTGAAGTCCCCCGCGCTCCGGCCTTCCGTTGCCGCCATGAGGCCCGCAGACGTCGAGACGCTCATAGCGCGGGTGCGTGCGGGCCTGCCGGCGCATGCGGACGGTCGCATCACCTGCACTGCGCGCGCGCACGCGATCACGGGGCGCCGGCCCAAATAGCTCGCACTGTGCGGCCCGTAGGATGGATAGAGCACTTGCGAAACCCATCATCTTCGCCACCGCACGAGTCTGATGGGTTTCGCTGCGCGCGGCAGTGGTCCAGAGTCGAGAGGTGAAATCTCTCGCCGCGTCATTGCGAGGAGCCCTTGCGACGAAGCAATCCAGACTGTTTCCGCGGACACATTCCTGGATTGCTTCGCTACGCTCGCAATGACGGAACCTGGCTGCACCGCTTAGCTTGCCGCAGCCTTCGACCGGGCGTAACCTCGCGCAATGCTCGTCACGTCCCCCGATCTGAAAGCGTTCCTGCTGGCGACGCCGTTCTTCGGCGGGCTTTCGGAGGCAGGCCTCGACCTCTTGATCTCGATGCTAGTCGAGCGCCGCTTCGAGGCCGACGCGACCGTTGTGGCCGAGGGCGAGCCGGGACGTTCGATGTTCATCGTCAAGTCCGGCCGGCTGGCGGTGAGCAAACGCACGCATGCGGGCAGGGTCATCCCGATATCGCGTTTGGAGCCTGGCGATTTCTTCGGCGAGATGACGCTGATCGAAATGCAGAACCGCTCCGCCACTGTTATCGCGGAGGCGCCGACCGTGCTGTACGAGCTGACGGCCCAAAAGCTCTATGCCTGCTACAAGGCCGACATCCACGCCTACGTGATCGTCCTGCAGAACATCAATCGCGAGCTATGCCGGCGGTTGCGCCGTTCGGACGACCGCTTCGCAGCACTGCAAATGAATGGCGACCATTGATGGTGCGCAGTGCGTAGGATGGGTAGAGCCCTTGCGAAACCCATCATGTTTCGTGGCTCGACAAGGAGCAGATGGGTTTCGCTTCGCTCTACCCATCCTACGGGCTACTGAGATCCTCGACCCGCATCACGACTTGTCGTGCGCGTACTTCTCCAGGACCAGCCGATTATACTCGTCCCTGACGGCTCTGCGGGAAACATGTCCCTTCCGGTCCTTGGCGATTTTCAAAAGATCAGGATCGGTCGGTGCTTTTGATTTCCGCCGAAATCTCGCAAGAAGAGGAATCGTCGGCTCCGACATCCTTCCAAACAGGCGGTCGAACCATCCCATCGTGTCCTCCCGGACAGGTCGCGAGCGAAAAGACTAGCACCATGAAATGAGGGGTCAACGTGCCGTGTGGCCGCAACCTTTCGAAGAGGCGCAACCGGAAGGACACCGATCGCAACGCTTCTGGCCCGTCGGGCAAAACACCGCCTCTCCCGCGCAGCCCCCGTCAATCCCTTCCCGCAAATATATTCCACTTTACCGAAATTCGGAATTGCAGTATCCATCGCTCATCCCGGCCCAGGGAGAGGGGCGATCGTACGTCGTCACGAACGAGGGCCAGGGTGCGGTGGACGCGGCTGCGTCGGGCACGCAGGGCGGGACCAGGGCGAGATGAACCTCGTGAGGTCTCACAGCGTGCGGAACGGACGGCGCCAACATCCGGCGAAGCCTCTTGGCGGAGCCGGAAGCTGCGTACGGCAAAACCGTGTGGTCCTGACCGTCGTTGCTACGGTCAAGCCTTGCGGAGATGCATCTGGGCTCAACCGGGCCTTGAGGCATCGTCAATTCGCGAGGTGACGGAGGCCAGAAGGAACTCGGCTCCGGGGAGAGCAGGCATAAGCCGTCAAACCACTGCGCAGGGAAGGCCGTGTGTTGGGCTTCACCTGTATGCCGCTGTGCAGTTTTCTGCGTGTGCTGTCGCACAGCGGACCGTGGGTGCCAGCCGGCACCCGGCCTTCCCTGCGCCCTCTTCATAGAAGAGGGACAAGGAAACGAGCAAAACTCGGGCGTTTCGGGCCGCGAGAATGCCAAGCCATGTGTGGAAGACTGACGAAACGACCGAACTTGCTCTTCTCGCCCGTGAGGATCAGCGGCGCGCGGCGATCGCCGTCAGCTCCAGCTTGACGCCCGGGCCGAGATCCGCAACGCCGATCGCGGCACGCGCCGGCAGATGCTCCGCGGTGAAATAGCGCTTCCACACCTGGTTGAACGCGGCCTTCTCAGTGAGGTCGGCCACGAAGATCGTCACCTGCAGAACGCAGGACAGATCGGAGCCGGCCCCCTCGAGCAGGGTCTTCAACTGGCGCAGCACATCCTCGGCCTGGCCGGCCATGTCGAGCCCGGCATCTTCAGGGACGATGCCGCCGAGATAGAGCACGCCATTATGCTCGACGATCTCGTGGAGCAGTCCTTCATAGGGCAGGGAGCGTGTGATCACGATCGCATCCATGGGTGTTGCGGGCGCGCTGGCCAGGCACAAGGCTTGGTTCAACAAGGCTTGGTTCAACACGGCTCGCGTCGGTGAGGAAAGCTGGTGCTGCCAGACAGGATTGAACTGTCGACCTCTCCATTACCAATGGAGTGCTCTACCACTGAGCTACGGCAGCATGTGCTGGGACAAGAATCGGCCGCCCGAGGGGCCTACCAAGCGGGCCGATATCTGCCACAAGCCCCCCTCCTGCGCAAGCTTGCTAGCCCCGCCAAAACGAGAAAATCGGGCCGATATCGGCGCCAAAATGCCCGTTTTCGTCCGGACTGACCGCCTTCATGCCGATTCGGGGTCTGACATCCCTGCCCAACTGGTCAGTTGGCCGGGGAGCCGGATTCGATCCATCTCGCGTTTCGCAAGGGTCCTATCGCCTCACCCTCTTGAGCTGCCACACTTCGATGGCATCCTGTGGCCGGTTGCTGTGATGGAGCCGCGATGGGCGACGAGACTGACAAGAGCGCGAGGCAGCCGAGGGCGTCCCGGGACGACCGGCTGAAATCGGCGCTGCGCGAAAACCTGAAGCGGCGGAAGTTGCAGGCGCGCGAACGCGCCGCAAGCACCGACCCCTCGCAGAACGACGATGGTTCCCTAAATGAGGGGGCCGCCGGCAAGACCTCTCGTTGAACGCCGGCGGCTGGAAATTTGGAGTGCAAGCAGTGGCCATGGGGCAGGACGAAACACAACGAACCGATCGTGATGCGCAGCTGTTGCGGTTCACCCGCCCCGAGCAGACCTTTCCGGCGCTGACGCCCGCCGAGATCGAACGGATCAGGCACTTCGGCGAAATCCGCACCTACGCGGACGGCGAGTTGCTGTTCGAGACCGGCAAGCCCGGGCCCGGCATGTTCGTGGTGCTGGCGGGCCACGTCGCCATCACCCAGCGCGACGGTCTCGGCCACGTCACGCCCGTGATCGATCAGGGGCCGGGGCAATTCCTGGCCGAGCTTGGCCAGCTCTCGGGCAGGCCGGCGCTGGTCGACGGCCGCGCCGAAGGCAATGTCGAGGTGCTGCTCGTCCCGCCGGACCGGCTGCGCGCGCTGCTGGTGGCCGAAGCCGAGCTTGGCGAGCGCATCATGCGCGCGCTGATCCTGCGCCGGGTCAATCTGATCCAGGGCGGCATCGGCGGCCCCGTGCTGATCGGGCCCTCGAACTCCGCGGGCGTGGTGCGCCTGCAGGGCTTTCTCACCCGCAATGGCCAGCCGCATCATCTGCTCGATCCCGAGAGCGAGCATGACGCCGCCGAACTGATCGCGCGCTTTTCGCCGAAGCCGGAGGATTGGCCGCTCGTCGTCACGGCCGGCGACACGGTGCTGCGCAATCCCAGCGAGACCGAGCTCGGCCGCGCCATCGGCATGATTGGCGGGGCCAAGGACGACCGTATCTACGATGTCGCCATCGTCGGCTGCGGGCCGGCGGGGCTCGCGACTGCGGTCTACGCTGCGTCCGAAGGTCTCTCGGTCGCGGTCGTCGACACCCGCGCCTTCGGCGGCCAAGCCGGCGCCAGCGCGCGCATCGAGAACTATCTGGGCTTCCCGACCGGCATCTCCGGCCAGGCGCTGGCGGGCCGCGCCTTCACGCAGGCGCAGAAGTTCGGCGCCGACATCATGATTCCGATGTCGGTGAGCTCGCTGGATTGCTCGCGCGTCAACGGCACCTTCGCGCTGGCGCTGGATTGCGGCGAAACCTTGCGCTCCCGTTCGGTGGTGGTCGCCAGCGGCGCGCGCTATCGCCGTCCCGATATTGCCAACCTCGACAAGTTCGAGGGCCGCGGCGTCTGGTACTGGGCATCGCCCGTGGAGGCGCGGCTCTGCGCCGGCGAGGAGGTGGCTCTGGTCGGCGCCGGTAATTCGGCTGGCCAGGCGGCCGTGTTCCTGTCGGGCCATGCCAAACGCGTGTTGATGATCATCCGCGGCGGCGGCCTTGGCGCCAGCATGTCGCGCTATCTCATCGAGCGCATCGAAGCGACCCCGAACATCGAACTGATGTTCAACACCGAGATCACCGCGCTCGAGGGCGACGAGGCCTCGCTGCTGCGGCGCATCCGCTGGAAGAGCCGGCTCTCGGATGACGAGGATTCCGCCGACATCCGCAATCTCTTCCTGTTCGTCGGCGCCGATCCCGCCACGTCCTGGCTCGACGGTTGCGGCGTGACGCTCGATCGCGGCGGCTTCGTGGTCACGGGCGCGCAGTCGGAGCAGAACCAGGGCAAGCTGGTGGCGCCGCTGGAGACCTCCGTGCCCGGCGTCTACGCCGTCGGCGACGTCCGCTCCGGCTCGGTCAAGCGCGTCGGCGGCGCCATCGGCGAGGGCGCGCAGGTCGTTGCCTCCCTGCATGGCTATCTCGGCGACGCCGCAAAACCGGCGCTTTAGTCAAGGACAAGGCAAGGCAATGGCAAGCCAAATCCGGCTTGTCATCTTGCTGCGCAATGCGTGACTATCCCCTCGTCGCGAGGCAATCGCGCGCGGAAAAAACAACGATTCAACGGGAGGACCAAATGGCTGAAGTCGTCGTGCTCTACAAGACACCCAAGGATGCTGCCGCCTTCGACAAGTACTATGCCGAGACGCACATTCCACTCGCCAAGAAACTTCCCGGCCTGAAGAACTACGCCGTCAGTAAAGGGCCGGTCGCATCTCCCGCAGGCCCTTCCGGAATCCATCTCGTCGCCATCCTCACCTTCGACAGCGTGGCCGACGTTCAGGCCGCCTTTGCCAGCCCGGAAGGCAAGGCGACCGGCGCCGACGTGCCGAAATTCGCCAGCGGCGGTGCCGACATCCTGATCTTCGATACCAAGAACGTGTGAGTTCAATTCAACTTTCGTCGAAAGCCTGCCGTCGTTTGTGACAGCGCTGCAAAAAGTTCAGCCATGCGTTTTTCGATTTCGCACGATGACGCATGGCTGCGCTCATGCATGTGACGACAACGCAGGTGGTAATCCGATGAGGACCGTAATACTATTCTCGTCACCTCAACGCCGAGAGTAGGAGAGATGTCATGGTGCTTGGCCTAAGCCTGCCCGCCCTTACGCTGATCCATGTCATCATCAGCCTGATTGCCATCGTCGCCGGGCTTGTCGTGATGTTCGGCCTGCTTGGCTCGAAGTCGATGCCGGGCCTGACTGCGATCTTCCTGCTGTTCACCATTCTCACCAGCGCGACTGGTTTCCTGTTTCCATTCAAGGAGCTGCTGCCCTCGCACATCATCGGCATCATCTCGCTGGTGCTGCTCGCGATTGCCTGTTTCGCGCTCTACGGCATGAAGCTCGGCGGCGTCTGGCGCCCGGTCTACATCGTCACCGCGATGATCTCGCTCTATTTCAACGTCTTCGTGCTGGTGATCCAGTCGTTCCTCAAGGTGCCCGCACTTGCCGCGCTCGCGCCCGCCGTGCCCCCGGCGCCGCCATCGGGGCCGGTCTTCGCCGTGGTGCAGGGCATCGTGCTGGTGTTCTTCGTCGTGCTGACCATCGGCGCCTGGCGCCGCTACAAGCCCCTGGCGTTTGCCTGATTGGCCCCTCTCGTCATTCCGGCCATCGCACAGCGATAAACTCTGGTGCGCAATCGCGCACCAGAGAATCCCGATTTATCAATCTCCAGATTCCGGGTTCGCGCTGACGCGCGTCCCGGAATGACGTCTCTCATTGAAAGGAGCCCCACCATGCCCACCATCACCACCAAAGACGGCGTCGAGATCTTCTACAAGGACTGGGGCTCGGGCCAGCCGATCGTGTTCAGCCATGGCTGGCCGCTGTCCTCGGACGATTGGGACGCGCAGATGATGTACTTCGTCACGCGCGGCTATCGCGTCATCGCCCATGACCGCCGTGGCCACGGCCGCTCGGCGCAGGTCGCCGACGGCCACGACATGGATCATTATGCCGACGATCTCGCCGCGCTCACCGCGCATCTCGACCTCAAGAACGCCCTCCATGTCGGCCATTCCACCGGCGGCGGCGAGGTCGTGCACTACATCGCCCGTCACGGCGAGAGCCGCGTCGCGAAGGCCGCGATCCTCTCCGCGGTGCCGCCGCTGATGGTGCAGACCGCAGCCAATCCCGGCGGCCTGCCGAAGAGCGTGTTCGACGATTTCCAGGCCCAGCTTGCCGCCGGCCGCTCGGCCTTCTACCGCGACATCGCCGCCGGCCCGTTCTACGGCTACAACCGCCCCGGCGCAAAACCGCTGGAAGCGGTGATCGAGAACTGGTGGCGCCAGGGCATGATGGGTGGCGCGAAAGCGCATTACGACGGCATCGTCGCGTTCTCGCAAACCGATTTCACTGAGGATCTGAAGAAGATCAACGTCCCGGTGCTGGTGATGCATGGCGACGACGACCAGATCGTGCCATACGCGGACTCGGCGCCGCTCTCGGCCAAGCTGCTCAAGAAAGGCATCCTGAAGACCTACAAGGGATTCCCCCACGGCATGCCGACCACGCATGCCGAGACGATCAACGCGGATCTCCTGGCGTTCTTCAGGGAGTGAGGTTTCACGACTCTCACCCTCCCTTGTTGTGGGAATGGGTGGCTCGCCGCGTAGCGGCGAGCCGGACGAGGGCTTAACTTGTGTGTGGAAATTTCGGGGCTCGTGCGCGTTGAGCCCCGTCCACTCCAGGAGAGGCGCGGCGATGTCGCCCCAGCTCAAACTGATCGCTCTCGACGCCGACGACCTCGCCGTGATCTCGACCCATGTCCAGGACGCCCGCGTCCAGGCTTCCGATATCATTTGGCGGCAGGGCGAGAAACGGCTTGTGGTCGGAATGAGCCGGCTGGACTGGGAGCAGACCTTGGAGGGCGAGACCGAGCCGCGCCGGCTGGTCGCAGCGCTCCGTTTCGACCGTGTGCTCGCCTGCAAGTCGCGCAACATTGACCTCGCCGCGCCGGACAAGATACTGGATCTCGTCGGCATTGAATTTCACCCCCGGGACGGCCGAGCCGAGGAGCCCGGCGGCAGCGCCCTGCTTTTGTTCGCCCAGGGCGGCGCCATCCGCCTGGACGTCGAGTGTCTGGAATGCGAGCTGACCGACCTCGGGGCCGACACGCTGGGCACTGGAGTCCAGGGGGAGGGCTGAAGAGGCCGTATACCAGCCGAATGGGCCCTGGCTGGGATGGCATCTGCCGAGGGTTGACGCAGCTTTCCCGCCGCGCCATTGAGCAGGGGACCTGGTGCGCCGACCCGCCCCTCAAGACCAGCCGGAAGCCAAGCGAAACATGCCCGTTCGCCTCGACCGCAGCAGCGCTGATTTTGACCAGCGATTCGCCGCCTTCCTCGCCGCCAAGCGCGAGGCGTCGGCCGACGTCGAGGCCGCCGCGCGCGCGATCGTCGACGACGTGGCCAAGCGTGGCGACGCCGCCCTGCTCGAGGCGACGGCCAAGTTCGACCGCTTGAGGCTGGACGCATCCTCCTTGCGCGTCTCCGCCGCCGAGATCGAGGCCGCCGTGAAGGCCTGCGAGCCTGCGACGCTGGATGCGCTCGAGCTTGCGCGCGACCGTATCGAGACCTATCACCGCCGCCAGCTGCCGAAGGACGAGCGCTTCACCGATCCGCTCGGCGTCGAGCTTGGCTGGCGCTACACCGCAATCGAATCCGCCGGCCTCTACGTCCCCGGCGGCACGGCGGCCTATCCGTCATCGGTGCTGATGAATGCCGTGCCGGCGAAAGTCGCCGGCGTGTCGCGCCTCGTGATGGTGGTGCCCTCGCCGGACGGCAAGCTCAATCCGCTGGTCCTGGCGGCCGCCCATCTCGGCGGCGTCACCGAGATCTACCGTGTCGGTGGTGCGCAGGCGGTGGCCGCGCTCGCGCACGGCACCGCGACCATCGCGCCGGTCGCCAAGATCGTCGGCCCCGGCAATGCCTATGTCGCTGCCGCCAAGCGGCTGGTGTTCGGCAAGGTCGGCATCGACATGATCGCCGGCCCCTCGGAGGTGCTCGTCATTGCCGACGACACCGGCAACGCCGATTGGATCGCCGCTGACCTCTTGGCGCAGGCCGAGCACGATTCCAGCGCGCAGTCGATCCTGATCACGGACTCGGCGTGCCTTGCCGCCGACGTCGAAAAGGCGGTCGAGGCGCAGCTGAAGACGCTGCCACGCGCCGCGATCGCCAGCGCGTCCTGGGCCGATTTCGGCGCCGTTATCATGGTGAAGAACCTGGGCGACGCCGTCCCGCTTGCCGACGCCATCGCGGCCGAGCATCTCGAGATCATGACCGTCGATCCCGACGCGCTCGCGGCGAAGATCCGCAATGCCGGCGCGGTGTTCCTCGGACCGCACACGCCCGAAGCGATCGGCGATTATGTCGGCGGCTCCAATCACGTGCTGCCGACGGCGCGCTCGGCGCGGTTTTCCTCCGGCCTCTCGGTGCACGACTTCATGAAGCGCACCTCGATCCTGAAATGCGGGCCCGACCAATTGCGTGCGCTGGGACCTGCCGCGATGACGCTCGGCAAGGCGGAGGGGCTGGATGCCCATTCCCGCTCGATTGGATTGCGCCTCAATCTGTCATGACAAAGCCGCCCGCACAGGACGACTCGACCAATCGCATCGTCGGCGTCACGCTGGACGAGGAATCGATCGGCCGTTCCGGGCCCGACATCGAGCACGAGCGGGCGATCGCGATCTACGATCTGATCGAGCAGAACCTGTTTGCGCCCGAGGGTGCGGACGGCAAGGGCCCGTTCACGCTGCATATCGGCATCACCGGCAACCGGCTGATGTTCGACATCCGCCGCGAGGACGGCACGCCCGTGGTCGCGCATCTGTTGTCGCTGACGCCGTTCCGGCGGATCGTGAAGGACTATTTCATGATCTGCGACAGCTATTACCAGGCGATCCGCACCGCGACCCCCGACAAGATCGAGGCCATCGACATGGGCCGCCGCGGCATCCACGACGAAGGATCGCGCACGCTGCAGGAGCGGCTGAAAGGCAAGGTGCGGGTCGACTTCGAGACCTCGCGCCGGCTGTTCACGCTCATTACTGTCCTGCACTGGAAGGGCTGAGCGCGATGGCGGATCCGCCACGCGCACGCGATCCTCAGTCGGTGCTGTTCGCCTGTGCGATGAACAGCGTGCGCTCGCCGATGGCCGAGAGCCTGTTGCAGCACATGTTTCCGCAAGGCCTCTACGTGAAGTCGGCCGGCAACAGGAAGGGCGAGCTCGATCCCTTCGCCGTCGCCGTGATGAGCGAGCTCGGCCAGGACATCTCCGGCCACAAGCCGCAGACCTTCGAGGAGCTGGAGGATTGGGAGGGACTGAATTTCGACCTCATCATCACGCTCTCGCCCGAGGCGCATCACAAGGCGCTGGAGCTGACGCGAACGCTCGCGGCCGAGGTCGAATACTGGCCGACGCAGGATCCCACCACCATCGAAGGCAGCCGCGACCAGAAGTTAGCTGCCTATCGCGAGGTCTGTGATCAGCTCCTGATGCGCATCCGGCGGCGCTTCGCCAAGGTCGGCGCGGCGAGCGGGTAGCATCAGCCCGCCGTAACACCCGCGTCACAGAGAGCAGGCACAGCCGTGGCGGATACCTCGAATCACCAAACTCCGGTTCCCGGGTTGTGAAATCAGCCCCCTTCCGATAGGTTCCGCGCGCAATTCACCCCTGCCTCATCTTCCAAATCACCTGATGCTTGGCCGCCCCAAATTCGTACTTGCCTCCGGCTCGCCGCGTCGGCTGTCGCTGCTCAACCAGGCCGGCATCGAGCCGGATGCGCTCCGGCCGGCCGACGTCGATGAGACGCCGAGGCGGGGCGAGCTGCCGCGCGCCTGTGCCAACCGGCTGGCCAGAGCCAAGGCCGACGCTGCGCTGAAGTCGGTGCAGCTCGACGACGAACTGCGCGGCGCCTTCATCCTCGCCGCCGACACGGTGGTGGCGGTCGGCCGCCGCATCCTGCCCAAGGCCAATCTGGTCGACGAGGCCGCGCAGTGCCTGCGGCTGCTGTCGGGCCGCAACCACCGCGTCTACACCGCGATCTGCCTGGTCACGCCGCGCGAGGCTTTCCGCCAGCGTCTGGTCGAGACGCGCGTGCGCTTCAAGCGCCTGTCCGAGGACGACATCCAGGCCTATATCGGCTCCGGCGAATGGCGCGGCAAAGCCGGCGGCTACGCCGTCCAGGGCATCGCCGGATCCTTCGTGGTCAAGATGGTGGGGTCCTACACCAACGTCGTCGGCCTGCCGCTCTACGAGACCACGACACTGCTCGGCGGCGAGGGCTTTCCGATCCGCTTCGGCTGGCTCAATACCACCGCGGTGTGAGCCCAAGTGAGCCCAAGGGCCGCGCCGACAAAAACCTCGAAAACAACCCCATGCACAGTAGAATGGCCCCGCCGGGTCCGACCAGCGGCACATGCGCGGCTGCACCGGGAACCCGTTTCCGGGCAGGCTCTTGAACCCCGTCACCCCGTGTAAGCTGCCGACATCCATGGACGACCAGGTCACCACCGGCCCGCTCAAAACCTGCCCGATCTGCGGCAAGCCGCAGACGCAGGCCACCCGTCCGTTCTGCTCCTCGCGCTGTCGCGACGTCGACCTGAACCGCTGGCTGAAGGGCTCCTACGTCATCCCCGGCCGCGACGACGAAACCGACGACGTCGAATAATCGAGCTTTATCAAAGTTTTAATTGCCTCGCTGAAGCGCCGAGCAGCAGCCGCAGCAACCCCGCCCGATCTTGTGCACAGAAGGGCCGCGCCCGGCGCAGCCACTTCGCGAAGCCGGGTGGACAGGCCGCTCCGAGCCCACTATAAACCGCCCGCTCGATGGGCTTTGGCCCCTCTCTTGGAGCACGCCCAGGTAGCTCAGTTGGTAGAGCATGCGACTGAAAATCGCAGTGTCGGTGGTTCGATTCCGCCCCTGGGCACCAATCTACGCTTTTCCACACTGAAGCACGATCTCGTACGATAGCGCTTGCCAGATGACCGGCGCGAAGCGCGCTCGCGTTTTTCTTTTCTCTTCCTGGAGCTTGCCAAGAGGCATCTGGAAAACCCGGCGCGCGGCGGCGTCTGGAATCAAGGCATCTAAGTCGTTCGGCAGGCTTGGCCGACCGCCTAGGCTCCCGCTAAAGGCTGCGCGATCCCGCGCGGCTTCCGCAGGAGCCCAACCATGAAGCAACTCAAGGATATAGCCATCGAAGACCATGGAGGCCTCGATCGGTGGCGGCAGTTCGAGCAGGTGTCGGCCGATCTTGTGCAGGGCGGCGTCCTGTGGTCCTTGAAGGGACAGGCAGTCACCCTCGAGCGGACCAACGTCACCGTGGGTCTGAAGAGGCAGTGGGCGTCACACGCTCCGTTCGGCGCTGACCATCGCCGCTCGCGCTTTGAGCCGAGCCGGGTGGCTCTGGAAGCAGACAACGGAACGGTTCTCGAAGAGCTGCTTGAGCCGCGCGCGAGCTTTGCCGGCCATGAGTTGCAAACGCCGTGGACTGAACTGCAACTCGCCTACTTCGCCGGCTGCGCGATGTGGACCTATCTGAACATGCCGTTCCTGCTTGCCTGGCCGAGACTTGAGACCGAGGAACTGGAGCCCTGGCCGGCCGACAGCGGAGACTGGCGCCGCCTTGCGGTGCGATTTCCGGCAGAGATCGCGACGCACAGCACCGTGCAGACGCTCTATTTCGACGGTGAGGGGCTGCTGAAGCGCCACGACTACAACGTCGAGATCTCCGGCAACACGCCCGGCGCGCATATCATCGAAGACTACACGGAAGTCTCGGGCATCAAATTCCCGACGAAACGCCGGATCTATTCCCGCCAGCCAGACGGCAGCTTCAGCACCGAGCCCCTCGTCGTTTCGATCGATCTTTCCAACATCCGGCTCAGCTAGCGATGAGCCTTTGGAATCCAAACTCGACGGCGTGAGAAGCCGGTGGCCTTATGACGATTGATCCGACATGGGCCGCCTTTCTCACACGCATTGCCGCGGTCGCGCGTCGATCATAGTGCGGCCAGCGGTCCGGCATCATTGCGGATGGCTCTAGGGACCTCCCCAAGCACGCGCGCAAACGCCAGACGCATCCGCTCTCGGTTCGCGAACCCCACCTCGCGAGCGATGACCTCGATCGGCAACCGACTTTGTTCCAGCATCAACTTCGCGGCTTCGACACGCAACGCTTCGACCGCCTTTGCGGGCGTGGTGCCGGTTTCCGCCCGAAACAGCCGCGTGAACTGCCGGGGGCTGAGGCACGCGGCCTCGGCAAGCTCGTCAACGGTGAGGTTTTCGGCAAGGTTCTGACGAGCGTAGTTCAGCACGCGCTGGACCCGATCTTCATTCGCGCCGAGGTCCAGCAAAGTGGAATGCTGGGACTGTCCGCCTGAGCGGCGATGGTACATGACCATGCCCTTCGCGACCGAACGGGCAATATCGGAGCCGTGGTCGCGCTCGATCATGCCCACGACCAGGTCCGTTCCCGCGGTCATGCCGGCTGACGTCCATATCGGTCCGTCCGCGATGAAGATCTTGTCCATGTCGACCTCGCAGCTGGGGAAACGGTCCTGCAGCGCCTGCGCGTAACGCCAATGCGTGGTGGCGCGCCGGCCGTTCAGCAAGCCCGCATCTCCCAGGACGAACGAGCCCAGGCAGATGGCGGCGACGCGGCGCGCGTCGCGAGCAGCAGCGCGAAGCAGCCGGACCAATCCCGGCGACGAGGTCGGTATCTCCAGGCCCGCGGCGACGATCAGCGTGTCATAGCGAGCATCGTCGATTGGGTCCGTCATGACCTGCATGCCGGATGACGAGGCGACCAGTCCTCCTTCCTCCGAGAGGACGCGCACGTCATAGACCTTCTCGCCGGCCTGCTTGTTGGCCACGTCGAACGCTGCGACGGCTCCGAAGCAGACGGGTTGGAAACTCGGGCAAAGGACGAGGCCGATCTTCATGCTTTCTCCGCGACGGTTGCTAATCGCCTAGATGGTCGTTCCAGTGATGTTTCGCCATGCATGGCCGGAATGATGGCATCTACGTCCTGTCGGCTTGGGCAGGCCGCTGGTAGCGCTCCGACAGGTTTTTCAGACCTTGGAGCTTTCATGTCGAGCGATCCGACGACATACAGCGCTGTTCAGGCCGTCGCGCCGGGACAGCTCGAACTGACGCAAAAGCCGCTTGTCGATCCCGGCCCCGGGCAGGTCCGCCTTCGCGTCGAGGCCTGCGGTGTCTGCCACTCCGACGCCGCGACCGTCGAAGGGGCTTTTCCGATCCAATGGCCGCGCGTGCCGGGCCACGAGGCTGTAGGCGTGATCGACGCGGTCGGCAGCAACGTCGAGGGTTGGACGCTCGGGCAGCGCGTCGGCATCGGCTTCCTCGGAGGTAGTTGCGGACACTGTGCAGAGTGCCGCGGCGGCGATCTCGTCAATTGCCGGAACCAGGAGTTCACCGGCGTTCATCATGACGGGGGCTACGCGCAGTACATGCTCGCGCGCTCAAGTGGCCTCGTGTCGATTCCCGATGGGCTCGCCTCGGAAGACGCCGCTCCGCTGCTCTGCGCCGGACTGACGACCTTCAGCGCGCTCCGCAACTCTCCCGCTCGCGCCGGCGATCTGGTCGCCGTGATCGGCATTGGCGGCCTCGGGCACCTCGCCGTGCAGTTCGCCCGGCGCATGGGCTTCGAGGTCGTGGCGATTGGGCGCGGACCGGACAAAGGTGGTCTCGCCGGAAAGCTTGGCGCCCACCATTATGTCGACAGCTCGAGCGTCGCGGTTGCTTCCGCGCTGCAGGATCTGGGCGGCGCGCAGCTCGTCGTCATCACCGCGTCAGGTGGTAGAGCTGTGGCAGACGCGGTGAAGGGGCTTCGGCCGCGCGGCCGGATCATCGCGCTCGGCGCATCTCCCGAACCTGCGGAGATCGCGACGTCCGACCTCCTGTTCGGCGAGCGTTCGATCGAAGGCGCCTTGACCGGCGATCCAGCGACCGCCGATGCCACCTTGCGGTTCAGCTCGCTCGCTGGCGTTGCCGCCATGATCGAGACGATGCCGCTAGAACGCGCGCCGCAAGCGTATCGCAAGATGATGGCGGGCGAAGCCCGCTTTCGCATCGTCCTCACCATGTAGATGCGCTGCCAATCATCAGGATCGACTCCGCATCAAGCAAATGCAACTCACAAAGGAGCAACCATGTCGCTCGAAACCGCTAGAACAGAATCTTTGAACGTCGGCGATGTGCGCTTCGCCTTCCGGCGGCTCGGCCCGACGGCCGGGACGCCGCTCATCCTGCTGCAGCACTTCACCGGGACGATGGATGCCTGGGATCCGGCAGTGGTGAATAGCCTTGCTGAAACGCGGCCGGTCATTGCGTTCAACAATCTCGGCATAGGCACCTCCACCGGCCGGACGCCCGACACGGTGGAGCAAATGGCCTCGGATGCCGAGACATTCATACGAGGCCTTGATCTGCCAAAGGTTGACCTCCTCGGCTTCTCCCTCGGCGGCATGCTCACCCAAGTGCTTGCCGTGCAGCACCCCGGCTTGATCCGCAAGCTCATCATCGCCGGCGCTGCACCGCGCGGGGGCGAGGAACATCTGCTCGCCGTAGTCGACGAAGCCTTCGCTCAAAGCGGGACGGATGTGCGGTTGCCCCTGTTCTTCACACCCTCCGAAGAAAGTCAGCGCGCCGGCCGCGCTTTCGTCGCCCGCGCAACCATGCGCAAGGAGGATCGTGATCCGGACAGCGGCGAGGATGTCAGCAACGCGCAGGCGAAGGCAATCATTGGCTGGTGCGCCAGGAAGCATGAAGGCGAAGCGACGCTCCGCGCCATCGCGCAGCCTACGCTCATCGTGCACGGCAGCGACGACACGATGTTTCCGAGCATCAACGCCTACAACATGTTCAAGGCTATGAAGAACGCCCAGCTCGTTCTCTATCCGGACTCCGGCCACGGCGCGCTGTTCCAGTATCCAGCGAGGTTCGTCGCCCATTGCCGAACCTTCCTGGACGAGTGAGGGAAGAGATCGATGCCAATCTTCAGCAACTGGCGATCGAAGCCCATGGCGGCCTCGATCGGTTTCGGCAGTTCTCGTTCCTCACGGCGCGGCTTCACCAATTTGGCATCCTCTGGAATCCGAAGGGAAAGCCGGACGTGCTCACTCATGCCAATACGTTCTTGTTGCTTGCTAGAAATTCTCTCGATATTTCAATTACAAGAGCGTCGGAGAGCGGATCCCGCCCCTGCGCACCAACGCCCCCGACATCGGACATCCCCCGAGCTGTAGCTGCCCCCGAGCCACTACCCTCGTCCGCTATACGTAGCCGGCGGCCGCTGATATGATCCTCCGACGGTAAACGGCAGCTCGCCACCATACTTTTCTGCGATGCCGGCCTTCTGATCGGACCTCGATCCCGCTCGCGCCATTTCGCATTGCTTCGACAAGAACGCTGAACAAATTCGTCAACGGCTGCCGCGTCCCCGCTCACATCAGGAGATGTGCCATGACTGCATCGGACTGGCGTCTCGAAGGCGAATGGATGAAGAACTGCACCTGTGCGTTCGGCTGCCCCTGCGATTTCAACGCACGGCCGACCCAAGGCTATTGCAAGGGATTGGTCGCCATGCGGATCGCCAAGGGACATTTCGAAGGGACCAGGCTCGATGGTCTCTGCTTTGCGATCACGGTCGATTTCCCCGGGCCGCTGCATGAGGGCAACGGGACAATCCAGCCCATCATCGACGAACGCGCCACGGCGGAGCAGCGACAGGCGTTGTTCGATATCTTCTCCGGTAAGCATTCGGCCGAAGGCACGCTGTTCCAGATCGTCAGCATGATCGTCACCAAGATCCATGATCCCGTGTTTGTGCCGTTCGAGTTCTCCTTCGACAAGGACGGACGCGTCGCAAGACTCGTCGCCAAGGGCGTGCTCGAGACCGATGTCGAGCCGATCAAGAATCCGGTGACCGGTGATCCGCACCGCATCCAGGTGGTCATGCCCGAAGGGTTCGAACATCGGGCGGCCGAGGTCGCATCCGCCGACATCCGCTCGACCGGCGCGATCCGGTTCGAGACCCGCGCTACGCATAGCTCGCTCGCCAATGTCGTGCAGACGCCTAAGGGCGTTGCGGCATGATGCGGCGCTGACACCGACACAAGATCTCGGTGTCAGCTCCTCGTCGCTATGGACAAGTCGATGCAGGAGCGCTCGATACTCGAACACTTGCTCCACCGCGACCGGCTGATCGTCGCGATCGGGACCGCCGCAGTGGTCGCGCTCGCCTGGGCCTATCTCGCTGCGGGCGCCGGCATGGACACCGAGATGATGGCCGACATGCCGGACATGGCGCCGATGCCGTGGACGCCGTTCTATGGCGCGCTGCTGTTCGTGATGTGGTGGGTGATGATGGTCGCGATGATGGCGCCGAGCGCGGTGCCCACCGTTCTCCTGTATGCGACCGTCAAGCGAAGGCAGGAGGCTGCCTCCCGCGCCGCAATCGATAGCTGGATCTTTCTCGCCGGTTATCTCGTGACGTGGGCCGGGTTCAGTCTCGCTGCGGTCCTGGTGCAAGGAGCATTCGAACGCTTCGGGTTGTTGTCGATGGCGATGGCAAGCACCAGCGCGATTCTGGGCGGCGGCGTGCTGATTGCAGCAGGGCTCTATCAGTTCACGCCGCTCAAACAGGCCTGCCTGCGCTACTGCGACAGTCCGCTGTTGTTTCTCAGTCGATATTGGCGGCCCGGCACGCGCGGCGCATTCCGGATGGGACTTCGCCACGGCAGCTACTGCGTCGGCTGCTGCTGGTTTCTGATGGTATTGCTGTTCGTCGGCGGCGTGATGAACCTGGCCTGGATCATCGGCATCGCGCTCTATGTCGCCGCCGAGAAGCTGCTGCCGTTCGGCCAACGGTTGAGTTATGCGGCAGGCGCGCTCCTCATCCTGTCCGGCACGATCGTCCTTGCGCGCGCGATGTGAAAAACGGTCCAAAGACGGCTAAAATGTGCCGCTTGCGACATGGCGATGTGCCTGATTGCCCAATACCAGCCGACCTCCGTGATGATACGGAGGCTTTGAGCTGAAGAATTGAGCTTCCTCCAAACAAAAACTTAAGGCTGTTTCGGCTACCTTCGCGCTATGAACGGCACCCGCGCGGGTGTCCCTGTGCAGTCGAGGCGGAGACAAGGCGATGCCAATACTGCGGGCGAGCGCAGTTCTGCCCTGGCGGCCGAAGCGGGGGTGCGCGTCGTGATTCCCGCAGGGGCAGTTCGCAAAGCCGGAAGAGCGATCCTGCGGAATGCTCCGCTGCAGATCGCATTGTTCTTTCTCCCCCTGGTCTGGATCGGCTATTTCGCAATCACCGCCTCCGAGCGGATGGACGCGATCCAGCAAGCGCGGTCGCACGGCAACAGCGTCGCCGAATTGTTCGAGGAGAACACCGAGCGCATCTTCGAGCGCGTGGATCAGTCGTTGCTGGTGGTACAGGCACTCTACGCCCAGGATCCGCAGGCCTTCAGCCTGAAGTTCTGGTCCGACAAGGCCCGCCTCGCCACCGGCGACGTGGTCCAGTTCGCTCTGATCGGATCGGACGGATACATGACCGAGACGACGGCGGGCTATTCCGGTCCGCCACTTTATCTCGGTGATCGCGAGCACTTCATTCATACCATGTCGCAAGTCGACGATCGCCTTTACGTGGCGAAGCCGGTGCTGGGCCGCGCGTCCAAAAAGTGGACGATACAGCTCGCGAGAAAGCTGTTCGATCTCGCCGGCAATCGGGTCGGCGTGGTTGTCGGCTCGATCAGCGTCGACGTCGTCGGCAGGTTCTACGACACCGCAAAGCTCGGCGTCGGGGGAACGCTGGTGCTCAGGAATGCGAGCCACGTGGTGCTCGCCGCCCGGGGCGTGGACCAGGGGTCAGTGCTGGGACAAAGCGCGCCGAGCCGCGTCGCGGGCGAACTGGGCGACGGCTTCTATGCGCAATATTGGAACGAGAACCGACCGGACCGCAGCGACCGACTGATCACGGCGCGCAGGTCGCGCGCGTTTCCGCTCATCTTCACCGTCGGCATTTCGGAGCAGGAGATCTATTCCCGCTCCGCCTTCAGGCAGAAGGTCTATCTCGGCGGCGCGGTGCTGCTCACGTTCATCATCCTCGCCGCGACGACATTTCATTGGCGACGGCAGCAGGCGCTGGATCGCGCCCACCGCGAGCGGCGCGATTTCGCCAGCAAGTTCGAGGATGCGCTCAGGAACCTCCCCCAGGGCTTGAGCATGTTCGATGGCCGCGACCGTCTGATCGCGTTCAACCGGCAATGGCTCGAACTTTACGACCTCGTGCCGGAAGACATCCGGATCGGCATGGACTTCCGGGAGGTGTTCGCGAAGCAGACCGCCGTGCTCGACGTCGAGGCGTACCTCGTCGATTTGAAGAACCGGCTCGCCCAGTCGGAGCAGATCTCGAACACCGTGCAGTTTCCGGACGGCCGGGTCGTCTACATCTCCTACGGCCGGCGCGAGGACGGCGGCTGGGTTGCCACGCATGAGGACATCACCGAGCGCAAGGCGTCGGCGGACCGCATCGAGCGGCTCGCGCATTACGACAGCCTGACCGGCCTTGCCAATCGCAATCTGTTCAAGGAGCGCATCGACGAGGCGCTGGCCCGCCCGCGCCGGCCGGAGCCCGCGTTCGCCGTACTCCTGCTCGATCTCGACAAGTTCAAGTCGGTCAATGATGCGCTCGGCCACCAATGCGGCGACGCGTTGCTGAAGCAGGTTGCCGACCGGATCAAGGCGCAGATCCGTGATGCCGATACGGCGGCGCGAATCGGCGGCGATGAATTTGCCGTCATCGTCGCACCCGGCGGGGCCGCGATGCGCGACGGCGCTGAAAGCCTGGCCGCGCGGCTGGTCGAGGCCATTGCCGAACCCTTTCACATCGATGGCCACCCCGTCGTGAGCGGCTGTAGCATTGGCCTTGCGCTCGTGCCCGAGCACGGCACGCGGGTCGACGAGATCCTTCGCAACGCCGATCTTGCGCTCTACAGGTCGAAGAATGCCGGCAGAAACTGCTTCCACGTCTATTCACCGGAGCTCAAGGCGGAAGCGGATCAACGCAACGTGCTCGAGATCGAGCTGCGTGAAGCGATCTGGCGCGAGGAGATAGAGCTGTTTTATCAGCCTGTGATCGAGCTCGGCACTGGTCGGGTAAAATCGGTCGAGGCCCTGGCGCGCTGGCATCACGCCACCAGGGGCTACATCCCTCCGGCGGAGTTCATTGCGGTTGCCGAGGCGGGGGGACTGATCGTCGAGCTCGGCCACCAGGTGCTCGCCAGGGCCTGCCGCGATGCGATGAACATGCCGGGCGACATCAAGGTCGCTGTCAATCTCTCCGCCCTGCAATTTGCCAGCGCCAATCTCGTCGACACCGTGACCTTTGCGTTGACGCAGAGCGGGCTTCCGCAGACCCGGCTCGAGCTCGAGATCACCGAGAGCGTTTTTCTCGCCGACACCGAGGAGAACCTCAGGACGCTCCAGCGCCTCAAGGCGCTCGGCGTCTCCATTGCCCTCGACGATTTCGGTGTCGGATACTCGTCGTTGTCCTATTTGACGGCCTTTCCTTTCGACAAGGTCAAGATCGACAAATCCTTCATCGACAGGATCGATCGCTGCGAGACCGTCGCCGTGCTGAAATCCATCGTGCAGCTGGCAAAGACGCTGAAGCTGTCGATCGTCGCCGAGGGGGTCGAGTCCTCCGAACAGGTCAGACGGCTCCAATCACTCGGCATCCCGCTCGGCCAGGGATTTCACTTCAGCAAGCCCGTGCCGCTTGCAAGCCTCTCCTGGCAAGCCCCCACGGCGCGCCGGAAACGGCGGGTGGCGTGAGCTGAATGCCCCAGGCGTTTTCATCATGCCCGCCACTGCAGCCCCTTGGGCCGAAGAGCGTTCCTTAATTGCCGGTTCGGAAGCCTGCGCCCGCCCGTCCTGGCACTCCCCTTGCTCAGTCCTGACCCAAGCCCGGGCCTCGGCGGAGAGGCCGTTTCAGGTTGAGGCAAGTGATGCAGGAAGTGTCCCGTTCTGGTGCTGCTGACGAACTCCGGCTCGACGCGTTGATCGCCGATCTATGGTGGCGCGTTCGGCTGATTAATACCGACATTCTCGAGGAAGAGGCGCGCGCCGGGGTGTTCGACCCGGTTCAGCCGACCTACCCGCTTCTCGCGGCCAACCTTCGCGCCCGGCGCGACAATCTGGTCGCGACGATCGGCGTGCTCGAGCAGCGTGCGAGATCGGTGTCGGAAGCGGCTTGAAGCGGTCGCGGGGGCGCGCCAGCCTCGGCGTCTTCGTCAACCGGCCCGGCTGCAGCGCCAGAGGCGGGCGCGGGATGCAATGCGCATCCTCGCATGGCTCGAATGCCTCCGACGCTGTGCCGCTAACAGTTGAATTCAGGCCGCCGCCTGCCCGTGTTATGGCTGGTCTCTGCACCCCCGCGAGGCCGCCATGCTCCCCATTCCCGCCGATATCTTCACCGAACCCGAGGACGTCTCGCCCGACGGCCTGGCCAATCTCGGCCCGCTTCGGCGTCTTGCCGGCACCTGGCAGGCGGACAAGGGCATCGACATCAATCCGAAGGCGGAAGGGCCGGAGCGGCGGACCTTCATCGAGCACATCCGCATGGATCCGATCGATCCGCAGGCCAACGGGCCGCAGCTGTTGTACGGGCTGCGGTACCACATCCACATCAACACGCCCGAGGAAGACATTACCTTCCACGACCAGGTCGGCTACTGGCTGTGGGAGCCGGCGACCGGGCTGATCATGCAGACCCTGGCGATCCCGCGCGGGCAGGTGCTGCTGGCCTCGGGCAAGGCCGGGCCCGACGACAAGACGATCTCGGTCACCGCCAAGCGCGGCGACACCGCCTACGGGATCTGCTCGACCGATTTTCTGGAGCAGGCCTTTCGCACCGATGCTTACCGCTGCGACATCACCTTCAACGACGACCGCAGCTGGACCTATCTGATCCAGACCGAGTTGTTCGTGCGCGGCGCGCCGTTCAATCACCACGACACCAACACGCTCCAGCTCATAGCGCCACCCAGGCTCAATCCGCTGGCGGCGATCGTGAACGATCGTGCCGCGCGCGGTGGATCCGCGGCCTGAGTGCTGCCCGGAGGATTGCATGAAGCCCCACGTCATCTGCCTGATGCACTCCAGCCTCGACGGCCGCACGCATCCCAGCCGCTGGCGTCCGAAGGGCGCGGGCACGGACTGGTTCGAGAAGATCCACGATGAGCTCGGCGGCGATGCCTGGGTGATCGGCCGCGTCACGGGTTCGGAGTTCGCCAAGGGCAGGCCCTATCCCCCGACAGACGCGAAAGTTCCGCGCGAAAACTGGTTCGCCCGGCGCGATGCAAAGACCTACGGCGTCGTGCTCGATGCAGAGGGCAAGATCGGCTGGGGGCGCGCGGAGATCGGCGGCGATCCGATCGTCGTCGTGCTGACCGAGAATGTCCCGGATTCGCATCTCGCTGGCCTCCGCGGCGAGGGCGTGTCCTACATCTTTGCCGGCAAATCCGAGATCGACCTCGCACTGACGCTGGACATTCTCAGCCGCGAGCTCGGCGTGAAGCGCCTGCTGGTCGAGGGCGGCGGCGTCGCCAACGGCGCGTTCCTGCGCGCCGGCCTCATCGACGAATTCAACCTGATCCTCAGCCCCGCGATCGACGGCGCAAAAGGCGCCCCCTTCGTGTTCGATTCCACCGAGGCGGACAGCGACCGGCGCGCGCCGATCGCCGCGATGACGCTGGAGAGCACGCGCGAGCTCGGCGGCGGCGTCCTGCTGCTGCGCTATCTGATCCAGAACGACCCGCAAGCCGTGAGCCGGTAAGGCGCGGCCATGTCCGATCCGTCCGAGCACATCGTCATCGTCGGCGCCGGCGCGGCCGGCCTGATGGCGGCGCGCGAGCTGGCGCGTGCGGGGCGCAAGGTGACGATCCTGGAGGCGCACCAGCGCTGCGGCGGCCGCATTCATCCGCTGCCGGCCTCGCAGTTCGGCTATGCCGCCGACGGCGGCGCCGAGTTCGTCCATGGCGAGGCGCCGGTCACACGCGCATTGCTGCGCGAAGCCGGCCTGTCGCTTCAGGAGATCGAAGGCGAGCAGTGGCGCTTTGACGGGACGAAGCTCACGCGCGAGCGCGACGATCCCCATGAAGCGGAGCTTCAGGCCAAGCTGGCGGACTTGAAGGACGACCTCACGGTCGCCGACTTCCTGCGCCGGCATTTTGCAGGCGACAATTACGCGCCGCTGCGCCATTCGATCGAGCGGATGGTCGAAGGCTATGACGCGGCCGATCCCGAACGCGCCTCCACGCTGGCGCTGCGCGCGGAATGGATGGACGGCGGGCACGCTCCGCAGGCGCGCATCGAAGGCGGCTACGGCGCGATGATCGACGTGATGGCGGCCGACTGCCGCAGGCACGGCGTCACCATCCGCCTCGGCAGCGTCGTGTCGGCGATTGCGGAGGAGGGCGGCGCGGTGATCGTTCGCTGCGCCGGCGGCGACGTGCACGCCTGCGACCGCATGATCCTCACCGTGCCGCTGCCGCTGCTGCGCGAGATCGCGCTACCGGCAGGCGCGCGTGCCAAGCTGGCTGCTGTCGACGACATCGGCTTTGGCAACGTCATCAAGATCCTGCTGCGCTTCGCGCGGCCATGGTGGCGCGAGCGCAAGGAAGACCTTGCGGACATGACATTCCTGCTCTCGGACGAGGCGATCCCGGTCTGGTGGACGCGCTATCCGGACCAGCATCCCGTGCTGACGGGCTGGTTCGGCGGCCCGCGCACGGCGGAGCTGGAAAGCCTCGACGCGCGAGCATTGATCGATGCCGGGCTCGGCTCGCTCGCCGCGATCTTCGGCCTGCCGCGCGATCACATCGCGCGCGAGCTGGTGGCGTCCGCCGCGACCAACTGGGCGCATGATCCGTTCGCGCGCGGCGCCTATTCGTGGGCGACGCCGCGCACCCGAGCGGCACAGGCGATCCTCGCGCGTGGCGACGGCTTGGTGCTGTTTTCCGGCGAAGCGCTCTATCGCGGCCGCGACATGGGCACGGTCGAGGCGGCACTGGCGAGCGGCCTGGAGACGGCGAACATGATCCTTCGGGGACAATGAAAAGAGGCCCGCATCTGATGCGGGCCTCTCGTCGCGTGTGTCTCCAGATCTTACCAGCGTCCGCCGCCGAAGCTGAACGTCACGCCGGGGCCTCCGCCGTAATAGCCGTAGGGCCCGCCGCCGTAATAGCCGTGGTGCCGCGGGTAATAGCCGTAGCTCCTGTAATACGGCCGGTAATAGCCGTGATGATGCCGCCAATGATGATGGTGGCGGTAATGCCTGCGGTGCGCGCTGATGTCGGTGGTCTGGCTTTCCTGCGCGGTCTGCTTGGCACTTGTATTGCCGGCCGCGCTCGCCGATCCACCGGCCAACGCCGCAGCACCAAGGGCGATCGCGGCAATGAGATATTTCATGTCATCACTCCAGTTGAAGGTCGTGTGACAACACATGAGTATCCCGCGCGTTCCAGCCACTGCGGGCGTCGAAACGACGCAGATTTTCAGTTCCCCGATGAACGCACGTTAACGTTTGTGAACGAGCGAAGGCCGCGCGATCTATCGTCGCATGAAGAGGCATGGCCTGCGACTCGCGCCCCGAACGCGGCGCAGCTTCTCTTCGACGATGCGGTGCGAGTCCGGGACACGAGAGTGGCGCATGTAGATTTTCGCAACTGTCACGGATGCGGATTAGGAAAGCGGTGTCGCTCGGAGAGCGCAGCGAGGATCGCGTCCTTGTCTGCGATGAATGTACGACCGTGATAGCTGAGCGCAGTGCCAGGGCGCCGTGGCATCAGCGCGATCGTACACGTTGACGCCAGCGGACACGGACCTACTTGAACGGGTCCTGGATCGACGGGGCCGACTGACGAATGCGGCGCACGCTGACCGGGGTGCCGTCGGAGACGAACAGCAGCTCGTATTTGCGGCCCTCGCTATCGGTCGCCGAGCAGGTGACGTCGTTCACCTTTCTGGCGGCGAAGTTGCCGGTTTGCCGGCAGATGCCGGTCGAGGTCTGCTCGGCGGGCACGGGCAGGCCGTCGACCTTGGGGCGGTTCTTGGAGTTGAGCAGCACGCGGTCGATCCGCAGCTCGTAGGAATTGTCGTCGGCGCGCTTGCCGTTCTCGCCGGAGAACGACACCACGTGGCTGTCATCGGAGGGATCGTCGACCGCGACGGCGAAATTGACCCGGCCCGTGTCGCCATGGGCATAGGCCACCGTCTTGCACGGGAAAGTGCGGCCCGCGACCCTGAACGTCTTGCAGTGGCCGGACATCAGCGCCAGGAGATCGATGAAGGCGTTCGGCTGCGCGGGCTGATTGGTGACCGGAACGGGTTTGGAAGTCTCGGCAAAACAAGGACTTGCCGCGATCACGAGCAACGCGGCGAGGACCAATCGGCGAAGGCGCGTCGTCGGGCTCATGAGCCAGGGGGCCATGGCGGAAGAGTTCCGCACCATAGCCATCGAGCCGCAAGTTGGTTGCGATCCCGTTTGTGCTGCAAATCCCGTCTGGAATATCACCGCGTCAACCCCGAGGGCGATTCGTCCAAATCGCCCGATCCGTCCCGGCGGCCACATGCCATCAGGGCGGTGTTTTTTTCGTGGCGGAGCATGATCCGAAAAAGTGCGTAGCGGTTTTCCGAAAAAATCTGCTCAAACAATAACCTAACCCATTGCCGCCTGCCAGCGCGTGTCGCGGAAGGAGGGGCGGCGGTGGAGGCGGGCGTCCAGCACGGCGCGGGCGCGGGGCAGCTCACCGCTGCGCATGAGCGCGACGATATAGGTGTCCTCGATCAGCTCGCGCTGGGCGTGGCTGCCGCCGATGCGCACCACCTCGCCGAGCACCGGCGCGAGCATCTGCACGCAAGTCCGGTAATCCTCATCGGCGAAAGCCGCGAGTGCGCGGAAGATCGCCGGCACCACAGGGCCCGCCGGCAGCTTGCCGTCGGCCAGCCGCTGCTCGATCGCCGCAAGGCGGGCGGCGAGCGCTTCGCGATTCTGCGTCGCGGCTGCGAATAGCGCCATGTGGACGTCGGCAAAGGACAGACTCGATTTCGGAAACAGTTTTTGCGCGGCGGCGTCGGCTTCCTGCCACAGCGCCTTCGGTACCGCATGACCGTACATCGACAGGCGCCACAGCAGCGAAGCGCTGTCGGTGATGACGTTGAGCGGCGGCGCCTGCGTGGCAGTGGGCCGAAGCACGTCGGCATAGATCGCGAGCGCCCGCGCCGCATCGCCATGCTCGAGCGCGCCGAGCGCCTGATGCCAACGGATATGGCCGTGGAGGATTCCGGAGCGGTCATAAGCCGGCAGCCATTCGTCGACGAGACGATCGGCGTCCTCGGTCGATCCATCCTCGAACATCGCATGCAGCACCGCGTGCGCGGCGTGGGCATTTTCCCGGCGCAGATTGAAGCCGCGCTCGGTGACGGCGCGGCCGCGCGCGACGTCGCCATTCTCCGTCATCGCCCAGCCGGACATGGTGAGGAACCACCAGTCCTCGCCGTAATGTGGGGCGACGCGTTCGCAGAGCTCGTGCCGGGCGCGGTCGTGATCGGCCATGCCTGAGAAGGCGAACAGGCCGAACGCGCCAAGCGGCAGCGACAGCACCAATGCGTCGCGGGGCCATGCGTCGATATGCTTCAGCGTCGATGCGATCGCCTCCGGCAGCCGGCCCTCGATCGCGAGCGCCAGCGTCTCGACATGCGAGCGCTCGCGCTCGCTGCCGCGCCCGGCCACGAGCTCGCGCGCGCGTGCCGCCTTTTGCCGCGCGAGATCGCCCTGCTGGTAGAAGGCATGAACGCGGCCGCGGGCGATGTGGGCCAGCGCGAAATCAGGGTCGGCCGCGATCGCGCGCTCCAGCATCTCCGCCGTGCCGGTCCAGCCCGCGAGCATGAGGTCGACGCCGTCGCGATAGGCGGATGCTGCCTCGTGCGAGGTGGTGGAGAGCGGTAGGCCGTAGCGGTCTTGAAGCGCCATCGAAGGCCCCCCTCACGCCGTCCGCGCGCGGCGGCCTTCGATCGGATAGGCCGGATCATTGTAGCCTGGCGTCGAGGGATGGCCTGGCGTCACCAGGCGGTCGATCAGCGCCTCGTCCTCCGCGGTGAAACGATAATCGAGCGCGCTGATGTAGCCGTCCCATTGCTCCTCGGTGCGGGGACCGGCGATCACCGACGAGACGAAGGCGGAGTTGAGCACCCAGCCGACCGCGAACTGGCCGGCGGTGATGCCTTTCTTCTCGGCGTGAGCCTTGATCTCCTGCGCAAGCTGGAGCGATTCCGGCCGCCATTCGGTCTGCATCATGCGGGTGTCGTTGCGCCCCGCGCGCGTCTCCTTGTCGGGCGCTGCATCCACCCTGTACTTGCCGGTGAGCACGCCGCGCGCAAGCGGGCTATAGGGCACGATGCCGAGACCGTAATAGGCGCAGGCCGGAAAGTGCTCGACCTCCGGCATGCGGTTCATGGCGTTGTAATAAGGCTGGCTCACCGCGGGCCGGTCGATGCCGAGTCGGTCGCAGATGTTGCAGATCTCGGCGACGCGCCAGGCGCGGTAGTTGGAGACGCCGAAATAGCGCACCTTGCCGGCGTGGATCAGGTCGCTCATGGCGCGCACCGTCTCCTCCAACGGCGTGGCATGGTCTTCCTTGTGCAGATAGTAGATGTCGATGTGATCGGTGCCGAGCCGCATCAAGCTCTCGTCCGCCGCCTGCAACACCCAGCGCCGCGACAGCCCGCCGCGATTGGGATCGTCCCCCATGGGGTTTGCGAGCTTTGTGGCAAGCACCCAGGCACCACGATTGCGCGCGATGGCGCGGCCGACGACCTCCTCGGAGGCGCCTTTGGAATAAGCGTCCGCTGTGTCGATGAAATTGATCCCGGAATCGCGTGCCTTGTCGATGATCCGCTTCGACGTGGCCTCATCGGTCGGCCCGCCGAACATCATGGTGCCCAGGCAAATCGGCGAGACCTTGAGGCCGCTGCGGCCGAGCTGGCGGTATTGCATGGGCGAGTCCTCGATGTTGGTGGACGGCAGCATAGCCAGCAAAGTCCGTCATTGCGAGCGCAGCGAAGCAATCCAGAGATGTGTCCGCGGAGGGATGCTGGATTGCTTCGCTGCGCTCGCAATGACGGTGGGGCACGTTTGCGCCTCACATTCAGTGTCATCGCCCGCGAAGGCGGGCGATCCAGTACGCCGAGACAGTCGTGATCGATCGAGGGGCCGCGACGTACTGGATTTCCCGCCTTCGCGGGGAATGACGGCTGCGGGTGTGGCGCGCAGCAGCGCCGGCCTGATCGCCCGCTACCCCGGCCCCTTCAAGATCTTGAACACGCCGTTCGCCATCACGATGCAGCGGTCGTCCACGGTCACCTCGGTGCTCATGAAGATCAGGCTGCGGGTCGAGCGCACCACGCGCGGGCGGGAGATCAGGGTGTCGCCGATCTGGCCGGCCTCGACGAAATGGGTGTCGAGCTGCACCGTCGCCAAGTACTCCTTGCCGGAGACGTAACGGGCCGTCATGCCGCAGGTGCGATCGGCGAACGTCATCATCACGCCGCCCTGGACCATGCCGCGGCGGTTGTGGTGCTTGTCCTCGGTCGCGAGCGCGAACTCGTAATGGCCGTCGACCTTGCGCTCCCACAACGGGCCGATCAGATGCAGGAAGCCCGTGGTCTCCAGGATGCTCCAGCCCTCTGATTTCAACCTTGCCGCGGCCTTGCTGGTCATGTCGTCGTTCGTCCTTGCAACGCGATGTCTCCTCGTTTCATCAGATGCGGTCCTGGTGTAGTCAAGCATCATGAGAACGTTCGACGATGCCACCAGACGGAATATCGCAGAGGCCTGCGCGGCCTTCGCGCGGCTGCCCGACACAGCCGAGCCGCCGGCGCTGAAGCGCGCCGCGGTGGTGCTGGCGCTGACCGAATCCGACGACGGTGGCGACACCGCCTTCCTGCTCACCAGGCGCGCCTCGCACCTGCGCGCCCATCGCGGCCAATGGGCGCTGCCCGGCGGACGCTGCGATGCCGGCGAGACGCCGGTCGAGGCGGCGCTGCGCGAGCTCGACGAAGAGCTCGCACTCGCGCTGTCAGCCGATGCGGTGCTCGGCCTGCTCGACGATTATCCGACGCGCTCGGGCTATCTGATCACGCCGGTCGTGGTCTGGGCGGCCGATAGTGCTGCGATCCGCCCGAACCCGGACGAGGTCGCCTCCGTTCATCGCATCGCGCTGGCCACGATCGAGCGCGACGATGCCTTCGATTTCACTGAGATCCCCGAGAGCAACCGCCGCGTGATCCGCTTCCATCATCAGATGAGCCTGATCCATGCCCCGACCGCGGCGCTGATCTACCAGTTCCGCGAGGTGCTGGCGGGGCGGCACACCCGCGTCACCGACCTGGAACAGCCGGTATTCGCCTGGACGTGACGATGGTAAACGGCGCGTTAACGCGACGGTTACCGGATGCCTGCTAAGAAGGCAGCATGCATCATTCGATTCGAAATAAATTGGCGCTGGTTCCGCTCGCGCTCGTCCTGATCTCGCCTGCGGCGCGCGGCGCCGAGGCCGACGCGCTGTCGCCCGCCGTTCGCAATGCCAACGCCCAGCTGCTGTCGCAGTTTTTCGCACAAGGCGGGGGCGCTTCGCCCGCCGTGCTCGAATATCGCCGCAAGCTCGCGGAATACCAGGCCGCGCGCGCCGCCTTCGATGCCGAGGCCGGCGCCTATTGGAGCCAAATCTCCGAGAAGCGGAAGACCCGCAACGCCAAGCGGCGCAATGGGCAGCAGATCACGCTCGATGACTACGTGCTGGAGCATCCGCCGCTCTATACCGGGCCGAAGAAGCCGGTGAATCCGGAGCCGGAGGAAACGCCGGATCGCCCCGCGAGAAGACCGATCCCCGTGGTCGCCGATTTCCTGCGTGCGGCGCAGGAACTCTACCAGTTCACGCCGCAACGCCCGTCCAGCGAGCTCGAGTTCAAGCGCGCCTATGCGCGCTACGCTCTGGCCCATGGCCTGACGCGCGAGCAGGCGGTGCGGGTCTATTCGTTCGAGACCGGCGGCACCGGCAGTTACGACGTGCAGGCGGGCATCGAGCATGGCGGCAAGCGCGCGATCTCGACCGCGATGGGCTACAACCAGCTGCTCACCACCAACAGCGTCGAGCTGCTCGCCGAGCAGGGCCATGAACTGATCCGCGCGCTGTCCGAGAAGGTGACGCGCACATCTGGACCGGCGCGGCATGCGCTCGAGCACAAGCTCACTGTCCTGAAGAAGATGGTGGCGCACGCGAAGTCGGTGCCCGATACCTGGTCGGAGCACGAGAAGATGGGCGCCACCCCGCAGGGCTGGGCCATGCATGCGATGGTGCTCGACGTTGACATCGGACCGATGCTGCAGACCCACAAGCTGCTGACTTCGGTGCATTTCGCCCGCGCCAAGGGACACTCGCGCCCGCTGTCGGCGGCCGAGCTCGAGATGATGAACCTCACCGGCGACGGCACCGGCCTCGACATGGTGACGATGCCGCAAGCGATGCGCGAGCGGGTGCCGACCTCGAATTTCTTCCAGCGCGGCGGCTATGAGCGCAACCCAGTCGCGATCCGCCACAACACGGTGGCGAAGCTGCTGGCCGTGACGGACGAGCGCATGGACGTGAACAGCGGCAAACCCGGCGCAAGGGAATTGGCAGGGGCGTTCTAGGAGCGCTCGCTCTTGCCGCATTTTCCGCTGTCATGCCACGCGAAGGCGGGGCATCCAGTACGCCGCGGCCTCTCGATTCAACCACAAGGGCTCTGGAATACTGGATCGTCCGCCTTCGCGGACGATGACACCGAGTAAGTGGCGGGGCAGCCGCCCGCCTTCTCCGCTTACTGATCCGGCCCGAACTTGAACTTGCCGTCACCCTCCAGATACGGGCCGGTGCGCATGTAGAGCTGGCCGTTCTGGCCGATGAAGAACAGCGTGCCCTTGGGCACCTTCTTGGCGCCCTTCAAGAGCTCGCCGGCGTTGCTGGTGCCCATCTTGTAGGAATAGGTCTTGCCCTCCCTGTCGTAGGCGTAGCCGGTGTCGGTCTTCAGCTCCCAGGGCGTCGCTGCGGTTTGCGCCAATGCGGGCGCTACCAATGCGCCGAGCGCGGCTGCGAGTGCAAATATCTTGATTGAAAATGCCGTCATCCCATCCTCCCAAGATCGGGACATTCCATGATTGAACAAATCACGAACGATGCGTCCCGGTCAACTTGCGATAGCGCCGCAGCGCATCACGTCTTGCCCAGCAGTTTGTGATTTTCCCTCCGTCCCCTCGCGACTATGTTCCGCTTTCCGTTTAGAACGCAACTCGACAAAAATATTGGTGGGGATGATTCGAATGAACCTTGTCGTCAAAGCCTGCTCGGCTGCCGCGCTGTTGCTCACGGCGCTGGCGCCGGCCGCCCAAGCCGATGACTACCGGCTCAGCCACAACCAGCGGATTTCGTGCAGCCGCGGCCTTGCCCCGGGCAAGCTGAACACGGCGACCTGCAAGTCCTACACCTATCTCTTCAACACCAGGACCTCGGAATATTTCCGCTGCCAGGTCTCCCTGGCGCTGACCCGCGACAACAAGGAAGTCATCAACGTCCAGACCGACGGCGGCTGCACCAAGAAACCGCGCATTTTCGAGACCGACGGCAAGTACGATTTCGACGCCACCGAGACCGAGCCGCCGAACACCAATTCGTTCTTCGGCCCCGGCGGCTATTCGGTCTGGGCCGCCGACGTCGGCGCGCAGAAGGTGCGCGGCTGCATTACCATCTCCTCCGGCCTCGGCTCCGACATCTCAAAATGCCTGGACATGACGTTCCAGTGAGCGAGCGCTCGATAGCCACTGCGTAGACGGTGCGCTCCCTGCCCCGCCTACGGGGGAGGGCTGGGGAGAGGTGTCTCCGCATCGGGACAATCTCCTAGAGGAGAAAACCCTCACCCGCGCCTTCGGCGCGACCTCTCCCGCAAGCGGGAGAGGTGACCGAGCAAGCCGCTCCGACTCGGACCTAACGCGACTCCAGTCCCGCTGCGCCACCTCGCCGCACCGTCCGGTTCCCAAAAACCCAGCGGGAACGGCCCTTTGCCGCAGTCCTGTTTTGCCTTTTGGATGGGTTGACCCGCATCCCTCATCCGGCCAATTTCGCCGCCGGTTTGGGGAGAACAACAACCATGAAACGGACGATTTTCGGCGCGGCCGCGGCTCTGGCTCTGGCGGCGTCGGCACCTTGCGCCCAGGCGCAATCCTTCATCAACGTGCTGACCGGCGGCACCTCGGGCGTCTACTATCCGCTCGGGGTCGCGATCGGAAAGATCTACGGCGACAAGATTCCGAACGTGAAGACGCAGGTGCAGGCCACCAAGGCGTCGGTCGAGAACCTGATCCTGCTGCAGCAGGGCCGCGGCGAGCTGGCGTTCACGCTGGGCGACTCGCTGAAAGCCGCCTGGGAGGGCGAGGAGGAGGCGGGCTTCAAGACCAAGCTCGACAAGCTCCGCACCATCGGCGCGATCTACCCGAACTACATCCAGATCGTCGCGACTGCCGACAGCGGCATCAAGACGCTCGCCGATCTCAAGGGCAAGAGCCTGTCGGTCGGTGCACCGAAGTCGGGCACCGAGCTGAACTCCCGCGCGATCCTGGCCGCTGCCGGCATGAGCTACAAGGAGCTCGGCAAGGTCGAATATCTGCCGTTCGCCGAATCCGTCGATCTCATGAAGAACCGGCAGCTCAACGCCACGCTGCAATCGGCCGGGCTCGGTGTCGCCTCGCTGAAGGACCTCTCGACCTCGAGCCCGATCACGGTGGTGTCGGTGCCGAAGGAGACCGTCGACAAGATCGGCCCGCCCTTCGTGGCGGCGACTATTCCGGCCAACACCTATACCGGCCAGGACAAGGACGTGCCGACTGCGGCCGTGATCAATTATCTGGTCACCAGCTCCGCCGTCTCGGACGATCTCGCCTATCAGATGACCAAGCTGGTCTATGAATCGCTGCCCGAACTCGTCACTGCGCACGCGGCCGGCAAGGAGATCAAGCTCGAGACCGCCGCCACCGGCAGCCCGGTCCCGCTGCACCCCGGCGCGATCCGCTATTACAAGGAACAGGGGCTGATCAAGTAATCAGCTCCTGTCGTCGGACGTCATGGCCGGGCTTGTCCCGGCCATCCACGTTCTGCGGCTGTGCATGGAAGTTTCGTGGATGCCCGGGACAAGCCCGGGCATGACGGCTCGGGACATACCGTGCCAATGCTACAAGCGCTCGACGATTGGGGATAGGCTGAGATGCTGGAAAAGGCAGAGGGGACTGAGATCGCGCCCGACAAGGTCAAGGTCGAGTTCGACAATTTCGAGCATGGCTTCCCAGAAGGCTTCGGCCCGGGCTGGTGGGGCCGGCTCGCCTACTGGATCGGCATCGCGTTCGCGATCTTCCAGCTCTACGTCGCCGCCTTCAACTATCTGCCGAGCCAGGTGGTGCGCGGCGTCCATGTCGGATTCCTGCTGCTGCTGACCTTCGGCCTGATCGCCAACTTCACCGCGAAGAGCAATTTCGGCCGTGCGCTGGGCTGGGCGATCGGCGCCGCCGGCTTCTACTGCGGTCTCTACCAATGGATCTTCTATGCCGACCTGATCGCGCGCGATGGCGATCCGACCAGGCTCGATCTCGCCGTCGGCACCCTACTCGCGGTGCTGATCTTCGAGGGCACGCGGCGGCTGATGGGCGCGGCGCTGCCGCTGATGTGCGGTGCGTGTCTCGTCTATTGGTTCTTCGGTCAGTACCTGCCGTCGCCGCTCAACCATCGCGGCTATGATTTCGACCAGATCGTCACGCATTTGTCGTTCGGCACCGAAGGCTTTTACGGCGTGCCGGTCTACGTCTCCGCGACCTACATCTTCCTGTTCATCCTGTTCGGCTCGTTCCTGGAGCGCGCCGGCATGATCCAGCTGTTCACCGACGTCTCGCTCGGCCTGTTCGGCCGCACCCGCGGTGGACCTGCCAAGGTCGCGGTGTTCGCCTCGGGCATGATGGGGACCATCTCCGGCTCGGGCGTCGCCAACGTCGTCACCGTCGGCCAGTTCACGATTCCCTTGATGATCAGGTTCGGCTACCGCCGCGCCTTCGCAGCCGGCGTCGAGGCGACGGCCTCGATGGGCGGCCAGATCATGCCGCCGGTGATGGGGGCGGTCGCCTTCATCATGGCCGAGACGCTCGGCGTGCAATATTCGGAGATCGTCAAGGCCGCCGCGATCCCCGCGATCCTCTATTTCGCCTCCGCGTTCTGGATGGTGCATTTGGAAGCCGGCAAGCACGGCCTGGTCGGCATGAAGCGCTCGGAGATCCCGAGCGCCTGGAAGGCGCTGGTGACGCGCTGGTACCTCGTGCTGCCGCTCGCGGCGCTGGTCTACATGCTGTTCGAGGGTTTTACGCCGCTCTATGCCGGCAGCATGGGCCTTGCGCTGACGGTGGCGCTGATCCTCGGTACCGCCATCACGACGGGCGCCTCCTCGAACGTGATCCGGACCATCTTCTGGGTCGGGCTCGCGCTCGTCGTCGCGGCATTGTCGCGCGACGGCCTCCAGATCGTGCCGGTCGCGACCGTCGTGGTCGGCCTGATCGTGATCACGGCGTTCGTGCGCGGCGGCTTTGCGGCGTTGCGCGCCTGCCGCGATGCGCTGGCCGAGAGCGCGAAATCCGCCATCACCGTCGGCATGGCCTGCGCGATCGTCGGCGTCATCATCGGCATGATGTCGCAGACCGGCGTCGGCACCATTTTCGGCGGCTGGGTGATCGGGCTCGGCGAGAAGAGCCTGTTCCTGGCGCTGGTCATGACCATGCTGCTGTCGATCCTGCTCGGCACCGGCATTCCGACCATCCCGACCTACATCATCACCGCCGCGCTCGCAGCTCCCGCGCTGGCCAAGCTCGGCGTGCCCTTGATCGCGAGCCACATGTTCGCATTCTATTACGGCATCATGGCCGACCTCTCGCCGCCGGTGGCGCTCGCCGCGCTTGCGGCGGCGCCGATCGCCAAGGAGAACCCGGACAAGATCGGCTGGGAGGCGATGCGCATCGCGCTCGCCGGCTACGTCATTCCCTTCATCTTCGTCTATTCGCCGGCCTTGATGCTGCAGGCCGGCGATCCCATGGCGGCCAAGCTCGGCTTCTACGGCGCGGTGGCGCTGGCGAGCTTGAAGGCGCTGGTGGCGATCGGCCTGTTCGGCATGGCCGCGATCGGCTTCCTGTTCACGCGGCTGACGCTGGTCGAGCGCCTGGTCGCGCTCGGCGCCGCGTTCTGCCTGCTCGGCGAATTCCCCTTCAGCGATACTGCGGGCTTCGTGCTCGCCGCCGCGCTGGTGCTGTGGCAATGGCGGCAGCGTCCGCCGGCGCCGGTCGAGGCGGTGTGAGCCTCTGTCTTGCGACAGCGGGCGGCGTGAAAGCGCTGACGCTGTCCGCGTTCACGCTTGTCTGGACGCATTCGATCGCGAAGGTCGAATGGCAGGAAGACTGGCGCCTCACGCCATCAGGCCTCGAGCTGGTGCAAGCCCGCGTCAAGGGCACCGGCCCCGGCATGGAGCCGCCGGCCGAGGCGCGGCTGGTCGACGGCTGGTTTCAATGGCGGCCGCAGCGTGCGCCGATGCCGGAATTGGTGCTCGGCAATTCCGGCGCGGCCGGAGAATGGCGGCTGTGCCATGACGGGACGTGCTGGACATTGTCGGAGATTGTCGGGCATCCCATTGGTGCTAACGTCACCACGTTGAGCGTCTGCAAAGAACCGTAGCCCGGATGGAGCGGAAGCGTAATCCGGGACCACTGCCCCGGATTGCGCTGCGCTCCATCCGGGCTACAAGAACAACAACACGGGAGACACGCGATGGATCGGCTCAAGGGCAAGGTTGCGATGGTGGTGGGGGCCGGCTCGATCGGTCCAGGCTGGGGTAACGGCAAGGCGACCGCGGTGACCTTTGCGCGCGAGGGCGCGCAGGTGTTCTGCGTCGATCGCAACGGTGCCGCGGCCGAGGAGACCGCCAGGATCATCAGCGGCGAGGGCGGCAAGGCGATTGCGTTCACGGCCGACGTGTCGCGGCCTGCCGAGATCGAGGCGATGGTCGCGGCGTGCCTCAAGGCCTATGGCCGCATCGACGTGCTCGACAACAATGTCGGCATCGCCGAGATGGGCAGTGTCGTCGAGGTGAGCGAAGAAAGCTGGGACCGCGTCTTCAGCGTCAACCTCAAGAGCGCCTATCTCGCCATGAAGCACGTCGTTCCCGTCATGGTGAAGCAGGGCGGCGGCTCGATCATCAACATCTCCTCGATCGCCTCGATCCGCCACATGGGCATCTCCTACGTCACCTACGGCGCCTCGAAAGCGGCGATGAACCAGATGACGCGCACCACCGCGATCGAGTTCGCGCGCCATCACGTCCGGATCAACGCGATCCTGCCCGGCCTGATGAAGACGCCGATGGTCGAGCACTCCGCCGGCCTCGCCGCCAGCTACGCCAAGGGCGATGTCGAGGCGATGTGGCGCGCGCGCGACGCCCAGGTGCCGATGGGCCATATGGGCGATGCATTCGACGTCGCCAACGCCGCGCTGTTCCTGGCCTCGGACGAGTCGAAATACGTGACGGGCGTCGAGCTCGTCGTCGACGGCGGGATCACGTGCAAGGCCGGGGCTTGATCCAACCCCAGCTTGCACGCAGCCCGCCGCTGCGAGTCATAGGCGATCGCCCTGGCTCGCAAGGAGGAAGCAGATCATTCACAGCAGGGCGTATTGCGCGCGTTCGCGCCTGGTCAGCAGCGGCAGCGCCTGTTCCGCGATGTAGCTCTTGAAATGCGCGCTCTCCTGGTGCGCCCTAAAGGCGTCTTCGTCGCGGAACAACTCGTAGAACAGGAACTGGGCCGGATTGTCCTTGGCGCGCGAGATCAGGAACAGCTTGACGCCTGGCTCGCGCTGCGCCTGAGGGAGGAAGCCGCGCAGGATTTCGGCAATGCGGTCGGCCTCTTCGGCCTTTGCTTCCCATTGCGCCACGACGAGAAGTCCGCCGCCGATGGCCGGGTGGCCGGCCTCTTGATTCATTGCCTGTTCGGTCATGATGGAGCTCCTTGAGAATGCTCCATTCGATAGCGCGGCTCCGGGCGGCAATGGTTCGATGAAGATCGTAGTGCGAATGTCGCCGCGGCCCAGCGTTCCGTCGCGGGTCGAATTGATTTCCTGCGCGATTTTCGCTACCGCCTTTTCCCGTGGATACGCTCAAGGTCAGAGACGCCAAAGACGTCGAAGAGGTGGTGCGCGCGGCGATCGCGAGCGAGCAGCCGCTCGAGATCATCGGCCATGGCGGCAAGCGCGGCATCGGCCACGCCATGGCGACCAACGCCGTGCTCGACGTCTCCGCGCTCAATGCCGTCACCGCCTACGAGCCGAGCGAGCTCATCATCACGCTCCAGGCCGGCGCGCCGCTGGCCGACGTGCTGGCGCTGATCGACGCCAAGAACCAGCAATTCGCCTTCGAGCCTGTAAACACCGCCCCGCTGCTCGGCACGCCGGCAACAGGCACCATCGGCGGCATGATCGCGGCAGGGCTCGCCGGGCCGCGGCGGATCCGGGCGGGCGGAGCGCGCGACCACCTGCTCGGCGCGCATGCCGTCTCGGGTTTCGGCGACAGCTTCAAGACCGGCGGCAAGGTGGTGAAGAACGTCACCGGCTACGACCTCTGCAAGCTGCTGGCGGGGTCCTGGGGCACGCTGTCGGTGATGACCGAGGTCACGCTCAAGGTGATGCCCAAGCCCGAGGCCGAGCGGACGCTGTTGCTGCGCGGTTTAGATGATGCCGCCGCCAACAAGGCCATGACTGCGGCGCTGGGCTCGGCTTTCGACGTCTCCGCCGCCGCGCATCTGCCGAAATCGGCGTTCAGGGCCGGGACCGAGGGGCTGGGCGACATTGCGGGCCAAGGCGAGGCCGAGGCGCTGACCGTGCTGCGGCTCGAGGGCATCACCGCGTCCGCTGCGCACCGCGCCGGCTCGCTGCGCCAATTGCTTGCGCCGTTTGGAACCGCGACGCTGATCGAGGACGTGGCATCCGCGGCCTTGTGGAGCGCGATCCGCGACGTGCTGCCGTTCGCGGCGAGCGGCGCGCTCGGCGCCTGGCCGGTCTGGCGGATCGTCTGCCCGCCGGCCTCGGGCGCCGCGCTAGGCTCGCAGCTGGCGCGCGAGACGGGCGGCGATGTGATCTACGATTGGGGCGGCGGGCTGATCTGGGCGGCGCTTCCGCCGAAGCCGGACGCGCATGCCCCGGCCGTGCGTGCCCACGCCAATTCCGTCGGCGGGCATGCCACGCTGATCCGGGCCGCCGAGGATATCAGGCGCGAGGTCGACGTGTTCCATCCGCAGGCACCTGGCATTGCCGCGCTGAGCGAGCGGGTGCGCGCCAGCTTCGATCCGAAGACCATTCTCAACCGGGGGCGGCTCACGCGGAGCGCTGGCTGATGAAGACCGAATTCTCACTCGCGCAGCTCGCCGACCCCGATATCGCGGAAGCCGACAAGATCCTGCGCGCCTGCGTCCATTGCGGCTTCTGCACCGCAACCTGCCCGACCTATGTGCTGCTCGGCGACGAGCTCGATAGCCCGCGCGGCCGCATCTATCTGATCAAGGAGATGCTGGAGAAGGACCAGGCGCCGACCGCCGACGTGGTCAAGCATATCGACCGTTGCCTGTCGTGCCTTGCCTGCATGACGACCTGCCCCTCGGGCGTGAACTACATGCACCTGGTCGACCAGGCCCGGGTGCAAATCGAGCAGCGCTATCGGCGGCCGCTGACCGAGCGGCTGCTGCGCCAGGTGCTGGCCTTCGTCCTGCCGGACCCGCAGCGCTTTCGCGTCAGTATGTGGCTGGCGCGGCTCGCCCGTCCGCTCGGCGTCTTGCTGCCGACACCCCGGCCTGCGGCGACGCCGGGCTTGATCCAGCGCATCAAGGCGATGCTGGCGCTGGCGCCGGACCGGCTGCCGCCCGCAGGGCCCGCCGCCGGCAGCGTGTTCGCGGCGCTGGGCAAGAAGCGCGGCCGTGTGGCACTGCTCCAGGGCTGCGCCCAGCAGGTGCTGGCGCCGCGCATCAACCAGGCCGCCATCAGTCTCCTGACCCGCCACGGCATCGAGGTCGTCCTTGTCAGGGACGAGCAGTGCTGTGGCGCGCTGACCCATCACCTCGGCAACGACGAGGATGCGCTGGCACGGGCTCGCGCCAACGTCGCGGCGTGGCGGAAGGAAATGGCCGGCGAGGGGCTCGATGCCATCCTGGTGACGACCTCCGGCTGCGGCACGGTGATCAAGGATTACGGCTATCTCCTGCGCGAGGACACAGCGTGCGCGGCCGATGCTGCGAGGGTCTCGGCGCTTGCCAAGGACATCACCGAATACGTCGCCGGCCTCGAGCTTGCGACGGCGGCGCGAGCGGACGACATCGTCGTCGCCTATCACTCCGCGTGTTCGTTGCAGCATGGACAGAAAATCACAGGCCTTCCGAAAGAATTGCTTTCCAAGAATGGATTCGTGGTGAAAGATGTGCCCGAGAGCCATTTGTGTTGCGGTTCGGCGGGGACCTACAACATTCTCCAGCCCGAGCTTGCGGGTCGGTTGCGTGATCGCAAGGTCGCCAACATCGCGAGCGTCAAGCCGGACATGATTGCCGCGGGCAATATCGGCTGCATGGTGCAGATTGCCAGTGGCACGTCAGTTCCGGTCGTACACACGATTGAGCTTCTCGATTGGGCGACGGGCGGGGCGCGGCCGGCACTGAACGCGCAGGTTTGAGCTTTCAGGAGCCCGAACTGTCCTCCCGAGGTGACGACTGAAGACGCCCGATCAAGCATTGTTCGGCGGCAACAGGAGGACCACGATGGCGAAAGCGAAGAAGAAGAAAAGCAAGAAGGCCAAAAAGGCCAAGAAGGCCGTAGCGGCGAAGAAGTCCGCGAAGAAGGCGACGAAGAAGAAGGCGGCCAAGAAGACCGCCAAGAAGTCTGCCAAGAAATCTGCCAAGAAGGCCGCCCCGAAGAAGGCTGCCAAGACGACCGCAAAGAAGTCGGCGGCCAAGAAGGCTGCTCCGAAGAAGGCCGCGAAGAAGGCGGCACCGAAGAAGGCGAAGGCAGCGCCTGCTCCGAAGCCGTCGGCACCGGCGGAGACTCCCGCGCCCGCCGAGACAAGCTGGGCGATGCCTTCGTCTTCTGCGGAAGCGGCGCCGGCCGAGGGGCAGGGGTAGGAAGGCGGTCTCTCAGCGCCTTCGGACTGTCACTCGGGACTGTTACTCGGGATTGTTACTTGGGATTGTTACTTGGGATTGTAACGAGAAGGCCGCGGCACCCCGGTGCTGCGGCCTTTTTGCATCGCGGAAAGCCGCCTTGGCGGCTGGCGCTCCGGGCCCACCCTGATTCGTAGCGAAGGTGTCACGCCGCCTGGCGATCCCCGGGTTTACACGGGTCTGCACTGCACCTTGGAATGCAAATAATGTGATCGAGAAGCCACACAGCCTGACAACCTTTCGTGAATTCGTCAAAACGCCTAAAAAGTCGGCAGATGCCCGTGCTTTTTGCTTCACGGTTCCTGTCCATCGATCCAAATTGCCGCAGTGACGCAATTTTGCAGGTAGGCCGCATGCCCCGGGGGGCTTCCGGGGGCGACTGCTAAGTAAGAACGGGTAGATGGGGATCGAAATGAAAAAAGTGGCTTTGTTGGCAACGGCGCTGGCAATGGTGACGACGGGTTCGGCGTTCGCGGCAGATCTGCGCGTGAAGGCATTGAAGGCTCCGCCGCCCCCGGCGTTCGATCCTTGGGATATCGCCTTCGGCGGCGGCATCATGAGCGATTACGTCTTCCGCGGCATCACCCAGTCGAACCATAAGCCGGCCGTCACGGCCTATTTCGAGCCTCGCTACAACGTCACCAAGGACTTGCAGCTCTACGTCGGTACGTCCGCCTCGAGCATCTCCTTCCCGAACCGCGCTGCGGCGGAAGTCGACTTCTACGGCGGTATCCGCCCGACCTTCGGCATGTTCGCCTTCGACTTCGGTCTCTGGGGCTACCTCTATCCGGGCGGACAATGCTTCGGCTCGCAGTACACATTGGCTCAGGGCAATTGTGGCGGCGACATCGATTACTCGCAGGGGGCAATCGGCCTTCCGATCAACGGCAACTTCGCCAAGAAGGACGCCAGCTTCTTCGAAGCCTACGCCAAGCTGAACGTCGTCATCAACGACCAGTGGACGGTCGGCTTCAACGAGTACTACTCGCCGAACTTCCTGAACCTCGGCGCCTGGGGCAATTACGCCTCGATCACGGCCAAGTGGACCGCCCCGAGCACAATCTTCGGTGCCAGCGGCGTCGGCATGTACGTGTCGGGTGAGTTCGGCCGGCAGTGGTTCGGCACTTCCGACATCTTCTACGGCATCGCGGGCGATCCGGTTTATGCGAACGGCATCAAGGAGCCGAGCTATAACACTTGGAACGTCGGCGTCGGCTTCACCTACAAGGTGTTCACGCTCGATCTGCGTTATCACGACACCGACCTGAACAAGGGCGACTGCAACGCCTTGACCAGCGATCACACCGCGAAGTTCACCGGAAGCTTCACCCCCATCAACCCGGGCGGCTTCGGCTCCAACTGGTGCAGCGCGGCCGGCGTGGCCAAGCTCTCGTTCGACCTGACGGCGATGAGCAATCTGAAGTAAGCTTCTTTCCGAAACGACTTCGCGAGGGCGGCAGGGCAACCTGCCGCCCTTTTGCTTTTCTCCACGCCGTCATGGCCGGGCTTGACGCGTGTATGGAGTGACGACTCGAACTTGATGATCAGCGGCTACCCAGCGCTCGCCTCAGCGCGCGGCGCTCGGCTCCGCCGCAGTCCGCTCGCCGCCGACGACGTGGATCGCACCGTCCTTCACCAGCGCCACCTTGCGGGTGTGGAAGGCATCGAGCGTCGAGCGGTGGCCGATCGAGACGATGGTGGCCTGCGGCAGTCTCTCCGCCAGCAGCCGGTAGAGCCGGGCTTCCGACGGCTCGTCGAGCGAGGCGGTGGCTTCGTCCAGGAACAGATAGTCGGGCGCATGCAGCAGCGCGCGCGCTAGCCCGAGACGTTGCTGCTCGCCGAGCGAGAGCATCCTGTTCCAGTGGCCGTCCTCGTCCAGCCGCTCGGCGAGATCGGGCAGCCCGACCGCGATCAGGGCCTCGCGGACCTGCGCGGCGTCGAACGCGCCCGGCGCTGCCGGATAGATCACGGCATCGCGCAACACACCGACCGAGAAATAGGGCCGCTGCGGCAGCATCATCAGCTTTGCCTTTTCCGGGACCACAACCGTGCCGGTGCCGAACGGCCAGATGCCGGCGATGGCCCGGAACAGCGTGGACTTGCCGGAGCCGGACGGTCCGGTCACCAGCACGCGCTCCGAGGCCTGAATGGTGAAGGCCTTGGCGGCCACCAGCGGCGTGCCGTTGGGCAGGTTCACGCAGAGCTGCTCGAGGTCGATATGGCGGCCGGCGACCTCCAGCGCGATGGCAGGCTCATGTGCCGGCAGATTGACCGCCGAGGCGACCGACATCTCGAAGCCATCGAGACGGGCAACCACCGCACGCCATTCGGCCAGGGATCGGTAGGCGCTCACGAAGAAGGACAGGGCCTTCTGCACGCTGCCGAAGGCGGAGCCGGTCTGCACCATCCCTCCAAGTTGAATCTTACCGGCAAAATAGGCAGGCGCGGTGAGGATGAAGGGGAAGATCACGGCGGCTTGGGAATAGCTCGCCGTGAAAGCAGTCAGACGCTTGGTCCGGCTCATGATCGCGTACCAATTGCCGACGACATAGCCGTAGCGGTGCAGCAGTCGTTCGCGTTCGGCGCCTTCGCCCTTGAGCAGTGCGATCTGTTCGGAGTTCTCGCGCACGCGGACGAGGTTGAAGCGGAAGTCGGCCTCGTAGCGCTGCTGCTCGAAATTGAGATTGACCAGAGGCGAACCGATCCAGTGCGTGAGCGCGGTGCCGAAGATCGCGTAGACGAGCGCCGCCCACACCAAATAGCCGGGGATGGGAAAGTCGAGGCCGGAGATATGCAGCGGTGCCGCGTTCGACAGCCCCCACAGAATGACCACGAACGAGAGCAGCGTGACGATCGAGGAGAGCAGCCCGATGCCGATATTGAGAGTCTGCTCGACGAAACTCCTGACGTCGTCGGTGATGCGTTGGTCCGGGTTGTCGGCCGCATCGCCCTTGAGCTGCATCCGATAGTGGGTCGCGCTATTCAGCCATTCGCCCAGATAGTGACGTGTCAGCCATTGCCGCCAGCGAATCTGGAGCCACTGATTGAGATAGAGCTGGTAGACGGAAAGCGCGACGCTGGCGCTCGCGAGCAATGTGAAGACGCCCAGCTCCCAGACGAAGCCGTTCCAGTCGCGCTCCTGGAGATAGTTGTAGAAGCGGCTGTACCATTGGTTCACGAGCACATCGATGGCGACCAGCAGCAGTTCGATCACGATCACCGCGCCGAGCAGGCCGCGGCCGGCCCATTTGTCCTCTGACCGGAAATAAGGGATGGCGATTCGCCAGACGATCGCGAGCGTGGCGCGGATGTTGTTCACAGAGCTGGATCTCCTCAGGGGATGTGCACGATGCCCAGAGCCAAATAGCTGAGGCGATGGCGGAAATGGGCGCGCTTAGACTAAAGTCGCAAGTTCTGCAATTTGCGTTGGATTGTCGCAGCCAGCAACCCTAGCATGGTGCCCGCCGGTGCGGGGCAGGGTGCTCCGGGATTTCGCGACCTTGTGAGCGGCCGGGAACCGCCGGATGCGCGAGAACTTCGCGCCGCGGCTGCAACTGGCTGCCGATCGCTTTCTCGTTCGGCGTGGTCTTCGAAGGCGCCCCGGGCTTCGCCATGCCGGTGCGCCTGCATCGACCATGCGCGAACCTTCTCAACGCCCCCGCCGTCTCATAGAAGGTGCGGCAAGTCAGGTCGGTCGAGAGGTCTCATGGTTTCGTTCCAGCGATTGGTGTGTGCGGCGGTTGCAATGTTCGCGATGTCCACACTCGCGCGTGCCCAGGAGGGGTTTCCGTTCGGCACCGAGATGACGCTGGAGGCGTTGCCGCAGGCAGGCTCGAAGCGGATTCCCAACATCGAGATCGGCGACAATGGCGAGGTCGTGCTGGAGCTCTGGTGCAAGGGCGGCAAGGGCCAGTTCTCGGTCGCCGGCAACACCGTGATCTTCGTGCCCGGCCAGATCCAGAACCGCAACTGTCCGCCGGCGAGAGCGCAGGCCGACGACGAGCTCGTCGCAGCCCTCGGCAGCGTCGAGACCTGGAAGCGCCAGGGCGACGTGCTGACGCTGATCGGCCCGAAGCCGCTGCGCTTCAGGACGACGGGGAATTAGGCCTCTGTCATTCCCCGCGAAGGCGGGGAATCCAGTACGCCGCAGCCTATCGATTCCATCGCTGCTGTCTCGGAGTACTGGAAGTCAAGCCTACTTCCAGACCGACTTGTCGGCGTCCCAGCGCTGGCCCTTCAGCTCCTTGACGAGCGCCTCGATCGAGCCGTTGTCGTCGGGCAGATCGCCTTCTTCGTCGAGGCTCGCATCGTCGGACAGATTGAGCCTGGCCCCGCTGCCCTCGTCGGCCGTCGTGGTCGCCGGGCTGCCGATCCAGAGCATGAGCTTGTCGGTGGTGCCCGGCTTGTCGGGCGAGACCAGGCCTGCAAGCTCGATCGTGTCGGTGAGCTCGAGCGCCGGGAAGTCCTGGTTCGGCCGCTTGAACACCAGCTTGAGCCTGCCGGTGGCCGGGTTGAAGTTTTGCGTGACCGGCTTTGCCGCGAGCGTCCTGCTCAGCACGCTCGCCACCGCCGTTGCAAGCTTGCCCTTGTTGATCTTGTCGCCCTCGCGCCAGTCGGCCGCAGGGAAGCGGATGGTGCGGTCCATCTCGGTCATGCCCGCGGTCCAGCCTGCGGCGGTGACGCCCGGCATTGCCTTGAACTTCGCCAGCAGCGCGCCGGCGCGCTCGGGATCGACCGACATGGTGATGGTCTGCTCGCCCGCGCGCAGCGCGTCGCAGCCGACATTGAGGCTCGCCAGCGTCACCTCGACCTCCTGGCCCTTCAGGCTCTTCAGGAAGTCGGTCGCCGCATCCAGCTTGACCTTGACCGCGATCGCTTCCGGCGAGACGTCGGTGAAATCCTTCGGCTGCGGCGTGATGCCGTCGTCGGAGGTCTGACTGTCCAGGAATTCCTTTTCGCTGAGATCGGAATTGTCCGGCGAGGTCACTTCGGTCACCGCCTGGCCGACCGCGATCTGGCCGCGGAATTCGAACATGTCGCCGGACTGCTTGCGCGTCAGCTTGACGCTGACCGGCGACTTCTCACTGATGCTCTGCGTCGTTCCGGTCAGCGTCTGGCCGGCCACCTGGAGGTTGACGACGAAGCGGTCCTTGCGGTCGGAGTTCTTCGCGATGGGGTAGCAGACGTCGAGCACCGCCGCGGTCAGCGTCTTGCCTTGGCGCGTCTCCTTCAGGATCACGTCGGCATTGCCGTCCATCAGCCCGTCCATCGCGGTGAAATAGCGCGTCTCGGTTCCCCCCGGCGCGGTCGCCTTCGGCGACAGCTTCATCTGGGCGGAGGCCTGCGGCGGAACGGCGAGCAGGGCCAGAACGGCCGTGGAGCAAACCAGAAGCGCACGCATCGATGACATCCTCGCGCAACGGCCATGATCCGGAAAGCGTGAAGCGGTCTCTAGGATCATGCCCAAACAATCAGAATCGGCGCGCCACCGTAGTGGGTTTTGGCCGCTGGTTGAATCGGAAAGCGAAACGGGCAGGGTCGGCAAAAAAGAAGGCCGCCCGGAGGCGGCCTTCGCAACTCTGTCACGGAACGGAAGGCTTAGAAGCCGCCCATGCCGCCGCCGGGGGGCATCGCGGGCGGAGCTTCCTTCTTCGGCATCTCGGCGACCATGGCCTCGGTGGTCACCAAGAGGCCGGCCACGGAAGAAGCGTCCTGCAGCGCGGTGCGCACCACCTTGGCTGGATCGATGATGCCCTTCTCGACCATGTCGACATAGTCCTCGTTCTGGGCGTCGAAGCCGAAGGTCTCGGACTTGTTCTCCAGGATCTTGCCGACCACGATCGAGCCTTCCACGCCGGCGTTCTCGGAGATCTGGCGGATCGGGGCTTCCAGCGCCTTCAGCACGATGTTGATGCCGGCCTGGACGTCGTCATTGGCGTTGGTGAGACGGCCGACCGCCTTCTTGGCGCGGAGCAGCGCGACGCCGCCGCCGGGAACGATGCCTTCCTGCACCGCGGCGCGGGTGGCGTTGAGCGCGTCCTCGACGCGGTCCTTCTTCTCCTTGACCTCGATCTCGGTGGCACCGCCGACGCGGATCACCGCGACGCCGCCGGCGAGCTTGGCGAGGCGCTCCTGGAGCTTCTCGCGGTCGTAGTCCGAGGTGGTCTCCTCGATCTGCGCCTTGATCTGGCCGACGCGGGCCTCGATGTCGGGCTTCTTGCCGGCGCCGTTGACGATCGTGGTGTTCTCCTTGTCGATCACCACCTTCTTGGCGCGGCCGAGCATCTTCACCGTGACGTTCTCGAGCTTGATGCCGAGCTCCTCGGAGATCAGCTGGCCGCCGGTCAGGATCGCGATGTCCTCCAGCATGGCCTTGCGGCGGTCACCGAAGCCCGGCGCCTTCACCGCGGCCACCTTCAGGCCGCCACGGAGCCGGTTGACGACCAGGGTGGCCAGCGCCTCGCCCTCGACGTCCTCGGCGATGATGACGAGCGGCTTGCCCGACTGCACCACGGCTTCCAGCACCGGCAGCATGGCCTGCAGGCCCGAGAGCTTCTTCTCGTGCAGGAGGATGTAGGCGTCCTCGAGCTCGGCGGTCATCTTCTCGGCATTGGTGACGAAGTAGGGGCTGAGATAGCCGCGGTCGAACTTCATGCCCTCGACGATATCAACCTCGGTCTCGAGCGACTTGTTCTCCTCGACGGTGATGACGCCCTCGTTGCCGACCTTCTGCATCGCCTGGGCGATCATCTTGCCGATGGCGGCATCGCCGTTGGCCGAGATGGTGCCGACCTGGGCGACCTCGGAGGAGGCGGCGACCGGCTTGGCGCGCTTCTCGATGTCCTTGATGACGGCGGCAACCGCGGTGTCGATGCCGCGCTTGAGATCCATCGGGTTCATGCCGGCGGCGACCGCCTTGGCGCCTTCGCGCACGATGGCCTGGGCCAGCACGGTCGCGGTGGTGGTGCCGTCGCCGGCGAGGTCGTTGGTCTTGGAGGCGACCTCACGCACCATCTGGGCGCCCATGTTCTCGAACTTGTCCTCGAGCTCGATCTCCTTGGCGACCGTGACGCCGTCCTTGGTGATGCGGGGGGCGCCGAAGCTCTTCTCGATGACGACGTTGCGGCCCTTCGGACCGAGCGTCACCTTGACGGCGTTGGCGAGAACGTCGACGCCGCGCAGCATGCGATCGCGCGCGTCTCCGGAAAACTTGACGTCTTTGGCAGCCATGGTCTGCAATCCCTCGTGTTATGTGATGTGTGTTGTCTTGTGCCGTGCGGCGGAACGATGGATGCCCGGATCGCCTGGATCCGGGCATGACATTCAGCGGCTGTTCAGGCGGACGGCCTTAGGCCAGCACGCCCATGATGTCCGACTCCTTCATGATCAGGAGCTCTTCGTTGTCGATCTTGACCTCGGTGCCCGACCACTTGCCGAACAGCACGCGGTCGCCGACCTTGAGGTCGATCGGGATCAGCTTGCCGGTCTCGTCGCGGCCGCCGGGGCCGACGGCGACGACCTCGCCCTGGGACGGCTTTTCCTTGGCCGTGTCCGGAATGATGATGCCGCCCTTGGTCTTTTCCTCGGCGTCGATACGTTTGACCACGACACGGTCATGCAGCGGACGAAATTTGGATTTAGCCATGACGTTTCCCTTTGGAGGCTCGCTTCGGAAGTAGTGGGGTCGGCGGGGCGGCGCTTCCGTCCGCCCTCGCGTCGAGGATCGAACGGCGCGCTTAGCAATCGGGCTTTCCGAGTGCTAATAGTGGGTCCGGAAATATGGCTTGGCCGCGATCCTGTCAAGCAAAGGTGGTTAAGCGATTGTTGAGGCGGATATAGGATGGTGGCATTGGAAACTCGCTCGGGGCGTCGCCGTAAAGAACGACGTCATTGCTCCGGCAGCGGTTTTGCGCTTGGCTGCGGGAGGGGTGCGGCCATGGTCTTGTTCGGGGGAATGCCATGATCAGTTCGGCTCACGCGCGCACGGTTGCCAATCTGGCGGCCGCCTCTTGTCTGGCGCTGCTGCTGGGCGCCTGCGGCGGCGGCTTCAACCTGCCGTCCCTCACGTCGTCCCCGCCGCCGCCCGATGCCGAACCTGGCGTCGCTCCGGAAATGCCCGCCACCATCCGCGCCGACGAGATCGTCGGCCGCTGGGGCCTCGCCTCGTTCCAGAACCCGGCCGATCGCGCCCGCACCGAGAAGATGGCGCGCGAGCAATGCAGGAACCCCTACGTGATCACCGCCGGTTCCTCCGGTGGCGTGATCATGCATCTCGCCGACCAGGCGACGCCGCAGGAGCTGCGGCTGAAGGGCTCGCCGAGCGGCAAGAACTACATCGGGCCGGCCGGCCCGACCCCCGGCGACCAGGACCGCGAAATCGTCTCCTTCGACGGTCGCGTCATGATCACCCGCTTCATCGACAAGGACGCTGGCACCCGCTACGGCAACATGGTCTACGTCCGCTGCGCGCCGAGGGCGTGACGGTCTCTTACCCTCTCCCCTTGTGGGAGAGGTGGCTCGCCGCGTAGCGGCGAGACGGGTGAGGGGTCTATCTCCTCACGAACGGTCTTGCGAGTCGAGAGAACCCTCATCCGGCGCTTCGCGCCACCTTCTCCCACAAGGGGAGAAGGGAAGAAGAGTTCACGATCTGCACCGGCCAAAACAAAAAACGCCGGCCCAAGGCCGGCGTTTTGTTATTCCGATGTCGTCGCCGCTCAGTCGAACAGCGCGTCGATGTCGTCCTGCGAGGCGTGGCCGACGTCGCCGGCGAGCTTGGGGCCGTTGAGGAGCTTCTCGTCCTCGCTGCGGTTGTCGACCTGCGCGGGCACATGGGACTTGATCGCGTCGACGCCGCCCCAGATCTCCATCATCGCGTTGATGTGCTGCTCGATGAACTTCATCGTGCCCATGACCTTGCTGATGCGCTGGCCGGTCAGGTCCTGGAAGTTGCAGGCTTCGAAGATCGAGATGACGCGTTCCTGGATGTCGTCGGCAAGGCGCTTCTGCTGATCGATCGAGTCCACCTTCGACATCGCGCTGGCGGCCTGGTCGATCGATTCCGCGGCTTCGAGGATCTGCTGGGTCGCCTGCTCGGTGCCGCCGACCACCGCGCCGAGCTCGCCGTTGACCTTGGCCATCTCGCCGCCGTCGAAGCTCTTGCCGTGCAGCGTCGCGATCTCGCGCTTGGTGCGGTCGATGGCGTCGTGGATGAGGTCGAGCTCGACCTTCAGCTTCTCGCACTGCTCGATCTGCGCCCGGTAGGTATCGAGCATGGTGCGCGCTTCGGCAAGCTCGTGCGCGGTCGAGGCGTCGATCGCCGCCATGGCAGCGCTGCCGGACAGCGGGGCCGCGACGATGCCCTTCGCCATCTGGGCGCGGATCGCGCGCAGCTCGGCCATGATCTCGCTATGCATCGGGAGTGCCTCTTCAGTTACGTCTACAATGGGCATCTCGCCACCGACGATATCTTCGACGCGAAAACGCTTGCGGTGAACAGCCATCAGGATACTCCCCCACCTCACTCACGCGTCTTTGTAGGCAGAAGCGATTTAACACGAAGTTCACAGCAGGAACTGCTGATCGGCCGCGCGCGACGCGGCGCAAAGAAGCGATTAACCATGGCCGCGCGGCGTTCATCGAAAATAAACGCTGATCGCCAAATTGCAGGCGCGCTCGCGACGTGGTGAATCCAAACGCGCTGTCCGTTTACCAAACAAAACGGCTTTTGCTTTTTATTGACCACGTCGAAGAGCGCGGATCAGCCACCGGCTCTCCACGACGCATGTGATCTAGACGAAACAGTACAGAGTACGTCGATGTTCAAGAAAATGTCTGTCGCGCTGCTCGGCAGCGCTTGCACCTTCATGGCCGGCGCGAACGACGCGGGCGCCTTCGACAACAGCGTGCCGAACGATCCGCCCGCGGTGCTGTACCAGCCGCGCGTGCCGCCGGCCCCGGTGCGCGTGGCGTCCCATTCCAACATGGGCGGCGGCTTCATCGAATTCCTGTTCGGCGATGGCCCCGGCCGCGGCCCGGCCTACGCGCCGGAGCAGCCGGTGTATCAGCAGCAGCCGGGCTATTACGACCAGCGGCGCCTGCCGCCGATGGGCGAGCCGCAGATGCAAGGTGGGTATCAACAAGGCGGATATCAGCAGGGCGCGTCTCTGCAGCAGGAGGCGGTCGATCCGCGGCAGCGTCCGTTCGATCCGAAATTCGAGAAACAACTCGTTGACTATAGCGGCAAGGAAAGTCCCGGCACGATCGTGGTCGATACGCCGAACAAGTTCCTCTATCTCGTCGAGGGCAACGGCCGGGCATTGCGCTACGGCATCGGCGTCGGTCGTCCCGGCTTCACCTGGTCCGGCGTGAAATCGATCACCGCCAAGCGCGAATGGCCGGACTGGACGCCGCCGGCGGAAATGCTCGCGCGCCGGCCCGATCTGCCCAGGCACATGGAAGGCGGCCCGGAAAATCCGCTCGGTGCCCGTGCGATGTATCTGGGATCGACGCTCTATCGCATCCACGGCTCCAACGAGCCCTGGACCATCGGCACCAACGTCTCCTCCGGCTGCATCCGCATGCGCAACGAGGACGTCATCGATCTCTACGGCCGCGTCAATGTCGGCACCAAGGTCGTGGTGATGTGAAGCGTCATGCGCTCGATGGAGCGATCAAGTCCGGGTGCCGCGTCGGCTCGAAATGCGCGGCGTCGAAGGGACGCTGCCGCCGCCAAACGTCCGCCTGAATAGTCCTACGTCCGCTGACGGTGCCTCGACCCGCGACGAGGGACAGCGGCGCGGCGAGGACGAGCTGATGAAGCCGAATGCGGTGCGCGAGCCGAGCGGTTCAGCCGCCGCACCGACAGCTCTGCCTTCCTGAGGCGCTCGTGCAGTCCCTCCAACTCGTACAATTCGGTGATGAGATGGGTCGTGACGTCGCTCAGGGTCGCGATGCGCTGTTGAAGTGAACTCATTCTTAAAACCCCCGACTGTAGCCAAGAGAGGCAGCCACGATGTGTGGCATAAGCAGTGTGTTCTTCCAATTGAACACCCATGTCCAAATTTGGAAATCCGGGAGTCTACGGCGGCGTGTGTCGGAGGACGATTTCGCCCGGCATGGTGAAGTCAGGCGCACCTCGTGACGTTCTGCACGGTGCTGTCCGACAACGCACGCACTAGTCATATTATATCGAATGGCATCATGGCGTGTGGTGGCAGAGCAGAAGTGCGTTGAGCTCTGCTTGAACAGAAATCGGCCGCCCGGAGGCGGCCGTTCCACATCTGTCGGTCGAATGGCCTACGCGTAATCGCTGCCGCCGTCGTCGTCGCCGCCGAAATCGCTGTTGTCGGCCGTGTCGAAGCTGTCGTCGTGATCGTTGCCGTAGTTCTGGTCGTAGTTGTCGCGCTCGTTCGACGCCTGGTCGAAGAAGCCCTGGCGGGATTCCCGGTTCGAGCCAATGTCATCGAGGCCGGCCTCGCGCGCCAGCGAGCCGCCGGACTGATCGCCGCCGCCCCAAGGACTTCCACCAGCGCTGCGGTCGCCGAGCGCGTTGCTGTCGCCAAAACCCTGCTGGTGCGATCCGCCCATCATGCCGCGGATGCTGGAGAGCAGCAGCGAGCCGCCGACGACGCCGGCCGCGGCTGCCGCCGCCGTGCCGAGGAACGAGCCGCCGCCACCGCCGATCGGCGGAGCGCCCTGACCCGGACCTTGGCCGTAAGCCTGTCCGTAAGGCGGCGCGCCGTAACCCGGCTGGCCTTGCGGCATCGCCTGGCCGGTGTTCCAAGCCGGACGCTGCTCACGCTGCGGCACATTCGGCACCGAGCCGCGGGACGGGCCGCCGCCAAACAATGTGTCGCGCATGGTGTCGAGGAAGCCGCCGGACTGCGCCTGCTCGGGCGCGTGGGCCGCTTCCAGCTCCTGGATGCGGGCATTGGCGCGCTTCAACGCTTCGTCCTGGACCAGCGTGGTCTGCACCAGCGCGTAGATGGCGCCGGGCGCCTTGCGCAGCCCGTCGGAGATCGCGGCGATCGCATCGGGATCGCGCTGTGCATTCTCCAGCTTAGAAAGCCGGTCAAAAAGGTCGTCGACGAGCTGGCGTTCCTGCGGCGTCATGATCTGTCTCCTTCGCGCCAAACCAAGCGCGAGAGGAGATGTAGGGTTCCATTATGGCCCCAACAGTGCCGGCCGGATTAAATTTCGGTATGCGACAAGCTGCCTCTGGGCCGCTTTTCGCCGTTCACTGCAGTGTCACGTTGCTGTCGGCCAGCAGGCGCGCGAAGGCATCGCCCGCGAGATAGGCGTGCTCGCGCTCGCGCACGTCGGTCATCGGATCGAGGCCGGTAAGGACATCATCGACGAAGCCGGGATGGCACATCACGAGGCCGCCGTCGGGGAGACCTTCCAGGAATTGCCGCATCAGCGCGCCGAAATCGGCGGCGCGCGTGAAATCATAGGCGCCGGCGAAGCCGGGGTTGAAGCTGAGGCCGGCGCTGCCGGCGCGGCGGCGGAATTGCGCGCTGAGGATATCGAGCACCATGGCCTTGGGGGAGGCCAGCCGCTGCCGCAGCGGCAGGTCGCGGCCGCCTTGGCGCACCCAGGCGTTCGGCGCGACTTCGCTGACCGCATCGACAAAACCGTCGCGCACCTGCGGGAAGAGCTGCACATGCTGGTGACCGTCGACGAAGTCGGGGGTGCGTCCGAACGCGTCCATGAAGGCGGCCAGCTGTGCCTTCACCTCGTTGCGGATGAATTCACGGTCGAGCCGGCGCATCAGTCCGGCGCGCAGCAGCTTGGGAAAGGCGAAGAACATGTCGCCGTCCAAGGGGCGGAAATGCATGGTGAGCGGCCGGAACGGCGCCGACAGCGTCACGTGCAATCCGATCGCGCAACGCGGGCTTTGCGTTGCCGAAGCCTGCAGCGCCTCGACGTCGCCGCGCGCGATCGCGGGCCCCACCATCATCACCGAGGTGGCATTGAGGCGGCCGCGTTCGATCAGGTCGCGAATGGCGCGGTTGACGCCCGGGCTGATGCCGTAATCGTCGGCGCAGAGCCAGATCCGCCGCGGGCTCGCGGCCACGCTCATTCGGCTGCCGTCCTGCTCGCGGCATCATCAGCTTCGGAATGCTTCTCGCTGTGCTCGGCGACGAAGTAGATCGGCCGCGCCTTCAGCTCGGAGAGGATCTTGCCGATATATTCGCCGACGATGCCGATCATGATGAGCTGCACGCCGCCGATCGTCATCAGTCCGATCACGAGCGAGGGATAGCCGGGCACCTGCTTGCCGGTCGTGAACACTTCCCAGAGGATCGAAAGGCCGAACAGGAAGGCGCCTCCTGCGAGAATGACGCCGAGCAGGCTGGCGAAGCGCAAGGGCGCCACTGAAAAGGACGTCAGGCCCTCGATCGACAGGCCAAGCAGGCTCGCGGCGTTGAAGGTGGTGACGCCATGGGCACGCGCTGCGGGCTCGTAGTCGACGCGGATCTGGCGGAAACCGATCCAGCTGGCGAGGCCCTTGAAGAAGCGGTTGCGTTCCGGCAGCTGCCTCAGCGCCGCGACCGCGCGCGGCGACAGCAGGCGGAAATCGCCGGCGTCCTCCGGAATCTTCTGACGGGCGCCCCAATTGATCAGCGCGTAGAAGCCGTGCACCGCGACCCGGCGCAGGAAGGACTCGTTGTCGCGATGCGCCTTGGCGGTATAGACGACGTCATAGCCGTCATCGATCCAGTGCCGCACCAGCTGTTCCACCAGCACCGGCGGATGCTGGCCGTCGCCGTCCATGAACATGACCGCGCCGAGGCGGGCATGGTCGAGGCCCGCCATCAGCGCGGCCTCCTTGCCGAAATTGCGCGACAGCGACACCACCTGGACGTCGATGGCGTCGGCCGGCAATGACCGCGCGATCGACAGCGTCGCATCCTTGCTGCCGTCGTCGACATAGACAACTTCGCAGGACAGGCGATAGCGCTGCCGCAGGGTCTTGGCGAGCTCGCAGATGCGCTGATGCAGGCCGGCAAGGCCAGCCGCCTCGTTGTAGACGGGAACGACGATCGACAGCCCCTTCGCGGCTGCGCTGGCTGCGGTGGTCGTCATGCCGGATACGTCAGAGCCCAGCGTCATCGATCAAGGTTCCAGAGGTGTTTAGGTCTTCTCAACCGCATATGGTAGCTGCCGTTTGCTGTCGCAAAGCTGAACAAACCTTGGGCTCACCGCCGCAGGAACGCCTCCAGCTTGGCGAACAGCGGGTTCTCCCGGTCGAACACGTAGTCGAGCGACACCACCGAGACGGTCTCGGCGCCATGCTCGCGCAGGAAGCTCGCCAGCGCGTAGAGCTGCCCCGGTGGGCAGTGCAGGGTCAGCATGCCTGACGAGGTCGGACCGCCGAACGGGGCCTCCACGCCGAACCGGCTGTGGGCTTCCCCGAGCAGGGCGGCATCGCATTGCCGGAAGCGGGTGCGGACTTCGCGGTACTTGTTGGCCCGCGCCCGCGCTGCGATGTGATCGAGGATGACACGCGCCGTCTCGCGCGCCTGCGGCGACCAGTCGGCCTCCTTGGCGGCCACCAGATTGGCCTGGCTGCGCAGGATCACGCCGTCATCGAGCACCCGCAGGCCGTTGGCCGCAAGCGTCGCGCCGGTCGTGGTGATGTCGACGATCAGCTCGGCGCTGCCGGCCGCCGGCGCCCCTTCGGTGGCGCCCGCGCTCTCGACGATGCGGTAATCGCTGATGCCGTGAGCCTGGAAGAAGCCGCGGGTGAGGTTGACGAATTTGGTCGCGACCCGCATCCGCATGTGATGCTGCTCGCGGAAGCCGGTGGTGACGTCGTCAAGGTCGGCCATGGTGCGGACGTCGATCCAGGCCTGCGGCACCGCGACGACGACGTCGGCATAGCCGAAGCCGAGCCCGTCGATCAGCGACACGCGCTTGTCGGCATCGGCGATGTTCTCGCGCACCAGGTCTTCGCCGGTGACGCCGAGATGCGCGAAGCCGCGCGACAATTGCGCGGCGATCTCGCTCGCCGAGAGATAGGCGACCTCGACATTGTCGAGGCCTGCGATGGTGCCGCGGTAGTCGCGGGCGCCGCCGGCCTTCGACAGTTTGAGGCCGGCACGGGCAAAGAAGGCCTCAGTGTTCTCCTGCAGGCGGCCCTTGGAGGGAACGGCCAGAACGAATGGCGCGCTCATGATTTTACGCTCCCACCTTGCGGCCGATCCGGTTCAGCGCCTCCACCCAGACCGAGAAGCCGACCGCCGGAATCGGCTCAGCTGATCCGAGCTGGGTCATCAGCCCGTCGTAGCGGCCGCCGGCGACCAGCGGCTCGGTGCCGTTGCCGCTGTGATGCAGCTCGAACTCGAAGCCGGTGTAATAATCGAGCCCGCGCCCGAACGCGGTCGAGAAACGAATCTGCCTCACGTTGATGCCGCGCGCGGCCATGAAGCCGACCCGGCTCTCGAACTGATCGATCGCAGATGCGAGATCGAGCTTCGCGTCCGTCGTGAGTGCGCGCAGCTCGGCGATGGCGTCGTCTGGATTGCCCGAAATCGACAGGAAGCGCTTGAGCACGGCGATCGCCTCGCGCGGCAGCGCGCCGCCCTTCAGCGTTGATTGCTCAAGGAAGCGATCGGCGATCTCTGCCGTGGTGCGGCCGCCGACATTGGTGGTGCCGGCGATCGACATCAGATCGGTGACGAAGGCGAGCGCCGCCTTGCGGTCGGAGCCGGCAAGGGCCGCCAGCACGCCCTCATACTCGCTGCGCGTCGCGGTGGTCGCGGCCGCCAGCCGCTCCAGATCCTGCTCCAGGCTGATCTTGCGGTTGAAATCCTTGACCAGGCGGCGCCGCCAGACCGGATAGAGGTTGAGGGCGTCGAGCAGCGCATTGAACAAGGCGACATCGCCGGTGCGGATCTCGACGTCGCGGACGCCGAAGGCGGCCGTCGCCTCCAGCCCCAGCGCCAGCATCTCGGCATCGGCCGCGGCGCGGTCCTGACGGGCGAACGATTCGATACCTGCCTGGAGGAATTCACGGGCCTGGCCGCTACGGTAGCGGAACACCGGACCGAGATAGCTGAACCCCGCCGGCTGGCCGGCGCGCCCCGAGGCCAGATAGTCGCGCGCGACAGGAATGGTCAGGTCCGGGCGCAGGCAGAGCTCCTCGCCGGAGAGGTCGGTGGTCAGGTAGAGGCTCTTGCGGATGTCCTCGCCGGACAGGTCCAGGAACGGCTCGGCTGGCTGCAGGATGGCGGGCTCGGCCCTGACATAGCCGGCCTGCGCGAACGACAAGAGCAGCGTATCCGCCCAGGCGGCAGAGCCGGCAGCATTTGAGGTGGCAGTCGCGGTCATCTCTGCGGTCCATCGTCCCGGCGGAACCGGGCAGGCAAGGGGAGGCGAATTGGCGCAGCCCTTAGCATGGCCCGACAGCGGTTTCGACCTCCAAAGGATCAATCGCTTAACGGGTGGGCAATTCGTCATGGCCGGGCTTGTCCCGGCCGTCCACGCCTTGCCCACCGGCGCAAAAGGACGTGGATGCCCGGGACAAGCCCGGGCATGACGACGCCATGCGTTTGCACCGCTGACGAAGTTAGCTGACCTTTCCGCTCCAATCCCCCAGCACCGCTTGCACCAGCGCCAGGGCGGCGACCGCGGCGGTGTCCGCCCGCATGATGCGGGGGCCGAGCGCCAGCCGCAGGATTTTGGGTTGGCGCAGCAACAGCGCCCGCTCTTCCTCGGCAAAACCGCCCTCGGGGCCGATCAGCACGTCGATACCGCGTCCGACCTCGCGCGCGCCTTGCAGGCTCTGAACGGGATTCTGGACCTCCGCCGCCTCGTCGCAAAAGATCAGCAGGCGGTCGGCGGGCCGCTGGCTCAGGAAGCGCTCCAGCGGCACCGGCTCGGCCACGCTGGCGATGCTGAGGATGCCGCATTGCTCGGCCGCCTCGACCACATTGGCGCGCATCCGCTCGGTGTTCACCCGGGACGCCTGGGTGAACCGGGTCAGCACCGGCTGCAGGGCGGCGGCGCCCATCTCGATGGCCTTCTGCACCATGTAGTCCAGCCGGGCATGTTTGAGCGGGGCAAAGACGTAAGTGAGGTCGGCGAGATGGTCCTGGGGCCGGGTCTGCTGCAGGATCACGAGGCCGTCCGGCCGCTTGCGGCCCTCGATGGCGGCCTGCCACTCGCCATCCCTGCCGTTGAAGGCCAGGACCTCGGCCCCGGCCGCCAGCCGCAGCACATTGCCGAGATAGTTGCTCTGGTCGCGGTCGAGCGGCACCCTGGCGTCCTGGGCCAGGGTGGCATCGACGAACAGGCGGGGGGCGCGAAAATCGTGGGAAGGCATCGCTTGGGATCCGATTACCGGCCGTTCTTAACCGAAAGGCGCCATTTCGGGGGTAAATATTGCCGAACTGGTGCGTCCCAGCGCCGCGCTCTCGCCCTATTCCACGGGTTGTTAAGCGCCGGCGGGAATCGTAAAAACGCGAACACGCTGGTCGCGCTTCAATTGGGAAGCCCTGAACCCGTAAGCTCCTGCCGGAGAGACTGTCTTGATGATCCGCCATTTGATGGTTCCGATCACTGCCGCCATGGTGGCCATGGGTGCTGCGGGCGCGACTGCGCAAAGCGCGTTCCCGGCGCCGCTGCCCAACCAGCCTGCCGCCAATTCCCCATTTCCTCCGGTTAACGGTTCGGCACCCGCTGCTTCGCTCGGTGCGGCGCCGCAATCGTCCTTTCCCGTGAACGGTGCTGCCCCGATCGGTGGCGCTGGCGCCTTCAGCGCGGCTCCCCCGACGCAGGCCGGTCCCGGCGAGGACTGCATGAAGGCATTCATTCCGCTGCGCGAGGAAGCCGAGAAGCGCGGCAAGCTGATCAAGGCCGCGAGCGATCGTCGCGCGCAGCCGGACGAGGCCTGCAAGCTGATCCGCAATTTCAGCCAGGCTGAAGTCAAGATGATCAAGTACATCGAGACCAATGCCGCCAAATGCGGAATCCCGCCCCAGATCGGTGCGCAGCTGAAGGAAGGTCACAAGAACACCGAGGCCATGGCGACGAAGGTCTGCAACGTCGCGCAACAGATGCAGAACCAGCCGCGCGGGCCCGCCGGACCGTCGCTGAGCGAGGTGCTGGGCTCGGGCTCGGCGCCCGAGGCCAATGCCGGCAGGAAGGGTGGCAGCACCTTCGATACGCTCAACGGCAACGTCCTGACCCGATGAGCGATACATCCGCCCGCGTTGCCGATTCCACCGGCAACTGGGTCGATACGCTCGCGCCGCATTGGGCGCGGCCTTACCTGCGCCTGTCCCGCTTCGATCGCCCGATCGGCTCCTGGCTTCTCCTGATGCCATGCTGGTGGTCGGCGGCGCTGGCCGCCGGCATGGCGCATGACGTTCGCGGCCTGCCGCTCACCATCGTGCTGTTCTTCATCGGCGCTTTCGTCATGCGCGGGGCCGGCTGCACCTGGAACGACATCACCGATCGCGACCTCGACGGCAAGGTCGAGCGCACGCGCTCGCGGCCGCTGCCGTCGGGGCAGGTGACCACCAGGCAGGCGCTGGTCTTCATGGTCGCGCAGGCGCTGGTCGGTCTTGCGGTGCTGCTGCAGTTCAACCGCTTCGCGATTGCAACGGGCATCGCCTCACTCCTGATCGTCGCGATCTATCCCTTCATGAAGCGCATCACCTGGTGGCCGCAGATCGTGCTCGGGCTCGCCTTCTCCTGGGGCGCGTTGATGGGGTTTGCCGTCACCTTCGGCCGCATCGACGCCACCGCGCTCGTGCTCTATGCCGGCGCGATCTCCTGGGTGATCGGCTATGACACCATCTACGCGCATCAGGACACTGAGGACGACGCGTTGATCGGCATCAAGTCGACCGCGCGCCTGTTCGGCGCGCATACGCGCCAGGCGCTGGTCCTGTTCTACGGGCTCGCGGTGATGCTGATCGGCGTCGCGCTGGCATCCGGCGATGCGCGCTGGCCGGCCTGGCTTGGGCTTGCCGCCTTCGCCGCGCATCTGGTGTGGCAGATCGTGCGGCTGCGCATCAATGATCCCGAGCTGTGCCTGCGCCTGTTCAAGTCGAACCGCGATGCCGGCTTGCTGTTGTTTGCGGGATTGCTCGCCGACGCGGTGCTGCGGGCGGCGTGAGGCGAATGCGTAGGGTGGATTAGCGAAGCGTAATCCACCAACTTCTATCTGCGCAGAAAGCAAAGAGGTGGGTTACGCCCTTCGGGCTAACCTACCCTACGACACCTGTGATTGCCGCCTAATTCCTCGCGATGATCTCGCGCTCGCCCTGATGAACCGGCAGCTCGCGCGCCATTGCGGTGCGCCGGCGCATCAAGAATTTCGGACGACGGGCGCGGATCGCGTTGGTGCGGCGGCGACGCGGTGCGGGTTTGCGCGCGCCTTCGTCGAGCTGCGGCAGCGCAAAGATCTCGCTCCAGATCGCCCAGGCCTGCGCGATCTCGTCCGCGTCAGTGCTGATCAGCAGCGGGATGGACAGCGAAGGATCGCGATGCACGAGGACGAGCGTCTGCGTCTCGTCATTGCCGCGGAGCGCAACGCCGGTGAAGTCGGCGACGCGCACGTTGATCGCCATCTGCATGCCGCGCACGGCACGGCGCAGCACGACACGCTCGCGATGAAGCTCGATCTGCCTGACATGTCCGTCGGCGCGCGGATCATGCGCATCGAAGCGGACCGGAAGGGAAAGGGGGTCGAGCCGCAGGGAGCGGCTCGACCCGGCGGGGTGGGCCCCGCATGTTGCTGTTTGACGCCTCACGGCTTTGTTCTCCCCGCCAGGATTATGTTCCCGGTCGATGCGAGGACCTTAGCGCCGGGCGGTCCGAAACCGCTTAAAAAGGCTGGTTAACCCACCGTCACTCGCTCCTCATGATTGACAAGACCTTGGCGTGCATGATTGACGAGACGTTGCGCCGACGTCGCGAATCTGAGCTTTTGGCGGGCTGAAAATGCTTGAAGTCCGCGCTATCAGGGCACATCTGTGGGTTCCGGTCCCGAACCCCGCCCCAACAGGATTTCGTTCGTGAACTCTTCACCAAGCCCGACGCTTTCGCCTTCCGCCAATCGCGACCTGTTCGATCAGTCCGCGCTCTCCGATCTCGCGCAGCGGCTGGTCGAGGCGGCCAAGCGCGCCGGCGCGGATGCGGCCGACGCGGTCGCGGTGCGCGGCGTCTCGCAGGGCGTCGAGGTCCGCGACGGACGCGTCGAGGAATCCGAGCGGTCCGAGGGCGACGATGTCGGTCTGCGCGTGCTGGTCGGTCAGCGTCAGGCGGTGGTCTCCACCAACGACGTCAGCGGCGATGCCGTCACCAAGCTCGCCGAGCGTGCGGTTGCGATGGCGCGCGTCGCGCCCGACGACAAATATGTCGGCCTTGCCGATCCCGCGCTGCTCGCGCGCGACTTTCCCGATCTCGACCTGCTCGATCCCGCCGTGCCCACGACGACCGAGCTCGAGCGCCGCGCGCTCGCGGCCGAAGCTGCCGCGCTCGGCGTCAAGGGCGTGACCAAGTCCGGCGGCGCCTCGGCCTCATCCGGCATCGGCGGCATGGTGCTCGTCACCTCGACCGGCTTCCACGGCTCCTATCTGCGCTCCAGCCAGGGCATCTCCGCCACCGCCATATCGGGCGAAGGCACCGGCATGGAGCGCGACTACGACTTCACCTCGGCGCCGCATGGCGCCGATCTGCTGTCGCCGGAGGTCGTCGGCCGCTCCGCCGGCGAGCGCACCGTGGCGCGCTACAATCCGCGCAAGGTCGAGACCTGCAAGGTCCCGGTGGTGTTCGATCCGCGCGTCGCCGGCTCGCTGGTCGGCCATCTCGTCGGCGCCATCAACGGCGCCTCGATCGCGCGCAAGACCAGCTTCCTGAAGGACAAGCTCGGCCAGCAGCTGTTTGCGAAGAACATCCGCATCATCGACGATCCCCTGCGCAAGCGCGGGCTGCGCTCGCAGACCTTCGATGCCGAAGGCGTCGCGGTGAAGCGGACCGCGCTGGTCGACGACGGCGTGTTGACGACTTGGCTGCTCGACTGTGCCACCGCGCGCGAGCTCGGCCTCACCACCACCGGTCACGCCCATCGCGGCGTGTCCTCCTCGCCTTCGCCGGGGCCGTACAATCTGCATCTCGAGCCCGGCTCTGCAACGCCGGCCGAGCTGATCGCCGACATCAAGCAGGGCTTCTACGTCACCGACCTGATCGGCTCCGGCGTCAACGGCGTCACCGGCGATTACAGCCGCGGCGCCTCCGGCTTCTGGATCGAGAACGGCGAGATCACCTATCCCGTCAGCGAGGTGACGATCGCCGGCCATCTGTTCGAGATCTTCAGGTCGATGCAGCCTGCGAACAATCTCGAATTCCGCTACGGCATCAATGCGCCGACGGTGCGCATCGAGGGTTTGACGCTTGGCGGACGCTGACGCGCATTCTCTCGACCACACCCTCCTGACCCGCGACGCGGCGCTGCTGAAGGACACGGTGCGGGAGGCGGGCGCGCTGGCGCAGTCGATGTTCCGCACCGAGCTGAGGAAGTGGACCAAGGGCGCGTCCTCGCCGGTGTCGGAGGCCGACATCGCCGTCAACGATCTGCTCGAATCGCGCCTGCGTGCCGCGACGCCCGAATATGGCTGGCTGTCCGAGGAGAGCGCCGACGATGCGGCGCGGCTGTCGCGGCGGCTGACCTGGATCGTCGATCCCATCGACGGCACGCGCAATTATCTCGGCGGCCATGACGAATGGTGCGTCAGCGTCGCGCTGGTGGCGGACGCTTCGCCGGTGCTCGCCGCCGTATTCGCCCCGGCCAGCGACGAATTCTTCTTCGCGGTGCGCGGCAAGGGCACGACGCTCAACGACAAGCCGGTGCGCGCGACAGGCGGATCCGAACTCGACTTCGCCCGCGTCGCCGGCCCGAAGCCGCTGGTCGAGCGGCTGAAGCCGTCACTCGGCGAGATCAAGCTGCACCGGCGGATCGGCTCGCTGGCGCTGCGGCTGTGCCGGGTCGCCGATGGCGCGCTGGATGCGGCATTTGCGGGCGGCAACAGCCATGATTGGGATCTTGCGGCGGCTGATTTGATCGTGCAGGAAGCGGATGGTAGGATGAGCGACCTCTCCGGAGAACCCATCCTCTATAACCGCCGGGAAGTGGCGCACGGGGTGCTGGTGGCAGCGGGACGCGAACGTCATGCGGGCATTGTCGCGCATTTTCGCAACCGTCCGATAGCCTAAGGCGCATTCGTGGTGCTTCTCGAACACTGCTTTGCCGGGCAGCCCCTTAGGAACAGAACTCATGCCAGATAGCGCCCCGCAACAACTACTCCACCTCGTCATCGGCGGCGAGCTCGTCGATCTCGAGCACAACACCTTCAAGAATCTGGACGAGGTCGACATCGTTGGCCTGTATCCGAACTATGCCAGCGCCCACGCCGCCTGGCGGGCCAAGGCGCAGAGCACGGTCGACAACGCGCAGATGCGCTACTTCATCGTCCACCTGCATCGGCTGCTCGATCCGAATCAAGAACCGGCGCGTTGAAGAAACTGCTTCGCAATACGCTGCGAAGCAGCTGGTTTCAGCGTGCCGTCGGGGTCCTGGCGGCCGAATATCTGCGTCTGGTCTGGCGGACCAACACCTTCACCTTCGATCCGCCCGACGTCTACGAGCGCGTCGAGCCGCAGCTCCCTGCGATCTTCGCGTTCTGGCACGGCCAGCATTTCCTGACGCCCTTCATCAAGAACCAGAACAAGGCCTCCTATCGGGCCAAGGTGCTGATCTCCCGGCACCGCGACGGCGAGTTCAATGCCATCGCCGCCGAGCGGCTCGGGATCGGCACGATCCGCGGTTCCGGCGACCATGGCGGCGCGTTCCACCGCAAAGGTGGCGTAGGCGCCTTCAAGGAAATGGTGCGGACGCTCCAGGCCGGTTGTAATGTCGCGTTGACCGCCGATGTCCCCAAGCGCTCGCGCGTGGTCGGGCTCGGCATTATCATGCTGGCACGGGAATCGGGACGGCCGATCATGCCTTTCGCGATGGCGACCAGTCGCTTCGTCCGGCTCAAGAACTGGGATCGCACCACCATCAATTTGCCATTCGGGCGGGGCGCTTTGGTCGGCATCAAGGAAATCCACGTTCCCGCAGATGCCGACGCCGCCATGATGGAGACGTTGCGGCAGGAGCTGGAAGACACGTTGAACGAGGCGACCCGGCGCGCCTATGCGCAGCTCGGCCGCCCGGGACCGGAAGATGCCTAAGTCGCTGCCCATTGCGCTGCCGATCACGCTGCGGATGTATCGGCGCCTGGCCGCCGGCCTGGTGCCACTCGCGCCTGCGCTGATCAAGCGGCGGCTGAAGCAGGGCAAGGAGGATCCCGCCCGCGTCGGCGAGCGGCGCGGCCTGTCCGCCGACGTGCGGCCGCACGGCCCGTTGGTCTGGATTCATGGTGCCAGCGTTGGCGAGGTCCTGGCGGCGGCCGCCCTGATCGAGCGCCTGCGCGATCTCAATCTGCGCATCCTGCTCACCTCGGGCACGGTCACCTCGGCCGCGGTCGTCGCAAAACGCTTTCCCCCCGACGTCATCCATCAATACGTGCCGTATGACTCGCCGCGCTACGTCGCGCGCTTCCTCGATCATTGGAAGCCGTCGCTGGCGCTGTTCATTGAATCCGATTTGTGGCCGAACCTGATCCTCGCCGGCGCGGCGCGCCGGGTGCCGATGGTGCTGATCAACGGGCGGATGTCGCCGCGTTCCTTCCCGCGCTGGCGCCGCATGCACGGCACCATCTCGGCGCTGCTGTCGCGGTTCGACATCTGTCTTGCGCAGTCGAAGAAAGATGCCGAGCGCTTTGCCGCGCTCGGCGGCCGCGACGTCGCGACGACGGGCAATCTCAAGCTCGACGTGCCCGCGCCGCCGGCCGACCCCGCCAAGCTCGAACGGCTGATGGCGATGACGCGCGGGCGTCCGATCATCGTCGCGGCCTCGACCCATCCGGGCGAGGACGAGATGCTGGTCGCGGCGCATCGCAGCCTGGTCGGCTTCTTCCCGCAGCTTCTCACCGTGATCGTGCCGCGGCACCCGGATCGCGGCTCATCGATCGCAGGCCTCGTCACGGCGTCGGGCCTGAAGCCCAGCTTGCGCTCGCGCGAGGAGCTGCCGACCGCGACGACCGACGTCTATGTCGCCGACACCATGGGCGAGCTCGGCCTGTTCTATCGGCTCTCGGGAATCGTGTTCATGGGCGGATCGCTGATCCACCATGGCGGGCAGAACCCGATCGAGGCGATCAAGCTGGGCGCCGCGATCGTCCACGGTCCGCACGTGTTCAACTTCGCCGACGTCTATGAAGCGCTCAATACCAGCGGCGGGGCGCGGCAAGCCGACACGCAGGAGGCGCTCGTCAAGCAGCTCGGCCAGTTGCTCGCCGATCCCACCATGCGCGACAAGATGCAGCGCGCAGGTACGGGCGTGGTCGAGCAGCTTGGCGGGGCGCTCGATCGCACCATGACCGCGCTCGAGCCGTATCTGCTGCAGTTGCGGATAGAGATGGGGGCCGCCAATGCGTGAGCCGGCCTTTTGGTACCGGCCACGCTCCCTTCAATCGTACGCGCTATGGCCGCTCGGTGCGCTTTACGGCGCGATCACTGCACGGCGCATGCTGCGCCAGGGCGTGGACGCCGGCATCCCCGTGATCTGTGTCGGCAACTACCATGTCGGCGGTGCCGGCAAGACGCCGACGGTGCTGGTGTTGACCAAGCTCTTGCGCGAGCTCGGCGAGACGCCGGTCGTGCTCAGCCGCGGCTATGGCGGGCGCCTGAAGGGGCCGGTGATGGTCGACCGCGAGCGTCACGATGCGTCCGACGTCGGCGACGAACCCATGATGATGGCGCGCGACGTCCCGGTCGTCGTCGCGCGCGACCGCCTCGACGGCGTCGCGCTGGCGAAATCGCAAGGCGCCACTGTGATCCTGATGGATGACGGCTTCCAGAATCCGCGCCTGTTCAAGGACGCCTCGCTGATCGTGATCGACGGCGAGCGCGGCCTCGGCAACGGCGCGGTGTTTCCCGCAGGGCCCCTGCGCGCACCGCTCGCGGTGCAGCTCGCGCGCACCGATGCGCTGGTGCTGATCGGCGACGGCAATGCCGCCAACGACGTCGCGGCGGAGATCGCGAAGCGGAACAAGCCCGAGCTGCGCGCGCGCCTGAAGCCGGATGCGGCCTCGCTCGCGCAGCTGCTCGGCAAGCGGGTGTTCGCCTTCGCCGGCATCGGCGATCCCGAGCGTTTCTTCCGTACCTTGCGTGCGAGCGGGATCGACGTCGCGCGCACGCGCGCCTTCGCCGACCACCACATGTTTTCGGACGGCGAGATCGCAGCGCTCGCAGCGGAGGCGCAGCGCGAGCAGCTCACGCTGGTGACCACGGAAAAGGATCTTGCACGCTTGCGCGGCCGCGCAGGCGTGCCTGACGGCATCGTGCCGTTCGCCGTTCAGCTCGAGTTCGATGACTTGGCGAAGCTGCGGCAATTGATCAGCGATCATCTATACAGAGCGCGCGAGCGAAGGTTCAGTGCGCGCTGATCGCGCAACGTGAGGCAACGTCTCTGCCCTGGTCGCGAAACGTGTCGTATTCGCCGCCGGGAAGCTGATCTGCGGATCCAAAGTGCAGCCGCCGCCGTCGGACGACGCGGCGGCTGTACTCATGTCGAAGTCGGAATCATGTCTGCAACGAGCCATGCTCACCACGCGCCGGCGGCCATCAATCCGATGATGGTCAGGCACGACATGCAGGCGACGACGACGGTGTAGCATTCGGGTGTATTCATTGCCGTCTCCCAAACTGTTGCCAATTGCTTGGTCACTGCTACGCGGGAGTGATCGCCGGTCTTGGAGCCGCTTCAATTCGGCAGGCCGAGACCGGTCTTGCGGTGCGGGTCCGTTTCCTCATCGTCACTCAGCGTCGCGGGATAATGATCCGCTGCGACAGCTTCAGCGCGCTCAGCTGCGATCAGAAGCTGTTTGCGCATCTCAGCGAGACGGGCGCGGCAATATTCACGATAGAGCAGGTCGAAAATGGCGGGCATGATCACCCCCATCGCTTGATTGTCGATTTGCAGATATTCCACCGCGAATTTTCAAGGTGATCGTCGCCCGTCAGATGGCTCTTCGATATGAGCCCGTTCACAGACCGCGCCAATTCCAACGCTCGATGGCTGTTTGGTTGACCTGATCGTCTGTGCGATAAAAAGAACAGGGCCAATTACCTAACCTGCACTATAGCAGTGCTTTGTTTCAGCAGAACTTCATCAAACAACTCTAGGGCGCGGAATTGCAACAAAGAATCCAACCACAGGGCGAAACGACTCACCCACGGCTGCAAGGAATGTAGAACGCAAGCGATTGGCATGGCAGAATCCATTTTTCTGTCGGCGACCTCAACTCGGGAAGCAGGCTCGCGCGGTCAGCGTGATCGGAGACAGGTTGATGATCTGCGGAAACTCGAATGAATAGCTCGCGCTGACCTGGTTGCCGCATGCGGCCGTGGCAAAGGTGAATGTCCCCGGGGGGAGCGTGAGGCCGTAGGCCTGCTGGGCAGCGTAGGTCGTGATCGCGCTGCTGCTCGGGCAGAGCGTGTTGTTGACGCTCGCGCAGCGCGCCGCCATTTCGCTGCCATGCTGGATTCCGAGCTGAGTCCAGAACAGCAGCCCGCATTCGATGATCCCGAATATGAACAGGAAGAACACGGGAGCGGTCAGCGCGAATTCCAGCGCCGTGGTGCCGCGCGTGTCCCGCCATAATGCGGTGAGCTTCACTGCAGCCTCGTGGTGGACTGCGCGGTGTATGTGTAGGTAGCCGCCACGATCTGATAGTCGATGATCGTATAGTACGTCGCTTGCGCCGAGACCGTCGTATATGTCCCGGCCGGCGCACCGCCGGTGCAGACCGTTCCGCAGCTGGTGGCGCTCACGCCCGCACTCGTCGGACATCCGCAGAACTGGACCGGCGGAGGTGAAGCGGTAATGTTCGTCGCGCTGGTGGCACTTGCGACGGCGTTCGCGATGCCGCTCGTGTCGAAGCCGCGCGCAATCGCGTACTGGGCTCCCGCTTGCGCGGCATTTTCGACCTGCATCTTGCGATAGAGGGCAAGCCCGATGTCCGTGACCGAGACGACCATCAAGGACAGCAGGGGAACCAAGATGGCGAATTCGGCTGCCGCGACGCCCCGTTGATCGCCGGCAGCGATTCGCACATGCCGCGCCAGAGAACCGAGCAATCGACGGCCAAGCTTAAATGAGAAACTCTGGATCTGCATCGCTCCAAACCTCATTCGACGAGCTGCGCGGTTTGCGAACCGATCGTCGCGGTGCCGAGCGCGGTGCAATTGACCTGCAGGTTCGACGTGCCGCTGAACGTCAGCGTATCCGCGATGATCTTGGTGCAGGATGTGCTGGTGCCGTTGCCGCCGCTGAAGCTGAGATTGGCCTTTGGCAGGTAGATGGCACCGCCGAAATTCTGCGTAGCACCGCCGGTGAGATTGAAATTGGTCCCGGCCGGCATGTTGCGGTCGCCATACATGACGATGCCCTTCGTCGGGCCGCTGGTCGGCCCGGTCAGGTCGACGCTCGCGTTGCTGCCGATCGAGGCGGTGCCCCAGTCGCTGCCGGAGCCCGTGAACACCAGGGTGACGCCGCTGCCGGTGATGGTGGCATTTCCGGCGACGCTCAAGCTGGCGCCGTCCAGATAGTAGATGCCAGGATTGAGGTTCAGGACTGCGCCGGCGTTGACCGTGATGCTGCCCATGTAGCAGCCGGGGTCGAGCGAGTTCGTCTTTCCGTTGGCGTTGACCGTGATCTTGGCATTGCTGCAACTCGGCCGCGTCGGCGGAGTGACGTCAGCATAGGGATCGGCGACAGGCGTGATGTGCGTCTTGACCCCGTTGGTCGCCGTGATGCTGCTCGCGCCGGAGACGTCGCCGACCACGCCGACCTGGTTTGCCGCCACCGAGGCGCTGCCGGCGACGTTGAGCGAGGGGCTCGCGCTCGAATTGCTGTAGAGATTGCACTTGATCAGGTTGAGCTGGTTGCCGCCGCTGACGTTGACGGCGGGGCTTGCGCTCCTGTTGAGCGCAAGGACGCAGCCCGTCCCGGAATTGGGCAGCGCGACCGAGCGCGCGGTGATTGGTACGCGATCCGAGCCGAACAAGGCCGACAGCAGCCGCCGCTGCGGTTGACTGACGATGACTTCGATGGCCTGCGCGTTCGACGCCTGACTGCCTGTTTTGGGTGGCTGGTTCACCGTGACAGTGACGTCGTTCGCGCCGTCGGTGTAACCATAATTTGCCGCGACCGCCTTGGCTTCGGACCGGGGGTCGCCGCCTGCACTGGCAGCCGTCGCAGCGCTGACCGCGCCGGAATCTGCAACGCTCTGCATGTTCTTGTGCTTGTAGTACCACCAGCCCACTTCCGTTCCGAGGCCGGCGGTGCCGACCAGGACCGGCATGAGCAGCGCAGAAATGAGCACGTAGCTGCCCTGCTCGTCGCGGATGAACCGTTCGAGCAAATGATCCCTTGCGCTCGAAGGTACACCGAACGAACGGCTGAAAATTCTCCGGAGGTCCATGCTTCCTGCCCGCTTGCCACTTTATCCCGAGGCAATGTGGTGCGGGCCGGCTTAAATGGGCCCCAATGGAAGCCTGACAATTTTAGATATCGGCGAACATTCAGCCGGCATTCATGGCCGCACTCTTACTGAATGAAGCCGCGTCCAGGAGAAGTCAGATGAAATTGCGGTCTGCAATCGTTACCGCCAGCCTCGTGTGTCTGCCGGTTTTGCCCGCCCTGCGAGAGTGACGAGCGCCGAAGGATCACGGCTGCTTCAGCGCGCCGGGAAAATGCCGCTGCAGCACCGCGGTGGGCGTGGCATAGGCCTCCTGCAGATCGACGCTCCAGTATTTCAGCTCGTCGAGCGGGATGCGGACGTCGGTGATCGCGCAGCGCACGAAGGTCCCCGGCGAGATCACGCGGAAATCGCCGTCGAGATATTGCACCTGCGCTTCGCCATGGCCCGAGGGGCCGAACTTGTTCAGCACGGTCGAAAGTCTCCGTGGGAGGCCTCTCCATGGAAAACCGTGGAAGGCACGATGTGTTGGACGGGATGTAGCATAGATGGGGTGGCTTGTCCGCCCGTTAAACCCACCGGTTCGTGATGATTTGCCGCCGTTTTCGCATGATAGGGCTTCAGTCGAAGGGGCGCCGGTTCCGGCAGCTCCTGCCGCAGAGTCCGATGCGCCTTCGCCTCGCCGCTTTGTTCCTGACGCTGCTGATGTCGGCCGCGCACGCCGCCCCGGCGCCGCAGCCGGTCGAGATCCCGCTCGCCTCCGGGGTGCTCCATGCGCAGCTCTACAAGCCCGCGGGCGAGGGGCCGTTTCCGGCCGTGATCGCGCTGCACGGCTGCGGCGGGCTGGGTAGCCATTCCGATCCCGTGCTGCCGCGCTATCGCGATTGGGCCGAACGCCTGCTTAAGGCCGGCAATGCCGTGCTGCTGCCCGACAGCTACGGCTCGCGCGAGCTCGGCCCGCAATGCCGCGTCAAGGAGATGCACGTCAAGGCGCGGCGCGAACGTGTCGGCGATATCGCGGTCGCGCGCGCCTGGCTGATGCAGCAGGCTTGGGTGGCGCGGGACCGTGTCAGCCTGATCGGCTGGGCCAATGGTGCGAGCGCGCTGCTCTGGGCCGTGCGTCCGCAGAGCGCGGGGCGCGATCACGGTCCGGATTTCCGCGCCGCCATCGCATTCTATCCGGATTGCCGGATCTCGGCGGGCCTCGGCTGGAGCACGCGGGTGCCGACGCTGGTCTTGATCGGCGCCGATGACGAGGTGTCGTCGCCGCCGGCCTGCCGCCAGATGGTGGACGGCGCGCGCGGCCGCAGCGCGCTGGCGCGCATCGTGGTCTATCCCGGCGCCGATCACGATTTCGACCGCACCGGCGCGCCGCTGCACGCCGCCGCGGCGCCCGAGCACGGGGATGCCGAAGCCCGCGCCGCCTCGCAGAAAGACGTCGCGCAGTGGCTGGCGCGGTGATGGCGGTGCCGTAGCCCGGATGGAGCGAAGCGAAATCCGGGACGGTGCAACGGTGGCACGACCCCGGATTACGCTTCGCTCCATCCGGGCTACGCGTCCGGCCCAAGCGGGGCCGTCCGGGGAACAACGTCAGGCGGACAGCCCCGCATCGACCACCGCCCTGCACGGAGTGTGGCCGACGGGGAAATCTACGGATCGCGCATGGCTGCGGTTTCAGCAGGTGGCCGCGTCATCATTCGACCACGATGTCGATTAAACGCATCTCACATGCACGGCCGCATCACGCTCTTCGCCTCCGCCCTGATCGTCTTCACCGTCGCGATCCTGCTATTCGAGGCCCACGCCGGCCCCCACCGCGCGCCGGACCATTGCGGCTTCTGGACTACGATCGAGGCGGGATTGTCGTGCCGCTGAAGTAGATTTGAATGGGCGACGCGCTGTCGCCACATCGTCATTGCGAGCGCAGCGAAGCAATCCAGAATCCCTCCGCGGAAGCAGTCTGGATTGCTTCGTCGCAAGGGCTCCTCGCAATGACGCGGATAGAGCCCGTCCTCGCCCCTCAGAACAAGCTGCCCTGATCCACCGGCTTGGCCAGGCGCTTCGGCGCCGGCTTCGTCTCCGCGGCCGGCTTCGGCTGCGCCGGCGCGCGCTTGGCCGCGGGCGCCGGCCGATCCGCATCCGCCGTCGCGCCGACGCGGCCATCCGCGAACTCGATCTCGACCCGCGCGCCGGGGCCGATCGCATCCGCCGCATGCACGGGATGGCCGGCCTCGTCGCGCACCAGCGCAAAGCCGCGCGCGAGCACGCTGCGATAGGACAGCGCGGAGAGCAGCTTGCCGCTGTTCTCGACCCGCGCCTCCAATCGGTGCAGCAGCGTGACAAGCGCGCGCTGCGCCCGCTCAGTCAGACGATGCGTGCGCTCGCGCTGGCGGGCAATCGCATTGCGCTGCGCCTGCGCATTCGCAAGTTTCGAGGCGCGTAAGCGAACCTCCAGCCCCGCAAAGCGGTCGCGCCGCCGCCGCAGCAGCGAGCGCGTGGAGAGACCAAGCCGCTCGCCGCACACGGTGAGGCGATGATCGGCCTGCGAGATCTGGCCGTGCAGCACCCGCAGCGTCAGTTTCGAGCTTGCGGCGGTGAACCTGCGGAAATGCGCATGCGTGTTGGCCTTGAGGCAGCGGGGCAGGGATGCGCCCGCCGAATCCAGCCGCTGCCGCGGGATCGCCAAGAGATCGCCAGCCGCCGGCAGCGCGCGCGCCGCGGCACGCAGCTCGCTGCGGCGGCTCTCCTGGGCGCGTTGCCAATAGGCGCGGGTGCGGCGGCCGAGATCGCCCACCTCGACGAACAGGTCGCTGCGCACCGGCACCGCCATCTCGGCCGCCGCCGTCGGCGTCGGCGCGCGCTTGTCGGCGACGAAATCGATCAGCGTGATGTCGGTCTCGTGCCCCACCGCCGAGATCAGCGGGATCATGCTCTCGGCGGCTGCCCGCACCACGATCTCCTCGTTGAACGACCAGAGATCCTCCAGCGAGCCGCCGCCGCGCGCGACGATGAGCACGTCGGGGCGGGGAATCCTGCCGCCTTCGGGCAGCGCGTTGAAGCCGCGGATCGCGGCGGCGACCTGCTCGGCCGAGCCGTCGCCCTGCACCTTGACCGGCCACACCAGCACGCGGCGGGGGAAGCGGTCCTCCAGCCGATGCAGGATGTCGCGGATGACGGCGCCGGTCGGCGAGGTCACGACGCCGATCACCTCCGGCAGCCAGGGCAGGAGCTGCTTGCGCGCCTCGTCGAACAGGCCCTCGGCGGCGAGCTTCTTCTTGCGCTCCTCCATCAGCGCCATCAGCGCGCCGATGCCGGCCGGCTCCAGCGCCTCGATCACGATCTGGTATTTCGAGGAGCCCGGATAGGTCGTCAGCTTGCCGGTCGCGATCACCTCGAGCCCCTCCTGGGGCTTGAAGCGCATGCGGCTGTGCACGCCCTTCCAGATCACCGCCTCGATCTTGGCGCTCTCGTCCTTGAGCGCGAAATAGCAATGGCCGGAGGAATGGGCGCCGCGGAAGCCGGAGATCTCGCCGCGGACGCGGACATGCCCGAAGGCGTCCTCGACCGTCCGCTTCAGGGACAGGGACAGTTCGGAGACGGTGAATTCAGGCGCGTTGAGCAGTTGTTCCGCAGGCGGCATAGCAAACGATTCGGCATTTCGGGGTCAGGCCCGACGTTAAGGATTTTCGCAGGCAAGCGCCAATCCCGGGATTGATCGGAAGAGTACTCTGTATTATAGAGTTCTCTGAAATCTGGCGTAGGGGCGATCATGGCGATGCAATTGCTGCGGGGTGCGCTGAGCTTGCTGAAATGGGGTCTCTGCGCGGTCGGCGCCGTGGCGCTGCTTCTGACCGCCCTGATCGCGACGCCGCTGCAGCGGCCGACCGAGCTGCGCTCGGTCTCGGAGTCCGCCAAGGGCATCGACTGGTCCACGCTTCCGCCGCTCGAGCGCTTCCAGGCCCGCGACGGCACCTGGCTCGGTTTCCGGCACTACGCGCCGAAGGGGACCGCGACCGATCGCGGCGCGATCTTCATCCATGGCTCCTCCGCTTCCTCGGCCACGGTCAATCACGCGCTGACGCATGCGATCGCCGCGCGCGGCGTCGAGACCTGGGCCTTCGACATCCGTGGCCATGGCGGCTCCGGCACACGCGGTGATATCGGCTATGTCGGCCAGCTCGAGGACGACCTCATCGATTTCGTCGCGCATGTCCGCAAAAGTGCCCCGGACCTGAAGCTGACCCTGGTCGGCCATTCCGCCGGCGCCGGCTTCTCGCTGCGCGTTGCCGCGACGCCGATCGTGCAGGACATGTTCGTGCGCACCGTGCTGGTCGCGCCCTATCTCGGCTATGACGCGCCGACCAACAAGCTGAATTCCGGCGGCTGGGCCAATCCCGACATTCCGCGCCTGCTAGGCCTTGCGGCCCTGCGCAAGCTCGGCATCGATTGCTGCGCGCAGCTTCCGGTCCTGGCCTTCGCCGTGCCGCCGAATTCCGAGCGAATTTTGACGGCGACCTATTCCGACCGCCTGATGCGCAACTTTGCGACGCGCGGCTATCGCCTTGATCTGCCCGGCGTGACCCACCCGATGACGATCTTCGGCGGCGCTGAGGACGAGATGATGATCTCGGACAAATATGCGGACACCGTGCAGGCGGTGAAGCCGTCGATCGACGTCAAGATCATCGACGGCGTCAACCACATGGGCATGGTGACGAATCCGAAGGCGGTCTCGGTGATTGCCGACGACGTCGCCACGCGCAGCGCACTGGGGAGCTGATCATGATGGCGCATTTGACCCCCGCCGGTGCGATCCACGTGGTGCTGGCGCTGATGTGTCTCGTTGCCGGGCTAATTCAGTTTCTGCGGCCGAAGCGCGGTGCAGGCCATCGCGCGCGCGGATACTTCTATGTCTACGCGATGCTGGCCTCCGACGCCGCAACCTTGCTGGTCTACCGGTTCACTGGTCATTTCAACGCGTTCCATGTCGCCGCAATCGTGAACTTCACCCTGATCGTCCTCGCCATCGTGCCGCTGCTGCGAACGCCGCGACCGGCGAACTGGCGAAGGGCTCACTATAATTTCATCGCCTGGTCCTATGTCGCTCCCGTGTCGGCGGCGATCACGAACATCGCGTCACGATTGCTGCCCGTGACGACGCGGGAGCAGGTCGCATTGATTGCACTCGCCGCGTCGCTTGTGACGATGATGGTCGCCTATATTCTGATCCGGAAGCATCAGCCTCCAGTGGATGCACCAGCGATGTCCACCGGGTTGGTCGAGCGGAGCGGAGCGCCATCGTGATCGACAGCAAGCAGGCGTCCGAAGCGCTGACCGATATCGAGGACACCGTCCGCCGTGTGCGGCAGTCGCGGATCTACGAGGTCTCCAGTCTTGCCCTGCTGATGTGGGGCGTGCTGGCGTTCGTCGGCAACATCTCGGGCTGGCTCTGGCCGCGCTACGGGCTCTATTTCTGGTTCGCGGTGTACGGGGTGTCGGCCGTAGGCCTGATCGCGCTCGGCGCCTACCACCGCGCGAAGAGCCGCGTTCGCGTGTTCGACGGGCGCTATTTTCTGACATTTCTGCTGATCGCCGCCTTTGGCATCTTCGTCTGCTATTTCGGTCAGTTCACGCCGCGCCAGCAGACGGCGTTCTGGCCGATCTACATCATGCTGTTCTACATGATGGCCGGGGTGTGGTTCGGCACTGCCTTCCTCGTGATCGGCGCCACCATCGTTGCGCTGACGCTGGTCGGCTATTTTTACATCCCCGGCCCATCGCTGCTGTTGTGGATGGCAGCCGTCAACGGCGGCGGGCTGACCCTCGGCGGGCTCTGGATGCGGCGGAGCTAGCAATGGCCGAGCTCGACGACATCATCCACCAGCCGCTGCGCCTGAAGATCATGGCCGCGCTGAACGCGCTGCCTGCGGAGATGGGGCTGGAATTCGTCCGCCTGAAGAAGCTCACCGGCGCCACCGACGGCAATCTCGGGGCGCATATCGAGACCCTGGCGAAGGCGGGCTATGTCCAGGTGGACAAGGCTTTCGTTGGCAAGAAGCCGCAGACCACGGTGACCGCCACGGCGGCGGGGCGAGGGGCGTTTGCACGGCATGTGGCCACGTTGCGGGAGATCATTGCTGGGAGGGAGGGGTAGGCCATCGGCAAGCTGGTACAGTGGGGTAGGTGCCGTTCCGGACCTGCTTAGCTACCGACAAAACTAAACGATTTGCGCTAAGAGTAGGTGCTTTGTACTAGCGTTTTGTATTGAAGAGAAGCCTTTAGCTAGCTGCAGCCAGTTAAGCTCCGACACGCACCGCAACGCGGGGTTGGACTTTCAGCATTGCCCGCACCTCATCGTAAATCGGCAAGGCGTCGTCTTCGACTTCCAAGGTCACGGCCAATCCAAACCTTACGAGGTCTGGAAGCTCGTCGCCTTGGTCGGGATCACGAGCAACGCGCAGTTCCAGCCTCTCACCATCTACAAAGTTACGGGCAGCCGTCCCTTCCCAAGTCCGATGATAGATGGTTCCGCGCGGCTTACGCTCCGACTGGCCTTGTGCGGCTCGAGTGCAGATGCTCTTGAACTCAGGCTCCTCCACTTTCAGCCTTACCCCCTTATAGGCCCGTCGTCCTGGCTGTACCGGCGTAAACCAAGCCAGTGTCACACTGAGCCTGCGTACTCCCCGAACGCCCGAGAGGCACGCTGGCAGGGGAAGGCTGAACAACTGACCGTCGTTTTCCCCAACCTGACCCTCCGCCCAAAGAGTTGCCCGAGACCCGATACATCCAAGAACCTCTTCGACGTCCGGAATGCCAAATCCGAAATGGCGAAGGACATTGGCAGTTCGTTCCCTTCCCCTGTGTTTTCCTTGCGGCCCAAACACGTCGTGGATCAGTGAACGACTTTCATCGGGAACAGTGGCTCGGTGAACCAGTAGAGCTTTAATCACCACGGCACGGGCTGCACTGGGTAAACCGACGAAATTCGCCTCGTACGCTGCCTCAAGACTCTCGTGTATGAGATGGCACGCCCGGGTTGCTAGAGCGGTCGCCCCACTCGTGGAGCCGGAGTGTTGAATTGGATATCTTGCACCCACGCTAGGCCCCGGTCCCGCAGCGAGAAGGCCACCAAGCCTGTTGGGCTCTTGCAGATCGAGGTCTGCAACGTTTGGACGTTGCTGTCGCAGGATGGCTCGAAGGCGCCCTCCGGGGAACAACAGGTCCGGCTTAACGGAGCTACGATACCCGAGCCCCATCCGTGATACAGGGTTCGCAAAAACCCCGAAGGGGAGCGGGTCGCGAGAATGGCCCACGTCTGGCGCAGCGGCGATTTCGTCATCATGAAGCGCACCAATGGTCAAACAGTTCATCGCTTCTGAAGGTGGCAGCAACCGACGACTATGCATCGTCCCGCTCAACCCGAACAGCGTGGCCCTAGTTCGTTGTTCACCATTGCTAATGGCGTAGCTGGCGACGTCGATGTTAGCGATATGCAAGCTGCCATGGTTGCCGGCGCTCACCAGAAAGAGGATGCCATGCAGAGCAGCAAGCCAGTCTAAAGCCCGGGCAAAGGCTGAGACCCTATTCCCAAAAGGCCGCTTTGTGTCACCAATCGAAAGGTTCACGATGAAAACATCAGGACCAATCGGCGGAGAGTTCGCATCACCCACCTTGAGGCGCCCAATGGTGCGCACAAGCAAGTCGACAATAAGCGCGTCCGTGGGAGGCGCCTCGTCAACAAAGTTTGGATCGTTGACCGCAGAATACATGATCGGGATGAAAGCGACGCGACGCCCGAGCGGAGGTTCTCGTTTGGCCAAGTCGCCATGCAACACCAATGATGCCATCGCGGTGCCATGTACCCTTGGGCCGACTGCCAGCGGTTCAAGGTTTAAGAAATCTTCCACTAACAGTCGCCCCGCTAGAAGTGCGTGGTTCTGCTGAGGTACGGCATCCAGGATTGCAGCGATAGGAGAGCTCTGTTCTTGTCCCTCGACAGGGAGCTCAGACGTCTCCGTCTCAACTGCCGTCGAAATCTTGAGCGAACTTTGCGGCCTAATTGCAAAAATCTCAACGAGGCGGGCCAAACTGCCGTCAGTCCTTGCGGCGATGTCAGCAGCTGCCGCAGCCTCGACATCCACCAGAAGGGCATCGTAAGCTATTTCTGCAAATCGACTGCTATTCCGCACGCTTCCGCCAGAATTTTCTATTTCACGAATGGCGAGTGCTCGATTTGCAGTAGCTTTCGTTTCGTCCGGATCGAAGGCTAGTTCAATTTCAAGCCGTACGCTGGCTTGCGGCGATAGTTGAGCGTCCTCAGCGATTGTGGCAGCATCTTCATCCGTGACACGGTCTCTCGGCCCCCACCGCCTCAAACTGTAAAGGCACGAGAAGACGCTTTCCCATTTAGCGTTCTGTCCGAGACTTCCACCGCTTGTCCACAACGTCCAGAGTCGCAGCAGTTCATTTATCGCCCGTTGATCGGGCATGGTCAGGTAGTAATGGCCTTTCGCAGCTTCGTCGTTGTCATCGACAAATTCGAGGTCATCATCGGCCAATATCCTCAGCCCGATTTCCTCACACGCTTTAGCAAAGGCAGAGGGCGCGCCTCTCGTTTCGAAAACCACGAGTGTTTCGGGCGCTAGCGCATCGGGCTCATTTCGAAGGGTCAAAATATCTTCGCCGCGCTGCAGCGCTTGCTGCAATCGCTCAAACATCGGCCCGATACGCTGAGTTTGCCGCCCTTTCTGATAAGGGACTGGCTGAGGAATTCTAGGTGCTGCGCCGCGTGTTCTTTGGACGTTTTCCGGCGGATCGAACTTTAGCAATGGTTTGTCTTGGTCTCTTGGCATCCGGCGCACCCCCTACGCGCTTTGACCAAAGTCTTACTTTCTCTTCGATCAGGCTCTTTGGAGTGAGCTGCCCGAGGCCGAGAATATTTTTGCGTTGTACATCTAAAACAAAATCCGTTGCTTCCGCGTAGCTTACAAGGCCAATATTCCGCACTAGCTTCTTTACATCCACCTCCATGTCCGCCGCATGGAAGGTCTTCTCGAAGTACTTGGCCAGTTCTTCTGACGTCGGGGCAGGCATTGTAAGCCGCAGCTGAAATCGTCTCCAAGCTGCCCTATCAAGGAGTTCAGGATGGTTGGTAGCCGCTACGATAACTACGTAGCTTGGAAGAGCGTCAACCTGCAATAGAAAGTTTGACACTACTCTCTTTATCTCGCCTGTCTCATGCTCGTCACCGCGCTCCTTTCCTATCGCATCAAACTCGTCAAACAACACCACACAGGGGATGGTCCGTATGTAATCGAAGAGGCGCGCCAGCCGCTGGGCAGTTTCTCCCAAATAGCTCGCAATTAGGGCGTCGTAGCGAACAGAGTAGAAAGGCAGTGCGAGAGCCTCGGCGAGAGCTTCGGCAAGAGCTGTCTTTCCGTTCCCCGGCGGTCCAGAGAGGAGAACGCGGTGGCGGGGTTCTAGACCATGACTTCTCAACAGATCGGCGCGAAACTGCTCTTCAATAAGCTCCGCGCACTGTTGCTCGACCTCGGGTGACAGCACCAAATCAGAAAGCTTCTTTCGTGGCTTCACTTCGCTGATCAGCTCTCGTCCCGGCTGGGCTTTTTGGCTTCCGTAACTTGAGTGCAAGACCTGCGAATTTAGGGCTCTAGTGAGCCGGTCCGCCAAAGCATCGTGCTGCTGCGCACGCTCTTCGGCAGCTAGAGTCTCCACTGTGGTGCGCAGCATTGTCCGATCACCGCTTGTGGCTGCTCGAACAAGCGATATTAAGAGATCAGACCGAGCCATAGGCCGCGCTTTCCGTTTCGGGCTTTCCATCTGCGACGAGCCGATAGCACGCTCGTTCCTTAATCGTTACTTGATAGCTTATTCGCTCGCTACAACCTCGTCCAAAATGACTGCTGTGGAAAGCGCCTCAGACGGCCGGTATTGCACGTCTTAGAGAGCGCGAGTGCGCTCAGACGCTTCGGAAGCCGCTGTTGCAGGTAGGAGCGCCGTTGGCCGCGCCTTGGTGAAGCCGAGGTTGTAGTTGAATGGGTACTGCCAATATTCCGCTTCAGCGTTGAAAAAGCTATCGATTTTGCGTCCGTTCGATGTCTCTTTGTATTGCGCTTCGTATTCGCCTCGATCCTCCTTATCGTCACCCTTCTTCTGAGGCGCAAAGAGAACGGTTGGCGTCCAGATGCTCTTCCCTTCAGTGCGGCTGTCGTGACCGAAAACGAGACCTGGGGGATACCGACGAAATAGCTGAGGGCCTGCGATAACGCTGCGCGCACATTTTCGCTCCCCCCTTGAGCCCCACCCCGATTCGTGCGACCTCCGCCTCCAGCAAAACCTCATCCTGAGCCCTCGATGCACATTCTCCTGCTTGGTTCCGGCGGCCGCGAACATGCCCTGGCGTGGAAGATCGCAGCCTCTCCCCTGGTGACCAAATTCTGGTGCGCGCCCGGCAATGCCGGCATCGCCAGGGAGGCGGAATGCGTGGCGCTCGATGTCGCCGACCATGCCGCCGTGATCGACTTCTGCAAAAAGAACGCGGTGGAGCTCGTGGTGGTCGGGCCGGAGACGCCGCTCGCGGCCGGCATCGTCGATGATCTCAGCGCCGCCGGCATCAAGGCGTTCGGGCCGAGCAAGGTCGCGGCCCAGCTCGAAAGCTCCAAGGGGTTCACCAAGGCGCTGTGCACCGAGTTCGGCATTCCGACCGGCGCCTACAAGCGATTCACCAATGCCGATGACGCGCGCGCCTATGTGCAGAGCCAGGGCGCGCCGATCGTGGTCAAGGCCGATGGCCTTGCCGCCGGCAAGGGCGTCGTCGTTGCGAAAACCGTGCGCGAGGCCGAGGACGCCATCGCCATGATGTTCGAGGGCGCCTTCGGCGAGGCCGGCGCGGAGGTCGTGATCGAGGAGTTTCTGCCGGGCCGCGAGATCAGCTTCTTTGCGCTGTGCGACGGCGAGACGGCGATCCCGCTGGCCTCCGCCCAGGACCACAAGCGCGTGTTCGACCACGACGTCGGCCCGAACACCGGCGGCATGGGCGCCTATTCGCCGACGCCGCTGGTCACGCCCGCCGTCCACGACGCGATCATGGCCAAGATCATCCTGCCGACGGTCGCAGGCATGAAGCAGCGCGGCACGCCGTTCCGCGGCGTGCTCTATGCCGGCATCATGCTGACGACGCAGGGGCCAAAACTGTTCGAGTTCAACGTCCGCTTCGGCGATCCCGAGTGCCAGGTCTTGATGCTGCGCATGATGAGCGACATCGTGCCGGCGCTGCTCGCCGCCTGCGACGGGGAGCTGAAGCACTTCGACCTGCGCTGGCACAAGGAATCCGCGCTCACCGTGGTGATGGCGGCGAAGGGCTATCCCGGCGACTACCAGAAGGGCACGCGCATCCAGGGGCTGGAGGAGGCCGCCAAGGTCGACACCGTCGAGATCTTCCACGCCGGCACGGTTGAGAAGGACGGCGCGATCCTCGCCAATGGCGGCCGCGTGCTCAACGTCTGCGCGCTGGGGGCGACTGTGACGGAAGCGCAGGCGCGCGCCTATCAAGCCGTCGACCGCGTCGACTGGCCGGACGGTTTCTGCCGCCGCGACATCGGCTGGCAGGCGGTGGAGGCGGAAAAGGCCAAAAATTAGCGCGTCATTGCGGACGGCGCCCCCAAAAGCGCCGGTCCGGAATCGCGACGTTCGCGTCACCGCGCCGCCACATCTACAATCCAGAATGTGCAATCAGCAGTTGGGGTTAGTTGCCCCGACGATAATACCGGTACTGTGCATGGGGTTGTTTTCGACACTTTTTTGTCGAGCGGCCCCGCGACCGACCAACAAGGATGCAACAAGATGTCCGATCTCGCCGACCTCTATCCGGGCTTCGCCGCCGAATGGATCGATACCTCGTTCGGCCGCATCTTCGCCCGCGTCGGCGGCAAGGGCCCGCCGCTGCTGCTCCTGCACGGCTTCTCCGAGACCCACGTGATGTGGCACCAGGTGGCGCCTGAGCTTGCCGAGCACTTCACGCTGATCATCGCCGACCTGCCGGGCTACGGCTGGTCCGACATGCCCGCGAGCGATGCGCTGCACATCCCCTACTCTAAGCGCGCCATGGCGAAAGCCATGGTCGAGGTGATGGAGCGCCTCGGCCACGTGCATTTCGCGCTCGCCGGCCACGACCGCGGCGGCCGCGTGTCGTATCGGCTGGCGCTCGATCATCCCGGCCGGCTGTCGAAGCTCGCCGTGCTCGATATCCTGCCGACCTATAATTACTGGGAGCGGATGAACCGCGCCTATGCCTTGAAGATCTATCACTGGACCTTCCTGGCGCAGCCCTATCCGCTGCCGGAGACGCTGATCGCAGGCCAAGGCGAGTTCTTCCTGCGCTTCAAGATGGCGAGCCAGACCAGGTCGAAGACGCTGGACGCCATCGATCCGCGCGCGCTCGAGCACTACCTCGCCCCGTTCCGCGATCCCGCCCGCATCCACGCGATGTGCGAGGATTACCGCGCCAGCGCCTATTTCGACTACGACCTCGACAAGGCCGATTTCGAGGCCGGCAAGAAGATCACGATTCCGATGCTGGCGCTGTGGGGCAATGCCGGCATCGCCCAGGCCGCCGCGACGCCGCTGGAGACGTGGACACAATGGGCCACCAACGTCGACGGCATGCCGGTGGATTCGGGGCACTTCCTCACGGAGGAGAATCCCGATGTGACAGCGAGGGCGCTGCGCGAGTTCTTCTTGGCCTGACGATCTTGTAGCCCGGATGGAGCGCAGCGAAATCCGGGATTCTCTCCTCGCCGCGGCACTGCCCCGGATTGCGCTTCGCTCCATCCGGGCTACGCGACTCCAACCTACCGCCGCTCCCGAAAGAACTCCTTCAGCAGCCGCGCCGCCTCGCTCTCGCCGACGCCGGAATAGACGTCCGGCGCGTGGTGGCAGGTCGGCGAGGCAAAGAACCGCACGCCTGACTCCACCGCGCCGCCCTTGGGGTCGGCCGCGCCGTAATAGAGCCGCCTCACCCTTGCAAACGAGATCGCGCCCGCACACATGGTGCAGGGCTCCAGCGTCACGTAGAGGTCGCAGTCGACCAGCCGCTCGCTGCCGATCTTCGCGGCGGCCGCGCGCAGCGCGATGATCTCGGCATGGGCGGTCGGATCATGGTCGGTCAGCGTCCGGTTGGCGCCGGTGGCGATGACCTCGGAAGCGCGGACCACCACGCACCCGATCGGAACTTCGCCCGATTTTCCGGCAGTTTCAGCCGCCAGAAGCGCCAAATCCATGAAAGAAGGGGCTTTCATGCCTCGTATCATCGCCAGAAACCTGCTACTAGCTCCGCCTTCAGCAAGAGTGGATACCGATTTTGCCTGAGCATGCGGCTCGCAGCGAGCGCGCACAATGCTCGCGCCACCCCTTAAGTGAGATTAGTCATGCCTCGCGACAGCGACAAAGACAACGATTCCCGCGGCCGGCGAGGCCCGGCCAAAGGCCGTAGCGGCAAGCCGCGCGGGCCTGAGAAGAAGTTCGCCAAGCGCGGCTTCGAGGGCAAGGGTGGGGGTAAGCGCGAGCGCGACAGCCGCCCGCCGCGTGGCGACCGCGACAGCCGTCCATTCCGCCGCCGCGAGGAGGGCGACGCACCGCGCCGCGATTTCAGTGACCGTCCCCGCTTCAAGCGCGACGACCGCGGCAGCGAGGGGCGCGGTGAGCGCAGCTTCAAGCCGCGCGGCGATCGCCCGTCAATTGGCCGTGACGATCGTCCGCCGCGCAGGGATCGCGACGATGCACGCTCGGCCGGCCGCTCCAGCGACAGGAAGTTCGGCGACAAGAAGCCCTACGCGCCGCGCGGCGACCGTCCAGAGCGCAAGTTCGACGGCGAACGGAAATTTTCGCGGGGCGGGCCGGATCGCCAACGCGACCGTGGGGATCGCGGACGCGACCGTGGGGATCGCGGGCCGCGCGAGGATCGTGGCGAACGTAGCTTCAAGCCGCGCGGCGACCGCCCGAATTTCGATCGCGGTGATCGCGCACCGCGCGGTGATCGCCCACGCAAGAGCTTCGACAAGGATTTCGGCGGCCGCGATCGCGGCGACGAGAAGCCCTGGCGTCAGCGCGACGATCGGCGGGAGGGTGGCCGTGGCGAGGACCGTCCGCGTTTCTCTCGTTCGCGCGACGACCGCGCATCCGGTGACCGCCCGTTTCGCGAGCGGCCGAAATTCGATCGGCCCCGTGACCGCGACAGCGAACGCGGTGACCGTCCGAAATTCGATCGGCCGCGCCAGCGCCCCGAAGGCCGCATGGACTGGCAGGAGCATCCGCGCAACGAAGGCCGCTTCCGCGATCGTCCGCGCCGCGACAACGAGGACGACAGCAGGATTTTCGAGAAGCGTCCCGCCTTCGGCGGCCGCGGCGCCTATCGCGAGCGCGATCGTGATTTCGAGGGCCGGCCGCGCCGCGACGAGGCGCCGAAGCCGAAGAAGGCCGGCGAGCGCATCGCCAAGGTGCTGGCCCGCGCCGGTCTCGCCTCGCGCCGCGACGCCGAGGAGATGGTCACGCAGGGCCGCGTCACCGTCAACGGCCGGGTCATCAACTCGCCGGCGCTCGACGTCACCAAGAACGACGTCGTCATGGTCGACGGCAAGCCGTTGCCGGAGCGTGAACGCACGCGGCTTTTCCTCTACCACAAGCCGCGCGGGCTGATGACGACGCATGACGACCCCGAGGGCCGTCCGACCGTGTTCGACAATCTGCCCGAAGGCCTGCCGCGGCTGATCAGCGTCGGCCGGCTCGACTTCAACACCGAAGGGCTCTTGCTGCTCACGAACGACGGCGGCCTCGCGCGCACGCTCGAGCTGCCCGACACCGGCTGGCTGCGCCGCTACCGCGTCCGCGCCCATGGCGACGTCACCCAGGCGCAGCTCGACCAGCTCAAGAACGGCATCGAGATCGAGGGCGTCAAGTATGGTCCGATCGAGGCCACGCTGGAACGCGACCAGGGCGCCAATGTCTGGCTGGTGTTCGCGATCCGCGAGGGCAAGAACCGCGAGGTGCGCAATGTCTGCGCCCATCTCGGCCTCGAGGTGAACCGGCTGATCCGCGTCTCCTACGGCCCGTTCCAGCTCGGCGAGATTCCGGAAGGTCAGGTCGAGGAGATCCGCGCGCGCGTGCTGCGCGAGCAGCTCGGCGACAAGGTGATCGAGAAGTCGGGCGCGCAGTTCGACACGCCCTCGAAGTCATCTTCGCGCTCCGGCGAGGCGCCGAGCGAGAAGAAGCCCGCCAGCAAGCGCGCGGTGATCAACGATCGCAAGGGCCGCCGTGTGCTGGTGCAGCGCACCGGCAGCGAGGAGGCGCGCGAGCGCAACGAGATGGAGGCGAGCGGCTACGGCCCGCCGCGCCGTCCCAAGCGCGGTTATCACGGCAAACGCGACCTGACGCCGCGGGAGGATTGAAGTTGCGCGTCGTCGGCGGTCGTTTGAAGGGGCGCAATCTCGCCTCACCGTCTTCGCGTGACATCCGCCCGACGGCGGACCGGTTGCGCGAGTCCGTGTTCAACATCCTCGTGCACGCCTATGACGATCCGATCCAGGACGCGCGCGTGCTCGATCTCTTCGCCGGCACCGGCGCGCTCGGCATCGAGGCGGCCTCGCGCGGGGCGAAGTTCACGCTGTTCGTGGACAACGGCGCGGAGGCGCGTGCGCTGTTGCGCAACAATGTCGAGGCGCTCGGCCTCGGCGGCGTCACCAAGGTGTATCGCCGCGATGCGACCGATCTCGGCCCCGCGCATCCCGTCGAGCCGTTCTCGCTGGTGTTTCTCGACCCGCCCTACGGCAAGGGCTTCGCCGAGAAGGCGGTCGCGAGCCTGCGCGACGGCGGCTGGCTCACCCCGGGCGCGCTGCTGGTGGTGGAAGAGGCGAAGGCCGCGCAGTTCGTGACGCCACAAGGTTTTGAGGAGCTGGAGCGGCGGGCCTATGACGACACGGAGTTTGTGTTCTTGCGTAGGGCGGATTAGCAAAGCGTAATCCGCCACTGTCTCTCACGGCGGAAGCTGAAGAGGTGGATTCCTTCGGCTAATCCACCCTACGGCACCGTCACCGCCGCCCGAACAGCTTCTCCACGTCGCTGAGCTTCAGCTCGACATAGGTCGGCCGGCCGTGATTGCACTGGCCGGAGTTCGGCGTCTCCTCCATCTCGCGGAGCAGGGCGTTCATCTCCTCCGGCCGCAAGCGGCGGCCGGCGCGCACCGAGCCGTGGCAGGCCATGGTCGCCGCGACGTGCATCAGGCGGCGTTCGAGCGGCAGCGCCTCGTCCCATTCGGCCATGTGCTCGGAAAGATCGCGCAACAGGCCTCCGGCATTGGTCTTGCCGAGCAGCGACGGCGTCTCGCGCACCGCGACCGCGCCGGGGCCGAAGGATTCAATGGCAAGGCCGAACGATGCCAGCTCCTCGCTGCGCTCCAGCAGGCGCTCCACAGTGGCCTCATCCATCTCCACGATCTCAGGGATCAGCAGGATCTGCCGCTGCACGCCGTTGGCGGCGAGCGAGGCCTTCAGCCGCTCGTAGACGATGCGCTCATGGGCGGCGTGCTGATCGACGATGATCAGGCCGTCGCGGGTCTGCGAGACGATGTAGGTCTCGTGGATCTGCGTGCGCGCCGCGCCGAGCGGGCGATCGACGAGATCGCCGGCGGGTTGGCTCTCGATCCGCACGTCAGCACTGGGCGCGCCGACGTCGAAGGCAGCCTGCGCACGCTCGGCGAAGGCGGGCGCGGCGGCGCCCTCGAACGACGGCATCGGCGCCACCGGGGCGGCTGGCGAGGCGCGCCAGTCCCAGCCTGCCGGGCGGGGCGGCATGAAGGCGGGCCGGAACGAGGACAGCGCGCTCTCGCCGCTATTGGCGGCGGTGCGGCGGCCCTCGCGTGCGAGTGCTTCCTTCAAGCCATGCACGATCAGCGCGCGGACGAGGCCGGCATTGCGGAAGCGCACCTCGGTCTTGGCCGGATGCACATTGGCATCGACCTCGCGCGGATCGAGCGTGACGAACAGCGCGAGCACCGGATGGCGGTCGCGCGGCAGATAGTCGGAATAGGCCGCGCGCACGGCGCCGAGAATGAGCTTGTCGCGCACCGGCCGGCCGTTGACGAAGAGATATTGGCCGAGTGCGTTGGCCTTGGTCAGCGCGGGAGCCGCAGCATAGCCGGCGACCACGACGCCCTCGCGCTCGGCATGGACCTCGATGGCGTGGCTGCGGAACTCGGCGCCGAGGATGTCGCCAAGCCGAGTCAGCCGTCCGGCCGCGCCGGGCAGCGCCGCGGTCCAGGTCACCGGTGCGCGCTCCTCGCCGGCGAGCGTGAAGGCGATGTCGGGCCGCGCCATCGCGAGGCGCCGTACCACTTCGCGGATGGCCTCCGCCTCGGTGCGGTCGGTCTTCAGAAACTTGAGCCGCGCCGGCGTCGCGTAGAAGAGGTCGCCAACCTCGACGCGCGTGCCATGCGCCAGCGCCGCCGGCATGATCCCGGACTTCTCGCCGCCCTCGACCGACAACGCCCAGGCGTGCGGCTCGCTGGCGTGCCGCGTGGTGATGGAGAGGCGCGCCACCGAGCCGATTGAGGGCAGGGCCTCGCCGCGAAACCCGAGGGTGCGGATCTGCAGCAGGTCCTCGTCGTCGAGCTTGGAGGTGGCATGGCGCTCGACGGCGAGCGCAAGGTCTTCTGCGGTCATGCCGCTGCCGTCGTCGGTGATGCCGATTCGCCGCCGCCCGCCGCCGTCGGTGAAGACGTCGATGCGGCTCGCGCCGGCATCGATCGCGTTCTCGACCAGCTCCTTGACCACGCTCGCCGGGCGTTCGACCACCTCGCCGGCGGCGATGCGGTTGACGACCTGTTCTGGCAGCTGGCGGACGGGCATGAGGCTCACTCGGCGAATATTCTCAAGTCTAGTGCCACGCAGCGACAAATGCATGGGTCAGGTCGAGCTTCCCACACCCGAAATGGGGGACATTTTCGGCGCGCCTCGTCCGTCGGGAATGCTTGGGATGTTCCGCGCCGCCGCATATGAGGAGCACAATTCCGCGAAAGCGCCGCGAAAACCCTAAACGATCACCACACGACGCGGCTTGCATCACACCGCGCCGTTCGAACTCTCTTTGCGATGAACCGGTCCGGTGCAGGCGAACGGTGCAGAAGGCAACCGACGGTTCATCGCGACATTCCAGGAGAAATGGATGAAGTTGGTGAAGACCTCTGCGATCGCTTGCGCTCTCGCGGCCCTCGTTGCAACGCCCGTTCTCGCCCAAGGCACCTCGTCTGGGACGAGGCCTGGCGGCACCGTACAAAGCAAGCCCATGCAAGGAGGCGCGTCAGGCAGCGAGGATGAGGATCTCGGTGCACAGCAGGGCGCAGCCGGCGAGAAGGTCGGCATGAAGTCGGGCAAAGGCACGAAGGGGTCCGTCGGGACCACCGGCAGCGCGACGCGCAAGGGCACCACGGACGATGCGGCGACCGGCGGTGCTGCGGCCGGCAAGCGCTACTGACGCCAGCTCGCGAACGGCAAATCTCCGGTCGCTCGCGCGACCGGAGGTTTTTCGCATCAATCGTCGAAGCTCCGGCCGCGGCCGGCCTTGATGTCGCTGCGGCGTTTCTTGCCCTCGAGCCGGCGCTGCTTGGAGGCGAAGGTCGGCCGCGTCGCACGGCGAGGCGTCGGCCGGACCATGGCCTCCTTGAGGATCTCGACGAGACGGTCGATGGCATCCTGACGGTTGCGCTCCTGAGTGCGAAAGCGCTGAGCGTGGATCACGATCACGCCGTCCTTGGTCATGCGCTGGCCGGCAATGCGGGCAAGGCGCAGCGCCGCGTCCTCGGGCAAGGTCAGCTTGCGCGTGTCGAAGCGCAGCTGCGCGGAGGTCGCGACCTTGTTGACGTTCTGCCCGCCCGGGCCGGAGGCGCGGACAAAGCCGATCTCGATGTCGTCCTCGTCGATGACGAGATCGCGGGATATCCGCAGCATGCTGGCACCATTCGTGATGTCAGGACATACCGCGGACATCCGTCGTCAGCAATGGCGCTGCCGTGAAACGCAAATGGCCGGAAACGTCGAGAAAAGAGATCAGTTCGACTTCGTCGCCGGTGCAGCCGCCGGTTGCACGGCGGCCTGCGGGGCCCGGCCGACGACGACGGTCAGCAGCCCCTGGCCCCAGAGCCGCTTGGCGGCCGCCTTGGCATCGTCCAGCGTCACGGCGTCGACGATGGCGTTGCGCTTCTCGATATAGTCGATCGGCAGCTTGTCTTGCTGATATTGCAGCAGCGCCTGTGCCAGCTTGGACGAGGTGTCGAGCGCCAGCATCTGCGAGCCCTTGAGATAGGACTTGGCCTCATCGAGCTCCTTCTGCGTCGGGCCCTGCTCGGCGATGCGGCGCACCTCCTGTTCGATGGCCTCGATGGTGTCGCCGGCGCGGTCGGCGCGGGTGCCGGTATTGCCGATGAAAATCGCCGAGTGCTGCATCCAGAGCAGCGACTCGTACACCGAATAGGCCAGTCCGCGCTTCTCGCGCACCTCGCGATAGAGCCGGGACGATAGGCCGCCGCCGCCGAGGATGTGGTTGACGACGTAGGCCGCCATGAAGCTCGGATCACTCCGCTTCACGCCGGGTCCGCCGAAGGTGATCACCGTCTGCGGCACGTCGAGGGTCACGAAGGCGCGTTGCGGCGGCTTTGCAGCCTCGACGTCGGGGACTGGCGTCAGATTGGCTTTGGCGGGCAGGCTGCCGAAGGTGTGGTCGAGCAGCTTTCCGAGCGTAGCCGGATCGACGTCGCCGACGACCGCAATCTTGAGGCCATCCCTGGCGAGGACACGGCCGACATAATTCCTCAGGTCGGCAATTGTGATGGTCGGCACGCTGTCGAGGTTGCCGTTGCTCTGCCGGCTGTAGGGGTGATCGCCGAACGCGAGCTCCAGAAACTTGCGGCTCGCCAGCGAGGTCGGATTGGTGGTCTCGCGGCGCAGGCCCGAGATGACCTGCGAGCGGATGCGTTCGACGTCGGCCGTGTCGAAATGCGGCGAGGTCAGCGCCATCCTGAGCAGGTCGAAGGCCTCGTCCTTGTTGTCGCGCAGCATGCGAAGGCTGCCCCGGAGGGTGTCGCGGGTGGCGTTGAAGGACAGCTCGATGGCGCGGCGGTCGAGCCGTTCATGGAACGTCTTGGAATCGAGATCGCCTGAGCCTTCGTCGAGGAGAGAGCCGACCAGATTGGCAACGCCCGGCTTGTCCTTGGGGTCCTCCGCCGAGCCCCCGGCGAAGGAATATTCCATGGCAATCAGCGGCACGGTTGCGTCCTGCACGAACCAGGCTTCGATGCCGCCCGGCGAGATCAGGTGCTGGATCTTTGCGGCGGCCTGCGACGGCGAGACCGCAGAGAATGCGAGGACCGCGCCGGCGGCAACGGAGAATGCAATGTGGCGAAGGAAGGAATAGGTCACGAGCGCTTCTCCTCGCGCTTGGCGGTTGCAGTGTCCTTGATCAGGTAGCCCGTCACCGAGCGCTTCTTCTCGAGCCATTTCTGGGCGACGGCGCGAACCTGCTCGGCGGTGACGGCGCGGATGCGATCGGGCCAGCTCCTGATGTCCTCGATCGACAGGCCCGTGGTCAGCGCGCCGCCGTACCAGCGCGCCAGCACAGCCTGGTTGTCCTGGGCGTAGATCGCTTCGGCAATGAGCTGGGTTTTGACCCGCTCCAGATCCTCGGCGCGGATGGGGTTCTGCGCGACGTTGGCGAGGACCCCGTCGACCGCCTGCTCGACCTCCGAAAAACTGACGCCGGGTTTCGGTGCAGCCGAGATCGCGAACTGGGTCGGGTCGAGCGAGATGCTCGAATAGCTGGCGCTGGCGGAGACCGCGAGCGGCTTGTCGACCACGAGGGCGCGGTAAAGATAGGAATTGCTGCCGCTGCCGATCAACTGCGCCAGCACGTCGAGGGCCGCGCTCTCGCCGGCCGCGGCCGTGGTTGCCGAGGGCACGAGATAATAGCGCCGCATGTTCGGCTGCTCGACGCGCGGGTCGGCCAGCGTGACGGTGCGCGGGGCGGCGGGCTCGGGCTCCTGCGGACGAACGCGCCGCGCCGGGATCGCGGGCTGTGCGGGGATCGAGCCGAAATTGCGCTCGACCAGCGGGCGGACTTCGGCGGCGTCGACGTCGCCGGCGATCACCAGGATCGCGTTGTTCGGCGCGTAGAAGCGACGATAGAAGGCGAGCGCATCCTCGCGATCGAGCTTCTCGATCTCCTGATGCCAGCCGATCACCGGCCGCCCGTAGGGATGGTTGAGATAGAGCGCGGCCATGATCTGCTCGTTCAACCGCGCATCCGGATTGTTGGCGACGCGCATGTTGTACTCTTCGAGCACGACGTCGCGCTCGGGCAGCACGTTCTCGTCCTTGAGGACGAGGCCCGTCATGCGGTCGGCCTCGAACTCCATCATGGTCGGCAGCTGCTCTTTCGGCACGCGCTGATAGTAGTTGGTGTAGTCGACCGAGGTCGAAGCGTTCTCGTTGCCGCCGACACGCAGCACGGTCTGGGAGAATTCGCCTGCCGGATGCTTCGCGGTGCCCTTGAACATCAGGTGCTCGAGGAAGTGCGCGAGGCCGGACTTGCCGGGCGTCTCATCGGCCGAGCCGACTTTGTACCAGATCATCTCGGTGACAACGGGGGTGCGGCGGTCCGGGATCACCACGACCTGCATGCCGTTGGCGAGCGTGAAGCTGGCGGGCGGAGCCGATGTCACCGTGGTCTGGGCAAGGGCGGCGCTGGCCGAAAGGACACTCGTCGAAAGCAGCGCGGCAAGGAGGCAGGCAGCCGATCGGTAAGAGGACATCATGATCCCTGGTTGTGAGGTGCCGAGCCCGGATCTCCGGCTCGGAGGGCACGGCAGGCTACACCGTGCGGCTGAGGCTTCGCGTCACGAAGCAGAGAACTCAACGCTTAGGCAAGTTACTGATAAGCAATTTTGAACGAGGTGGGCGGACATGCACCGCCGACCCTCGCTTCGCGTGGGTCAGAATGTCGCGACAGGACAGGAACGCTATTGTTCCTTCTCCTTGCCGGATCGGACGTCGAAATAGGTCCGCTTCGAATTATCCGGGCCGGCGCCGTAGGCGTAGTTCGGCGACGGCGTCTGATATCCCGGCGGCGGCTCCACCAGCGATTGGCGTGGCGGTTCCGACGTAAACTGCTTGGACTCGGGCCCGTTCCCTTTGAAGAGTTTCCACAGCCCTCCGGTATATCCGAGTTCGGCAGGGCTCATCGTCGGATTGGCCACGTTGGTGCCCGGCTGGACCGGGTCATTGCTCGTCCTGTCGGCGGCGGCCGTCCTATGGGCGTTCAACTCGGCGGGCGACAGCGGCTGGGCGTTCTTCCAGTACTCCGTTGCCTTGTTACCGGACTTCTTCCGCTGGGCGATGGCCTCCTTGCGGCGCTTCTCGTCGGGGTCCTTCGGCCAGTTCGGCGCAGCCGCAGCCTCGGCTGCGGCAGGCGGCGGCAGGTCGAGCTTGGGCGGCACGACCAGCGGCGAACGCTCGCGGTATTCGATGCCGGGTTTTTCCATGCTCCGGGCGCCAAGGCCGGTCATCAGGTTGTCGATGAGCTTCTCTTCGAAGGTCATGTCGTCGTCGTCGTCATCGTCGGCAGCACGGGCGCCACCGGTCGACATGACGAGGCCGATGCCGAGCGCGACGGCGGCCAATTTCAGTGCCCGCCAGCCCCCCGATTGGGAGCCCCGAACCATCGAACCGCTGGTCTTCGAGCTGCGCATCACCGTACCTGTTTCATATTGTAGCAGATTGCCGCCCACACGCGGCTTGACCCTTGCAAAAGCCGGGTTCCAGCTGCCGGTCCGTATCGGCCGGGATCAGGGCGCTTTTGCGGCGGGTACCCCCAGGAAGGAATCATACAATAGCGCTGCCACCCCAGCAACGATGGCCACGTCCGCGAGGTTAAACACATACCAATTATAGGTATTTCCGGCGATCTCGATGTGGAACAGGGCGAAATCCACCACCGCGCCATAGGCCAGGCGGTCGATGCCGTTGCCAATGGCGCCGCCGATGATCAGGCCGAGCGCGACGGTCGCGAGCATGGTGTGCGAGCGGGCCATCCAGATCGCCAGCGCAACCACCGCGATCGCCTTGACGGCCATCAGCGCGAACTGCGCGGCCTGGCTGTCGTTCTGGAGCCAGCCGAAGCTGATGCCGATATTCCAGGCCAGCACCAGGTCGAAGAACGGCGTCACCCGCACCGCGCCGCGACGGGCGAGGTCGAACACGTTCAACAGCCAGAGCTTCGAGGCCTGGTCGGCCACGAGCGTGACCATGGCCGCGAGGATGCCGGCGCGGAGCGGGGTCATGGCCGACCGATCAGATGCTCACCCCCAGCGCCTTCCATTCGCGCAGCGCCTTGGCGTCGCGCGGGGTGACGTCGGGGTATTCGGCGTCTTCGCCGACCATCGGCGAGATCTTCCAGGAGCGGGCGCATTTGGTGCCGACCGCCTTCTCCACCACGACTGCAACGCCGGGCACGGCATCGAGGCGGAACGCCGAGGCCGGCGCCTCGCCCTCCCGCACCTCGTAGTTCGAAGTGATGCAGACTTCAGCCAGATCGATGTCGAACAAGGTTGCCAGCATGCCGCGATCGGCGACATAGATTACCGGCGATGCCTCGAGCGAGGAGCCGATGTTCTTGGCGGCGCGTTCCAGCTCGAGTGCGCCGGTGACGACGCGACGCACGTTGCGGATCGTCTCCCATTTCGCGGCGAGCTTGTCGTCGCGCAAGGCTTCGAGATCGGTCGGGAACAGCGTCAGGTGCACGGACGGTTCGGCGTCGGGCCGGTACATGCGCCACGCCTCCTCCGCAGTGAAGCTGAGGATCGGGGCCAGCCATTTCAGGATCGAAGCGCACAACAGGTCGATGGTCGTCAGCGCCGCCTTGCGCGTCAGTGACGAGGGCGGATCGCAATACAGCGTATCCTTGCGGATGTCGAAGTAGAAGGCGGAGAGCTCGCTGTTCAGGAAGGCCGACAGGATCGCGACCACGGTCTTGTAGTCGAACTCCCGGTAGGCCTTGCCGATCGCGGCGGCGCGACCTGAGAGCTCGTGCAGCATCAAGCGCTCGAGCTCGGGCATCTCGGCCGGCGCGATTGCGTCGGCCGGCTTGTAATGATGCAGCGTGCCCAGCATCCAGCGCACGGTGTTGCGCAGCTTGCGGTAGGTCTCGACGGTGTTCTTCAGGATCTCGGGGCCGATGCGCTGGTCGTCGGTGTAGTCGCTGGATGCGACCCAGAGCCTTAAGATGTCGGCGCCAGATTCCTTGATGACGGCCTGCGGCTCGATGGTGTTGCCGAGCGACTTCGACATCTTGCGGCCGTCCTCGGCCTGGGTGAAGCCGTGGGTCAGCACGATGTCGTAAGGCGCGCGGCCGCGCGTGCCGCAGCTTTCCAGCAGCGAGGAGTGGAACCAGCCGCGATGCTGGTCCGAGCCTTCCAGATACATCACCGTGTCGGCGCCGCCGTCGACCTTGCGCTTGATGCCGGCGAGCCCGGGAAACTGCACGGGATCTTCGAGCACGAAAGCGTGGGTGGAGCCGGAATCGAACCAGACGTCGAGAATGTCGTCGACCTTCTGCCAGTCCTCGTTCGCGCGGGGCCCGAGGAAGCGCTCGCGCGCGCCGGTCGCGTACCAGGCGTCGGCGCCTTCCTTCTCGAAGGCTTCACCGATGCGCGCATTGACGGCCTCGTCCTGGAGGATCTCGGCGGACCCGTCGCCCTTCTCGCGCACGAACACGGCGATCGGCACCCCCCAGGCGCGCTGGCGCGAGATCACCCAGTCGGGGCGTGCCTCGATCATGCCGTTGATGCGGTTCTCGCCGGACGGCGGCACCCATTGCGTCACCGAGATCGCCTGCAGCGCGCGGGCGCGCAGCGTGTCGCCGCTCTTCGTCTTGCCGCCCACCGCGATGTCCTTGTCCATCGCAATGAACCATTGCGGTGTGTTGCGGAAGATTACCGGCTTCTTGGAGCGCCAGGAGTGCGGATATTGATGCTTCAGCCGGCCGCGGGCGAGCAGCATGCCTTTCTCGACGAGCGCCTTGATCACGGCCTCGTTGGCATCGCCCTTCTCGCCCTTGTCGGTGATGACGCGCTTGCCGGCAAAGCCCGGCGCATGATCGGTGTAGGCGCCGTTCTCGTCGACGGTATAGGGGATGGCGGTGTTGATGCCGCGCGCGTCGAGATCGCGCGCCTCTGCCATCCAGACATCGAAGTCCTCGCGGCCATGGCCGGGCGCCGTGTGCACGAAGCCGGTGCCGGTGTCGTCGGTGACATGGTCGCCAGGCAGCAGCGGCACGATGAAGTCGTAGCCACCGCCGACACCCTTGAGCGGATGGGCACACTCGATCGCGTCCATGGTGTCGCCGGGGACGTCGCGGACCTTCTCATAAGCCGTCACGCGCGCCTGCTTGAAGACGTCTTGCGCGAGCGCATCGGCGAGGATGAGGAGGTCGCCGTTCCTGGCCCAATTGTCGGCGGGGGCGTCCGTCACCTTGTAGAGGCCATAAGCGATCTTCGGCGAGAACGAGATGGCGCGATTGCCCGGCAGCGTCCAGGGCGTGGTGGTCCAGATCACGACGCTCGCCGAGGCGAGCGCACCGTGCGCGGGCGAGGTCACCGGGAATTTCACCCAGACCGTATCGGACGTGTGGTCCTCGTACTCCACCTCGGCTTCGGCCAGCGCGGTCTTCTCAACCACGCTCCACATCACCGGCTTGGAGCCGCGATAGAGCGTGCCGTTTGCGGCAAACTTCATCAGCTCGCGCGCGATCTGGGCTTCGGCCGGATAGCTCATGGTGGCGTAGGGATGGTCCCAATCGCCGATCACGCCGAGGCGCTTGAACTCCTCGCGCTGCACGCCGAGCCAGTGCGTGGCATAGGCGCGGCACTCCTTGCGGAAATCAATCATCGCGGCGCTGTCGCGGAAGTCGGGCTTCTGCTTGCCCTTCTTGCGATAATGCTCCTCCTCGACCTTCCACTCGATCGGCAGGCCGTGGCAGTCCCAGCCCGGCACGTAGTTGGAATCGAAGCCGAGCATCTGCTGGCTCTTGGTGACGAGGTCCTTCAGGATCTTGTTCAGCGCCGTGCCGATATGGATGTTGCCGTTGGCGTAGGGCGGGCCGTCATGCAACACGAACTTGGCGCGGCCCTTCGCACTCTGGCGCAGCTTCTCGTAGAGGCCGATCTCGTACCAGCGCTTGAGGATCTCCGGCTCGCGCTGCGGCAGCCCGGCGCGCATCGGGAATTCGGTCTGCGGCAGGAACAGGGTCTTCGAATAGTCCTTGGCTTCAGACTTTTGGGACTTTTGCGGCTTTTCGGACATGAGGCTGACTGGCTCGGAAGGGGCGCGGGAACGGATGGCGATGCGGAATCGCGGGTGAAACGACGAAATCCCGGTCTTGCGCCGAGCCCTCAGGCTCAGGCGGAAGCCGGGCCGCTAATCCCTATGATGCGCCGCGCAAACATGGGCTCTCCATAGCAGGGGGGCGGAGGAAGCGCAAAGGTCCGGGGGCCCGGTTTCGCCTCTCAATCGATCACGCCCAGGCGCGGAAACGCGTCCGGGGCGGCGGCGAGCATGGCGCGGGCGCGGGCGGAATCGTCGTCCATCTGGTGAATCAGGGCCTCTAGACCATCGAATTTCAGCTCATCGCGGATGAAGCCGATGAAGGCGCAGTCGAGCGCCTGCCCGTAGAGGTCGCCCTTGAAGTCGAACAGGAAGATTTCGAGCAGCGGAGCGCCATTGTCGAAGGTCGGGCGGCGGCCGAAGCTGGCCACCCCGTCCAGCCGCTCGGTGCCGCGGCCGACCCGGACCGCGTAGATGCCGTGCTTGAGGCCGCAATTGGCGTCCAGGCGGATGTTGGCGGTGGGATAGCCGAGGTCGCGGCCGCGCTTTTCGCCGTGGATGACCTCGCCGGTGATGAACCAGGGCGCGCCCAGCATGGTCGTGGCCTCGTCGAGCTGGCCCTCGGCGAGGGCGATCCGGATCGCGCTGGAGGAGACCGGCCGCTCGTCGATATCGACATGCGGCTGGACGTCGACTTCGATGCCGAGCCGGGGCGCCTCGTTGACCAAGAGGCTCGGGGAGCCGACGCGACCCTTGCCGAAATGGAAGTCGTAGCCGACCGCGATGCCGCTGACGCCGAGCCGCCCGATCAGGTCATGGTGAATGAAATCTTGCGCGCTGGTTCCGGCACGGGCCTTGTCGAAGGTCATGACCACGGCGCCGGCAAGCCCGGTACCGGCCAGAAGCCGCAGCTTGGCCCGCTCGTCCGTCAGGCGGAATTGCGGGGTGTTGGGGCTGAAGAACCGTCGCGGATGCGGCTCGAAGGTCAAGGCCAGCGCAGGCCGGCCATGCGCCCTGCCCATCTCCAGGGCAGCCGCGATGACGGCGCGATGGCCGAGATGCACGCCGTCGAAATTGCCCATGGCAACCACGGCGCCCCTCGGAATCGCGGAATCCGGCGTTGTATCGCGGATGACGGTAAAAGGCGGAGCCATCAGGGGAATTCTCGAACCGGGCAGGACCGGCCCGGACCGTGGCGCGACCGGCACCGCGAAGTCAAGCGGCGGGGCGGGCAGACATTGAACACGATTTCAAGCCTTCGGAGCTGACCGCAGTTAACGCGCTGTTTAAGGCCTTGGTGCTAGTCCTTGAGGCGTGGAACTGCCGGGCGCCGGCCTGGCAGGTCCGATCGTAATATTCCTGGGTTTGCGTTGGGGGAGTCGAGATGGCGGTTGATTTGTCGATGCCGGTTCTGGTGGTGGATGACTACAGCACCATGATCCGTATCATCCGGAATCTGCTGAAGCAGCTTGGCTTCGAGAACATCGATGATGCCAGCGACGGTTCGGCAGCGCTGAACAAGATGCGCGGCAAGAAGTACGGGCTCGTGATCTCCGACTGGAACATGGAGCCGATGACGGGCTACGACCTCCTGCGCGAAGTCCGCGCGGATCCGAACCTCGCCACCACGCCCTTCATCATGATCACCGCGGAATCGAAGACCGAGAACGTGATCGCGGCCAAGAAGGCCGGCGTGAACAACTACATCGTCAAGCCGTTCAACGCGGCGACGCTGAAGACCAAGATCGAGGCGGTCTTCCCGGACATGGCGAGCGCGTAAGGGCGCTCTTCGCCGGACAACAATTTTCCATTTGGAACGTCATGCCCGGGCTTGTCCCGGGCATCCACGTTCTTGGATGCAAAAAAAGGAAGACGTGGATGACCGGGTCATAGGCGAGCGCAAGCGACGCCGTCCTTCGGACGGCTATGCCCGGCCATGACGGCGTCTGAGGCTTGCCCTTTGGTCTAAGTCCATTGCAGCTGCGCGCGCTCCGCCGTCACCACTTCAATTCGCGCATCAGCGCCTTCGGCGGGTGGCCGAACAGCTCCATGACCGAATTCGGGTCGAGCTGGTCGAGGCCCTCGAACTCCTCGGCATGGATGCCGCGGGTGACGAACAGGCAGTCGATGCCGAATTCGCGGGCGCCGGTTAAGTCGGTGCGGACGGAATCGCCGATCGCCAGCACCTTCTTCCGGTCGATCTGGTAGCCTTGGCGTTCGCCGGCAAGCGCCATGGCGCGCTCGTAGATCGGCCGGTGCGGCTTGCCGTAGAAGATCACCTCGCCGCCGAGCTCGCGGTAGAGCTCGGCGATGGCGCCGGCGCAGTAGATCAACCGGTCGCCGCGTTCCACCACGATGTCGGGGTTGGCGCAGACCAGCGTCAGCTTGCGCTCGCGCGCCTGCAGCATCATGCCGCGATAGTCTTCCGCCGTCTCGGTCTCGTCGTCGTAGAGGCCGGTGCAGACGATGTAATCGGCTTGCTCCAGCGGCGCGGTCACCGCATCGAGGCCGCGATAGATCGAGTTGTCGCGCTCGGGGCCGAGCCAGAACATCTTGCGGCCGGGATGCTCGGCGACGTAGAGCCGGGTCAGGTCGCCTGAAGATACGATCGCGTCATAGGTCTCATCGGGGACGCCGAGCTTGCGCAATTGCCGCTGCACGGAGTCGGCAGGGCGCGGTGCGTTGGTGATCAGGATTACCGTACCGCCGCGGCTGCGATAGGTGTGCAGCGCCTCGCAGGCTTCGGGGAAGGATTCCAGCCCGTTATGGACCACGCCCCAGATATCGCTGAGCACGACCTCCACGCCGCCCACGAGCTCGCGCAGGCCTTCGGCAAAATGCAGCGCGGTCATGACGTGCGCGGCCGATCAGATGCGGCGCGCGAGCGCTGCGTTTCCGGTGATGCGTTGGGGCGGAGGCGCCGAAGAGGTCGCGCCTGAGCTGGGTGTGGCGGAGCCATTGGATCCCTGAATGTCCTGCGCCTGGTTCGGCGAGGCCCCGCCGGTAGCAGATGCCCCCTCCGGCCGCAATGGCCGGGGCGGCGCGAACAGGAACCCTTGGCCGAACCGCACGTCATAGTCGAGCAGGTCGACCACGGCGCGCTCGCCTTCGATCCGTTCGGCGATCAGGTCGATGCCGAAGCGGCCGAGCAGGTCGGAGAGGTCGGACGGGTGGATGTCGGAGGCGGAGGCCTGCTTGGGATCGAGCAGCAGCGCGGCCGGCACCTTGATGAAGCGAACCCCGCGATCGGCCAGCTCGCGCGGTTCGATGCGCAAATCCGTGACATGGTCGATGGAGAAACGGAAGCCGCGCTGGGCGAGCGCCGCGAGGTTCTCGGTCTCGGCGGGGCCGAGATTGCGGAAGGTCGACTGCTTGAACTCCAGCACCAGCGAGGGTGCCAGCGCGCGGTTGGCTTCCAGGAAATCGAGACATTGCGCGAAGGTGGTGGAATTGCCCAGCGTGGACGCCGCGACGTTGCAGAACACGCCGACGTCCTTGTTGCGCACCATCAGGCGCCGCAGCACCTGCACGCATCGCAGCATCACCATGTTGTCGATGCGCCCGATCAGGCCCGAGGCTTCCGCGATGCTGATGAACTCTTCGGCGGCGATCAGCTGGTCGCGCTCGTCGCGCAGGCGCGTCACCGCCTCGTAGAACCGCACCTTGCGCTGCGGCAGCGTGACCATCGGCTGCAGGAAGATATCGATGCGGTTCTCGTCGACCGCATTGCGCAGCGTCGCCAGCAATTGGGTCTGGTTGCGTCCATTGGCGGTCTGAACCGGGGGGGCGGCCTGGACCTGCACCGTCGGCGGCGCCGGCCGTAGCGGGGGCTGCGGAAGCGGAGGAGGAGCGAGCGGCTTCTCCTCGAACGGGGCAGCCAGATCGATCGGCGTTTCCGGCTCGGGCCTTGAGACCGGGGCGGGTGCGGGAGCCGGCGCGTGGCCGGCGAGCAGATCCTCATGGGCCGCCACGGTGGTGGCGAGCTGCCTGACCAATCCGCCAAGTTCGTTGATCTCGCCGATGACCGACTGGATGCGGTCGGAATTGGTCGAATTGGACGCGGCGATGCGGCTCTCGACCGCAGCCAGCCGGCGGCCGAACTCGGCCACCTGGCGGGCGAGGTCGGCGGTGCCGCGCGAGAGATCGGCGATCTGGCCGCCGACGTCGCTGCGGTCGCGCAGCCGCATCGACACCGCGTTGTAGAGGATCAGGAAGGTCAGCGCGGTCAGCGCCACGATCGCCGATTCCGTTCCGCTGATGCCGGCGACCGAATAGAGCACGAGCCCGAGCGAGGCCGCGACCAGGACCATGCAGATGGCGATGAAGATCGTCGAAATGCGAATCATGCCGCGCGTTATGCCTTTAAGAGCTGACTGCCTCACCCGGGGAAAACACGGGTCGCTCGACCTCGTCACGCCTCATGCTCCCCCAAGCTTCGATCAGCCTAACATCATTGTTGATTCGAGGGGATAGGACTGTGTCGGAGCCTATTCAGGCCCGCGCGCCCAAAGCGTTTCGTCACACGTCTGCCGGCTCAGGTGCGGAAATCAAGACGCTCTCAGCGGAAAATCATGCCGCCCTCAAGGCCAGCGCGCCGCATGCGCCCTATCGTCCCGGCGTTTTCAACCGCAGGAGATTGCCATGTCGACATCCGCCGCGCTCAAGCCAGCCGCCCCCCAACCTGATCTTGCCGCCGTCAAGCAGCGCCAGCACGGCGCCTGGTCGTCCGGCGATTATGCCGTGGTCGGCACCACCTTGCAGATCGTCGGGGAACAGCTCTGCGAGGCCATTGACTTGCGCGCCGGCAGCAAGGTGCTGGACGTCGCTGCCGGCAACGGCAATGCGACGCTGGCGGCGGCGCGGCGCTGGTGTGACGTCACATCCACCGACTACGTGCCGGCGCTGCTCAAGCGCGGGCGCGAGCGCGCCATGGCCGAACACCTCGCCGTCGAGTTCCGCGAAGCGGATGCCGAGGCGCTGCCCTTTGCGGATGCCGCCTTCGACGTCGTGCTCTCCACTTTCGGCGTCATGTTCACGCCGGATCAGGACAGGGCGGCCTCCGAGCTCGCGCGGGTCTGCAGATCCGGCGGCAAGATCGGTCTCGCCAACTGGACGCCGCAAGGCTTTATCGGCCAGCTGTTCAAGACCATCGGCAAGCATTTGCCGCCGCCGGCCGGGGTGAAATCGCCCGCCATGTGGGGCACACCGGCACGGCTCGAGGAGATGTTCGGCGGCGTGGCCGCGGAGATCGCCGCCGAGCCGCGCATGTTCGTGTTCCGCTATCGCTCGCCGGACCACTGGCTCGACATCTTCAAGACCTTCTACGGCCCCACGCTGAAGGCGTTTGCCGCGCTCGACGCAAGCGGCCAGGCCGCGCTGACGCGCGATCTCCTGACGCTGCTCGAAGAGTTCAACCACGCCGATGACGGCACGATCGTGGTGCACAGCGAATATCTGGAAGCCGTGATAACCAAGCGCTGATCGCGCCCGGGATGCGGTCGGGCCAGCTTCGGCCCGACCGCTACCGATCAAAATGGCGCGGTGGCGCCGACCGTGTCGGCGGAGACGGCGTCCCGGGTGCCGAGCGGCTTCGCCCGCCCGGTGGTGGTATCGCGCAGCGTCTGCCGCTCGATCTCCGAATTCAGCTCGGCGCCGAACATGATGACGATCGCCGACATCCACATCCACGTCATCAGGCCGATCGCCGCGCCCAGCGAGCCGTAGGTTGCGTTGTAATTGGCGAATTCCGAGAGATACCAGGACAGCAGGGCGGAGCCTGCGATCCAGAGGATCGCGGCAATCACGGCGCCGAGGCTCAGCCATTGCCAGCGCGGCGCGTCACGGCTGGGCGCGAAGCGATAGAGGATGGCGAGTGCGACCAGCAGGATGATGAACAGCAGCGGCCATCGTGCCAGCGCCACGATCAGCTTGCTTTCCGGCGCCATGCCGAGATGATTGAGCGCAAGCGGGAAGGCGACGACGGCTCCCACCATCAACAGCAGCGCCACGATGCCGCCGACGGTGAAGGCCAGCGAGACCATGTTCAGCCGGATGAAGCTGCGCTTCTCGCGTTCCTCATAGGCGACGTTGAGGGCGTCGAAGATCGCCTTGACGCCGGCATTGGCGCTCCAGATCGCAAGCAGCAGGCCGACCAGGAAGGTGACGCCGAGCGTCGCATTGCCGTTCGACACCACGCGGGCGACCTGGTCCTCGACGATCTGGAACGAGCCCTCCGGCAGCATGGTCGCAAGCGTGTGCAGATTGGCGCTGATCGTGGCGGGATCGGCGAACAGGGCATAAGAGGAGACGAGCGCGGTGACTGCGGGGAAGAGCGCGAGCAGCCCGAAGAAGACGACGCCGCCCGCCGTCGCGAGCAGGCGATCCTCGTCGATGCGTTGATAGGTCCGCCAGAAAATGTCCTTCCAGCCAGCCCAGGGGATCTCGAACGGGCTTTTCGCGCGGCGGCCGCGGCCCGGCTGCATCGCCGCACCGGCCGGGTGCGTTTCCGGGGAATTCGCTTCGCCCTTGCGGTGGTGTTGCGGAGGCCCGGGCCTCGCCAGGCCGGAATCCTGAAAGTAGCGCTCCGCGGTCAGCACGAACACGGCCGTCGCCGCCACCAGCAGCCAGGAGTCGATCTGTTCGGGGCGCCGCGTCAGCATCACGCCTCCAGACTATGCCTGTTGCGTCGCCGCCGGGCGGCCGTCAGCCCGACCAGGCCGACCGCCGCGAGCATCAGGCCGAGCTGCACGGGACGGTTGGCGCGGGCCGGCCAGGTCTTGATGCCGCCGCGCTCGCCCGGTGCGAGCGGCGCGAGGGGAATCGTCGTTGCGACCTCCTTCACCGCCTCCTTGACCGTTCCACGCGGGATCCGGGGCGTGGCGATCGCCACGCGCAGACGGCTCGCGAGCGGCACGACCGGCTTGGCCTTGCGTTTCATCTGGGCCATGGCCACCCCGGCACAGACCGCAGCCAGCACCAGCAGCACTGCGGCGACGGCGCCAAATCCCCAGAACTGCCCGTAGGTGATCCCGACCCAGCGGTACAGGGCGATCAGTCCGACGAAGAATGCCGCGACAACGAACAGGCCGGCGACCGCGAACAGCCCGCCGGCCACCGCGTAAGATGTCACCTTGCCTGTGGCCTGGCTGGTCTGGTCACGCAGATAGGATTGAGCAGCGCGTTTGACGTGATTGAGCTTGAGCGCCATCCCGGCGCGCAGCAATTCGCCCGATGGCGCGAGCATGCGGACATCCTCCCAAGACGAGAAAATTCATCGGGGGATGAACGTGGCGATATTTGACTTGTTCCGACGGAGCGTGATCGGCCGCGATGAATCAGCCGAGATCGGCGGCCGCGATCCAGAACACCTCGCCCTCGGAATCTTCGGTGTCCAGCCAGAGCAGCGGCAGTTCCGGAAAGGCCTCGTCGACCAGCTCGCGGCCGCGGCCGATCTCGCAAATCAGCCCGCCATCCGCCGTCAGGTGGTCGGGCGCATCGCGTAGGATCCGGCGCACCACGTCGAGACCGTCGGCGCCACCATCGAAGGCGAGCTTCGGCTCGGCCCGGCACTCCGGCGGCAATGCCGCCATGCCCTCGGCGTCGACGTAGGGCGGGTTGGTGATGATCAGGTCGTATCTATTGCCGCCGAGAGGGGCGAACAGATCGCCGCGATACAGGCTGATGCGGTCCTCGAGCCCGTATTCGCCGACATTGCGCGCAGCGACCTCGAGCGCGCCCTTGGAGATGTCGACGGCGTCGATGGTGGCGTTCGGGAAATGATGCGCGGCGAGGATCGCAAGGCATCCCGAGCCCGTGCAGAGATCGAGCACGCGCTCGACCGCCGTCGGGTCGTCGATCAGCGATCCGGCCTCGCCGTGGGCGCCGAAATGCGACTCCAGGAGCTCGCCGATGAAGGAGCGCGGAACGATGACGCGCTCGTCGACATAGAAGGGCAGGCCGCGCATGTAGATCTTGTTGACGAGATAGGCGGCCGGTTTGCGCGTCGTGACGCGCTGATGGATGAGGTCAAGGAGGGTCTTGCCTTCCGCGGCGCTGACGCGCGCGTTGGCGAAGATCTCGAACTGGTCGGGATTGAGATGCAGCGCCTCGCAGACCAGGAACGCGGCTTCCGCGACGGGGTCGGTCGTGCCATGAGCAAAGGAAAGCTTGGCCTCGACGAAGCGGCTCACCGCATAGCGGACGAAGTCGAGCAGCGTGAGAAGCTCGCCGGGTCCCACCTTCGCGAGGTTAGGCGCGGCGCGGCCGCGCGCGGTCTTTTTCGTTGGCTTGGCCATCAGGATTTGGTCCAGCGTGCGGCGGCTTCGTCGTCACGGGCATGGGCCTCGACCCAGCCGGTGCCGGTGGCGCTCTCTTCCTTCTTCCAGAACGGCGCGCTGGTCTTGAGATAGTCCATCAGGAACTCGGCGGCCTGGAACGCCGCCTGTCGGTGCTGCGAGGCGGTCACCACCAGCACGATGTTCTGGCCCGGCATCAAGCGGCCGACGCGGTGGATCACCGTGATGCCGTTGAGCGGCCAGCGCGAGACGGCCTCTTCGGCGTGGCGCCTGATCTCTTCCTCCGCCATGCCCGGGTAATGTTCGAGCGTCAGCGCGGCGACCGTGGCGCTGTCCTCGTCGGCGCGGCAGATGCCGGAAAATGTCACCACAGCGCCGATATCCGTCCGGCTGCTCGTCAGGACCGAGATCTCGCGCGCGATGTCGAAATCGTCTTCCTGGATACGGATGGTGACGGGGCAGGTCATGAGGCTAGCCGCCGGTCATGGGCGGGAAGAACGCGATCTCGCGGGCGCCTGCGATGGCGGCGTCCTGCTTGACGTGAGCGCGGTCGATCGCGGCGCGGATCACCTTCGGCTTCTCGAACGCGTACGCATAGGCTTCGCTTTGGCCGGAGAGCCAGGCGATCAGCTCCTCGACGGTGCGCACGCTCGCGGGAGGCTCGATCGTCTCTTCGGCCTTGCCGACGCGCTCGCGCACCCAGGCGAAATACTTCACCTTCATCCCTCGTCCTCCTTGATGAGGTGATGGATGCCGGCGCGGAAATAGTCGTAGCCGGTGTACATGGTGAGGATCGCCGAAGCCCACAGCAGCGCGAGGCCAATCATCGAGACCACCGGCACCACCTGATCGCCGGCTGGGCCGGCGATCAGGAAGCCGATCGCAACCAGCTGGACCGTGGTCTTCCACTTCGCAAGCTTGGTCACGGGCACGCTGACACGGAGCGCAGCCAGATATTCGCGCAGGCCCGAGACCAGGATCTCGCGGCACAGGATCACGATGGCGGCCCATAGCGACCAGCCGTGAATGATGCCGTCCGCGGCCAGCATCAACAGGCAGGAGGCGACCAGTAGCTTGTCGGCGATCGGATCGAGCATGCGGCCGAAAGCCGATTGCTGATTCCAGATCCGCGCGTAATAGCCGTCGAGGTAATCCGTCACCCCTGCGGCGATGAAAAGGGCGACCGCGAGCCAGCGCAGCCAGAGCGGCTGATCCAGAATCGACTGCGCATAGATGCATCCGACCACGACCGGGATCGCGGCGATCCGGCCATAGGTCAGGATGTTGGGGAGGGACATCGCGCGGCTGGTCGTCCCTCGTGTGGTGGCGATGTTCATCCGTCCTACCAATACCGCTGCTGCCTGAACGTCAACCGTCCCGCGCCCCAAATGAGGTGCGGACACGACGATCATATGACTGCGGTCCCCCTTTAGTTCATCCCGGTTGGGGATGGAAATACTCGAAAATCCTGCGCGCGCTCTCGGCGCTCACCCCCGGAACCTTGCCGAGATCGGCGATCGAGGCCCGTTCGATCTCCTTCAGGGTTCCGAAATGGTGCAGCAAGGCACGTTTGCGTGACGGGCCGATGCCCGGAATCTCCTGCAAACCAGCCTCGCGGATGTCCTTCTTGCGCAGCTTGCGGTGCGAGCCGATGACGAAGCGGTGGGCTTCGTCACGCAGGCGCTGGATGAAATAGAGTACGGGATCGCGCGGCTCCAGCTTGATCGCCTCGCGCTCCGGCATGAACAGGGTCTCGCGGCCGGCATCCCGGTCCGGTCCCTTGGCGACCGACATCAGCGACACCTGGGTCAGGCCGAGATTGGCGAAGATCTCGCGCACGGCGTTGAGCTGGCCGCGGCCGCCGTCGATGATCACGAGGTCGGGCCATTGCGGGAAATCGTCGTCCTTGGCCTTGTTGCCTTCCTTGGCGGCATCCTCGGGCGGATTGATCAGGCGCTTGAAGCGGCGCTCCAGCACTTCGCGCATCATGGCGAAGTCGTCGCCGGGCGTGATCCCTTCCGACTTGATGTTGAACTTGCGGTACTGGTTCTTCACGAAGCCATCTGGGCCCGCGACGATCATGGCGCCGACCGCGTTGGTGCCCTGGATGTGGCTGTTGTCGTAGACCTCGATGCGTTTGGGCACGTGCGGCAGGCTCAGCGTCGCGGCCATGGCCTCGAGCAGCCGGCTTTGCGTCGCGGTGTCCGCGAGCTTGCGGCCGAGCGCCTCGCGCGCATTGGTCAGCGCGTGGGCGACCAGCTCCTTCTTCTCGCCGCGCTTGGGCGCGGTGACCTCGACCTTGTGGCCAGCCTTGATCGATAGCGCGTTGGCGAGCAGCTCGCTCTCCTCGATATCGTGCGAGAGCAGGATGTTTCTCGGCGGCGGCTTGTCGTCGTAGAACTGCGCCAGGAAGGATCCCAGCACCTCCTCCGGGGTAAAGCTCTTCTCCGCGCGCGGAAAGTAGGCGCGGTTGCCCCAGTTCTGTCCGGTGCGGAAGAAGAACACCTCGACGCAGGAGAAGCCGCCCTCCTGGTGGATGGCGAACACGTCGGCTTCCTCCACCGTGCGCGGATTGATGCCCTGCTGCGACTGGATCGCCGACAGCGCGGCGAGGCGGTCGCGGTACAGTGCGGCGCGCTCGAATTCGAGCTCGTTCGAGGCCTTCTCCATCTCGCCGGCGAGCTCCTGCTTCACCGCATGGCTCTTGCCGGAGAGGAAGTCGCTGGCCTCGCGCACCAGCGTCGAATAGCCGCCGAAATCGATCTCCCGGGTGCAGGGTCCGGCGCAGCGGCGGATCTGGTGGAGCAGGCAGGGCCGGGTGCGGCTCTCGAAGAAGGAATCGGTGCAGGAGCGGATCAAGAACGCGCGCTGCAGCGCCGTGATGGTGCGGTTGACCGCGCCGGCGGAGGCAAACGGGCCGAAATAGCGCCCGGGCCGGGTCTGCGCACCGCGATGTTTCAGGATCTGCGGCGCCCAATGGTCGCCGGTGATCAGGATGTAGGGGAACGACTTGTCGTCGCGAAGCTGCACGTTGAAGCGCGGCCGCAGCTGCTTGATCAGGTTGGCTTCCAGCAGCAGCGCCTCGGTCTCGGTCGTGGTCGAGACGATCTCCACCGTGACGGTGGCCGCGATCATGCGCAGGATGCGGGCCGGCAGCGGCGCACTCTGGCGCGCATAACTGGACAGGCGCTTTTTGACGTTCTTGGCCTTGCCGACATAGAGCACGTCGGCGTTCGCATTGAGCATACGATAGACGCCAGGCGAGGTCGGTGCGAGGCGGACCGCGCGCTCGATCGCCTCGTGACCGGTCGCGAGCGGGCCTTCGCCGACGGCGCCGCTCTCTTCCAGGATGTCCGGCAGCAGGGCATCGTCCTCGTCATCGCCCCCTGCCGCCGCGGGATCTACGTCCGGCCCGGCCAGCCGCTCGGGCGGCGTGTCGCTCGCAGCCGGCGGCGCCTTGCGCGCGCGGTCGTCCGGATTGTCGGGGGAATCGTGAACCATGGGACGAATTTAGGCGCTGGGGGGACTGATTTGAAGTTCCGGCCATGCGGCACGCACAGAGGATGGCGGGCAGCTCCCGGTAACGCTTCCTTAAGTCTGTTAAGCAGGCGGTAACCCGGCTTAACAGCCCTTTAACTTAAAACTCTCGATAAATCCTACGCGAAAAGCTCTTGGTTCCGTAACCATGCGATTTTGCTCGCGCGGCGGCGCGGGCATCGCTCGGGTTGCGACAGTGGCGTTGGAGTGAGTGATGAAGAGGCTCGTTGTGGGCGCAGCCGCGTTGGTTGCAGCCGGCTGGACAGCTTCGGCAGAGGCCGCCGATCTCAGTTACGGGCAGCGTGCGCCCTATACCGTCAATCAGCCGCTCAATGCCTATAGCTGGGCGGGTCCCTATCTCGGCGGCAATATCGGCTATGAATGGGGCTCGGTCGACAACAACCCCACCAAGCCGTCCGGCTTCGTCGGCGGTGTGCAGGCCGGCTACAATTTCCAGAACGGCCCGTGGGTGTTCGGCGTCGAGGGCGACATCCAGGCCGCCGGCGCCGACGACACGTTCGCGCCGTGGAAGTTCTCCAATCCGTGGTTCGGCACCCTGCGCGGCCGCGCCGGCTATGCGTTCAACAACGTGCTGTTCTACGGCACCGCCGGTCTCGCCTTCGGCGAGCTGCGCGCGCAGACCTTCGGCTGGTCGGAGTCGCACACCACCGCGGGCTGGACCATCGGCGCCGGTGCGGAAGTCGGCCTCGCGCCGAACTGGAGCGCCAAGCTCGAATATCTCTACATCGATCTGTCGACCAGCCAGTTCGCAATCACGGGCGTGTCAAACGGCTATAGCGCCAACGTTGTCCGCGCAGGCGTGAACTATCGCTTCTGACATCCAAAGAAGAAAATACCGGACCAGCCTCCCGGCCGCTCGCGGCCGGGATTTTTTTTCGCCAGGCTTGCTAGGAGAGGATCACCAGATTGACCGCCTTCGGTCCCTTCCCCTTCTTGTCCGGTTCGACTTCGAAAGTAATACGCTGTCCTTCGGCAAGGTCCTTCAGTCCCGCCCGCTCCACAGCAGTGATGTGAACGAAGACATCGCGACCGCCGTCGTCAGGCTTGATGAAGCCGTAGCCGCGCTCGCCGTTGAAGAACTTGACCGTTCCCGTCATGGCCATCGGGAAACTCCCCCTCATTGCTCCTCCGTCGCGACGCAGACTCACGTCGCGACATGACCGGGCCTTACGGAGCCCGGGAGCTGGCCATCCTTGGACGGACCTGATCGGTCCGGCGGGATCTTTCTTAGGGCCTTCACTCCGCCGCAACCATTCGCGGAAGCGGAACGTAAAGCCAGTCACGGAAATAGCATAATACGGTTCTTTGCAGATTGACTACCGGTCCTGCATATTTTTCCCAAGAATGCCGGAGTGTTACGGCTTGGCGTCAATGCTTGGCGCTAAGGCTTGGGCACCTCCAGCCGGAATCTGGCAGCACCGCCCTGGCCGAGCGGTATTTCCAGCTCCGGCAGAATGGTCTTGAGCTCGCCGTGCAGCGTGTAGGGCGGGTTGACGATCAAGAGACCGGTGGAGGTGAGGGCGGCGCTGTCGGCTTGCGGCGCGACGCTGAATTCGAGGCGCAGGCATTTTCCAGGCGGTTTTGCTGCAGCTGCGAGCCGCGCCACGGTTTGCGCCAGCGTGTCGGTGGCGCGCCGGTTCTTGGCGGGATACCAGATTACGTAGATACCGGTCGGCCATTTCGCGAACGCTGCCGAGAAGGCTTCGCCGAGCCGCTCGAACTCGTCCTTGGCCTCGAACGGCGGATCGATCAGCACGAGGCCACGCCGCTCCTTCGGCGGCACGAAGGCCGGCAGCGCCACCCAGCCGTCGAGGTCGACCACGCGGGCCTGCTCGTCGCGGCGCAGCGCATCGATCAGCGCTTTCCGTGCCTTCGGCTCGAGCTCGCAGGCGACGAGCCGGTCCTGCGGCCTGAGCAGGCCGCGCGCGATCAACGGCGAGCCCGGATAGACCTTGAGCTCCACCTTCGGATTGAAGGCGCGGACGATGTCGAGATAAGGCTTCGTCAGCGCCGCGCTCTCGTTCGACAGGCGCGCCTGCAGCAGCCGCGCGATGCCGGTCAGCCATTCGCCGCCGCGGCGCGCCTCGTCGCTGTCGAGATCGTAGAGGCCGGCGCCGGCATGGGTGTCGATGACGCGGAACGCTGCCGGCTTGTCCTGCAGATAAGTGAGGATGCGCGCCAGCACGATGTGCTTGATGACATCGGCGAAGCTGCCGGCGTGGAAGGCGTGGCGGTAGTTCATGGCGGAGAGTTACGACATCGCGCGCCGAAAGTAACTGCTGTCATTCCGGGGCGGTGCGCAGCACCGAACCCGGAATCCATTGCGCCGCGGGCTATGCTGGTCGATGGATTCCGGGTTCGCGCTTTGCGCGTCCCGGAATGACGATCTGAGACGTCGGCCTCAACCGCCCCTGATCGGCGGCATCGTCACCTGGTCGCGGCGGCAGGCGCGGCGCTCGATCTCGTCGCAGGCGCGAAATTGCAGGTCCTTGCTGAGGCAGATGCGGACCTCGGACAGCCGTGTCCGGTTGCAGGTGACCGAGACGGCGGCATTGCTGAGACCCGGATTGGCCTTGATGAAGGCCTCCTCGACCTCCGCCGGCGCGACGGTCTTGGCCTGCGCCAGATCGAGATATTCGGGCGGGATCTTGATCGCAGCGCGCGCCTTGCGGATCATCTCGAAATAGCCGCGGCCCTCCAGCCCGGAGCAGGTGCCGTGCTTGTCCCATTCGTTGAAGATCAGGCCCGGCGCCGGCATCAAATCGAGCATCGAGGAGACGATGTTGCGGTTCAGCCGCGGCGCCGGGCGCTGGCAATACTCCGGAAAACCGTTCTCGTATTGCGGCCACAGCCCATGTACCACGAAGGCGTAGGGCCGTCCGCCGCATTGCATCTGGGACCGGCCGCCGCGTTCGGCTGCTTCCTCGCAGAACGAGGGCGACCACGACAGCGCCAGCACATAGAAATCGAACTCGCCCGGGGCGTTCTGCCGCTTGTCCTGTGCCTTCGCACCGCCGGCGAGGCTAGCCAACCCCGCAGCAAGAGTGAGCGAGATCATCAAACGGGACAACGAACGCAATCTGGAGTAAAACATGGCGACGCCCCTCAACTAGACTGTGCACACAGCCTAGCAGGCGATGGGAACATTTCAAGAACAAAATTGGAGCTGTCGTCGGCCGGCTGATCAGCCCAGCCAGCCGCTGCTGGAATCAGGGCTTGGCGGCGCGGCACGCCGGGTTATAGGCCCAGTTGCGATCCACCCCGACGACGCACCATTCGACGCCGTTGCCGTAGGAGGCGAAGCCGCCATCCTCGATGATCGAGAAATGCACCTTGCGCGGCTTGCCGTCATTGAGCATGGCCTCGCCGGTGCAATAGCGGCGCGGAATGTTGTCGGACTGCCAGGGCCGGAACGCGGTTTCGCGAACGGCGGAGAAGCCGGTGATCTGCAACGAAGAATTCCAGAACTTGGATTCCTTTTCGGCGAATTCGTGCACGATCCTCGGCAGAGCCCAGTCGCAAGGGGCGACGGCGCCGTCATAGCGCGGCCCGCTCAGCCAGAAATTCAGCTCCAGCGGATTGGCGGCCCTGGCCTCGCCGAGCGACACCGCTCCGAACATGAGGCCGAGCACGGCGGCGAAACGGAGCGATTTCTCGAAGGGGGCGCGCATGATCAATCCGGGCAGCTAAGGTCTTGCGAAGGCCGGACGGTGCCGCGAAGGTTGGGGCGGGTCAAGTGCAGCGCGGCAACACTTCGCCAGGACTTGACCAGGATGTCGCGGCCAACAGGGGTTCGGTTCTTTTCACGTCCGTCCCGGCACCGTAGACTGGCGCCAGCCAATTGGAGTGACGGGAATGCGAATCATTGCGGCCGCGGGCCTTCTTGCCAGCCTGATTGTCTCGGGCATGGCGAGCCAGTCGGCGCGCGCCGACATCTTTTCTCTGGTGCCGCCGTTCAAGGGCAACGACACCGGCGGCATCATCGCCTATTCGATGGCGACCCAGGTCGATGCGCGTCAGGTCGCCGTCGATCACTGCGCCCGCTACGGCAAGGTCGCGAAATTCCTGGGCGTGCAGGCCTATGAGGGCGGCTACATCTCGTTCTCCTGCCGCTGGGTGCCCTATGGCGCCGCCGACCGGCCGATCCGCACACTGTACTGAGGCGCTGTCGTAGGCGCCGCACCTCTCTCAGCCGGGAGCTTCCCTCATGACGCGCAAACTCGCTTTGCTCGGCTCGATGCTTTGCCTCGCGTTGTCGGCAGGCAGCGCCAGCGCCGACGAACTGCCGCTGCGCAAGGCCGGTCTTTGGGAGATGAAGCTGGTCACATCGGGCTCGCCCATGCCCGAGATGACCATGCAGCACTGCACCGACGAGACCGTCGACAAGGAGATGAGCAACAACGTCTCCCCGATGGCCAAGCAGATCTGCGCCAAGCAGGAGATCAAGAAGACCGCGACCGGCTATGTCAGCGATTCCGAGTGCAGCGTCGCCGGTGTCAGCACGACCTCGCATGCCGAGATCACCGGAGACTTCAACTCGGCCTACACGGTGAAGACGACCTCACACGCCAAGGGCGGCGTTGCCGGTGCGGCGGGGCGCGATAGCACGACGACGCTGCAAGCCAAGTGGCTCGGGGCCTGCAAGCCGGATCAGAAGCCCGGTGACATCGTCATGCCCGGCGGCTTCAAGATGAACACGCGCGACATGGACAAGCTGAAGGCGCTGCTGCCGAAGTAGGTGGGGTCATTTCAACGCCTGCGCCAACGGACCGTCCTTGGCAGCCAAGGCCGACCAGCCCGGCTTACTCCCGGCTTCCAATCGCGCGAAATAGACATCGCGTAGAAAGATTTTGGCGGCGAGCTGGCCGCCGGCTTCGGTCCACGTGACGGTGAATTCGTGGGTCGAACCGGGAGGGGCGAAGCGAGAGCTTTCGTTGACGAACGCCGCCGGATTGGCGAACGGTAGGTTCGCCGGGTCGTGCCACTCAGGCTCAATCGGGGTTGGGCAGCGATTGTAGAGCCACACGTCGCTACAGATTTTCCCGTTTCGATCGAGCATGTAGGCGTAGGCCACCTTGCCATCATCCTCGATGATGACTGCGCTCTCATCGAACGGCGAGACGAATTTAGCGACGAATCCGTCCGTGCCATTCATTCTCTAACCTCATTCGCCTACACCGGTATCCGCACGCTTGCCCTCAATCCTCCCATCGGGCTGTCACCGAGCGTGATGTCGCCGCCATGCGAGCGGGCGATGTCGCGGGCGATCGCGAGGCCAAGGCCGGTGCCGCCTTCATCCTGGTTGCGGGCGTTGTCCAGCCGCAGGAACGGCTTGAACACCTCTTCGCGCAAGTGGGCGGGAATGCCGGGGCCGTCATCGTCGACGGTGACGGTCAAATAACGGTGATCGCGTTGGCCGGTGATGGCGATGTTCTTGCCGTAGCGCGCTGCGTTGGTGACGAGGTTGGCGAGGCAGCGCTTGAACGAAGCCGGCTTCACCGTCACCACGGGCAGGCCGTTGAAGGCGACGGTCGCGGTATGGCCGTGACGCTCGGCATCGCTGCGCAGCTCCTCGAGCGCCTGCGCCATGTCGGTCGGCTGCGACTGCTCGCCGGAATCGCCGCGGGCGAACGCAAGGTAATCCTCCAGCATCATCGACATTTCGTCGACGTCCTTGCGCATGCCTTCGAGCTCGGGACTGTCTCCGATCAGTGCCAGCTCGAGCTTGAAGCGGGTCAGGATGGTGCGCAGATCGTGGCTGACGCCGGCGAGCATCGCGGTGCGCTGCTCCATCGTGCGCTCGATGCGCGACTTCATCTCCAGGAAGGCGACGGCCGCGCGCCGCACCTCGCGCGCGCCGCGCGGCCGGAAATTCGGGGCCTCGCGGCCCTTGCCGAAACTCTCGGCGGCATCGGCGAGGCGCAGGATCGGCTTGATCTGGTTGCGCAGGAACAGCACCGCGACGATCAACAGGATCGAGGACGTGCCGACCATCCAGAACAGGAAGATCTCCGAGTTCGAGGCATAGGCGGCGCTGCGCTGCGCGAACACGCGCATCACGGCGTCGTCGAGCTGGATGCGGATCTCGACCAGGTTGGAGCGGCCGACCGTGTCGATCCAGAACGAGCGGCCGATCTGGCGGCCGAGCTGCACCGACAGCGTCTGGTCGAGCAGCGAGAAGAACGGTTTTGGTCCCGGCGGCGGCATGTCGCCGGCAGGCAGGAAATCGACGACGAGGCCGAGCCGCTGCTGCGCGATGCGGCGGATCTCGGTGCGGTCCTTGTCCTGCGGATAGCCCTTGTAGACGTCGATCAGCGCGGCGATGTCCTGCACCACCGCGGCCGACAGGCGGCGCGTCACCGTGTTCCAGTGCCGCTCCATGAACACGAAAGCGACGACCGATTGCAGCACCACCATCGGTACGATCATGATGAGGAGCGCGCGGGCGTAGAGGCCGGTCGGCATCCAGCCCTTGAACGCGTTGCCCATCCAGCCGTTCGCGGCGGAGACGCGGCCGGCGGCGCTCTTCAGAAGCGTCAGGCCGGTATCTATCGTGCTCATCTGGCGCGCTTCACTGCGGTTCAGGGCGAGGCCACCAGGCGGTAGCCGATGCCGCGCACCGCCTGCAGGAACAGCGGATTGGCGGGATCGGTCTCGATCTTGCGCCGGAGGCGGTTGATCTGCACGTCGACGGCGCGCTCGTTGACGCTGCCATTGCCGGTCAGTGCGCTGCGCGGCACGGTCTCGCCCGGCGTCTCCGCGAGAATCCGCAGCATCTCGCGCTCGCGGTCGGTGAGGTGGATGACCTCCTCGCCCTGGCGCAATTCGCCGCGTTCGAGATGGTAGACATAGGGGCCGAAGGCGATCTTCTCGATCGTCGTGGCCTGCGGCGGCGGCGCGGCGCGCTTGAGGATGTTGTTGATGCGCAGCGCCAGCTCGCGCGGTTCGAACGGTTTTGCGACGTAATCGTCGGCGCCGATCTGCAGGCCCTCGATGCGGGCTTCCGCCTCGTGGCGCGCCGTCAGCATCACGATCGGCACCGACGACGAGGTGCGGATGAAGCGGGCGAGGTCGAAGCCGGTCTCGCCGGGCATCATGACGTCGAGGATCAGGAGATCGAAATGCAGGCCCATCAGCTTCGAGCGCGCATCACCGGCGCTCGCCGCGGTGGTGACGCGGTAGCCTTCACTTGCAAGAAAGCGCGAGAGCAGGTCGCGGATGCGGCGGTCGTCGTCGACCAGCAAGAGATGCGGGGCATCGTCGGCCGGTTGCACCGGCGGGCGCGCGAGCGTGGCAGCGAGCGGCACGGTCACTCCTTGGCGTCTTGTTTGACGGCAGCGAAGATCGTCTCCAGCACCTTGTCCGGATCGTCGCGGTCGATCATCGCGCGCAGGAAGCGCTTGACCGTCTCGGCGTCCTGCGGACCCATCTCCGCGAGCGCCCTGGTGATCCGCGTGGTCTGCAGCCCGGCGAGCTTCTGCACCAGCGCCTCGCCCTTCGGCGTCGCGTAGAGCAGGCGCTGGCGACGATCGTTGTCGCCGGTCTTCTGCACGATATAACCCTCGTCCAGGAGCTGCTTCAGCACCCGGCCGAGCGACTGTTTGGTGATGCGCAGGACGTCGAGCAGGTCGGCGACCTTGAGCCCGGGATAGCGGTAGACGAAATGCATGACCCGGTGATGGGCCCGGCCGAAGCCGAACGCCTCCAGCTCCTGGTCGGGATCGCCGACGAAATCGCGATAGGCGAAGAACAGCAGCTCGATGATATCCCAGCGCAAATTGCCTCCATCGCCTGCGGCCGGCCGGGGCGCGGCAGCGTCTTGAGAAGGAGTCGCGAAATTTATGTCAGGCATATTGACGTATCTTGGGTTCAATGTTACAAAACGATCGACCCGCACGAAATTTTAGATCGTTTCGCGCCGGGTGGCATCGGAGCAGGACGGCCGGAGAGAGCCGGACAGGCGGCGACGGCCGAAGCAGATCTACCGTGCGATTGTCGAGCGGCATTTCGGCAAAACATACTGGACTTCCGCCTTCCGCAAAAGCATGTCCTCGATGACATGCTGGCTGCGGAAACCGGCCGTAACATGGCTGGCGGCGGTCCGGCCAGAAACCAATCAAGCCAGCCGGGCCCGAACGGGCAGGCGGGCGCGAGAAACAGCGCCGCCACCGGCAGCGGGAGGCAAGGACATGAGCATGACATTCGACATCCAGCCCGCATCCAATCCGACGCCCGAGAAGGACCGCGTCGCCAAGCTGGTGGATCCCGGTTTCGGGCGGGTCTTCACCGATCACATGGCAATCGTCCGCTACAACCAGGCCAAGGGCGGCTGGTACGAGGCGAAGATCGAGGCACGCGCCAACTTCCAGCTCGATCCCGCCGGCGCGGTCCTGCACTACGCCCAGGAGATCTTCGAAGGCCTGAAGGCCTACAAGCGCGACGATGGCGGGGTGAACCTGTTCCGTCCCGACGCCAATGCGCGCCGCTTCAAGGACTCGGCCGATCGCATGGCGATGGCGCAGCTGCCCGAAGACGTCTTCATCGAGGCGGTCGAGCAGATCGTGCGCATCGACCGCGCCTGGATGCCGGGCGGCGAAGGCAGCCTTTACCTGCGGCCGTTCATGATCGCGAGCGAGACCTTCCTCGGCGTCAAGCCGTCGTCCGAATACATCTTTGCGGTGATCGCCTCGCCGGTCGGCTCCTACTTCAAGGGCGGGCCCGCGCCGGTCTCGATCTGGGTGTCGGAGAACTACACGCGCGCCGCGATCGGCGGCACCGGCGCGGTCAAATGCGGCGGCAATTATGCCGCGAGCCTGCGCGCCCAGGCCGAAGCGATCCAGCACGGCTGCGACCAGGTCGTCTTCCTTGACGCGGTCGAGCGCCGCTACATCGAGGAGCTCGGCGGCATGAACGTGTTCTTCGTGTTCGAGGACGGCTCGCTGTCGACGCCGCCGCTCGGCACGATCCTGCCCGGCATCACCCGCGACTCCATCATCACGCTCGCCCGCGACGCCGGCAAGACGGTGCGCGAAGAACCCTATACGCTCGAGCAGTGGCGCAAGGACGCGGCCTCAGGCAGGCTGAAGGAAGCCTTCGCCTGCGGCACCGCCGCGGTGATCTCGCCGATCGGCAAGGTGCGCTCGGTCAGCGGCGATTTCGACATCTCGGGCGGCGCCGCCGGCCCCGTCGCCATGGGCCTGCGCAAGCAGCTCGTCGACATCCAGTACGGCCGCACCAACGATCCCCACAACTGGATCCGCAAGGTGTTTTGATCACCCTCCCCTGGAGGGGTCCGGGACTAGCGTAGCTCGCCCGTGGGTCGATCGCGCGCAGCGCGAGCGGGGTGGGGTGATCTCTCAACACGGGCAGTGTTCGATGTGGAGAGACCCTCACCCCACCCCGTCTCTCATCTTCGCTACGCTCAGATGCGAGCCGACCACGGGCGAGCTACGCTCGTCCCGGGCCCCCTCCAGGGGAGGGTAAAAAGCGCAACGTTTGTGGCTTATTGCGCACTGAACGTGCTGCTGCCGACGTGCGACAAAGCCAGGACACAACAAGCGTCCCGGACATCGCGATCATGGCAACAAAGCTCTCCCAACCCATGAAATGGGTCGTTCTCGCCGCCATCACCGGCGTTTGCGTTTTCGGCATCCTGACCGTCGGCCCGACGCACGAGGTTGCTGCGCAAGACCGCTCGCCGATCGTCGATGTGCGCACCGGCGATCCCGAGATGAACACCGCGATCGCTCGCGCCCGCGGCTCGCTGCCGACCTTCTGGGCCTCCTATGAATCGCCCAAGCCGTCCGAGTCTGGTCACGCTTTGAAGGTGCGCTTTACGACCCGCAAGGGCGGGGAGCACATCTGGATCGGTGAGGTGAAGAAGCTGCCCGACGGGACCTTGACCGGCGTCTTCGCCAACGAGCCGCGCGATCTGCCGGGCAAGCGAGCCGGCGATAAGGTCAAGTTCGCGGAGGCCGACATCTCGGACTGGATGTTCATGCGCAACGGCAAGATCGTCGGCGGCGAGACCATCAAGCCGACGCTGAAATCGCTGCCGAAGGCCGACGCGGACGCGCTCCGGGCGCGAATGGAGCAGCCGTAGGGCAGTTGCCGCCCCGCGCCGCGGCTGGTAAACGCCCGCATGGCCGAGAAACCCAAAAAACCCCAGAAACTGAAGGCGCGCCTGCCGCGCGGGCTCGAGGATCGCGACCCTGCCGCGATCCGGGCGACGCGCGAGATGGTCGAAAAGATCCGCGCCGTCTACGAACTCTACGGTTTCGAGCCGGTGGAAACGCCGGCGATGGAATACACCGACGCGCTCGGCAAATTCCTGCCGGACCAGGATCGCCCCAACGAGGGCGTGTTCTCGTTCCAGGACGACGACGAGCAATGGATCAGCCTGCGCTACGACCTCACCGCGCCGCTCGCGCGCTATGTCGGTGAGCGCTACGGCACCGACGGTCTGGTGCTGCCCTATCGCAGCTACCGCGTCGGCTACGTCTTCCGCAACGAGAAGCCCGGCCCGGGCCGCTTCCGCCAGTTCATGCAGTTCGATGCCGACACCGTCGGCTCGGCGACGCCGGCGGCGGACGCCGAGATCTGCATGATGGCGGCGGACACGATGGAGGCGCTCGGCATCGCGCGCGGCCAGTACGTGGTGAAGGTGAACAACCGCAAGGTGCTCGACGGCGTTCTGGAAGCCATTGGCCTCGCTGGTGAGGACAATGCGGCGCGCCGACTGACCGTGCTGCGCGCGATCGACAAGCTCGACAAGTTTTCCGCCGATGAAGTGCGCAAGCTGCTCGGTCCCGGACGCTGGGATGGCGGGGAGGAAGGCAAGGGCGACTTCACCAAAGGCGCCAATTTGAGTGCGGCGGAAGCCGATGTTGTTCTCGCCATCACCAAGCCGCGCGAGGATTGGAGAGAAGCAATTGCCGCGGCAGAAACCTATCTCGCCAAGAGCGAAGTCGGTCAGGCCGGCGTCAGCGAGCTGGAAGAGATTGCAAAACTGGTCACGGCCTCGGGCTATGGTGCGGATCGTATCAAGATCGATCCCTCGGTCGTGCGCGGCCTCGAATATTACACCGGTCCCGTCTACGAGGTCGAACTCCTGCTCGATACCAAGGACGAGAAGGGCCGCCCGGTGCGCTTCGGCTCGGTCGGTGGCGGCGGGCGTTATGACGGCCTCGTCTCGCGCTTCCGCGGCGAGCCGGTGCCGGCAACCGGCTTCTCGATTGGCGTATCGCGGCTGCAGGCCGCGCTGACGCTGCTCGGCAAGCTCGACACGCGGCCCGAGTTCGGCCCGGTCGTCGTCACCGTGTTCGACCGCGACCGCGTGGCCGACTACCAGAAGATGGTCGCGAGCTTGCGTACCGCGGGCATCCGCGCCGAGCTCTATCTGGGCAACCCGAAGAACATGGGCAACCAGCTCAAATATGCCGATCGCCGCAACTCACCTTGCGTCATCATCCAGGGCTCGGATGAAAAGGCGCGCGGCGAAGTGCAGGTCAAGGACCTGATCGAGGGCGCCAAGGCGGCCGCTGCGATCGCCTCCAACCAGGAATGGCGCGAGACCCGGCCGGCGCAGTTCTCGTGCAGCGAAGCCGATCTCGTCGCAAAAGTGCGCGAGGTCCTGGGCCGCCATGACGTGAAGTGGGGCTAGCTATTCGCAGGCCGCGTCATGCCCGGGCTTGTCCCGGGCATCCACGTCTTGTTTGATAGAAGAGAACGTGGATGGCCGGGACAAGCCCGGCCATGACGACAGCAGCAGGGAGAGAACAATGCCTGAGATCACCATCAGCATGGCCGAAGGCCGTACCGACGAGCAGAAGGCCGGCATGATGCGCGACATCACCCAGGCGCTGGTGAAGAATCTCGGCGTCGATGCCGATGCCGTCGTCATCCAGATCAACGAAGCCCCGCTCCGTCACAAGATGAAGGGCGGCAAGACCTTCGTGGAGCGTGCGGCGGCGGCGAAGAAGTAGCGGTCGACGGTTCTGCATTCACCGCTGTCGTCCCCGCGAAGGCGGGGACCCATAACCACAGGGAGTGGTATTGGGCCAGCTGGTAACTCCGAGCCTTCGCCAAACTTGATCCTGTGGTTATGGGTCCCGGATCTGCGCGCGCTTAAGGCGCGCTTGTCCGGGACGACACTGAGTGTAAGGGGTCCATGGACGCACGCGACTTCATCACAACAGGCATGAGCGCCGAGCGCACGCTGGTGGTCCCGGTGGAGCGCACCGTCGGGCATTTCGTGTCAGGCATGCCTTTTGTCTACGCGACGCCGATGATGATCCTGGAGATGGAGATGGCATCGCGTGATGCGATCCGCTCAGCGCTTCAGCCGGGCTGGGTCACTGTCGGTACCGAGGTCGACATCCGCCATCTTGCCGCCGCGCTCGTCGGTGCGACCGTGCGGACCACTGCAAAGGTGGTCGCGGTCGAGCGCCGCGTCATTCGCTTCGAGGTTGAGGCATTCGAGGGCCCGCGCAAGCTCGGCGAAGGCCGCCACGCCCGCGGGCTCGTCAATGTCGAGATGTTCAACAAGCGGCTCGGGGCTTAACGCGGCTGTGGATTTCGCCTAATCCAGCTTCCGCGCTTTTGGAGACGAATACGACGTTTCCTGCTCCCTGCGGAGACGCACGGCAGACAGCCTCTCGTCAATCGCCACATCCGCCCAGGTGATGCAGGTGTCTTTGGCTACCGCCTTGGTCAATCGCACATTGTGCGCAAGCCCGAGTGGCAGATAGCGCTTTTCAAGGGAGGTGCTGGCGGGCGTCAGTTTGCCGAAGACGGTGTAGCCACCTTCTCCGTCGAGCATGTCTCCCTCGCGCAAGTCCTTCTTGGCTGTGGCAGCAACATCGGCGTTGAACGTCGTGGCGACGCCTGTCGCCTCATTGCGCAGAGCGATCGAGGCAACTGAAATTCCAAGCTCCAGCCCTATGAGATGCCACTTCTTGTAGGAGCTCATGTAACGACCGCTCGGATCGGTGACGACGCTGTATTCCTGGAAACAGTTGCGGATGTAATCGCTGTCGCCTTCGAAACAGACCCACACGCCCTTGCGGATGTCGTTGGGGATGGGCCTGCCTTCGGCCGTCAGGCAGGATACGACCTCGACCTGGCCCTTGGATTCCAGGATGCCGCCCTCCGAACGGGGGCGCATCAGCGTGGGGATGTCGTCGACCGATCCCGGTGGGAATGCAAGGCCATGCGAGGGCGCCTCCAGGCCGGTTGCGTTCGCGATCGCGGCAGATTCAATCGCAGGCTTGGAGCCGTCGAGGAACGCGTTGAACATTTTTGGATTCATGCCCCCGCGCGCAGCTTGCTCTGCAGACAATCCCCAGTGATCCCAGACCGTTTCGGGCGTCGATTCCCGGTAATGCGGCAGCCATTTGTGGCCACGGCCCGCTGCCACGACGGGAAAACCGCAGGCCCTCGCCCAATCTACGAGGTCGCAAGCGAGAGCCGGCTGATCGCCATAGGCCAGGCTGTAGATCACGCCGGCCTGCCTGGCTCTCTGCGCGAGGATCGGTCCGCAGAAGGCGTCGGCTTCGACGGTCACGTTGATGACGGCCTTGCCTGCAGAAAAGGCGCCGAGGCAGTGCTCGACCGCCGCGACAGGATTGCCGGTGCACTCTGCGATCACCTCGATGCCTTCGCACTTCACAAGCGCTTCCCAGTCGTCGGTCAGGAAGGTCGTGCCGTACTTGAGAGCATCCCCGAGTGAGGTCGCGGCGAACTGCTCCGGGCGCCACCCCACCCGGTACAGGTTTTCGCGGGCACGCGATGGGGACAGGTCAGCAATTCCAACGAGATGGACGCCCGGCGTACGCAGGACTTGATGGAGATACATTGCGCCGAACTTGCCCGCCCCGATCAGTCCGATTTTGATGGGGCGCCGCTCGGCCTGTCGTTCGAGAAGTTTCGCGTAGAGGTTCACGATTGCTCTCCCTATCGGCAACGACCGGGATCGCCGCGCATTCGGCCGCCGAAGCGCTCTGATCCGTCTACTTCGCCAATTCCTTCGACCGCTGCGTGGCCGCGGCGATGGCGCGGATCATGAGTTCGCGCAGGCCCGGCTCGCCCATCAGCACACTGAGCGCGGCGGCCGTGGTGCCGCCGGGCGAGGTGACGTTCTGGCGCAGGGCGCTGGACGGCAGCTCCGACTGGTGCAGCAGCTCGCCGGAGCCGGCGACGGTCTCGCGGGCGAGCTTGGTCGCCAGCGCCTCCGGCAATCCCGCTTCGACGCCGGCGCGGGCGAGCTCCTCAGCGAGCAGGAACACATAGGCCGGGCCCGAGCCGGACACGGCGGTGACCGCGTCCATCAATCCTTCATCCTCGACCCATTCGACCGAGCCGGTGGCGCGCAGCAGCGCATCCGCCACCGCGCGCTGCGCGGCGCTGACGTTGTTCGCGGCAACAGCGACGGTGATGCCGCGGCCGATCGCTGCCGGCGTGTTCGGCATCGCGCGCACCACGGCGCCGCCACAGACCTCCTGGAGCGAGGCGATCGTGGTGCCTGCCATGATCGAGACCACCGACGTCTTCTCCGAGACGAACGGCTTCAGCTTGGCGCCGGCCTCGCGGAACATCTGCGGCTTCACCGCCACGACCAGCGTCTCGACGGCGCCGGCGGCGCTCACATCAGGATTGAGCACGACGCCCTTGGCGGCCAGCGCGGAGATCTCGGGCGCAATGTGCGGCTCGATCACCGCGACGCGGCGCGGATCGAGTCCGCCCGAAAGCCATCCGGTCAGCATCGCGCCTCCCATCTTGCCGGCGCCGGCAAGCAGGATTGTGCCGGTGACGTTTTGGAGGGTGCTGTTCGCCATCGGTGTCGCCAAATACTCGGTGTCGTCCCCGCGAAGGCGGGGACCCATAACCACAGGCCGTTCTAATGGACGGAGGGCAGAGCAACAAGCGTTGTGCCACAAGCGAAATCACGCGGTCTGGATCCCGGATCTGCGCGCGCTTTGGGCGCGCTTGTCCGGGATGACGTGGGGAGGGAGCTGCCGCCCTCGCGCCTTGGGAGGCCCTACGCTTCTCCGACCGTATCGAACATTGCCGCGTCCATCGCCTCCGCCGTGCTCTTGCCGGCCCACACCACGAACTGGAACGCGGGGAAGTAGCGCTCGCAGGCATGAATGGCGCCGGCGAGCATGACCTCGCATTGCGCCGGCGAGGCGGTGAGGCCGCCCGGCAGCACCAAGGCCTGGCGGTGCATCACCATGCCGGTGGTGGTCCACAGGTCGAAATGGCCGACCCACAGCTGCTCGTTGACAGCGGCGACGAGCCGCTGCACCTCGCCGCGGCGCGCGGGCGGAATCTTCATGTCGAAGGCGCAGGCCAGATGCAGCGCCTCGATCTCGCCCATCCAGGTAAAGGAGAGCTGGTAGTCGGTCCATTGTCCCTTGGAGACAATCGTGAGCTCGTCCTCGCCGGAGCGTTCGAACGGCCAGTTGTTGCTGGCGGCGATGTCCTCGACCACCGCGAGCGGATGGTTTCTGGAATCGATAGTGCCTTCGAGCAGGGACATGCCGTCTCGACCTCTTGCCTTCTTGTTGTCTTTGATACGCACGCGGTTGGGCCCGGCGCGCACTCCCTAAAACGTCGCTGCGGCGTCCCTCGGATCAGCCTTTGCAATCCCCTCGGAGTCGCTGTTGCGATCCCTCGGATCAGCGCAGGCCTGTCGCGGATCAAGTGATGTGATTTGCGGAATCTGCGCAACGGGGTCGCGAGTCCGTCCACAAGCCAGGACTCGTTCGTCCACAGCTCATCTCCGCCACAATTCTTAACGGACGAGAACAAACCGGAATCGGATTCGGCAAAAAAGCTCGCCGCAAATTCCGTGAGGCGAGGGCCGGACCGCCGTGCGGGCATGGGACCATGCGCTTGGCCCATGCGGAACATGCTTGCCGCGACTGCCCGGCGGCGGCATATTTCGTGATAGGCCGTTCATCCCGGACGGCCGATGTTCTCAGGGCGGGGTGAAAGTCCCCACCGGCGGTAAGGGCCGAACGGCCCAAGCCCGCGAGCGCCTTCCGCGAGGGCTATCCCGAACGGAAGGGTCAGCAGATTCGGTGCAACTCCGAAGCCGACGGTTAAAGTCCGGATGAAAGAGAACGGTCGCTGGCAGACGCATCGCAAGGTGCGGCTGTTTGTCGTTCCGTGTGCCCTGATTCTGGTCCTTAAACCGAGGAAAGCCATGAATCAGATGCTGCAAGACCCCCAAAACGAAACGTCCCAAACGCCGCCGCCGGTTCCCGTGGATCCGGCCCCTGCGCATCCGCGTTTCGCCAAGCCGCAGCGGGTGGCCTTCGTGCAGGCCTGCTGGCACCGCGACGTGGTCGCGGAAGCCCGCATCGCCTTCATGAAGGAGGCGGAAGCCCGCCACCTCACCCATGTCGACGTGTTCGAGGTGCCGGGCTCGTTCGAGATCCCGCTGCACGCGCAGGTCCTCGCCAAGACGCGGCGCTACACCGCGATCGTCGCGGCCGGTCTCGTCGTCGACGGCGGCATCTACCGCCACGAATTCGTCGCCGACACCGTGATCAAGGCGCTGATGGACGTGCAGCTGCGCACGGAGGTGCCGGTGTTCTCGGCCGTGCTGACGCCGCAGCAATTCCACGAGACCGAGGTGCACTACGATTTCTTCCGCAAGCACTTTGCGATCAAGGGCGTCGAGGTCGCGACCGCCTGCGCGGAGACGTTGCACGGCCTGGAGCGCCTGCGCGGCCAGGTCGCAGCGGGGATCGTGGGGTAGGCAATGGTCATTCCGGGGCGCGCGCAGCGCGAGCCCGGAGTCCATTGATCGACACGGATTGCTGCAAGATGGATTCCGGGTTCGGCGCTGACGCGCCGCCCCGGAATGACGGTGCTAGATCAAATCAGTCGAACAGGCTCGACACCGATTCTTCCGCCGCCGTGCGCGCGATCGCATCCGAGATCAGGCTGGCGATCGGCAGGGTGCGGATGTTCGGCGCCTTGGTCACCGCGTCGGTCGGCAAGATCGAATCGGTGATCACCAGCTCCTTCAGCCTGGAGCCGGCGATGCGCGCCGCCGCGCCGCCGGAGAGCACGCCGTGGGTGATGTAGGCGTAGACGTCCTTGGCGCCCTTGGCGAGCAGCGCATCGGCCGCGTTCACCAGCGTGCCGCCGGAATCGACGATGTCGTCGACGAGGATGCAGGTGTGGCCGGAGACGTCGCCGATCACGTTCATGACCTCGGATTCACCCGGGCGCTCGCGGCGCTTGTCGACGATCGCGAGCGGGGTGTTGATGCGCTTGGCGAGGCCGCGCGCGCGGGCGACGCCGCCGACGTCGGGCGAGACCACCATCGTCTTGGTCAGGTCGAACTTGTCCTTGATGTCGCGCACCATCAGCGGCGCGGCGAACAGGTTGTCGGTCGGGATGTCGAAGAAGCCCTGGATCTGGCCGGCATGCAGGTCGAGCGTCATGACGCGGTCGACGCCGGCCTGCGTGATCATGTTGGCGACGAGCTTGGCCGAGATCGGCGTGCGCGAGCCTGATTTACGGTCCTGCCTTGCGTAGCCGAAATAGGGCAGCACTGCGGTGATGCGGCGCGCCGAGGAGCGGCGCAGCGCGTCGGTGATGATGAGCAATTCCATCAGATGGTCGTTGGCGGGGAACGAGGTCGACTGGATGACGAAGGCATCCGAGCCGCGGACGTTCTCCTGGATCTCGACGAAGATCTCCATGTCGGCGAAGCGCCGCACCACCGCCTTGGTCAGCGGCAGGTCGAGCCCTTGCGCGATCGCCTGGGCGAGGGCCGGATTGGAGTTGCCGGCGACGAGCTTGATGGAGCCGTTTTTGGCCGACATGGACGCTTCCTCCCGCGCTTTGCTGGATACGACCTTCAACATCAGAAAATACCCGCTGGCAGCACGGTTACGACGGGCGAGGAAATATCAGGCGGAAGGCCGCGATGGCAACCCGGGATGCTACGTTTTCCCTTCGAAAATCCTGAGTCGGGCCAACGGCTTGGCCGCAAGTTGAGGCCGTGGTTTAGCGGGGGTTATTGCTCGGCATAGCCGAGCGCTGATGCCGGCATGTCCGGCGCGGGAGCGTCCTTGACGACGCTGGCCACCGCCGGTCCCCGCAATGCCGGAGCCGCGCCGGGTGCATCCGGCGTTCCGTTGATCATGTTGGAAAGTCCGCTGAATCCGGCCTGGGCGATCTTCCGCAGCACGAGGTCGTCGGCAGCCGACCACGCGTCGCGCCCGCCCTTGGCCGAGGTCGGTTCCTCGCCGGAGAGACGCAGCGCGCGCTGCTGATTGGCGTCGTAGACGTCCCAGACCCAGGCGATCACGGTCTTGCCGCGCACCACCTGGGCGGAGAGGTAGCTGCGCACGCGATAGGCAGCCGTACCTTCGCGGGAGACCACGGACAGGCTGCGCAGCTTGGATTCGCTGTCGAGCACGCCGACCATGCGGTCGAACACTTGCGGAGGTGGCCCGTCGATCGATTCGAAGGCGATGGTGGCCCCGCTGCCGGCGCTCGGCGCCATCGCATAGGAATTGGCGGCACTGCCGCCGCCGCCGGCGCAGCCGCCCAGCGCGGCCGCCGCCACCAGCAGCATGACCGCCAGCACGCGCGAACCCGCGCGGCGGAAGATGAATGACGCGTCCCTCATTATGGAGGGCAGCGATATCGTTAAAATCGATTAAGGTCTAGGGCAGGCGCGACACATCCGCACTGTCATTCCGGGGCGATGCGCAAGCATCGAACCCGGAATCCATTTCGCCGCGTGAATTGCCGCACGATGGATTCCGGGTTCTCGCTTCGCGAGCCCCGGAATGACACGGGGTTGCCCCTGTGTTCACCCTTCCAGCGCGATCGCGTGAACGTGGCGGCCGTAATCCGGCTCCTTGCGATGCACCGAACGGCGATAGCTGAAGAAGCGCTCGTCGGCGTAAGTATCGAGACCGAGATCGTCGATCATCAGGATGCCGGCGGCCTCCAGCCGCTTGCGGATGAAGCCGGCGAGATCGAACATCGCGTGGCCCTCGCGCACCGAGGGGATGAAGAACACAGCGTTCTCGGCATCCTGTTCGATGAAGCGCGCCACGAACTCGTTGCCGACCTCGTAGCTGTCCTGGCGGATTAAGGGGCCGATCGCGGCGATGATGCCGCCGCGCGTGGCGCCGAGCTGCTCCATCGCCGCGATGGTGGCTTCCAGCACGCCCGTCAATGCGCCCTTCCACCCCGCATGCGCGCCGCCGATCACGCGCGCTTGGGGATCGACGAATAGCACCGGCCCGCAATCGGCGGTGGAGACGCCGAGCGCGATGCCCGGCGTCTTCGTCACTAGCGCATCGCCTTTGGGCCGCGGTCCGTTCGGCCACGGTGCCTCGGCAACGAGCACGTCGGGCGAATGGATCTGGTGCAGGCTGAGGAAGCGCTCGGGCGCGACGCCGACATGTTCGGCCATGCGGCGGCGGTTCTCCGCGACCAGGGCCTGATCGTCGTGGGAGCCGAGCCCGCCGTTCAGCGCGGAATAGATGCCGCCGGAGACGCCGCCCTCGCGGGTGAAGAAAGCATGGCGCAGGCCGGGCACGGCCGACAGCAGCGACGAAGCTATCGTCATGAGGCCTCTCCTGCCTGTTCGAGATCGCTGAGGCCGGCAAGGCTTGCCAGCCGCGGCTCGGAGATGCCGAGCACCTTGAACATCGAGCCCATGCCGCCACGCCCCGTATCGGTCAGGCGCCTGAGTGCCACCGAAATGTCGGTGGCAACGTCGGGCGCAGCTTTCTGCATCAGGGCGGCGGCGCGGGTGTCGATGCCGATCCGCTTGAGGAAGTCGCCTTGCGTCACCGGCCCATGCACGCGCGCGCCGACATCCTCGGCCGCGCGCGCCAGCGCCTGGAAATCGACATGGGCGGTGACGTCGGCCTGGCCCGGCGCCTTCAAGGGATCGGCGAAGCTGTGGCGCGCAATCGCCTGGAACGTGTCGCCGGCGTCGCTGCGGAGGTGGCCGTAATCGATGATCAGCGCCGCGCCGTCCTGGTCGCGCACGCGCGTGGCAAGTTTCATGATCTCGCCGTCGGGGCGCCACTCGAACACGGCGCCGATGGGGGCGGCGCGCACCAGGGGCGGCAGCAGCACGTCGAAGCGGGGCGTCGGCTCCGGCGCCGCGCCGAACTGAAGCTTGCCGTTGGGATCGATCTCGATCACGCGCTCGTGCCAGCCGTTCTCAAGTCGGACCATCTGGTGAATCGGCAGCACGTCGAAATATTCGTTGGCGAGGATGATGCTGGGGCCCTCCGGCACCTCGTCGATGCTGTCGTGCCAGGCGATGTTGCGCACGTTGGCGAGCGTCGCGCTCTGCCGGTCCCGCAACACGGGATTGACCTCGACCATGTGGATGTGGAGCGCCTGGTAGAGCGGGGGCAGCACGCGGAGCGCGCGCAGCGCATCCGCCATCATGGTGCCGCGGCCGGGGCCGAGCTCGATCAGCCGCAGGAACTGCGGCGAGCCCATCTGCTTCCAGACCGAGGCGGTCCACAACCCCAACAGCTCGCCGAACATCTGGCTGACTTCGGGCGCCGTGGTGAAGTCGCCCTCGCGCCCGAGCGGATCGCGCGAGACGTAATAGCCGTAGCGCGGATGCATCAGGCACAGTTCCATGTACCGCCAGACCGGCATGGGCCCGGAAGATTTGATCAGCGCCTTGATCTCGTTGAGCAGCGGCTGGTCGGTCACGGCGATCTTCTCGAAATGAATTAACGAATGGCCTGGACGGGCGTCGGCGCACCGCGCCTCACTGCCAATACAATAAGAATGAGGCCGACGATAAGCATCGGGATCGACAGCAGCATGCCCATGGTTAATCCGCCCCAGAGAAAACCGAGCTGCGCGTCCGGCTCGCGGAAATGCTCGCCGGCGATGCGGGCCAGGCCATAGACCAGGATGAAGGCGCCGAGGATCATGCCGGGGCGCTTCAAGGCACCGAACCGGATCATGATCGCGAGCACGGTGAACAGCAGGATGCCCTCCATGCCGGCTTGGTAGAGCTGGCTCGGATGCCGCGGCAACTGCGTCGGATCGTTGGGGAAGATGATCGCCCAGGGCAGGTTCGGGTCGGTGGCGCGGCCCCACAATTCGCCGTTGATGAAATTGGCGATGCGTCCGAGCAACAGCCCGACCGGGGCGACCGCGGTGGTGATGTCGCCGAGCGACAGGATCGAGATGCCATTGCGCGAGGCGAACCACATCACCGCGACGACACAGCCGAGGAAGCCGCCGTGGAACGACATCCCGCCCTCCCACAACTTAAAGATCGCGGCGGGATGATCGATGAAGAAGGGCAGGTTGTAGAACAGCACGTAGCCGGCGCGGCCCCCCACGATGATGCCGAGCGTGACCCACAGGATGAAGTCGTCGATCTGAAGCAGCGAGATCGGCGCGGGTCCGCCCCACAGGCGTTCGCTCTTCAGCAGCGCGCGGGCATAAAGCCAGCCGAACACGATGCCGCAGATATAGGCCAAGGCATACCATTTGATCGCGAACGGACCGATCTCGAGCGCGATCGGGTTGAAGGCGGGGAAGTCGATGAGCAGAAACGGCATCGCGCCTTCTGTGTCCAAGCGGGATCGCTGCGGTCGGCGCCGGCAGACGCCCCGTGATTCCTCTTATGCAGGGACGTTGAATACGATTGCAAGGAAACCGGCGCATGACAAGGATACCGCCGCTTCGCCCTTGAACCGGCCCCGTCGGATTGCCATTGTCATTCTGCGTGTTCGCGCAAAGTTTATCGGAGGCCCACAATGACCCAGACCAACAACCGGTTTTTCGACGAGATCGGCCGCCTGATGAACGACGCCGCCGGTGCTGCCCAGGGCGTCAAGCGCGAGTTCGATTCCGTGATGCGCAGCCAGGCCGAAAAATTCCTGCGCGACATGGACCTCGTCAAGCGCGAGGAGTTCGAGGCGGTCAAGGACATGGCGCGCCTTGCGCGTGAGGAGAACGAAGCCCTGAAGGCGCGGCTCGCAGCCCTGGAGGCGAGGCTCGGGGGGACCCCGACGTCGTAAAGCGCAGTCTCTTACCCTCCCCTGGAGGGGGAGGGTCGGCGCGTAGCGCCGGGGTGGGGTGATCTCTCCACTCGGGCACCGCCTCGATCGAGAGACTGTCACCCCACCCCGGCTCACGTTTTGCTACGCTCCATATGAGCCGATCCTCCCCCTCCAAGGGAGGGTAAGGACCCGGGCCTCCCAGGGGAGGGTACCAGCCCATTCTCCTTGTCATTTCCGCAGCTTCCGGGTAAAAGCCCGCCACGTCCGCGGCCCCCGCACCCCTGGAGGCTTGCTGTGGACCATGCCATGGGCCGCCTTGCGGCCCATTAACTTTTGCAAAAACAAGGACTTAACGACATGGCGACGACCGTCAAGGAATTGAAGGCGACCGCGCGTCCGAAGAGCGGCAAGGGGGCCGCCCGGGCTGAGCGTCGCGCCGGGCGAGTGCCCGGAGTGATCTACGGCAACAACCAGCCCCCGCTGACGATCTCGATCGAGGATCGTGAACTGCGCCAGCGCATCCTTGCCGGCCGGTTCCTGACCACGCTGGTCGACATCGACCTCGAGGGCAAGAAGCACCGCGTCATTCCGCGCGACTATCACCTCGATCCGGTCAAGGACTTCCCGATCCATGTCGACTTCATGCGGCTGGGCGAAGGCGCCACCATCCGCATCAGCGTTCCCCTGCACGTGGTGAAGGCCGAAACCTCCCCGGGCGTGAAGCGCGGCGGCACCGTCAACATCGTCGCGCATGCGATCGAGCTCGAATGCGGCGTCGAGAGCATCCCGCAATACATCGAGGCCGATGTCGGCGCGCTCGAGATCGGTCACTCCCTGCATCTGGCCGACGTCAAGCTGCCGGCCGGCGTCAAGGCGCTGACCCGCGAGGACGCGACCCTCGTCACCATCGTGCCGCCGTCCGGTTACGCCGAAGAGCAGAAGGCCGCTGCTGCGGCTGCCGCTGCTGGTGCGGCCCCGGGCGCTGCGGCTGCTCCGGCCGCTGGTGCTGCGGCTCCGGCTGCTGCTCCTGCCGCTGCTGCCAAGGCTCCCGCCGGCGGCGACAAGAAGAAGTAATCTCTCGAAGCTGGCGCGCGGTCCTTGACCGCGCGCCGAGCGGGGGGCGCGCCGCGTCATGCGACTCTTTGTTGGGCTCGGCAATCCCGGCGCGAAATACGCACGTAACCGGCACAATATCGGCTTCATGGCCGTCGACGAGATCGCGCGGCGTCATGGTTTTGCGCCGTGGCGCCGCCGCTTTCAGGGCGAGACCTCGGAAGGTGCGCTCGGACCCGAGCGCGTGATCCTGCTCAAGCCCACGACCTACATGAACGAGTCCGGACGCAGCGTTCAGGAAGCGGCGAGCTTCTTCAAGATCGCCGCGGGCGACACCACCGTGTTCCACGACGAGCTCGAGCTGCCGCCAGGCAAGGTGCGGGTGAAGATCGGCGGCGGCATTGCCGGCCATAACGGCCTGCGTTCGATCTCGGCGCATATCGGCAACGATTATCGCCGGGTGCGGCTCGGCATCGGTCATCCCGGCGTCAAGGAGCTGGTGCACGGCCATGTGCTGTCGGACTTCGCCAAGGCCGACAACGAATGGGTGGCGACGCTCTGCGATGCGGTGGCCGAGCATGCCGCGCTGCTTGCCAAGGGCACGGACGCGACCTTCGCCAACAGGGTGCATCTGGCCATGCAGGCGAAGGGGTTTTTGACCAAGGACGAGAACGGCAAGGAATAGCACCTGTCATCGCCGGACTTGATCCGGCGACCCATCCTTCGAAGACGATGGATGCGCGGATCAAGCCCGCGCATGACGAGTTCGAAAGACATTTGCGCGCGAAGCGCGGAGGCCAGGACCACCATGGGATTCAAATGCGGGATCGTCGGATTGCCCAATGTCGGTAAGTCGACCTTGTTCAATGCGCTGACCGAGACGGCCGCGGCGCAGGCCGCGAACTATCCTTTCTGCACCATCGAGCCGAATGTCGGCGAGGTCGCCGTGCCCGATCCCAGGCTCGACAAGCTCGCGGCCATCGCCAAGTCGGGCCAGATCATCCCGACCCGGCTGACCTTCGTCGACATCGCCGGCCTCGTGCGCGGCGCCTCCAAGGGCGAAGGCCTCGGCAACCAGTTCCTCGCCAATATCCGCGAGGTCGACGCCATCGCGCATGTGGTTCGCTGCTTTGAAGATTCCGACATCACCCATGTCGAAGGCAAGATCGCCCCGCTCGCGGACATCGAGACCATCGAGACCGAGCTGATGCTCGCCGATCTCGACAGCCTCGAGAAGCGCGTCGACAATCTCACCAAGAAGGCCAAGGGCAACGACAAGGACGCCAAGGAGCAGCTCGATCTCGTCAACCGCACCCTGGTGCTCTTGCGCGAAGGCAAGCCCGCGCGCCTCGTCGAGCGCAAGGCGGAGGAGGAGCGGGCCTTCTCGATGCTCGGCCTGCTGTCGTCCAAGCCCGTGCTCTATGTCTGCAACGTCGAGGAAGGCTCGGCCGCGACAGGCAACGCCTTCTCCAAGGCGGTCGAGGAGCAGGCGGCGAAGGAGGGCGCGGTTGCCGTCGTCATCTCCGCCAAGATCGAATCCGAGATCGCGACCATCTCGCGTGACGAGCGCGCGGACTTCCTGGAGACCTTGGGCCTCGAAGAAGCCGGCCTCGATCGCCTGATCCGCGCCGGCTACACCCTGCTCGACCTCATCACCTACTTCACCGTGGGCCCGAAGGAAGCGCGCGCCTGGACCATCTATCGCGGCACCAAGGCGCCGGCGGCGGCCGGCGTGATCCACACCGATTTCGAGAAGGGTTTTATCCGCGCCGAGACCATCGCGTATGACGATTACGTCGCGCTCGGCGGCGAAGCCGGTGCCCGCGATGCCGGCAAGCTCCGCCTCGAAGGCAAGGATTACGTCGTCGCCGACGGCGACGTGATGCATTTCAGGTTTAATACGTAGGAGCTGGTCATTCCGGGGCGCGCGAAGCGCGAGCCCGGAATCCATCTATACGCTTGTTCTGTGGCTCAATGGATTCCGGGCTCGCCTCTTCGAGGCGCCCCGGAATGACGGGAATCACCGCATCCCTGATCCCTGGTCCCGGATCGCGCCGAGATGCTCGTTGATGCGGAAGACGATCAGGATCAGCTCCGCGACGATGCGCGAGAACACGATGCCGACCACGACGCTGGCGATCGACGACAGCAGCACCAGGAAGCCGCCGAACGGGCTGATCGCCATCGCAGCGAGCCCTGAGAAGATGCCGGAGAGCCCGAACAGGCAGATCAGCGCGATCACCAGCCAGTAGAAGGTCTTGATGATCGTCGGCGTGATGAAGCGGTCCCACTGGAACAGGTCGCTGAATGAGAACATTGCTCTCCCCAAGGCAAATCGCAAGGCAAATCGGGACTTCAAATCGGGCTTCGGCCGTCGATCGATCCGACTCAAATCAACGCCGATCTCAAGTATGTAGCACGAGCCATGCGGGCCGGCGGGTTGAGATTGCCGCAAAGTGCGGCCACAATCTGTCATTCCCGCAAAGCTTTCCCGAGATGACCCTGACCTTCGAAGATTTCCCGCCCGGCCGGTTCGGAACGTTCGGCCCGCGCCACGTCACCCGCGACGAGATATTGGCCTTTGCCGCCGAGTTCGATCCGCAGCCGATGCACCTCGACGAGGCGGCAGCAGCTGAGAGCATGCTGCGCGGCCTGTCCGGTTCGGGCTGGCACCTGTGCTCGCTGATGATGCGGATGATGGCCGACGGCTTCATCACGCGCGCCGCGTCACTGGGATCTCCCGGCGTCGACGAGGTGCGCTGGCTGTCGCCACTGCGGCCCGGCGACGATCTCACGCTCGACGTCGATGTCCTGGAGGCGCGGGCCTCGAAGAGCCGACCTGAGCTCGGCATTGTCAAGTTCAAATGCACCGCGCGCAATGCGACGGGGCAGGCGCTCGCCGAGATGACCTCGCCGATCCTGATCAAGCGGCGCGAGGGAGCGGCCTGATGCGGTTCTTCGAAGACATCGCGATCGGTCAGCGCCGCGAGATCGGCGCCTATACGTTCACCGCGGAAAAGATCAAGACCTTCGCCGCCAAGTTCGATCCGCAACGCTTTCACCTCGACGAGGAGGAGGGCAAGAACTCGCTGTTCGGCGGGCTCGCGGCCTCGGGCTGGCATGTCGGCTCGGCCTGCATGAGCCTGCTTGTCGCCGACGGCCAGCGTCTGGCGCGCGAGGCCGCCTCGCGCGGCGAGGAGGTCGCCGTGTGGGGCCCGTCGCCGGGTTTTCGCGACCTGCGCTGGATCAGGCCGGTGCTCGCCGGCGACACCGTCTCTTACGTCAACGTCGTCATCGACAAGCGCACCTCGGCCTCCCGTCCCGGCTGGGGCATTTTGACGGCCCGCACCACCGGCACCAACCAGCGCGGCGAGGAGGTCTATTCCATCACCGCCTCCGCCTTCGTGCCGCTGCGCAAGGTCGGTTAGATCTGTTCCAAGATGAACGGGCAAATGAGTGCGCGAGTGTTGCCCGCGCGCTATGGACGCGATTCCGGGTGGCTGCCATAAGCCTGCGCAACATGGTTACGGCGAAGCAGTTTCGCGGAACCAGTCAGTTGCTAACTAATTATGAACCTGTCGCTGTCTATTTGAAACGAATAGGCAGACGACAGGGGACGAGGACCATGGCTGATCGCGGCGCACTCAAATTTGTTGGATTCATCTTCGCGACCGCGACGCTGGCCGTGATGCTGGTCGCGGGCATGGTGGCGAAGGGCTACGCCGATGGCGCCTACACGCTGGAAGCCTCGACCGCGGAAGCGGCCCGGTAAGAATTCGTTAACGATCGCGGCCGGCATCCGGCCGCAGCTCAGCGGCTATAGACGAACGCCAGGATGGCGATCGCAACCGCCAGCAGCCCGACAAAGCGCAGCATGATCGTGCCGAATTGATTCGGCGCGGGCCGCAACGGGATCGGGTCCGTGGTGTCGGGCCGAATGCTTTCCATCTGAAACGTCCCCCTGAGCCCGGCCGTAGCTGCACGGGCGCTTGGCGTTGGTCGCCGGGGTGGGCCGGAGGGTTCAATGGTGGCCGTTGGCCGCGCCACATTCTCCGCTGTCATGCCCCGGCTTGTCCGGGGCATCCAGTACGCCGCGGCCCATCGATTCAATCACCGGCGCTGGTGGAATACTGGATCACCCGCCCCTGTGCGCAATTGCGCACTAGGCGGGTGATGACACCTGTGTTGGAGAAACGGCTGCGTGACCCACCAACAAATCAAAACCGCCGCGCTCCCTTCCGGAACGCGGCGGCCAATGATGCGTTCGTGCCGGCGATCAGCTGTTGCGCAGGCCGTCGGCGGCGCGCTTCCACTGCGCGACGTTGTCGGCGATCATGCGGGTCGACTTCATCGCGGCCTGGCTGAGCTGGGCGTAGCCGGAGATCTCGCGCTGGACGCGCTGGCCTTCGGCGTGGAGCAGGTCGCGCAGGCTCTCGAGCTCGGAGATCAAATTCTCGATCTCGGCGAGCGAGGTGCCGGCGACGCGCTGGATCAGCGAGTTGACGTTGTTGACGGTGGCTTCCGCGCTCGGGTCGAGCGGCGGGGCGTCGGTGGTGGTCGCTGCCGGACGACGCAGATAGGCGATGTCGTTGCGGACGAAGTCGCGGATGCCGGCTTCGACCTCGGTCACGGCGGCGAGGTTGGTGTCGACCGTCTCGGTCTCGGTGGCTTCGATCTTTTCGGGACGCATGGCGTTCATCGTTATTCCCCTGTTCGCGTTGAGCGCAGCGCGAGTGTCCCCCGCACGACGACGTCTGTGAGGCAGGCTGCATCAGGGCGTCCGATTTTGACCGCAAATGGGCCAAGATGCGGCAAGGCCGGACCATTCGGGGGTTTTGCCGTGGCGTATGGTTAGGGAAGGGTGAATGCTGCCGCGGTGATGGCCTTCTCCCCGCAGGCGGGCAGAGGCGCCGGCCTCACCAGCTCTTCTTGAAGCCCGCCGTCACGCTCTTGTTCAGCGTGCCTTGCGAGGTTTCACCGACCGAGCCGGAAACCGTGACGTTGTCGAACAGCTTCTGCTCGGCGCCGAGCTTGCGCAGCCATTTGTCGTCGGTGGTCGACAGCGTCTGGCCCGCAATGATGCTGGTGCCGGTGTCGGTCGCGGTGACCTTGGCGCTCTGGTCGGTCTCGTAATTGCGCGTGACGTGGCCGCCGATGCCGGGGACCGCGCTGGTGCCCTGCTGGTTGACGCTGTAGCCGTTCTGCAGCGTCAGGGAGGTGTCGCCCGACAGCGGCACCGATTTGGTCAGCGACGCCCCGATCTTGCTGTGCTCGGCGCCGGGATCGACCCTGGCTTCCACCGCGGTCTTGTCCCAGATCGCGCCCGCACCCGGCGCGGTCGCCGTCGCCCAGGCGCTGCCCGAGGATTGCGGCAGGCTGCCGCCGTTGGTGGCCTTCTGCGCCAGCAGCTCGGACATCGTCCTGGGCTCGCTCGCCAGCGTCATGTCGGCGCCGACTCGGGTATCCCAGAACGAGGATACCGATTGCTTCACGGTCACTGCCGACGAGCCGTTGGCATTCGGGTTCGACGACCAGTCGAGGCCTTCCCTGGCGGCGGCCTGGGCGCGCTTCTTGGCGGCCATCGGGTCGATGCCGGTCCCGGCATCGACCGCGAGCTGGCTCCAGTCGAGCTTGTCGACGTCGATGCCCTTCATGATGTCGGGATCATTGACGTCGGGGGCTTCGGCCGCCTCGGCCTCGTCGTCGGATGCGGGTGCGGAGAAGGGCGGAATGATCTGTGCCTGTAACGTCAGCACCGAGCCCAAGATGAATGCGGCCGCCAGCAACGGCAGCCTGGTCCAGCCAAACCCTGTCGAGAATTCCATCGTCCTGCCCACGAACCCCAGCGCATGCTGTCCGCCCCACTATAGCGGTTGCAATGACCATGCGCCATTCCGGCGCTGAAAGTGCCGGTTTATCGTTGCGGAATTGTGGCGGTTCGCAAGGGGAGGCGAACCAACGGGCCGCGCGAAAGGCGCGCGCCCGATGACAGGTTCGTGATGCGACGGCATCCGGCGGGGCTGGAGGCCAGGACGTCGCGATCGCCTCGTCATCGGTCCCGAACAGCGGGGCCCGTTGGCGTCCCCCCTGAAGCGCGATGATCATCATCGCGCTTCAGGTTGTTGTTTGCGCATGATCTTCTCGGAAAACCGCTTCGTACTTTGCGCTAACGCGGCCCCTCAGAGCCGGATCATGCGTTAGCCGACGCTGGTCATCTTCGGCAGATGAATGGCGCGGCCGAGTGCCTGCTCGACCAGGTCGAAGGTGTCGATCAGCACCCGCATGCTGATCAGCTTGCCGGCCCTGAACTGGGCGAACTGCGCCACGCGCAGGCTGATCGGCTTGTTGGAATCCAGCGCCGTCAGCGAATAGCGCACCATCGAGGCGGCGGAATCCACGCCCAGCATGATGCTCTCGCGGTCGAAGCGGCGGACCTGGAAATTGTCGGCGAGCTGGCGGATGACGTCGAGCACGGCATCCTTGCCCTGGCGCGCGCCGAGGAACGGAAACATGTCGATCGGGCCGTAGAGCGCCCACTCGACGTCCTCGTCGATCAGGGCCTCGATATCCCTAAAATCCCGGTCGTTGATCGCGCGGTGCAACGCACGCGAGAAACGCCAGAGGCTGTGCTCTGTCATTTGGGGCAGTCCTGAAGCTGGCTTTACGGAAAAAAACGGCAAACAACCCCATGCGCACCAAGGCGCCAGGGCTCAACTCATTTGTATACGAACAAATTAGCAGATTTCGGCCAAAACGCAATTCACGTTTTCGCAATGCACACTTGAACGGGTTTTGTGAGATTTACAATACAACCCCGTAATTGTCCGGGTCCCGGCGCTCAGTCCGCCCCGGCAATCAGCGGCCCGATCTCCCGTTCCAGCACCTGCTGCACCAGGTCGTAGGAATCGATGATCTCGCGCATCTCCGCCACCAGTCCGCCGCGAAACGTGTAGAACACCGCCATGTCGAACTGCACGATGCGGTCGTTGCTGCGCTTCTTGAAAAAAGCGTTCATGTAGGTCGCGACGGCCTCGCCCTCGGCGACGATATGCGGCGTCTTGTAACGAACCTCCGAATAGCGCGACCAGACCGTCTGCCACAACTCGCGCAGCTCCTGCTTGCCCTGGCGCGGCACCAAATGCGGCAGCACGTCGATCGGCGCGTGGGTGAGGAAATAGACGTCGTCGGTGCAGCAGGCCAGCGCCGTCTCGATATCGCCGCGCGCGAAGGCATCGAGCAGGTGCACGACGCGTTGGCGATTCAGCTGCTCCACCGTCATTCCCGCCCGCTCTCCTTGGTCTTGTGCCTTTTGCAAGCCTAGCGCGTGGTCTCACGCCGGCGCAATCCGCAAGATCACAGGGATGTTTGCAGAGGTTTTGACGTGCGAGCGCAATGCCCGGTTCATGGGGTTCGCGGCGTCTTCGGCTGCTTGGTGTGCAAGCCCGCGTGGACGAACCCGCAAAGCCGCGCGCCGGGAACATAGGCGGCCCGCTCTCGTGCGCCGAAGCTTGGGTGAACGTGGAGGGGAGAGACGCAGCCGGCATCGCCGGCCTGCGTGATCCATCTCACGTCGCGCCTGTCCAGACGCCGCTACCGTCATCCCCAAGTCATCAGGGAGACGTGCCATGGCCACCATCGCCGCCACGAGAAAGTCCCGCCTGCATAACGCGCTCGAAGGCCTCGCGCTGACCGCGACCCTGCAGAGCTTCCCGACCTTCGCCACTGCGGCCTTCCTGCTCAAGCTCATCGGCAACCACGACCTCGTCGGCGATCCCGGCGTCGCCATCTTCGTCGCCTTCGCCTCGTTCACCCACGCCCTGATCGCCGTGACCCTCGGCCCGAGCTTCCCGCACCTGTTCAAGACCGTCTACGAGCCGAAATTCTTCGAGGCCCATCTGTCGCTCTCCGACAAGATCACGGCATGGCGCACCCAGCCCGTCGCCTCGCTGCAACTGGTGACGATCGTGCTGCTGCTGTCGGTGATGGCCGTGGTGGCGGCGAGCGTGGGGTGAGGGGGTAACCACGAACGTCGCCGATAAACCTACGCGTCTACCTCTTCTTCCACCCACCCCTTCGCCCCGGTGCCCCGCCCGTCGACTTCGGCGCGGGCCCGAACTCCGGTCCCGACTGCCGCGAATCCGTCGGCTGGATGATCCTGCTGGTGCTGCCGAACGGCTTTGACGGCAGCGCGCGGCTCTCGCGATAGGGCAACGACTCCGGGCCGTGCATCTCGTCGAGATGCGGCTTATGCACGCGGGAGCCCTTGCCGCCGCCGGCCTTGAGCGCAGTTGCGGCGCTCTTGTTCCTCATGGCGCTGACGGGCAGGTTCGCGGCATCGCCGTATTTCTTCGCTCCCGCATAAGCGCCGGCCTTGCCCGCGACGGTGCGCTGCTTGGCGGTTGGGTCGTCCACCACTGCAAGCTCGGTGGCGCGCAGGCGCTTGACCTCGTCGCGCAGGCGCGCGGCTTCCTCGAAGTTCAGGTCGGCGGCGGCCTCGCGCATTCGCGTTTCGAGATCGGCCAGAACGGCTTCGAAATTGTGGCCGATCGAGATGACGTCGTCGGTCATGTCGTGGCCGCCGACCTCGATCAGCACGTGGTCGCGCTCGTAGACCGAGTTGAGGATGTCGCCGATCTGCTTCTTCACGCTCTCCGGCGTAATGCCGTTGGCATTGTTGTACTCGACCTGCTTCTCGCGGCGGCGGTTGGTCTCGGCGATGGCGCGCTCCATCGACCCCGTCATCTGGTCGGCATAGAGGATCACCTTGCCGTCGACGTTGCGCGCGGCGCGGCCGATGGTCTGGATCAGCGAGGTCTCGCTGCGCAGAAAGCCTTCCTTGTCGGCGTCGAGGATGGCGACCAGGGCGCATTCGGGGATGTCGAGGCCTTCGCGCAAGAGGTTGATGCCGACCAGCGCGTCGAACGCACCTAAGCGCAAATCGCGGATGATCTCGATGCGCTCGATCGTGTCGATGTCGCTGTGCATGTAGCGCACGCGAATGCCCTGTTCGTGCAAATATTCGGTGAGGTCCTCGGCCATGCGCTTGGTGAGGACCGTGATCAGCGAGCGATAGCCGGCTTGCGCGGTGGCGCGCACTTCGCCGACGAGATCGTCGACCTGCGTGCGCGCCGGGCGGATGTCGACCGGAGGATCAATAAGTCCGGTCGGGCGAATGACCTGCTCGACGAACACGCCGCCGCTCTCGTTCAGCTCCCAGCTGCCCGGGGTCGCCGACACCGCGACGGTCTGCGGCCGCATCATGTCCCATTCCTCGAAGCGGAGCGGGCGGTTGTCCATGCAGGACGGCAGGCGGAAGCCGTATTCGGCCAGCGTCGCCTTGCGGCGGAAGTCGCCGCGGAACATGGCGCCGATCTGCGGGATGGTGACGTGGCTTTCGTCGGCGAAGATCAGCGCGTTGTCGGGCACGTATTCGAACAGCGTCGGCGGCGGCTCGCCGGGGCGGCGTCCTGTCAGATAGCGCGAATAGTTCTCGATGCCGGCGCAGCTGCCCGTCGCCTCCATCATCTCGAGGTCGAAAGTGGTGCGCTGCTCCAGCCGCTGCGCTTCCAGGAGGCGTCCCTGGTCGTGGAGCTGGTCGAGCCGCTGCTTCAACTCTGACTTGATCGACTTGATCGCCTGCACCAAGGTCGGGCGCGGCGTCACATAATGCGAGTTGGCGTACATCTTGATGAATTCGAGCTCGTCCTGCTTGTGGCCGGTGAGCGGATCGAACTCCTCGATAGTCTCGATGGTGTCGCCGAACAGGTTCACGCGCCAGGCGCGGTCTTCATAGTGCGCCGGGAAGATGTCGATGACGTCGCCGCGCACGCGAAACGTGCCGCGGGTGAAATCGGCCTGGGTGCGCTTGTACTGCAGCGCGACGAGGTCGGCGATCAGCTGCCGCTGGTCGATGCGCTCACCCTTCTTCAGCGCGAAGGTCATCGCGGTGTAGGTCTCGACCGAGCCGATACCGTAGATGCAGGACACCGAGGCCACGATGATGACGTCGTCACGCTCGAGCAGCGCGCGCGTCGCCGAGTGGCGCATGCGGTCGATCTGCTCGTTGATCGAGGAATCCTTTTCGATGTACGTGTCCGTGCGGGGCACATACGCTTCCGGCTGGTAGTAGTCGTAATAGCTGACGAAATACTCGACCGCGTTGTCCGGAAAAAAGTTCTTGAACTCGCCATAGAGCTGGGCGGCCAGCGTCTTGTTCGGCGCCAGGATCAGGGCCGGGCGCTGCGTCGCCTCGATCACCTTGGCCATGGTGTAGGTCTTGCCGGAGCCGGTGACGCCGAGCAGCACCTGCGAACGGTCGTTGCGATTGATGCCCTCGACCAGCTCGGCGATCGCGGTCGGCTGATCGCCCTTGGGCTCGTAGGCCGACTTGATCTCGAACCGGACACCGCCTTCGGACTTCTCCGGGCGCGGCGGCCGGTGTGGCGTCCACACCTTCATGGAGCCGTCGCCCTTGCGGAACTCCGGCCGGCCCTCGCGGATCAGCGATTCCAGCGCATCCGCGGTGGCCTTGACGCCGAGCGCCTCCATCTTGGACCGCGGCGGACGCGCCAGCGCCTCGGCATCGTCCTCCTCGGTGGGCAATCCGAGCTGCCGCGCCAGTTCCGGATCGAGCGTCGGAATCGTGGCCGCGGTTCCGTAATTGGCTTGCGGCGCCTCCTCCAGTCCGGCCAGCTCACTGGACTGACGGGCGCCCGGCGGCTGCGGATTGGGCCGCAGCGGCATCGGCCGCGCCGCATCTTGCGGAAACTCCTTCGGCGTCGAAGCCCGCGCGCGATGCGCGGCGGCCTCACCCCCGGCGCGGCGGTCGCGCGAATTGTCCGGCGGCGGCTGCAGGCCGGTGCCTGATCCCAGCCCGGCATCGCCGCGATTGATCGCAGGATTCAGCAGTTCAGCCAGCGCCGGCCCGATCGGCTGCACGTCGGGGCGATGTGCTTTGGATTTGGGGGATTTGCCGGATTTTTCGGAGGATGCAGGTTTCTTCGCCATGAGGCGAATATGGGACGAGTCAGCCCCGCGATAAAGGGTGAATGGCCGTGGCCGTGCAGGCTGCTGACAGCAGGTTGGCAGCAGCCTTGCGGTTCACGCCGCCGGCCGCGGCCCCTCGTCGTCACCGGCCGCGACATTCGGCTCGAGGATGTCGAGATGAATGCCGCCGCAATCGGTGCAGCGCATGGCCCAGTACTCGCATCCGGCACGGCCGCCGATCACGCGGAGCACTGTGAGAGCGCTGTCGCATTCCGGGCAGTTGGACAGCACTGCGCGGGCGTAGATCCGCGGCCGCGCTGCATCGGTTTCGATGATGGACATGACCGGTTCCCCCTTTTTTCGCCGCCCTGTCTCTGGTCGGCCTGCGGACCGCCTATTCGTCGTCGCCGCCGGTCCGCAGCCGAAAACGATCGATGTGGTGCTTGGCATCGGCAATCGCGGCATCGCGATCGGGCCAGGCGAAGCCGACTTCCATGGCCGGAAACAGCACGCCGTCGATGGCCACCGGGCTGAGATCGGCCCGGCGGATCCGCGCGTGCCACAGCCCCTTGCCAGCTTCGAAGGATTCGATGTCAAAGCCGTCGTAGAGGGTCGTCATGAGTGTAGGTCCCACGTTTCTTTTCGGAGGGTCACGAGACCACGTCTGCGGATTTTGGGATGTGAAGCCGTTCACAAGCGGGCGGCTTTTTTGCCCGCCGGGCTTCAGTTCCGCGCTGCGGCGCGGCCGATCCGCCGTGGACGGGCGGCAGGTTCCGATGCCGCCCGCATGATCCAGCGGCGGAAGGCGGCAAAGTCGCGCTGCTCGGTCTGGAAGCTGCGATAGAGCAGATACCAGCGCATGCCCTTGGGCACCGAGAGGTCGAACGGCGCCACCAGCCGGCCGGCCGCGAGATCGTCGTCGATATAGGGGCGGATGCCCATCGCGATGCCGAGCCCGTCGGCCGCGGCCTGCAGCGCCTGGCCGTAGAACTGGAACTCGGGCCCGCGCGCGTTGATCCTCGCTGTCCCCGCCGCCTTCAGCCAGATCGGCCAGTCCTCGGGTGAGTGCGCGACGCGGATCAGGCTCGGTCCCTTCAGGTCGGCCGGGCGTTTCAATCCGCCGGCAAGGCGCGGCACGCAGACGGGGGTGAGATCACCGGCGAACAGCGGCTCGGCGACGAGGCCGGGCCAGTCGCCGGTGCCGAGCTTGATGCCGCAGTTCCAGTCCTCGCCGAACGGCACCGCGGCGCCGCCGGTGGTGAAGCGCACCTCGATGTCGGGCTCCTCGCTGCGAAACTCCGACAGGCGCGGGATCAGCCAGCGCATCGCAAAGGTGTGGCCGACGCCGATGGTGAGCACGCGCACGCTGGCGGGCGCCGTCACCTGCGCCGTGAGGCTCGCCAGCGCATCGAAGATCGGGGTCAGCCCGCTCTGATAGGCGCGGCCCGCCTGCGTCAGCACGAGCCTGTTGGCCTTGCGCTCGAACAAGGCGACGCCGAGCCGCTCTTCGAGCAGGTGCACCATGCGGCTGACGGCGGCCGCCGATACGCTCAGCTCCAGCCCGGCCGCAGCAAAGCTGCCGGTCCGCGCCGCCGCCTCGAACGCCTTGATGCCGTTGAGAAACAGCAACCGCCGCAAATGACCCACCCTCAGGAAAGCTGATGCCAGGGCAAGATATCTCAGTTTGCGGAAGAGGCGCAAGCGAGGCACAAACATCAGCGCAATTCGAGCTGATTTGTTGAAGCAGGCGCGGTGCCTTCGCCTCTCCTCGCGGGGCGAGGGAGTGAAACAGTTTGCGTCCCTCACTCGCCCTCGGGAGATTCCTTTCGTGACGCCCATCATGATCGCTGCCCTTGGATTGCTGATGGTGGCCACGGCGTTCCTGTCGGGGCTGTTCGGCATGGCGGGCGGGCTGATCCTGATCGGCGTGCTGCTGGCATTGATGCCGCTGCCGACCGCGATGGTGCTGCATGCGGTCACGCAGATGGCTTCGAACGGCTGGCGCGCGTTCCTGTGGCGGGCGCATATCCGCTGGCGGCCGGTTGCGAACTACATGGTCGGCGCGGCCGTCGCGCTCGCGGCGTGGTCGCTGACCCGCTACGTGCCCGATAAGCCGGTCGCGCTGCTGCTGCTCGGCATCACCCCGTTCATGGCGCGGCTTTTGCCGGCGAACATCAAGCCGGACCCTGATAGCCTCTGGCAGGGCACGGTCTACGGCACGATCTGCATGGGCCTGATGCTGATGACCGGCGTCTCCGGCCCGCTGCTCGACACCTTTTTCCTCGGCGGCGATTTCGGCCGGCGCGAGAAGGTTGCGACCAAGGCGATGTGCCAGGTCGTCAGCCATTTCACCAAGCTGATCTATTTCGGCGGCATCATCGACCAGGCCGCGGGCCTCGATCCCGTGCTCGCTGCCGTCGCCATCGCAGCCTCGATGCTCGGCACCACGCTGGCGCGGCGCATCCTCGAAGCCATGACCGACCAGCAGTTCATCGCCTGGTCCAACAAGCTGATCACCACCATCGCCTGCTACTACATCGTCCACGGCGGCTGGCTGTTGCTGCGTGCGCCGGTTCTGGCCGCCTTCGACAAGGGAGGTTTGCAATGAGCTGTAACGCCGATCCGCTGGTGCTGGACTTCGTCGAATGGGTCGCGCGCGAGCCGCGCGTCTACGCCGAGGTGCTCGCGACCTGGAAGACCTCGTGCCCGCGCCTCACCATCTGGGAGGACGCCGCCGAGCGCGGCTACGTCGCGCGCGAGACGATTGCCGGTCTCGGGCTGGTGATCGCGGCAACGGAAGGCGGCGAGAGGCTGTTGCGCGCGAACGGGCGGTGACGCGCACCTCTCTCCACATCGTCATTGCGAGCGCCAGCGAAGCAATCCAGAATGTCACCGCGGAAGCAGCCCGGATTGCTTCGCTGCGCTCGCAATGACGGAGCACTGCTCAATGTCGCTCAAACTCTACGAACTCGTCGGTACCGATCCCACGCGCCCCTTCAGCCCGTATTGCTGGCGCACCCGGATGGCACTGGCGCACAAGGGCCTTGCGGCGGAATCGCTACCCTGGCGCTTCACGGAGAAGAGCGCGATTGCGCCGCACGGCTCGGAGAGGGTCCCCGTGCTGTTGCACCACGACAAGGCGATCGTCGATTCCTGGACCATTGCGAACTATCTCGAGGACACTTTTCCGGATCGCCCGTCGCTGTTCGGCGGGGAGGGCGGCCGCGCGATGGCGCGCATGATCAATGCGTGGGGCGACATCGCCATCGTCGGCGGCATCTTTCCGCTCATCATCGCCGATATCCCGAACAATCTGAATGAGGTCGATGCCGCCTATTTCCGCAAGTCGCGCGAGGCGCGCTTCGGCGGCAAGACGCTCGAGGAGATCATGGCGGGCCGCGACACCGGCATCGTCGCGTTCCGCAAATCGCTCGAGATCATGCGGCAGACGCTCAAGACGCAACCTTTTCTCGGCGGGCAGGCACCGAACTACGCCGATTACATCGTGTTCGGCGGATTCCACTGGGCGCGCGTGGTCAGCCCGTTCAAGCTGCTCGAAGCGGATGATTCGGTCTATGTGTGGCGCGAAAAGCTGCTGGATGCGTTCGACGGCATGGCGCGGAAGTCGCCGGGACAAGAGGTGTAAACTTCGTAGCCCGGATGGAGCGCAGCGAAATCCGGGGCCGGTGCTAGCGGAACGATTCCCGGATTACGCTTGCGCTCCGTCCGGGCTACGCGTCGCCGCTTTCCGCAAGCATTCCCGGCACAGGCAATCCTCCCCCTCGATCGGCATCGGCAGCCGTGCCGTCTCCTCCGCGCACCAGCAAGTCCCTGAGAGATCGCAGCCGAATTCGCTGCCGCAACGGGAACAGGTGAGACGGCGCGCAAGTGCCGGCGCTGACGGGATTTCTTTCGGATTTGTCATGTTTTACGTCGAAGCTTCGCCGTCATTTTCATGGCGGGTTCATCTGCCGCTGCAGTATCTTACGCGCCGACCGCGTCGAAAGGAAAGCATCTCGCAGCGCGCGAAGGACAGATCATCGATGGCCCGCGATTCGCAAGCCGCCCTCGTCGCGCTCAACCGCTTCGGCTTCGGCGCCCGCGGCGGTGCATCGGGCGATCTCGTCAACGCAAGCTCCGACCCGCGCGGCTTCGTGAAGGCGGAGCTTTCGCGTGCCAATGGCGTGCTGCTGGAAGCGCCGGTTCTGCAATCGACGCCGCAGCTCGGGCAGGCCGTGTTTGCCTATCAGGACCAGGTCAAGCAGGCGCGTGAGGCGGCGAAGGCCGCTGCGCCCGCCGAGACGCCGCCTGCCGATCAGAACGCGCCCTTGCGCCGCAATCTCTCGCTGAATGCAGCGGCAGAGATCACCGGCCAAATGGCCGATGCAAAGCCCGCCGAGAACACCGTTCGGCCCGAGGCCATGCAGCCGAACGCCGCGCCGCCTGCTGCCAAGCCAGCGCCGCAGCCGCTCAATGTCATCCAGAAAACCTTTCGCGCCGAGGCACTGGCGCGGCTGCAGCGCGCCACGCTCGTCGAGTGCGGTTTCACCGAGCGCCTCGTCGCGTTCTGGTCCAATCATTTCTGCATCTCTGCCAGCAAGGGCGAGCTGGCGCGGATCTGGGCCGGCGCGTTTGAGCGCGAGGCGATCCGGCCGCACGTGCTCGGGCGCTTCGCCGACATGCTGAGGGCGGTCGAGCAGCACCCGGCGATGCTGTTCTTCCTCGACAACCAGCAATCGCTTGGACCTGACTCGCGCGCCGGGCAAAACCGCAAGCGCGGGCTGAACGAAAATCTCGCGCGCGAGATCCTGGAGCTGCATACGCTCGGCGTCGGCGGCGGCTACACCCAAGGCGACGTCACCTCGCTCGCGCGCATCATCACCGGCTGGACCTTTGCCGGCAGGCAAGGGCAGCTCGGAGTTCCCGGCTCCTTCGTCTTCAACACCAATGCGCATCAGCCCGGGCCGCAGGTCCTGCTCGGCAAGACCTACGATCAGGCGGGCCTCGCACAGGGCGAAGCTGCGCTCGCCGATCTCGCGCGGCATCCCTCGACCGCGAGTTTCATCGCCACCAAATTCGTCCGTCACTTCGTTGCGGACGAGCCGCCGCCGGCGCTCGTTGCGCGCCTGCGCGACGTCTTCGTCAGGACCGACGGCGATCTCAAGGCGCTGGCGACGGCGCTGGTTGATTCCGAGGAAGCATGGAAGGCGCCGCTCACCAAGCTGCGCTCGCCATACGATTTCCTCGTTGCGAGCGGCCGGCTGCTGGCGCGCGTGCCGGAGGATCCCGGGGCCTATCTCAACAACCTCAATCTGCTCGGCCAGCCGCTGTGGTCGCCGCCGGGTCCCAACGGCTTTCCCGACAGCAATGCCGCCTGGGGCGCGCCGGAAGGCATCAAGCTCAGGCTCGACATCGCGGCGCAGATCGGCGCGCGGCTTGGCAACAACATCGATCCGCTCGACCTCCTGGAGTTCGCCGCCGCCGATGCCGCCTCGGCCGAGACGCGGCGGACCATCGAGCGCGCGGAGTCGCGGCAGCAGGCGCTGGCGCTGCTGCTGATGTCGCCGGAAATGCAGAGGAGATGATGATGACCGACTGCGTCGAGAACCGGCTCCTCACGTCCCGCCGCGGTCTCCTGCTCGGCGGCGCGTCCTTTGCAGCCTGGGCCTACCTGCCGAAATTCGCCCGCGCGGCCGACGGGCGCGATCCGCGATTGATCGTGGTGATCCTGCGCGGGGCGCTGGACGGGCTCTCGACCGTCGCGCCGCTGGGCGATCCCGATTATCCCGGCCTGCATGGATCGATCGCGCTCAGCGCCGACGGTGCCCATCCCGCAATCATGCTCGACTCGTTCTTCGCCCTGCATCCGGCGATGCCGGAGTTTGCGCGCATGTATCGCGACAAGCACGCTGCCGTGATCCACGCGGTTGCGACGCCCTATCGCGACCGCTCGCATTTCGACGGCCAGGACGTGCTCGAAAGCGGCTATGCCGGCCCTGGCCGCGTGCAGTCCGGCTGGCTCAACCGCGCGCTGGAAGCGCTGCCGCGCGGCGAGCGCGTGTCGAGCGGGCTTGCGGTCGGGCCCACTACGCCGCTGGTGCTGCGCGGCAATGCGCCGACCGTCGGCTGGGCGCCGGTCGCGCTGCCGCAGGCCGACGACGACACGGCCATGCGCCTCGTCGAGCTCTACCGCCATCGCGATCCCGCTTTGGCCTCCGCGCTGTCGCAAGGCCTCCAGCTCGACAAGGTCGCGAGCGGCGACGACATGAAAGCGACGCGCGGCAATGCGGTCGCGCAGATGCGCCAGGTCGCGCGCGGCGCCGCAAAGCTGATGGCGGCTGATGATGGCCCGCGCATCGCCGCGCTCGCCTTCGACGGCTGGGACACGCATGCCAATGAGGGCGGCCCTGTGGGGCGTCTCGCCTTCCTGCTCGGCGGCCTCGACGGCGCGCTCGCCGAATTCGAAAGCGGATTAAGGGATCGCTGGCGCGACACCGTCGTGGTTGTCGCCACCGAGTTCGGCCGCACCGCGCGCATCAACGGCACCGAGGGGACCGATCACGGCACGGGCACGATCGCCTTGCTCGCCGGCGGCGCGGTGCAAGGCGGCCGGGTGATCGCGGACTGGCCCGGCCTCAAGCTCGCGAACCTGTATGAGGGCCGTGACCTCAAGCCGACCACGGATCTGCGCTCGGTGATCAAAGGCGTGCTGCAAGATCAGTTCGGCCTGTCCGATCGCACGCTGGCCGAGACGGTGTTCCCCGACAGCGCAAGCGCAAGGCCGATGAAGGGGCTTGTGGTCTGACTTAACCTCTCCCCGGCCTTCTGCGGGGAGAGGTCGGATTGCTCAGGCTCGTGCGCCTGAGCAATCCGGGTGAGGGGCAGGGCACACTATTCCCGAGAGGGGAGTCCATCCGATTCCCACATTGACCGTGCGTGCATCGCGCACATCGCCTACAATCGAGACCGAACTCGCGGAGGCAGCCCCTCACCCCACCCTCTCCCCGTAAGAACGGGGAGAGGGAGCGAGAGAGCACCGCATCCTGACGGTCGCGCCCACAGGAGACACCACCCCATGTACATCGCCATGAACCGCTTCCGCGTCGCCAAGGGCTCCGAGGCTGCCTTCGAGCAGGTCTGGCTCACGCGCGACACCCATCTCGACAAGGTGCCGGGCTTCGTCGAGTTTCACCTGCTGCGCGGGCCGGAAGCCGAGGACCACACGCTGTACGCCTCGCACACCGTGTGGGCGAATTATGCGGCGTTTGAGGCCTGGACCAAGTCGGAAGCATTTCGCGCGGCGCATCATAAAGCGGGCGACAACAAGCCGCTTTATCTCGGCCATCCCCAGTTCGAAGGTTTCGAGGTGATGCAGACCGTGGGGCGCGGCGCCAAGTAACGCTGCCAAGTAGCGCTGCCAGCAAAAAAATGCGGCCCCTGTCAGACGCGGCGACTGACGGGGACCGCTGGGGCGCATGATCGGTGACGGGGGGCCTGACCAGACGCAGGGGCAGCCTAGCCTTGCTGTGTTACGCGCGGGTGACAGGTGGAGTTATCCACAGGCTCCCGGCACGACTCAGAAGATCTTGCGATAGACGATGAAACCGGAGCGCTCCGCGACCTTGTCGTACAGGCGCTGCGCCGTGAGATTGGTCTCGTGCGTCTGCCAGTAGACACGCGGCGATCCCGCCAGCTTCGCCCGTTCGTAGACGCCATGGATCAGCGCCGAGCCGACGCCCTTGCCGCGCGCGGCCTCGGAGGTGAACAGGTCCTGCAGATAGCAGGACGGCTCGATCGCGGTGGTGCTGCGATGGAACAGATAATGCGTCAGCCCGAGCAGGCGGCCGTTGTCCTCGGCGACCAGCGCATGCATCGGCTCATAAGCATCGAAGAAGCGCTGCCACGTCATCGCAGTGATCTCGGGCGCGAGCGCGGTCGGACCGGAGCGGCCGTAAAAGGCGTTGTAGCCGTCCCACAGCGGCAGCCATTGATCGTAATCCTGCCTGGTGACGGCGCGAATGATGAGCGACATGTGAATTTCCGCGATCTCGGAGGTGCGCGATGAAGGGATGTCCTTCATACGTGATGATCGTATTGCCGATCAATCGCACACTCGCCTCACTCCGCAACGCGCAAGTACTGGATCAGCTTGCGGCCGGCCGGATCGCGCAGCGAGCGGTAGTAGTCGGCGCGCGCCGGCGCATCGGTGTGGCGCACGAGGTCGGTCACGGGCGTGTAGCTCAGCATCCGCCCGCCGTCCGGCAGTGCGGCGCAGACGAAGCGCAGCACCTCGCCGTTGCGCAGCGCGACGTTGATCGGCGTGGCATCGCCGACCCGCACCATCTCCATGCGCTGCGCGATGAAAGTGCCGAGCTCGTCCTCGGCCAGCGCGAACGCGCCGGTGTCGCGGCCGTGATACATCAGCGCGATGAAGGGTGGCTTCGCCTCGGCGACCTCGTCCGGCACCGCAAAATAGTCGCGGAACGCGCGGTTGATGAATTCGGCCCGGGTCTCGGCATCGAGCAGCACGATGCCGATATCGACCTTGTCGAGCGCGGCCGACAGCCGCGCGGCAATGGCGTGGCTGCGGCGCTCGGCCGCGAAACTGCCGAGCAGCCGCTCGCGCATCAGCCCGGTGATGCCGGCGGTTCCGAAAACGGTGACGGCCAGGAGGCCGAGCGGCGCCAGATCGGCGGCGCCATGGCCGGAGACGCCGTGACGATTGAGGAAGAACAGCGCCGCGCCGATCACCGCGACAATCGCGGTCGTCACGGCGGAGGCGAGACCTGCGAGCGCGCCGGCGAGAGCCACGATGGCGACGAACAGCGGGGCGGGCGAGGGCGCGGGGACGAAGCGATCGAGCAGCATCGCCAGCAGCAGGGTCGCTGCCGTCAGCGCCGGACCGGAGATCGCACGCCATCCGAACCGCATGGACCTGTCTCGCTCCTCCCGAAAGAGGTAAGGCCGCAACACTGGCTGATTGTTGCGTGACTGCGATGCGATTTCGTGCGGCGTGCTTAAGGCGCGGTTGCGTGGAAGCGTAAGGCTTTCGGATGATTTTAAAGCATGATCCGGAAAAGTGTGAAGCGGTTTTCCGAAAAGATCATGCTCAAACAATAACCTAAAGCGCGATGATGATTCATCCTAATCGCATCGCGCTTTAGACCATGTGCGCGCGCTGCTGCAGCGTCGGCGCATGCAGCGTCGACGTGCCCGTGCCCTTGCGCGTGCCGACGATGATCAGCAGCGAGGCCGCGACCAGGATGGCCGCAGTCAGGGTGATTGCAACGACTACCACAGGTGATTTCATCGACGTCCTGTCGCGATGCCGGTCGGCGCGGGCCGCACGGCGCCCTGAAGGCTGGTCCAGGATGAAACGGGAATCAGACCGGCAGGCCCATCGCCATGGTCGCCTTGGTCGACAACACCGTCAGGGTGACGATCAGGCACAGCGAAAGCGCGGCGACGGCGAGCGAAGCCGCGACCGCATGGGTGAGCCGGGAAGACGCGACGGTAGCGGATGGGCTCTGAAACCCCGCTGTGCCGGACGCCCGCATCATGGTCTAAATCCTTCAACACGCGAGCGAATCACCCGCGACTTTCCAGAATTTCCCAGTTTCAACCGGCAATATTGCGGCGGCGACCGCGCGGAAAGTGGCGGGATTGCGGCAGAGGCGGCCCTTATGCCCGCTATTCGCCGGAGCGGACGCGCCTCAGGCGCTCGCGGCGATGCTGGCGGGGTCGTCGATGTCGGCCGGGCGCCAGTCCATGGTCACGAAGCCGGGCGCGGCTTCGACTCGTTTGAGCCAGTCCCGGATCGCCGGGAAGGCCTGGAGGTCGAAGTCGCAGCGGTCGGCGAGGTGGGTGTAGCCGTACAGCGCGATGTCGGCGACCGTGAGCTGGCGCGCGGCGAAATAGGAATTGGTCTTGAGGTGATTCTCCATCACCTGGAGCGCGCCATAGCCGCGCTCCATCCAGTCCTCCAGCGAATGGGTCTGCAGGTCGCGGCCGCCCTTGACCAGCGACAGCCAGAAATAGGCCGCGCCGATGTTCGGCTCGAGCGCGTGCTGCTCGAAGAACATCCATTGCAGCGCCTCGGCGCGGTCGATGCGGTTTTCCGGCGCGAGCGGCGTGCCGACGGCAACGTACCAGAGGATGGCGTTGGACTCGGCGAGATAACGGTCCTCGCCGACCTCGAGCAGCGGCACCTGCCCCGACGGGTTCTTGGACAGGAAATCCGGCGTGCGGCTCTCGCCGCGCAGAATGTCCACCTCCACCGCTTCGTAAGGCAGATTGAGCAGCGCCAGCGCAAGGCGGACCTTGTAGCTGTTGCCCGAGCGTTGCATCGAATAGAGCTTGTACATTCTGGCGTTCGAAATCCGAGGACGAGAAGACGCGGCGCCCGTTGCCCCGCGAGGCGGCTAAACAATGATGCCGATGCGAATCCGCCGCAAGTGCTGGCCGATAGAAAAACTCGAAAACCCTACCGCACTGCAATGGAGGGGAAGATCATTTCGCGTCGATGCAGTTCAGTTCACATGTACGTCAATCTGCGGACACATCGCTCTACGTAGGCTACCGCATAGACGATCGAGATTAGGACGCCAGTGTTTCCGCATCGTCATGGCCGGGCTTGACCGGGCCATCCACGTCTCACTTGCCGCACGAAGAACGTGGATGCCCGGGACAAGCCCGGGCATGACGACGAGCGGTTTCCTGGAGACGTGCACCATCCAGAATTGCTCCGAGGACAGGCCTTGTCGGATATGAGCGATTCCGGAGGCAATGTTACGGAATATTGCGGGAAACCGCGCCTCGCAGCGCTCCAAATCGTAAACTTTTCCGGGATCTGGCCGAAGTTTCTTGCGGCCCAGCGGCACACGTTTTAGGGTGGCTCATTCCCACAATTGGAGTCGTGAGGCGAAGGGCTTCACGACGCTCGCCAGGAGATGATGATGTCCTTCCTTGCCGCTGCGCTCGACCGTGTGAAGCCGTCCGCGACCATCGCGGTCACGGATAAAGCACGCGCGCTGAAAGCGGCGGGCCGCAACGTCATCGGCCTCGGTGCCGGCGAGCCCGACTTCGACACGCCCGCCAACATCAAGCTGGCGGCGATCCGCGCCATCGAGGCCGGCAAGACCAAGTACACCGCGGTCGACGGCATTCCCGAGCTGAAGGAAGCCATCATCGCGAAATTTCAGCGCGAGAACGGCGTCGCCTACAAGCCGAACCAGATCATCGTCGGCACCGGCGGCAAGCAGGTGCTCTACAACGCGTTGATGGCGACCATCAATCCGGGCGACGAGGTGATCATTCCCGCGCCCTATTGGGTCAGCTATCCCGAGATGGTCGCGCTCGCGGGCGGCGAGCCGGTGGCGGTGGTCTGCACCGCCGCGACCGGCTTCAAGCTCCAGGCCGAGGCGCTCGAGCGCGCGATCACGCCGAAGACCAAATGGGTCATCCTGTGCTCGCCGTCGAACCCGACCGGAGCTGCCTACACGCGTTCGGAACTGAAAGCGCTCACCGACGTGCTGGTGAAGCATCCCCACGTCTGGGTGATGACCGACGACATGTACGAGCATCTCGTCTATGACGACTTCCAGTTCACCACGGTCGCGCAGGTCGAGCCGAAACTCTACGACCGCACGCTCACCGTGAACGGCGTCTCGAAGGCCTATTGCATGACCGGCTGGCGCATCGGCTACGCCGGCGGTCCCGCGCAGCTCATCAAGGCGATGTCGACGATCCAGTCGCAGTCGACCTCGAACCCGTCGTCGATCGCACAATGGGCCGCGGTCGAGGCGCTGAACGGTCCGCAGGACTTCATCCCCGCCAACAACAAGGTGTTCAAGGAGCGGCGCGACCTCGTCGTCTCCATGCTTAATCAGGCCAAGGGAATCGAGTGCCCGCGTCCCGAAGGCGCGTTCTACGTCTATCCGTCGTGCGCCGGCACGATCGGCAAGACCGCGCCGTCGGGCAAGGTGATCGCCAATGACGAGGACTTCGTCACCGAGCTCCTGGAGACCGAAGGGGTCGCCGTGGTGCAGGGGTCGGCCTTCGGCCTTGGACCGGCGTTCCGCATATCCTACGCGACCAAGACCTCGGACCTCGAAGACGCCTGCAAGCGCATCCAGCGCTTCTGCGGCAATCTGCGGTAAGACGGTCTCGGTATGCGATGTCCCCTCTCCCCTTGTGGGAGAGGGTGGATCGCCGCGAAGCGGCGAGACGGGTGAGGGGTTCTCTCCGCGAGTCCCTCTGCCAGTTCAATTCTCGGAGACAACCCCTCATCCGGCGCCATAGCCGAAGCTCCGCTTCGGCGTTCTTAAGAACGGTGGCCGAAGGCCGGCTATGCCACCTTCTCCCACAAGGGGAGCAGGGAAGACAGCACACCGATTCGTAGCGCGCGATCTAGTCCCGCCTGAGTTCTTGTGGCATAGACCCGCAACACGGGTGGGGCGCTCTCTCTGCTCGCATCACATTTTTCGCCGGAGACTTTCATGCGCCGTTCGTTCCTCTTCGCCGGACTCACCGCTGCCAGCCTCATCGCCTCCGTCGTGAACACCGGCGCGCAGCAGCGGATGGCGCGGGTCGGCGTGCTCGAATGCCGCGGCGGCGCCAGCGTCGGCTTCCTCGTGGGGTCGGTGACTCATCTCGGCTGCGTGCTGCGCGCCGACGGCTTGCCCGACGACCGCTACGTCGCGACCATCCGTAAAGTGGGCCTCGACATCGGCATCACCCAGGAGACGGCTTTGGCCTGGGGCGTGTTCGCGCCGGTCGACCGGCTCGGCCCCGGCGACCTCTCCGGCAATTACGTCGGCGCGCAGGGCAGCGCCTCCGTCGGTGTCGGCTTGGGGGGCAACGTGCTGGTCGGCGGCTCCAACAATTCGATCGCGCTGCAGCCGCTGAGCGTGCAGGGCCAGGTCGGCCTCAACATCGCCGCCGGCCTCGAGAGCCTGGAACTCCGTCCGGGCCGTTGACACTTCTGCGTGTGATCGCACCGCGCGAAGCGGCGCGATTTTGCTGACGACGCACCGCAGCGACGTTTGATGCTTGCCAAATCTCGGGGAGGGGCAGAGCATCGGCGTTTGCCGACCCAATCACGGGCCGAGCTCCACACCAAGGAGGCGGCGAAATGGGACAAGACGTCAGAAGTCCCCGAGGTCCACGGTGCATCGCGCTGGTGGGCCCTTTCCAAAGCGGTAAAACCACACTTCTGGAAGCAATATTGGCGCGAACGGGTGCAATCCCGCGCGCCGGCAGCGTCGATGCCGGAACGTCCGTCGGCGACGCCACGCCCGAGGCCCGTCATCACAAAATGACCGTCGGCCTCACTGCCGCCACCACGAGTTTCATGGGCGACAGCTACACCTTCCTCGATTGTCCCGGTTCCGTCGAGTTTGCCCACGACATGCGCGCCGCGTTGCCGGCGGTCGACGCCGCAATCGTGGTCTGCGAGGCCGACGAGAAGAAGCTGCCGCAGCTTCAGATCATCCTGCGCGAGCTGGAAGAGCTGAAGATTCCGCGTTTCCTATTCCTCAACAAGATCGACCGCGCCAGCCAGCGCATCCGTGAGACGCTGGCGATGCTGCAGCCCGCCTCGCGCGTGCCGCTGGTGTTGCGCCAGATCCCGATCTGGAAGGGCGAGCTGATCGAGGGCTTCGTCGATCTCGCGCTGGAGCGCGCCTTCATCTATCGCGAGCACAAGGCCTCCGAGGTGATCGCGCTCGAAGGCGGCGATCTCGATCGCGAGAAGGAAGCCCGCTTCTCGATGCTGGAGAAGCTCGCCGATCACGATGATGCGCTGATGGAGCAGCTGCTCGAGGACATCCAGCCGCCGCGCGATGCCGTCTTCGACGATCTCGCCCGCGAATTGCGGGAAGGGCTGATTTGCCCGGTGCTGCTGGGCGCCGCCGTGCGCGAAAACGGCGTGTTGCGCCTGATGAAGGCGTTGCGTCACGAGGCGCCCGGCGTTGCGGAGACCGCAAAACGTCTTGGCGTACCCGAGGCTAAGGACGCGCTCGGCTATGTCTTCAAGACGCTGCATTCGCAGCACGGCGGAAAGTTGTCGCTGACGCGGCTGCTCGCCGGCCATCTCGACGACGGCGCCACGCTGCAATCCTCATCCGGCGGTGCCGGGCGCATCTCCGGCATCCTCGCCGTCAACGGCGCCTACGACACCAAGCGCGCCTCGGCCGAAGCCGGCGAGACCGTGGCCCTCGCCAAGCTCGATCCGGTCAAGACCGGTGACACGGTTTCGAGCGGCAAGACGGCGCCCGCGGCATTGATCACGATCGAGCCGACGCCGCCGGTGCTCGCGATCTCGGTCGCGGCCACCGACCGCAAGGACGACGTCAAGCTCGGCCAGGCGCTGACGCGCCTGCATGAGGAGGATCCCTCGCTCATGATCGTGCAGAACGCCAAGACTCACGACACTGTGCTGTGGGGCCAGGGCGAGATGCATCTGCGCGTCGCCAGCGAGCGCTTGCGCGACCGCTTCGGCGTCAAGATCACCTCGCATCCGCCTGCGATCGGCTATCAGGAGACCATCCGCAAGCCGATCACCCAGCGCGGCCGTCACAAGAAGCAGTCCGGCGGCCACGGCCAGTTCGGCGATGTCGTGCTCGACATCACGCCGCTGCCGCGCGGCGACGGCTTCAAGTTCGCCGAGAAGGTGGTGGGCGGCGCGGTGCCGCGCAACTACATCCCGGCGGTGGAGGAGGGCGTCGTCGATGGATTGGCGCGCGGTCCGCTCGGCTTCCCCGTCACCGACGTGCAGGTGACGCTGACCGACGGCTCCTATCACAGCGTCGATAGCTCCGATCTCGCCTTCCGCACGGCCGCGCGGGTCGGGCTCAACGAAGGCCTGCCGCAATGCCAGCCGGTGCTGCTGGAGCCGATCCACATGGTCGAGATCGTCTGCCCGACCGACGCCACCGCCAAGATCAACGCGATCCTGTCGGCGCGGCGCGGCCAGATTCTCGGCTTTGACACCCGTGAGGGCTGGACCGGCTGGGACTGTGTCCGCGCCATGATGCCGGAAGCGGAGATCGGCGAGCTGATCGTGGAGCTGCGCTCTGCCACCGCCGGCGCCGGCAGCTTCACGCGCCAGTTCGACCACATGGCCGAAGTCACCGGCCGCGCCGCCGACCAGATCATCGCCGCACATCAGCACGCGGCGTGAGGCGGCTCCCGCTGTAAGGGCCGCACGCCCTCTCACCCTCTCCCCGTTCTTACGGGGAGAGGGTGGGGTGAGAGGCTGTGTCTACACGTGCGGTGAACGTTGGACTCTCGCGCTCTCCTCGCCTTCGTCATTGCTTCGTCGCAAGGGCTCCTCGCAATGACGGAGGAGCCAGACGGGCGGTCGCTTGCATCCATCGCGGGATGATGTATTTTACATCGTTGTATATGTTCTAAATATCACTTATAACTGCTCGTAAGTGAGGCCAAGGTGATCACCTCGTTCCAGATGCGGGCAGCCCGCGCGTTGCTCGGCATCGACCAGAAAACCCTGGCCGAGCTCGCCGGCGTGTCGCTGCCGACCATCCAGCGGATGGAGGCCTCCACCGGCAATGTTCGTGGCGTGGTCGAGACCTTGATCAAGGTGGTCGAGGCGTTCGACCGGGCCGGCGTCGAGCTGATCGGCGAGCAGGCCCGCAGCGACAGCGGCGGACGTGGCGTTCGCTTGAAGGAGCCGGGGCCGCCGCGCCGTGTCGGAGCATGATCGCGCGTTGATCATGCCCGGGATCAAGATGGGCTAGCGCATCGTCGCACCTCGGGACGCACGATGCTTCGGAGCATTGTGGGGCCAGCGGAGCACCTTGCTGACATGAGCATCACGAGCGATCAGGCAGGACGGCTGCACCAGTTGCGTCAGCCGACCTTTGCCGAACTGTATCTGCCGAAGCTCGTCACCGTCTTTCGCGAAGGCTACGGCCTCGCGGATTTCCGCGCCGACGTCTTCGCAGGCCTCACGGTCGCGATCGTCGCGCTGCCGCTGTCGATGGCGATCGCGATTGCCTCGGGCGTGACGCCGGACCGCGGCCTCTACACCGCCGTCGCCGGCGGCTTCATCGCCTCCTTGCTCGGCGGCAGCCGGTTCCAGATCGGCGGCCCTGCCGGTGCCTTCATCGTTCTGGTCGCGGCGACCGCGGAGCGGCACGGCGTCGATGGCGTCATCCTCGCCACCATGATGGCGGGCCTGCTCCTGATCGCCGCGGGCCTGCTGCGCGTCGGCACCTACATCAAGTTCATTCCCTATCCCGTCACCGTCGGCTTCACCGCCGGCATCGCCGTCATCATCTTTGCCAGCCAGCTCCGCGATCTCTCCGGCATCACGCTCGCGGGCAAGGAGCCCAGCGAGTTCGTGCCCAAGCTCGTCGCGCTCGCCGGCGGCCTCAACACGATCAATCCGTCCGCCGTCGCGGTCGCCCTCGTCAGCATCGGCATTATCGCCGCCTTGCGCCGCTGGCGGCCGTCCTGGCCCGGGATCCTGATCGCGGTCGTGTTTGCAGCCGTCGCTAGCGCGGTGCTGTCGTTGCCGGTCGAGACCATCGGCTCGCGCTTCGGCGGCATCCCGCGCGAATTGCCATCGCCGGCGCTGCCCGCGTTCTCACTGGAAAAGGCAAGGGCGGTGTTGCCGGATGCGATCGCCTTTGCGTTGCTGGCGGCGATCGAATCGCTGCTGTCGGCGGTGGTGGCCGACGGCATGACCGGCCGCCGTCATCGCTCCAATTGCGAGCTGGTGGCGCAAGGCGCGGCCAATATCGGCTCGGCGCTGTTCGGCGGCATCTGCGTCACCGGGCTGATCGCGCGCACCGCGACCAACATCCGCGCCGGCGCGCGCGGGCCGCTCGCGGGCATGCTGCATTCGGTGTTCCTGCTTTTGTTCATGCTGGTCGCGGCGCCGCTCGCAAGCTACATCCCGCTGGCCGCGCTGGCCGCGGTGCTGGTCGTGGTGGCCTGGACCATGGCGGAGAAGCATGAATTCGCAACTCTGCTGCGCTCGTCATGGGGCGATGCGGTGGTGCTGCTCGCGACCTTTCTGCTCACGATCTTCCGCGATCTCACCGAGGGCATCCTGGTCGGCTTCGCGCTCGGCGCGGTGCTGTTCATCCATCGCATGGCGGAGATGACGGGCATCGAGGAGCGCTCGCCGCTGGTTGCGGATGATCGCCCCGACGACGGCAACGGCGACCGTGTGCGTTACGATCCCGCGCTTGCGGTCGACCGCGACGTGCTGGTCTATCGCATCACCGGCGCTTTCTTCTTCGGCGCGGCCTCGGCGATCGGCGGCGTGCTCGACGGCATTGCCGACCGGCGCAAGGCCTTCGTGGTCGATTTCGCCGCGGTGCCGTTCCTGGATTCGACCGCGGCCAACGTGATCGGCCGCGTCGCCGCCAAGGCGCACCGCCAAGGCATCCGGCTGTTCATCACGGGGGCCTCGCCCACGGTCCGCCGCGCGCTGCTCACCCATGGCGTCACGCCGCCGCGCGCGCGCTATCGCACGAGCCTCGAGCGCGCCATCGCCGACATCAAGGGCCGGGCCGCCGACGAGACCGCTGCGAGCTGACCGCGCGCGCTTGACAGAGCGGGCGCGACGCGAAATGGATCGCCTCGGAAACGACCCGAGGGAAAGATGACCGCGCCCAAGCCCCCTGCAGCCTGTCTGATCGGATGGCCGGCCGCGCATTCGCGCTCGCCGCTGATCCATCATCACTGGCTGCGCACGCTCGGCATCGAGGGCGGCTATGTCATCGAGGCGGTGCCGCCCGAGGATCTGCGCGATTTCGTGCTGCGGCTGTCGCTGCGCGGCTTCGTCGGTGCCAACGTCACCATCCCGCACAAGGAAGCCGTGCTGGCGCTGTCGACGCCCGACGCGCGCGCCAGGGCCGTCGGCGCCGCGAACACGCTGTGGTTCGCCGACGGCGAGCTGCGCTCAACCAACACCGATGTCGAAGGCTTCATCAACAATCTCGACGCCAGCGCGCCCGGCTGGGACATGGCCGAGGAAGCGCTGGTGCTGGGCGCCGGCGGCTCCTCGCGCGCAGTCGTGTTCGGCCTGCTGGAGCGCGGCATCAGCTGCGTGCATGTCGCCAATCGCTCCATCGCGCGGGCCGAGACCCTGGCACAACAGTTCGGATCGAACGTGCATCCGCTGCCGTGGGACGCGATCGGCGAGGTGCTGCCGCGCGCAAAGCTTCTCGTGAACACGACCTCGCTCGGCATGCATGGCCAGCCTTCACTCGACGTCGACCTCGCGCGCTTGCCGCAAGATGCCGTCGTCGCCGACCTCGTCTACGTTCCCCTGGTGACGCCGCTGCTCGCCGCGGCGACGGCGCGCGGCCTGAAGACCGCCGATGGGCTCGGCATGCTGCTGCATCAAGCGGTGCGCGGCTTCGAGCTGTGGTTCGGGCGGCGGCCCGAGGTCACCGCCGAGCTGCGCGCATTGGTCGAAGCCGATCTCACGAAGACTTGAGAGGGGCGCGGCGAATAGCACACCATCTCTGGAGTTCTACGTCGTGGGACAATCGGAGACCGCCATGCCTGTTCAACGTGCAACTTTCACACGCCCCCTGATCGCCGTCGCGATGGTGGTCGTCTCGACCTACTGCGCCTTCGCCCAGAGAGCGCCGGTGCCGACGCGCGTGCGCGGCACCATCGAAAGCGTCAATGGCGACACCATGCAGGTCAAGTCGCGCAGCGGTGAAGAGCTCAAGCTTCGCCTCGCCTCCGACGTGAACGTGTCGGGCGTCACGAAGATTTCACTCGCCGACATCAAGCCGGGCTCGTTCATCGGCGCCACCACCGTGCCGGGACCGGACGGCAGCCAGAACGCCGTCGAGGTGCACGTGTTTCCGGAAAGCATGCGCGGCACCGGCGAAGGCTCGCGACCCTGGGACCTCAAGCCCAACTCCAGCATGACCAATGCGACCGTCGCGGAGAGCGTCGTCGGCAATGACGGTCACACGCTGCTGGTCAAGTACAAGGACGGCGAGAAGAAGGTGTTCGTCGCCGACGACACGCCGGTCGTGACCTTCGTGCCCGGCGACAAATCCGAGCTGAAGCCCGGTGCCAAGGTCATCGCCTTCATGAAGCAATTGCCCGACGGCTCGTTCGAGACCAACCGCGTCAGCGTCGGCCGAGACGGCCTGACGCCGCCGATGTGAGGGGCTGTGAGACGCGCACCTGCCGCCTGAAATGCCGCCGTCGTCCCGGACAAGCGTCAGCGCAGGTCCGGGACCCATAACCACAGGGAAAAGTTGTTGCGCGAAGCAGGCCACTCCGAGTCCCCATAGCCACACCCGCCTGTGGCTATGGGTCCCGGATCGGCGCGCGCTTTGGGCGCGCTTGTCCGGGACGACAGTGATTATTGCTGCGGCATCCCGGCAGACGCACTCACACCGCAATCACGTGATCGTCGATCTCGTCCACCCGGTTGACGCCGCACAGGCCCATCGTGGTGAGCAGCTCCTTCTGGATGATGTCGATCGCCTTGGCGACGCCGGCCTGGCCGCCGGCACCGAGGCCATAGGCATAGGCGCGGCCGATCATGCACGACTTTGCGCCGAGCGCCAGCGCGCGCATCACGTCCTGGCCGGAGCGGATGCCGCCGTCGAACATGATCTCCATCCTGTCGCCCACCGCGTCCGCGATCTCGGGCAGGACCTCGATCGAGGACGGCGCGCCGTCGAGCTGGCGGCCGCCGTGGTTGGAGACCACCAGCGCCTGCGCGCCGGTCTTGGCGGCTTCCTCGGCGTCCTCGACGTCGAGGATGCCCTTAATGATCAGCTTGCCCGGCCAGATGCTGCGGACCCACTCGACGTCCTTCCAATTCAAGGAGGTGTCGAACTGCGAGGCCGTCCATTCGGCGAGGCGGTTGAGATCTTCAGTGTTCTTCACGTGGCCGGCGATATTGCCGAAGGTGCGGCGCTTGCCCTGCAGCACGCCGGAGACCCAGGCGGGCTTGCTGGCGAAGTCCAGCAGCTTCGACAGCGACCATTCCGGTGGCACCGTCATGCCGTTCTTGATGTCGGCATGGCGCTGGCCGATCACCTGCAGGTCGACCGTGAGCACCAGCGCGCTGCACTTGGCGGCCATCGCGCGCTGGATCAATTCCTTGATGAAGCCGCGGTCCTTCATGACGTAGAGCTGGAACCAGAACGGCTTCTCGACACTGGCGGCGATGTCCTCGATTGAACAGATCGACATCGTCGATTGCGTGAACGGGATGCCGGCGGCCTGCGCGGCGCGGCAGGCGTGGATCTCGCCGTCGCCGTGCTGCATGCCGAGCAGGCCGACCGGCGCGAGGATCAGCGGCATCGTCGACGGCTCGCCGAGGATCGTGGTCGAGGTGTCGCGCTTGGAGACGTCGACCAGGATGCGCTGGCGGAACTTGATCGCCTGCATGTCCTCGCGGTTGGCGCGCAGCGTCTCCTCGGCGTAGGAGCCGCGGTCGCAATAGTCGAAGAATGCCTTCGGCACGCGGCGCCGATGCAGCGTGCGAAGATCGTCGATACAGGTAATATGCTTCATGTCGTTTCCCCGGCCCGTCACGTATCAAACAGTCTTGCATCGGAAGATTTCGGGGTCATCTAGCATGGTTGGATGCACAGCCAAATCGTTTGCAGAACGTTTTGGAAGGAGAGTGCCAAGGAGAGCGCCATGACGAAGCCGCACGCAGGACCTTCGCCGGAAGAGATCAAGGAGAAGCATGATCTCGAGGAGGCGCTGGAAGAAGGACTTGAGGAGACCTTCCCGGGCTCCGATCCCGTCAATGTCACCCAGCCGGCGCCGAGCCGCGCGGACGGCCATGTGAAGCGCTCGGATTAAGGCGAGTTCCACCGCTTTTCGCTGGTCACGCCGGAATTGCAATGTTAACAATGTGTTATCGGGGGCGGTCGCGGCGCCGGTTCCGTAATGATTCATCATATTTTTTGAAGCCAAGTTAGCCGCGATAGCTTTATAAGACCTCGGCAAATCAGGGATGCGGGTCCCGTTGGGGCAGCCCGTGGTTGTAGAGGGGAGTCCCTGGTTGTTGCTTGGGGGACGATATGAGCCGCAAATATTTCGGGACGGACGGGATTAGGGGCCGCGCCAACGGACTGATCACGCCGGAGCTCGCGCTCAAGGTCGGCCAGGCCGCGGGCCTTGCGTTTCAGCGCGGCGACCACCGCCACCGCGTCGTGATCGGCAAGGACACCCGTCTGTCCGGCTACATGATCGAATACGCCATGGTGGCAGGCTTCACTTCGGTCGGTATGGACGTGCTGCTGGTCGGCCCGATGCCGACGCCGGCGGTCGCGATGCTGACCAAGTCGATGCGCGCCGATCTCGGCGTGATGATCTCGGCCTCGCACAATCTGTTCGAGGACAACGGCATCAAGCTGTTCGGCCCGCAGGGCTTCAAGCTGTCCGACGACGTCGAGCGGCAGATCGAGCAGTTGCTCGACGAATCCCTCGACAAGCGGCTCGCCCAAAGCGCGAGCCTCGGCCGTGCCCGCCGCATCGACGGCGTGCATGACCGCTACATCGAATTCGCCAAGCGCACGCTGCCGCGCGACCTCTCGCTCGAGGGCCTTCGCGTCGTGATCGATTGCGCCAACGGCGCCGCCTACAAGGTGGTGCCCGAGGCGCTGTGGGAATTGGGCGCCGACGTGGTGCCGATCGGCGTCGAGCCCGACGGCTTCAACATCAACAAGGATTGCGGCTCGACCTCGCCGGAGGCGCTGTCGAAGAAGGTGCGCGAGATGCGCGCCGACATCGGCATTGCGCTGGACGGCGACGCCGATCGCGTCATCCTGGTCGACGAGCGCGGCCATGTCGTCGACGGCGACCAGCTGCTCGCGGTGATCGCGCAGAGCTGGAAGGAGGACGGACGCCTTTCGCGTCCCGGCATCGTCGCCACCGTGATGTCCAATCTCGGGCTGGAGCGCTTCCTGCAAGGGCAGGGCCTCGAGCTCGTGCGCACGCCGGTCGGCGACCGCTACGTGCTCGAGCAGATGCTGAACGGCGGCTACAATCTCGGCGGCGAGCAGTCCGGCCACATCATCCTGTCCGACTACGCCACGACCGGCGACGGTTTTGTCGCCGCATTGCAGGTGCTCGCCGTGGTGCAGAAGCTGCGCCGCCCGGTGTCCGAGGTCTGCCACCGCTTCGATCCGCTGCCGCAGATCCTCAAGAACGTCCGCCACAAGGGCGGCAAGCCGCTCGATGATTCCGACGTCAAGTCGGCGATCTCCGACGGCGAGAAGCGCCTCAACGGCCACGGCCGCCTCTTGATCCGCTCCTCCGGCACCGAGCCCGTGATCCGCGTCATGGGCGAAGGCGAGGACCGTCACCTCGTCGAGGACGTCGTCGACACCATTGTTTCGGCATTGGGGCAGGCCGCGGCTTGAGTCCTTCCTTCTCCCCTTGCGGGAGAAGGTGGCGCGAAGCGCCGGATGAGGGGTTCTATCCGCTCGCAACACAGCTCGTGAGGATAGAAACCCCTCACCCGTCTCGCCGCTAACGCGGCGAGCCACCCTCTCCCACAAGGGGAGAGGTAAGAGGCGCATCCCAGCCATTTGCGATTGACGCTGGTCCCACCGTCGCTTGCGTCGTAATCAGCACCTCGCGGCAATCTGCCGCGCCGGATTGCCGCCTTGAACAAGCCTGTCGTCGTCTCAGAGGAAACGCTGACCGAGCCCGTCGTCGTCGCAGAATTGGCGCCGGCCGCCGCCAAGGGGCCGGCCTATATCGTGCTCGCCGGCATCAGCGTCTCGCACTTCCTCAACGACACCATGCAGTCGCTGATCGCCTCGGTGTACCCGATCCTGAAGGACGCCTACGCGCTCGACTTCGCGCAGATCGGCATGATCACGCTGGCATTCCAGTTCACGGCCTCGCTGCTGCAGCCGGTGGTCGGGCACTACACCGACAAGAAGGCGCAGCCCTATTCGCTCGCGGTCGGCATGGCCTCGACCTTCTTCGGCCTGCTGCTGCTTAGCGTCGCGCACCAATATCTCGTCATCCTCGTCGCCGCCGCGCTGGTCGGCCTCGGCTCGGCGGTGTTTCACCCGGAATCGGCGCGCATCGCGCGGCTCGCCTCGGGCGGACGCTACGGCTTTGCGCAATCGGTGTTCCAGCTCGGCGGCAGCTTCGGCACCTCGATGGGGCCGGTGCTCGCCGCGTTGATCGTGGTGCCGTTCGGGCAGGGCAGCATCGCCTGGTTCTCCTCGATCGCGTTTCTCGCCATCCTGATTCTCTGGCGCATCGGGCGCTGGTACGCGCCGCAGATCGCGACGAAGAAAGCGGCGCCCGTCCACACCCAGCCCGGTGCGCCGAGCTCGCGCCGTGTCGCGGTAGCGCTCGCAGTGCTCGTCGTGCTGTTGTTCTCCAAGCAGCTCTACGTTTCGAGCCTGTCGAGCTATTAATCTTCTACCTGATCGACCGTTTCGGCGTGTCGACGCAGGCAGCCCAGATCTATCTCTTCGTCTTTCTCGCGGCGAACGCCGTGGGTGCGTTTCTCGGCGGTCCGCTGGGCGACCGCTTCGGCCGCAAGATCGTGATCTGGATCTCGATCCTCGGCGCGCTGCCGTTCACGCTGGCGCTGCCCTATGCCGGGCTCGTTGCGAGCGCGGTGCTCAGCGTCGCCATCGGCCTGATCATCTCCTCGACGACGTCGTCGATCATCGTGTTTGCGCAGGAGCTGGTGCCGCACCGCTTCGGCATGATCTCCGGCGTGTTCTTCGGCGTCGCCTTCGGCATCGGGGGCCTGGGCGCGGCCGTGCTCGGCAAGCTCGCCGACCACACCTCGATCGAGTTCGTCTACCAGGTCTGCGCCTGGCTGCCGGCGATCGGGCTGCTCGCGGTGTTCCTGCCCAAGCTGCCGCGAAACGCGCGTTAACGCATCCTCTCTTGCCGCGTTGCGGCTTCACACATCGTTAGGGAATGCGGCGCCGATGTCGCATTTGGCGCGGCATTTTTGCAACGCTCGCACGGCGCGCGCGTGTAGGGTGAGAAAAAATCAACCTTAAAAATTAGGGTTAAGTGGCGCTTAAACATTTGCTGGCATTGTCCCCCCGTGAGTTTCCAGAACGTGAGGCGCTCGTATTCAGCCTCACCGGCCATAAGGACGAAGCCAATGCGTAGCGTTAAGTCTCTCCTTGCCGCGGGTGCGGCAACCCTGATCTCGTCGATGGCGTTCGCCGCCGATATGCCGATCGCCGCCCCCCCTCCGATGTACGCGCCGCCGGCTCCGCCCGCCGACTTCGGCGGCTGGTATCTGCGCGGCGACATCGGCATGACCAACCAGAGCGCGAAGCGCATCGAGAGCGCCCTGCCGGCCGGGTACTCGAAGACGACGGAAGGCCTCGGCTTCGACTCCTCGCCGCTGTTCGGCCTCGGCGTCGGCTATCGCTTCAACAACTGGTTCCGCGCCGACGTCATCGGCCAGTACCGGGGCAAGGCCAATTTGCACGGTAGCGACAATGTCGTGGGACCCGGCTTCGTCGGCGTCAACAACTACAGCGGCAGCAAGTCCGAGTGGCTCGTGATGGCCAACGCCTATGTCGACCTCGGCACCTGGTGGTGCGTCACTCCGTTCATCGGCGCGGGCGTCGGCGGCTCCTACAACAAGCTCAGCGGCTTCCGCGACGACGGCGTGTCCTACAGCCCGCTGCTCAACAACAGCGTCGCCTACTTTGCCGACAACGGAAAGTGGAACCTCGCCTGGGCCGCTCACGCCGGTCTTGCCTACAAGGTCAATCCCGGCTTCACCGTCGAACTGGCCTACAGCTACATGAACCTCGGCGATGCCGCGCCCGGCAACTACCGTTTGTTCGACAACAGCGCTTCCGGCCCGACCTCGATCAAGGTCAGGGACATCACCTCGCACGACGTCAAGCTCGGCGTGCGCTGGGATCTCAACAGCCCGCCGGCCTACGTGCCGCCGCCGCTGGTCACCAAGGGCTGATCGCAACCTGATCGGTTAGGACTCCTTAACGGCGCGGGATCATCCCGCGCCGTTTTGCTTTGCGTATTTTTCATGGCGAGGTGCGGCGAAGGCGCCTGGCGCAACCATTGGTTAAGGTTAACAGGCGATGATCATCGCAACAGTTCGAGTCCGATGGAGCGTGGTGATGCGTAGGCTGGTGTTGGCAGCGGCGATGTTGGGGACGGTGTCTGCCGCGCAAGCGGCCGACATGCCGGACCTGCCCGTGCTGCGCGGCGGCTTCGCCGACGGTCTGTCGAAGACCTCCGTCAATTGGAATGGCTTCTATGTCGGCGGTCATGGCGGTTATACCGCAGATGCCACGGATTTCAGTCAGAGCGTGGTCGGACTGACCAACTACATCTTCCGCGACAGCGTACTCCAGGGGCCGACCTCGACGTGGTCGCTGCTGAACAAGACCAACACTCAAAGCACCAATTTCGGTGGCTTCGTCGGCCGCAACTGGCAATGGTATGATGCCGTTCTCAGTCTCGAGGGCACTTACAGCTACTTCAACGATATGGCGACATTGACGTCAGGAACCAACTCGCTCGTCATCGTCAACCCGCCTGGTGAGGTGCGGGCGCCCGGCGTCACCAACAACTATGCCGTCACGCTGACGGGTGCCGCGGCGGCACAGGTCAAAGACATGGTGACGCTCCGCGGCCGCGTGGGTTGGGACGGCGGCAGCTTCATGCCTTATGCCTTCATGGGCGCTGCCGTCGGGCGAATGGACGTGTCGCGCACCGTGACCAGCAGCGTCTCGATGCGACAGGACACGACGACGACGGATTTCTTCGGCAACACCACGACGATACTTGGAACGTGGGGCCCGGTTCCTGCGCAGTCAGGCACGCAAGGTCAGCACAGGACCAATACGTACGCAGTGGGTTGGACCGCCGGCCTCGGGCTCGAATACTGCGTTTGGGACGGCTTGTTCGCCCGCATCGAATACGAATATGTGAGATTCTCGCCCGTCATGAACACGCAGGTGACGTTGAACAACGCGCGCCTCGGCGTCGGCTACAAGTTCTGAGCCGTCCGCTTCCTGTTGACAGCTGCGCTTCGTCCTGATGCTCTCTCGTTCCGAAAGCGGGGCGGCAGCGATGAAGATCTACGGCGACAGCAATTCCGGCAATTGTCTCAAGGTGAAGTGGGTCTGCGACAAGCTCGCTGTGCCCTACCAGTGGATCGAGATCGACACCCGCAAGGGCGAGACGCGCACGCCGCAATTCCTGAAGATGAACGGCGCCGGCCAGGTGCCGACCGTCGCATTCGACGACGGCCGTACGCTGGCGCAGTCCAACGCCATCATCCGCTATGTCGCCCGCGACAGCGTGCTGGTTCCGCGCGACGCCTTCACGGCGGCCAAGATGGACGAATGGCTGTTCTGGGAGCAGTACAGCCACGAGCCTTATATCGCCGTGTGCCGCTTCCTCATGGTCTATCTCGGCAAGGATGCCTCCGAGCTCGATCCTGAAAAGGTCAAGCGCGGCTATGCGGCGCTCGACCGCATGGAGCAGCATCTCGCCGCCAGCCGCTTGTTCGCCGGCGAGGAGGTGTCGCTCGCCGACGTGTCGCTGCTCGCCTATACGCGCCTCGCGCATGAAGGTGGCTTCGACCTCGGCCGTTATGCCTCCGTCCGCCGCTGGATCGGCGACGTCGAAGCGTTTCTCGGCCTTCCGCCGGCGCGCTGAGGTGCGGAGTCGCCTGACATGAATGCCGAAGCCGTCTCTATCCGTCCCGCGCGCCGCGAGGACGTCGTCGCCATCGTGGCGATGCTCGCCGACGATCATCTCGGCCGCGCGCGCGAGCGCGTGGAGGATCCGTTGCCGTCCTCCTATTACGACGCATTCGCGCGGATCGCGCGCGATCCGAATCTGACGCTGGTGGTTGCCGAGAGTGAGGGCAGGGTGGTCGGCTGCCTGCAACTCGCGATTCTGCCGGGCCTGAGCTCGCAGGGCGGATCCCGCGGACTGCTCGAGGACGTTCGCGTTGCCACCGAGTGTCGCAGCCGCGGCATCGGCGAGCAATTGGTGCAATGGGCCGTGACGGAAGCAAAGGCGCGCGGCTGCAATCTGGTCGAGTTGCTCACGCATCAGACGCGCGTCGATGCGCAGCGCTTCTACAAGCGGCTCGGCTTCACGGCGAGTCACGTCGGCATGACTGTCCGCTTTTGAGGCAGCGCGACGCGAGCGCTTCGCAGCCGGCGAAAAGCGGGCTTTTCATTCGGTCGTGTTAAGAGCCGGTAAACTACCGCTCCGTCGTTCACATTGATGAAGGAACGAAGGGTGCTACGGGGGCATCTGACACCGGGCTCGCTCGGTTCGGGACATTTCAATGACAAGCTATTCGATGATCAAGGTCGGCAACGACTACGTCGTGCAGGCCAATGACAAATGCATTTTGAAGGTCGGAAGCCGCCGCAAGGCGGCGCAATTGATCAGCGATGCCACGGACTTGCTGAACGCGCTCACTGTTGTGCAATCCCCCGATATTGCACCGGAAGCGCCATCACTGGCGCGTGAGGCCCCGGAACTTCCTTGACGGACCTTCCCGATTCCCGTATCAGCCGCGGCGGGACACCTCCCCCCAACGGGAGGCTTACTATCTGGAAGGGTAGATCATGACTGTAGCGAAGCCCGCTTCGCGGCCGACCGTGCCGCATTTCTCCTCCGGCCCCTGCGCCAAGCGCCCCGGCTGGAACGCCCAAAATCTCAAGGACGCAGCTCTCGGCCGCTCGCATCGCGCGAAGATCGGCAAGGCCAAGCTCAAGCTCGCGATCGACCTGACGCGCGAAGTGCTCGAGGTCCCCGCCGATTACCGCATTGGCATCGTGCCGGCCTCCGATACCGGCGCGGTCGAGATGGCGCTGTGGTCGCTGCTTGGCGCACGGCCGGTCACCACGCTCGCCTGGGAATCCTTCGGCGAGGGCTGGGTCAGCGACATCGTCAAGGAATTGAAGCTCAAGGACGTCACTAAGCTCAATGCGGCCTACGGTGAGATCCCCGATCTGTCGAAGGTCGATCCCAAGAGCGACGTCGTCTTCACCTGGAACGGCACCACGTCGGGCGTGCGCGTTCCGAACGCGGACTGGATCAGCGCGAGCCGCGAAGGCCTGACCATCTGCGATGCGACCTCCGCCGCATTTGCGCAGCCGCTCGACTGGGCCAAGCTCGACGTCGTCACCTTCTCCTGGCAGAAGGCGCTCGGCGGCGAGGCCGCGCATGGCATGCTGATCCTGTCGCCCCGCGCGGTGGAGCGGCTCGAGACCTACAAGCCGGCCTGGCCGCTGCCGAAGATCTTCCGCATGACCAAGGGCGGCAAGCTCAACGAAGGCATCTTCGTCGGCGAGACCATCAACACGCCGTCGATGCTCTGCGTCGAGGATTATCTCGATGCGCTGAACTGGGCCAAGTCGATCGGCGGTCTCAAGGCGCTGATCGCGCGCGCCGATGCCAACACCAAGGTGCTGGCGGACTGGAAGGCGAAGACGCCCTGGATCGACTTCCTCGCCAAGGACGCTTCGATCCGCTCCAACACCTCGGTGTGCCTGAAGTTCACCGATCCCGCGATCACCTCGCTCTCCGAGGACGCGCAGGCGGAGTTCAGCAAGAAGCTGGTGGCCCTCGTCGAGAAGGAAGGCGCGGGCTACGACTTCGCCTATTACCGCGACGCGCCGGCCGGCCTGCGCATCTGGTGCGGCGCCACGGTGGAAGCAAAGGACGTCGAGCTGCTGACGCAGTGGATCGACTGGGCCTTCGCCGAGACCAAGGCCACGCTCGCGAAGGCGGCGTAAGCAAACCTAATCCTCGTCATGGCCGGGCTTGACCCGGCCGTCCATCAATCAAGAGAGATGGATCCGCGGGTCAAGACCGCGGATGACGTGCCGTAAATGCAGCACGCACAACGGATCATCCCCATGACCAAACCCAAAGTTCTCATTTCCGACGCGCTCTCGCCCGCTGCCGTGCAGATCTTCAGGGATCGCGGCGTCGAGGTCGACTTCCAGCCCAATCTCGGCAAGGACAAGGACAAGCTGGCCGAGATCATCGGCAATTACGACGGCCTTGCGATCCGCTCCGCGACCAAGGCGACCGCCAAGATCCTCGAGAAGGCGGCCAGGCTGAAGGTGATCGGCCGCGCCGGCATCGGCGTCGACAATGTCGAGATCCCGGCCGCGACGGCCAAGGGCATCATCGTGATGAACACACCGTTCGGCAATTCGATCACGACCGCCGAGCACGCCATCACCCTGATGCTCGCGCTCGCCCGCGAGATCCCGCAGGCCGATGCCTCGACGCAGGCCGGCAAGTGGGAGAAGAACCGCTTCATGGGCGTGGAGATCACCGGCAAGGTGCTGGGCGTCGTCGGCTGCGGCAATATCGGCTCGATCGTCGCCGACCGCGCGCTCGGCCTGCGCATGAAGGTGATCGCGTTCGACCCGTTCCTGTCGCCGGAGCGCGCCAAGGACATCGGCGTCGAGAAGGTCGATCTCGACGATCTGCTCAGGCGCGCCGACTTCATCACGCTGCACACGCCGCTGACCGAGAAGACCAAGAACATCATCGACGCGGCCGCGATCGCCAAGATGAAGAAGGGCGTGCGCCTGATCAATTGCGCCCGCGGCGGTCTCGTCGACGAGCAGGCGGTGGTCGATGCGCTCAACGCCAAGCACATTGCCGGCGCCGCCTTCGACGTCTTCGTCGAGGAGCCCGCGACCAAGAGCGTGCTGTTCGGCCATCCCAACGTGATCTGCACGCCGCATCTCGGCGCCTCCACCACCGAGGCTCAGGAGAACGTCGCGCTGCAGGTTGCCGAGCAGATGTCGGATTACCTGCTCACCGGCGCGATCTCGAACGCGGTCAACTTCCCCTCGATCACGGCGGAAGAAGCGCCGAAGCTGAAACCGTTCATCGCGCTCGCCGAGAAGCTCGGCTCGTTCGCCGGCCAGCTCACCGAGAGCGGCATCCTCAAGGTCGAGATCACCTATGAGGGCCACGTCGCCGAGATGAAGATCAAGGCGATCACCTCCGCGGTGCTGTCGGGCCTGCTGCGGCCCATGCTGGGCGAGGTCAACGTCGTGTCCGCGCCGGTCGTCGCCAAGGAGCGCGGCATGGTGGTGGACGAGATCGTCCGCGCCGCGCAGAGCGATTATGAGAGCCTGATCACCGTCACGGTCACCACCGAGCGGCAGGAGCGGTCGGTCTCGGGCACCGTCTATGCAGACGGCAAGCCGCGCCTCGTCGACATCAAGGGCATCCGCGTCGACGCCGAGTTCGGCAAGTCGATGATCTACGTCACCAACGAGGACAAGCCGGGCTTCATCGGCAAGTTCGCGGGGCTTCTGGGCGACGCCAAGATCAACATCGCGACCTTCCATCTCGGCCGGGTCGCTCCGGGCAGCGATGCCATTGCGCTGGTCGAGGTCGACGGTGTGGTGCCGGCCGACGTGCTCGCCAAGGTGCAGGCCCTGCCGCAGGTCAAGCAGGCCAAGGCGCTGACGTTCTGAGCGGCTCCCACCGGCGTCATGGCCGGGCATAGCAGTCCGAAGGACGGCGTCGCTTCCGCTCGCCTATGTCCCGGCCATCCACGTCTTGCCGCTCGGCGCGAAGAACGTGGATGCCCGGGCCTTCGCCGCGCCGAAGCGGCTTCGGCCGCGCAGGCGGGACAAGCCCGGGCATGACGTGTGGATAGAGCGGGCGCGCACGCCCCGGAATGACGATCATCATATCATATATTCCGACACGCGGAACAACGCCGTCTCCATCGCCGGAGGCGGCGTTTTCATTTTCCCCACCCCCAATCTTTGTGTACCAATGGCGTCAGGACGCTCCGTTCCAAATCGTTCGACAAGGGAGAAAACAATGCGTGAAGCCGTCATCGTTTCCTATGCGCGCACGGGCCTGGCGAAATCCGGCCGCGGCGGGTTCAACATCACGCCGCCGATGTCGCTCGCGGCCCACGCCATTCATCACGCGGTGGACCGCGCCGGCGTCGAGAAGGACTATGTCGAGGACTGCTATCTCGGCAATTGCGCCCATGGCGCGCCGAACATCGGCCGCCAGGCCGCGCTGCTCGCGGGGCTGCCGAAGACCACCGCCGGCGTGTCGGTGAACCGCTTCTGCTCGTCGGGCCTGCAGACCATCGCGATGGCCGCCAACTCGATCCGCTCCGACGGCGCCGATTGCATCGTCGCCGGCGGCGTCGAGAGCATCTCGATTCCCGGCGGCGGCACGCCGAAGGAATCGGTCGATCCGGAACTGCTCAAGGTCGCCCCCGACATCTTCATGGCGATGATCGACACCGCCGACATCGTCGCCGAGCGCTACAAGCTCAGCCGTGAATATCAGGACGAGTTCTCGCTGGAATCGCAGCGCCGCATGGCCGCGGCCCAGCAGGCGAACAAGTTCAAGGACGAGATCGTCCCGATGAAGACCAAGATGAAGGTCGTCGACAAGCAGACCAAGGCCGAGTCGATCGTGGACTACACCGTCGATCGCGACGAATGCAATCGCCCCGAAACGACGATGGAAGGATTGGCAAAGCTCGAGCCGGTGAAGGGCCCGGGCAAGTTCGTCACCGCCGGCAATGCCAGCCAGCTCTCCGACGGCGCCGCCGCGGTGGTGCTGATGGAAGCCAAGGACGCCGAGAAGCGTGGCCTCAAACCGCTCGGCCGCTTCGTCGCCTGGGCCACCGCCGGCTGCGAGCCGGACGAGATGGGCATCGGCCCGGTGTTCGCGATTCCGAAGCTCCTCAAGCGCACCGGCCTCAAGATCGACGACATCGATCTGTGGGAGCTCAACGAGGCCTTCGCCAGCCAGTGCCTGTATTGCCGCGACCAGCTCGGCATCGATCCCGCCAAGTACAACGTCAACGGCGGCTCGATCGCGATCGGCCATCCCTTCGGCATGACCGGCGCCCGTCTCACCGGCCATCTCTTGCAGGAAGGCGCCCGCCGCAAGGCCAAGTGGGGCGTGGTGACGATGTGCATCGGCGGCGGCCAGGGCGGCGCCGGCCTGTTCGAGATCTATCACTAAAGGCCCAAGTCTCGCGCAGACAAGGAAGCACGGCGCTGGTGAAGCGCCGTGCTTCTTTTTTGGAACTGTGCCTGTGCACGTCACCGTGCACAACGGCGAGCATTGTAGTGAAATACACGTATTAATACGTGCCCGCAAATTAACGGAAGCTTTCACTGAATATCGCTTCATCAATGGCATCGCTCACCACCAGCTTGGTTCACGATGCGGCTCCTCTCCCTGCGACTCACTCACAAGATCACCGCGATCGGCGTCATTGGCGTCATCGGCGTCGTCCTGATCGGCGGCATTCACCTCTACGGCGAGCGGAGGATGGGCGTCTATCGCGACGCGGCCGAGGATGCGCGCACCGTGTTCGAGCTGAACAACAGGATCGCGGTCGAGCTGCTCGAGGCGCGCCGCGCCGAGAAGGATTTTCTGCTGCGCAGCGATCCGGCCAGGGCGCAGCGACAGGTCGAGATCGGCCGGCAGGTGGCGCTCGACATCGAGACGCTCCGCGGCAAGATCGCAGCGCTCGGCCAGCCCGAGCTGGCGCAGAAGATCGACGCGATGAATGCGTCGCTGAAGACCTATCAGGCCCGCTTCGCCGCGGTGGTGGAGGAACGGCAGCGGCTTGGCCTCGACGAGAAGTCCGGGCTCGAAGGCCGCCTGCGCGCTTCCGTCCACGGTATCGAGAGCCAGGTCGACCAGTTCCAGAATTCCGAGCTCAAGGTCATCATGCTGATGATGCGCCGGCATGAGAAGGATTTCATGCTGCGCCGGAACGCCAGATATGGCGAGGAGATGAAGAAGCGCGCGTCGGAGTTTGCCGCCGGGCTCGATGCGGCAGCCATTGCCGACGGCGCCAAGGCCGAGCTGCGCCAGAAGCTCGCCGACTATCAGCGCGACTTCTCCGCCTGGATGGAGACCGCGCTGAAGCTGGCGGCCGAATCGAAGGCGATGTCCGAGGCCTTCGCGTCGGTCGAGCCCGTGATCGAGCAGGTCTCGACATCGGTCGACCGCATCCGCGCCGATGCCGACCGTCTCAACGAGGCCGAGCGCACCAGCATCCAGTTCTGGATTGCGGTGGCGATCGCGCTGATTGCGACGAGCGTGCTCGGCCTCGGCATCTTCATCGGACGTTCGGTCTCGAGGCCTTTGACCGCGATGCGCGCGGCGATGATCGAGCTTGCCAACGGCAATTTCGCTATCGTTCTTCCCGGCCTCGGCCGGCCCGACGAGATCGGCGAGATCGCGCAAGCCGTCGAGACTTTCAAGATCAACGCCGAGCGGAAGGCGCAGGAGGAGGCCGAAGAGAAGATCAGGCAGGACAAGCTCGCCGCCGAGCGCCGCCGCGCCGACATGATCAGGATGGCCGACGATTTCGAAGGCGCGATCGGCGAGATCGTCGAGACCGTGTCGTCGGCGGCCAACGAGCTCGAGGCGTCGGCGACGTCGCTGACCACGACCGCCAGCCGCTCGACCGAGCTTGCCACGCTGGTCGAGGCGGCGTCCGAGGAAGCGGCGACCAACGTGCAGTCGGTGGCGTCCGCCGCCGAGGAGCTGACCGCCTCCGTCAACGAGATCAGCCGCCAGGTGCAGGCCTCCGCGCGCATGGCGGGCGAGGCCGTCACCCAGGCCGGGCAGACCAACGATCGCGTCAGCGAATTGTCCAAGGCGGCCGCGCGCATCGGCGACGTGGTCGAGCTCATCAACGCCATCGCCGGCCAGACCAATCTCTTGGCGCTGAACGCCACCATCGAGGCCGCGCGCGCGGGCGAAGCCGGACGCGGCTTTGCCGTGGTGGCCTCGGAAGTGAAGGCCCTGGCCGAGCAGACCGCGAAGGCGACCGGTGACATCGGTCAGCAGATCTCGAGCATCCAGGTCGCGACGCAAGATTCCGTCGGTGCGATCAAGACCATCGGCGGCACCATCGAGCGCCTGTCCGAAATCTCCTCCACCATCGCGGCTGCGGTGGAAGAGCAGGGCGCCGCGACGAGCGAGATCTCGCGCAACGTCCAAAGCGCCGCCGCCGGCACCACGCAGGTCAGCGCCAACATCTCCAGCGTGCGCCAGGGCGCGACCGAGACGGGATCCGCCTCCTCGCAGGTGCTGTCCGCGGCGCAATCGCTGTCGAACGACAGCAGCCGGCTGAAGATCGAGGTGAGCAGGTTTTTGGAGACGGTGCGGGCGGCGTGAGCCCCCGCCGTCATTCCGGGGCGTCGCGAAGCGACGAGCCCGGAATCCATTGCACCACCATTGATGCGGATCGATGGATTCCGGGCTCGCGCCAAGAGGCGCGCCCCGGAATGACGGCTTGAGCGTGGCGACGCCTACGCCCCCGCCAGCGCTGGCGCGAGCACCACCTCGATCAGCGTGCCGTGGCCGGCGCTCTTGATGTTGAACCGGGCGCGGTTGGCTTCGACCAGCGCTTTCGTCAGCGACAGGCTCAGCGCCGAGCTGTCGGCGGCATCGCCCGGCGGCGGCGTGCGGAACGGCTCCATCGCGGCGGCGACTTCGCGCTCGGAAAGGCCATGGCCGGTGTCGCGGATGCGCAGCGCGATCTCGCCGCGATCGGTCAGCGCGGTCGAGACGATGACCTGGCCGCCGGCGCTGGCGAGCCGGATCGAGTTCGAGATCAGGTTCATGGTGATCTGCCGCATCGCGCGCGCATCGACGCTCACCTGCGGCAGCGCATGGGCGAGCGAGGTGCGGATGATGATGCGCTCGCGGTTGGCCTGCGGCTGCATCACCGTCACGCAGGCCTCGACCAAATCGTTCAGGTTCAAATTCGCGAAATTCAGATCGAGCTTGCCGGTCTCGATCCGCGACAGCTCCAGGAGGTCGTCGATGATGGCGATGACGCGCTCGCCGGAAGCGCGGATGTCCTTCATGTATTCGCCGTAGCGCTCGTTGCCGAGCGCGCCGAAGCGCTCGGAGATCATCACCTCGGCAAAGCCGATGATGGCGTTGAGCGGCGTGCGGATCTCGTGGCTGATCCGCGCCAGCATGTCGGCCTTGGCGTTGGCCGCGCCGTCGACGAGGCGGCGGGCCTTCGTCAATTCGCTCTCGCCCTTCTTCGCGTGCGAGAGATCGCGGAACACGGCGAAGAAGTTCGGCCCGTCGGGGCGGGTGCGGCCCATGATCATCGCGAGCGGAATGACGCCGCCCTTCTTCTCGCGGCCCAGCACCTCGCGGCCGTGATCGAGCAGGCTCGCGATGTCCTGGCTCTTCAGGCTTTCCAGATAATCCGCGACGATCTGCTGGCTCTCGGGGGCGAACAGCGTCAGCAAATTCTGCTGCAGCAGCGCCTCGCCGTCATAGCCGAACAGCGCCTCCGCGCTGCGGTTGCAGGCGTGGATGTTGCCTTCGGCATCGAACATCACGATGCCCTCGGCTGTGGTGTCGAGGATGGCGGCGAGATCCTCGGCATCGGCATCGCCGGCCGCGGGCTCCGCGTCCGCGGCGTCAGGCTCTGCGGCCACCACGGTCTCTGCGACGGCAGCCGCCGCGATCGGCGCCGCCGGCGGCAGCGCGCAGATCAGCGCATGCGCGCTGTCGCCGTCCCACTCGATCGTGTGCAGATGCGCTTCCGTCGCGGGCGGCGGCGTTTCGCCGTTCGCGATTGTCGCGCTGATCGTCACAGGCGTGCCGCCTTGCGTGGTGCTGCTGGCCGCCGACACGCCCGGCTCGACATAGAGCGCATCCAGCCCGCCGGCATGCTCCAGCGCGTTCAGGCCGTCATAGCCGATGCGCGCGAGGAAGGCGGGATTGGCGTAGAGCAGGCGGTCGAGCCGGTAGATCAGGATGCCCGTCGGCAACAGGTCGAGCAGCGTGCGGTCGCGCGCGCTCATCCCGCGCGGCGGCGGTGCGGGCTCGGTCAGCCATTCGGCTGCGGCCTGCGGCGGCTCCGGCTCCGGTGCTTCGGCGCTGACCTCCGCCACTGGTCCGGCCGCGTCGGTCGTGATGGTCTCGCGCTCGCGTTCGAGCCGCTCGGACAATTGCCGCGCGAGCTCGTTGAACGCGCTGTTCTCGACCGGCGTCAACGTCGGCGGCCGCGTATCGCCGGCGACGCGGAACGGCACGACATTGGGAGGCGTTTCCACGGGCGTGTCCAGTTCGGTTGGGTGTGAAGTCTCGCTTGTGGGCTCTGGCAGGTCGGGTTCGGCTTGCGGTTCAGGCTCGGCTTGCGGCTCAGGCTCGGATGGCGCGATCGGCGGTGCCTCTGCTTCGCCCTCCGCCTCAGCTTCCGCCGCCGCTTCAGGCTCGGGCTCCGCATCGAACGCGACGGCCTCAGTGGAGCGATCCTGTGCCGGCGGCTCGACCAGCAGCTCGAAGCGCCTGAGCGCCTCGAGCCGGTTGAGCGCGTCGAGATCGCGGCAGACGCCGAAGCCGCGGAAGCCGGCGAATTCACGGTTGCGGTCGTAGACCGGCAGGCCCGCGAGCTCGACCGGAATGTGCTCGCCGCCGTCGGCCGGCCAGTTCACTGTGATGCCGGCCCAGGTATCCTTGCTTTCGAGCGCCTTCGCCACGCGCCCCTCGGGATCGAGCGAGAATTCCTCGGCGATCTCGCGCCAGGGGCGGCCGAAGCCGGCGGCCGTATGCGTGCCCATCAGGCGGATGAATTCATCGGAGCCGAGCACAAAGCGGCCCTCTTCATCCATCTGCCAGAGGAAGCGCAGCGGATGCTGACGCGGTGCGGGCGGCTCTTGGTGGCTAGAAGAGTCCTGGCCCGAAGTCGGCTCGACCATGCCTGCATTGATCGGCGCGGGCTGCGGCGACACAATGGCTTGCGGCTGGTTTTCAACCGGAGTTTTGGCCGCCGCGGGGACGACCGGCTCCGGCGTCGGCGCAATCGTCTCGGTGGGCGGTTCGGCCGGCTCAGTGAATGCGTCGAACAGCGCAATCGCAGACGGTGCCTCGTCTGGCGCAGGCTGTGCGTCCTCCGGCACCGCGGCCGGAGGCTGCGCGGGCGTGACGTCGGGCGCGGCCTCGTGCGCCGCCGTGGAGGCGGCCGGCTCGATCAGCGCGACCAAGCCGATATCGGCGCCGCTGCCGACCCGCTGCAGAACCATCTGGCCGATGCCGATCGGCGTCGCAGCGCGGCCGGTTGCCAGCGCATCGCTGCGGGCGCGGTCGAGCCCGGCCTCGAGCAGATCGCGGAAGCCGAGCAGGGGGCGCGCGGCCTCGCTCGCGCCGACGAACAGCCCGTCCGGCGCGAACGCCGCCATCGGCACCTTCGCGCCGGCGACCAGCCGATGCAGCCGCTCGACCAGCGGCATGGTGCGCAGCGTCGGGTCCATCGCGATGACCAGCACCGCATGGCCGCCGTCGGCAAAGTCGAGCCGCGCGCAAGCACAGGTCATCAGCGCCCCTAACCGGGCGCCGAAGCCGCGCAGCCGCTGCAGCCGCATTGCGCCGTTCGCCGGCAGCTGGGGGGCGAGCCTGACGATTTGGCGGCGATGGCTGTCGGCGGGGCCGAACACCTTGTCCGCAAGGCCGGCGCTGTTGGCCGCGCCGAACAGTTTTGCGCCGACCGGATTGGCCCACAGCACGCGCGCGCCGTCGGTCGACCATAGCCAGGCCGGCAGGGCAGAGGTCGCATGCACGGCCAGCCGCGGATCGCCCACCCCTCGCAACTGGAAATCCGAACGCGTCATCAGGCCGGCTGCATCTCACGCTTCACGAGTGGCGGCTGCCGGGAATGACAGCCTTAAGAAAGGGTTAGTATCGCCCGGAAGGCGCGACCAGGTCCACGGCCCAAAGCCCGCGATGGATCCCCAAGCGGCGATAACCTTAATCCCGTCAACCCCGCAAGCCGAGCCGACGTTGCATCCAAGGGATTCAAGGGGTGGGGCGCTTGCGAAGAGACGCACCCGCGCGGCATCTCAGGTGCCCATCCTCCCCTAGAGGGGTCCGGGACGAGCGAAGCTCGCCCGTAGATCGGTTCGCACGCAGCGAAGCGGAGAGCGAACCGAGGTGGGGTGACAGTCTCTCCCCACAGGCGGTCCCCGAGCGGAGAGATCACCCCACCCCGGCTCGCATCGCTGACGCGTTGCGAGCCGACCCTCCCCATCCAGGGGGAGGGTAAGAGCGCGTGTGTTGCCGGGCGCATCCCACTACCTCAACCCCCGGTTCCCCCATACCGGAACCTCATCCTCCCCGAGATTAAATTTCGCATCGCACCCCTCTGCCGCGTTGCGATGCACAATGTTGACATGATAGGCAGCCATAATTCTGGCGCTGGGCGAGCCATCACCTTTGTTTCGCGTTTCCAGTCTTCGTACCCGCTCAATGCGCAGGGCCCATGGTCGGGGCCGGCGGGCGCGCCAGAAAGGCTCACTCCATTTTTTCAATTAGCGTGAGGGACCAACATGACAGGTGCGACTGATCCGTTTTCTGCCTCGATCATCCCGTTCGAGGTTCCCGAGCAGATGCGTGCGTTCGCCGAGAAGGGCGCGGCGCAGGCCCGCGAGAGCTACGCCAAGTTCAAGGACGCCGCCGAGACCCACAACGGCACCGTCGAGGCCGTGTTCACCTCGGCCTCCAAGGGCGCAAGCGAGTACACCGCCAAGCTGGTCGAGTTCATGAAGGCCAATTCGAACGCCCAGCTCGACTTCGCCCAGCAGCTGTTCGGCGCCAAGTCGCCGACCGAAGCGATGGAGCTGTGGACCGGCCACGCCCGCAAGCAGCTCGAGACCTACCAGGCCCAGGCCAAGGAGCTGGTCGAGCTCACCCAGCGCGTCGCCAACGAGACCGCCGAGCCGATCAAGGCCAGCGCCTCCAAGTACTACCCTTCCGCCGCCTGAGTGGTGAGTTTGGTGTGACATGCGAAACCCGGGCCCGAAAGGCCCGGGTTTTTCTTTTGGAAATGGGTTCGCCCGGCTCGCGCCCAGCACTCCGTCCACCTCTCCCAAAGGGAGAGGTCGGACCGCCCCCGGCGATGCGAAGCATCGTCCGGCGCGGGCCGGGTGAGGGGCTCAGGTCTCACTGCCCGCCGCGGCCCCTCACCCGGATCGCTCCGGCGCGCATTCGCGCACCAAAGCAATCCGACCTCTCCCCGCCGGCTAGAGGTGATCCCGCCCGACCGATCGACCGGTTTTCCTCGTGCTGAAGAGGGGAAATATCGGGTTCTGCGGCCTTGCCAAACCGGGCCGTTGCACCTAGTTTCCGCCCCGTCCAGCCCCCTCAGGCATCAAGCCTTTTCAGGCAGCCCAAGGCGCGGCTCGCAAGGATGCAGTTGTAGCTCAGTTGGTTAGAGCGCCTGTCTGTGGAACAGGAGGTCGGTGGTTCGAGCCCACCCAACTGTACCAACGATCGCAGTGATTGGCGCGCGATGCAGCATTGCTCCGACCGCTGAATTTCGACGCATCGTTAGACCAGCCAAAATGTTGGCGGGGCATTGCTCACCGCTACTTGGTGATCGCCCGCGGATTGCGGTTTGAGCCCAAGTGCGACGACGCTTGAATCCATCACTGCATGTGCTTAGATGCCAATTGGCAAGATTATTTTGGCATTTGGCAAGAGGCTGCCGAGGCAGAAACTATGGGTAAGAACGAGCGTAGTGGCAAAGGCGTTGCTCGAGATTCTTCGCGGGGCGTTCGCGCCCCCGGCTCCCAGACTAGCAAGCAGATCAAGGCGATTGCAGCGTCGGCCCTTACTCAGCGGCCTGACCATAAGAGGGGGTCTCGTAAATCTCCTTCGGCAGGGCTTGAACGCCTCTCCGCCGCTGAGCCGGACCAGACCTATCAACCGCAACCCGGCGCTGTTGTCGTGCGAGGGCATTTCGATGCGGTCACGGGGCTCTCGACGATCACCGATGCGCCGTCGCTCGGGCTCGGCAGAACCGCGGATGAAGCGCACTCCTCGGCCGAGCTGTTCGACGTCGTGATCGACGGCAACAGATTGTTTCGCATCGAGCCCGCTGCGCTCAAACGCCTTGCCAATTACAGCGATGACGAAATCCACGCGCTCGTCGTGCCCAAGCGCACGCTCGCGCGGCGGCTGTCGGACGGCGAGCCGCTGACGGTCGAGGAGACCGACAAGGCCGTTCGGCTGGCGCGGGTCGACCGGCTCGCCGCAAATGTCTTCGGCGATGCGGCAAAGGCGCACCGCTGGCTGCGCAAGCCGAAGAAGGCGCTGGGCGGAGAGACGCCGCTCGCATACCTCGCGACGGAGGCTGGAGCGCGCGTGGTTGAGGAGATGTTGCATCGGATCGATCACGGCATCCTCGCTTGAGGATTCGGCGTGCGGATCTGGCGGATCTCCAATTTCGACGATCTTTCCGGTATCGGCGGCCTGAAGGCCGACGGCCGCTGGCACGATCGCGGCCGGCACGTGGTCTACGCCGCGGATCATCCGGCTTCGGCGCTGCTCGAAGTGATGGTGCATCTGGAAATTGATGTGGAGGACTTGCCGACCAGCTACCAACTGCTTCGTATTGACGTGCCTGATAACCTGGCTGTCGAAAAGGTGAGCTTGAGCGATATTGAGAGAGTATCGCCGAATTGGGCCGGGAATCCCAGGGTGACACGTGATGTGTTGAGGCCGTGGTTCGACGAGATGCGCACGGCCGTGGTGTCGGTGCCGTCGGTCATCGTACCGTTTGCGCAGAACTATCTCATCAATCCGAGACACGTGGGTGCGGCGCGCATCCGCGTGTCTCATGTCGGGCGCTATCCTCACGACGAGCGGCTGTTTGGGCTGCGAACGGGCAAAGTCTGAGGTTGATGGTTTCCTGCTTTGCGCACGTCTGGGGCAACGTCCCGAGATCAGCCAACATCGACAACCTTGGAGCCCTGAGAAAATGATCTCAGCCGAATACTGCCGCCTTATGGCCCGCTACAACACTTGGCAGAACGCCTCTTTGGTAGCTGCCGCCGACCGGCTGACCCACGAGGATCGCTGGAAGGATCGGGGGGCGTTCTTCCAGTCGATTGCAGCTACGTTGAACCATCTCTATTGGGCTGATGCCTTGATACTGGAGCGGCTGAAAGGGAACGCGCGTCCGGAGGAAACCATCAAGCACTCCCTCGCAAATCCCTCGGATTGGGAGGCCTTCAAGGCGCTCCGCTTGCAACGGAACGAGGAAATCGAAGCGTGGTCAGCGCGATTGCGCGACGCAGACCTGAACGGGATGCTTGTTTGGTATCCAGGAGACGGTTCAACTCGGATCGAGAAGCCAAAGACGCTGGTTGCTGTTCAACTCTTCAATCACCAAACCCACCACCGAGGTCAGGTCCACGCGATGTTGACGGCAGCGGGCGCAGACCCGGAGCCGACTGACATTCATCTTCTGGCCTAGCGCGAGGGCGCTTCAATCCATCTCAGCGTCCGTCAGGAAATCATCGCCTTGACCTGCGCCGTATCCGCGAACTCGATCAACTCGACGATCTTGCCGTCCTGAAATCTGAACAGGTCCAGGATCTCGGTGCTGACCGCCTTTCCGGTCGGACGATATCGAACGTCGACGCGGGAATGGATGGCGATCCTATCTCCGTCAACCAGCTCAGCCAGGATCTCGCGGCCTTCGAAACCGAAGTCTTCGATCAATTTGCTGAAGGCACCACGCAGGCTTGGGTGTCCCTCCACGCTTCCCGTCAATTCGAGTGCATTCTTGTCCCCCATCAAGGTGAACAGACCCTTGGGATCAAAAGCGGCGACCAGACCCTCGGCATCATCATTGTCGCGTGCGGCATAGGCGCGCCGGACCACTGCGAGCATTTCTTCGCGTTGTGCCATATTCCCCTCCCTGAACGTATCAGGAGAGACTAGCGACCTTCGCGTGCAAAGGCAAAATCATCTGGAAGTGGCACGCCCCCCGGCGCGGCGGAGCAGATGGTACATTTTCGTTCCCCGCGTCTGACAGGAAATGGCGAGATGTACCGGCGAACCTTTCAGGCTCCCGCCTGTTTGTAGCAGCGGCAGGACAGACAACGCTGAGGAGCTGAGCCATGAACGGTATCATCTATATCATCGGGCTGGTCGTCGTGATTGGTGCGGTGCTCTCGTTCCTGGGTCTGCGCTGATCGAGGCAATGCTATCCGAGGCCGCGCGGCGTCGCCCGCTTGCCTTGGTCGTGGCTTGGACGCGACCGCGCGAGAACCAGCAACGCCACCACGAGCGCCACCGCCGCGCGCGGCGTGCCCAGCGCCTCGCCCTTCGAGACGACAGCGGAGCCTGTCATCGGGCCACGCTTCGCGCGGACCCGGTGGCGGTCTCCTCAGGGTGAGGATCAGCGGCAGCGGTGCCCGCGAAACTGCTGCCACGCAGTCCGTCCTCATCCTGAGGGCCCGCGAAGCGGGCGTCTCGAAGGATGCGCCGCAGTCATCTCAGCCTCCGAGCGCTACGACCCCAACCCAATGATCCTCCGCGCCATGCGCACATTGGCATAGTCGATCATCTTGCCGTCCAGCGTCACCGCGCCCTGGCCCTGCGCTTCGGCCTGCTCCATGGCCTCGACCACCCGCCGCGCCTGGGCCAGCTCCTCGGCCGACGGCGTGAACGCCCGCAGCGTCGGCTCGATCTGGTCGGGGTGGATCACCTGCTTGCCGTCAAAGCCCATCGCCGCGGCCTTTTGCGCGCTGGCCTCGGTCAGCCCAGCATCGCGGAACGCGCCGCAGGGGCCGTCGATCGCGCGCAGGCCGCAGGCGCGGGCGGCGACCAGCAGGCGCATCATCGGATAGGCGAACAGGTCGAGCGGCGCTGAGGCGTAGCCGCTTTGCGCGGAGCCGACGTGGCGGTAGCCATCCGGCGAGATGCCGATGTCGGAGGTACGGGCGCCGAGCGAGGCCGCGAGGTCGCCGACGCCGAGATGCAGTGCGGCCACGCTGTCGTGGCAGGCGGCGAGGGCGTCGACATTGACGAGGCCGAGCGCGGTCTCGATCAGCAGCTCGAGCGCAACAGGCGCGGCGCGATCCGGCGCGGCTGCGCGGAAGCGATCGGCGATGGCAACGATGTCACTCACCCGCTCCGCCTTCGGAACGATCAAAGCATCCAGCCGGGGCAGGGCCGCCAGGCAGCGGATCTCCTCTGCGATGAACGGGCTGTCGACCGCATTGAGCCTGACCGCGACGTGCTTGCTGCCCCAGTCGAGCGAGGACAGCGCGCGGGCGGCTTCCGTCAGCGCAACGCCCTTCTCGGCGGGCGGCACGGCGTCTTCGAGATCCATGAACACCGCGTCCGCCGATGATGCCGCCGCCTTGGCGACGACACGAGCGCGATGCGCGGGAACGGCGAGATAGGCCCGCGTCGGGCGCTGCGAGGCCATTCTCACGTTCCCTTAACGAGGCCGAGTTCGCCGAGGATCTTCTCGTTGTGCTCGCCGACATCAGGCACCGGATCCATCCGCGGCGTCACGCCGGGAATGGTGAGCGCGGGCAGGAAGCTCATCACCGGCCCGCACGGCGATCCCACGCTTCTCACCCGCGCGCGGGCATGCAGCTGCTCATGAGCTAAGAAAGCCTCGACCGAGTTCAGGTGCGCGTTGGCAATCGCGGCTTCGTCCAGCAGCCGCAGCACTTCCTCGCTGGTCATCGATGCAAAGCGCTGCTCGATATGCGCCTGCAGCTCGTCACGGTTCTGCATGCGCAGCGGATTGGTGCGGAAGGGCGGGTCGTCGGCGAAGTCGGCATCATCAAGCACGATGCGGCACAGCGAGCGCCATTCCCGATCGTTCTGGATGCCGAGAAAGATCGTGTTGCCGTCGCCGACGCGGAACGGGCCGTAAGGCGCGATCGTCGCATGCTTGGCACCGGTGCGCGGCAGCGGCCGGCCCGTACTCTCGGTGTAGAAGGCGGGATAGCTCATCCAGTCCGTGATGGAATCGAATAGTGAGGCCTGGAACGCCGTGCCCTTGCCGGTGCGTTCGCGGCGATACAGTGCCATCAGCACCCCGTTCAGAATGTACATGCCAGTGGCGATATCGACGACTGATAGCCCGACCTTGGCCGGCTCCGCCTCGGTGCCGTTGATGGCGAGCACGCCGGCCTCGCACTGCACCAAGAGATCATAGGCCTTCTTGTCGCTGTAGGGGCCATCAGTGCCATAGCCGGAGACGTCGCAGGCGATCAGGCGCGGATATTTGCGCGTGAGCGATGCGGCATCGAGGCCGAGCCGCTCGGCCGCGCCGGGCGCGAGGTTCTGGATGAACACATCGGTGCGCGGCAGCAGGGCCTCGAGCACCTTGCGGCCCTCGGGGCTCTTGATGTCGATGGCAAGGCTCTCCTTGGAGCGGTTGGTCCAGACGAACTGGCTCGACATGCCGTTCATGACGTGATCGTAGTCGCGGCAGAAATCGCCGCTGCCCGGCCGCTCGATCTTGATCACCCGCGCGCCCCAATCGGCGAGGTGCCGGCTCGCCAGCGGCGCCGCGATCGCCTGCTCCAGCGAAACCACCGTCACTCCCGACAGCGGCAGCTCCGCTTCATTTCCCGTCATGTGATTGTCCTCCTCGTGTGCGCTTTTCCGACCAGCGCAGGAGACAGGCCGGCCACCCCACGCGCATCTTTTTGAGGGTGACATGATGCCCCTGTTTTGCCCGACAAGTCAAATTTGGCTTCGAAAAATCCTAAAATTCGGCGACGTGAGCGTTTGCAATGACTTGGCTACTGTGCATGGGGTTGTTTTCTCACTTTTGTGTTTTGGGGCCGACAGCGGCGCCTTCGTTTCCTTTCCCGGAACTGCCGAGGCCCCTGACCTGTTGCCGAGAGCGCACACGTGCCGGCTTTCGCACTTGCCCTCGGTTGCCAACGAACAGCCGTTCACCCACTATTCGCGCTGACTCGTGATGTGGGGGGATCGATGCCGGCGTTTCGCTTCAAGTCCTTTGCAAAGCCCTTGGCCGTTGCAAGCCTCGCGCTTGCCCTGGCCATCCTGGCGCTGCCGCGCGCCGGCTTCGCCTACACCCAGGAGGAGCAGCAGGCCTGCACGCCGGACGCGATGCGGCTGTGCGGCGAGTTCGTCCCGAACGTCGATGCCATCACCGCCTGCATGATCAAGAAGAAGGCGCAGCTCTCGCCGCAATGCGCGGTGTTCTTCCGCCGCGGACCGGCGCCGCGCGAGCAGCGCGCCGGCAAGCCGACCCAGATCGCGCCCAAGGCTGCGAAGAAGACCGCCAAGCCGGCGCCGAAGAAGAAATCCAGCCAAGGCTGAGCGCCCAGCGGCCAAAGGCTGAGCGCCCAGCGACCAAGGCTGAGCGCCCAGCAGCGCGTTCCGGTTTGAAACTCCGCCGAAGGCGCGCAATCGCGCGCTTTCCTCGTTCCGGCCCTGACATCGGCTTCGCGACAGATTGCGGACTCGTTTTGTTCGCACGACGCCGGAAGGCTTGCATCGATTGACGGGCGTGCGCCCCTGAAAAGAAAGCGCGCGGCAGGTTTGCGCGGCAAGGTTGCATTCCGCTTTTGTCCCGCGCATTGCTCAAAAAACGCACAGACGCCCCGCACGGGCGGCATTTCGATGCGGCCCGTGTCCGCCTCCTGCGAAGCAGTGTGACTCAAAAGCCAACACGTCTTGTTATTTCGTGGCTGTCGCGCAGCTCCCGACAAATTTTTCTTTCACGAATCAGCGCGCTGATTCATTTTCGCGGCCTGGGGTCAATCTGGAGGCGGAAGGTATGAACGTTATTGTTTTCGCATCACGTAAAGGCGGTTCGGGCAAGAGTACCCTCGCCGCGCATCTCGCCGCGCAGATCAAGGCGAGCAAGCAGGTCATGCTGGTTGACGCCGATCCGCAGGGCTCCCTGACGCTGTGGCACAAGCTCCGCGGCACCAACGAGCCCCCGATCAAGGCTGCCGTCAACTCCGTCAGCGGCATCGTCTCCGCGGCCAAGCGCGACGGTTATGAATGGGTGTTGATCGACACGCCGCCGAACCTGTCGGCCGTCGTCGACGACGCGATCAAGAACGCCACCATGGTGGTCATCCCGGCGCGTCCCGGCGTGTTCGACGTCAACGCCGTGCAGGAAACCATCCAGATGTGCCGCGCCGCGCGCAAGCCCTATGCGGTCGTGCTCAACGGTGCCCCGGCCAAGCGCGACGAAGCCGAAAGCCCGATCGTCACCATCGCCCGCGAAGCACTGGCGAAATTCCGCGCTCCGGTGTGGGGCGGCCAGATCACCAATCGTTCGGATTTGTTGATGGCGCTCAGCCACGGCGAAGGCGCGCGCGAATATCAGGCCGAGAGCCGTGCGGCTCAGGAAATCGCCAGGCTCTGGGCGGCGATCGAGCGTTCGGTCAAGGCTATCCGCGGCACCGCGTCGGCCTCCGGCGCAATGCACAAGCAGGCAGCTTAATTTTCATTGATCATGTCGAACGGCGAAAAACGCGCGGAAGTCCGCGCGTTTTGCGTTTCTGATTTCGCTCACGCCACCATCAGCATGTAGAACACGATGACCGGCGACAGAGTCAGGATCACCGACCAGATGCCGACGGCCCAGAGAATGTCCTCGGTGCTGAAGCCCTGCTGTTCGGCGTCGAAATGCGACGCCATTTCATTCTGACTATTCACAAACGCCCCCGCGATTTCTTCGCTTATGGACGTCAGTGATAGCAGCGATGTTTTAAGATCCGGATCGCATCTGCCCGTGCATTTTGAACACAGGTGCTACCACGGATTAACCATCCCGCGCGCGCAGCTTCAGCCGACCAGCCAGACGCGAAACAGCAGCACCGGCATCAGGCCGAGCATCACGGCCCAGAACCCGAACGACGAGACGACGAGAATTCCCTTCAAGAGATCGGCGGGCGCGAACTGGCTCGCGGCGGTAGGCCGGGTGCGATACCCCATGGTCATTTCCCCTTCGGTAACTTTGGACAGAACGATAGGCGCAGTCACGTAAACGAGACGTGGATACGGATTGCGGCAGCTGCGAAGGCCGTTGGGGCGCGGTTAACCAAACGGGCACGCTTTCACCCTCTCCCCTTGTGGGAGAGGGTGGCTCGCCGCGGAGCGGCGAGACGGGTGAGGGGTCTGTCTCCACACAAACAGTCTTTTGCGCTTGGAGAAAACCCCTCATCCGGCGCTTCGCGCCACCTTCTCCCACAAGGGGAGAAGGAAGAGCAGCGTGCACGGAGAGAAAACTACGCCGCGATCGTCACCCGTCGCTCGATCTCGCGATCGATCGTTGCCGCGAGCTCGCTGCTCACTTCCACCATCGGCAGGCGCACCTCCGGGCTGTCGATCAGGCCGGATCGCCACAGCCAATACTTCGCCGGCGCGGGGCTCGGCTCGGCGAACAACAGCCGCGTCAGCTCGGCGACCTCGTGCCAGCGCGCCAGCGCTGCATCGTGGTTGCCGCGCTTGTGCTCGCTATAGATTGCCGCAAACGTTGCGGTCTCGACATGGGCTGAGAGCACGATGCCGCCGTCGGCGCCGTCACTGAGTGCCTCGAAGAAATTGGCGTCCTCGCCGGTGAGCACGCGAAAGCCCTTCGGCCGGTCGCGCAAGAGCGCGATCGATTGCTCCCGGCTCGCGCCGCAATCCTTCAGGCCGACGATGTTCTTGTGCTCGGCAAGGCGCAGCATGGTCTGGTTGGTGATGTTGACGGCGCAGCGATAGGGAATGTTGTAGAGCGCGATCGGCCATGCGGCGTGGTCGGCGAGCGTCTCGAAATGCGCCAGCAGGCCGCGCTGCGACGGCCGCACATAATAGGGACTGGCGATCAGGTAACCGTCGATCGGCCAGTCCGCGGTCTCGTCGAGGCGCTCTTGCAGACGCGAGGTGTCCGCACCGGACAGTCCGAGGCAGATCGGCAAGTTGCGGCCGGCGGTCGCCATCTCCTCGCGCACCACGGCGACGAGACGTTCGAGCTCGGCCGCGCGCAGTGTCATGCCTTCACCGGAGGTCGCGCCCAGGATGAGGCCGTCGATGCCGTGCGCGCAATAGTGCCGGGTCAGCCGCCGCAGCGACCTCTCGTCCAGCGCGCCGTCCTGGAACGGCGTCACCAGCGGCAGCCACAGCCCGTGCAAGTGATCTCGTAGTGCGGTCATGTTTCCATCTCCTTCTCGGGAAAAATGCCTGAGACGGAGGGCACATGAAAAAACCCCGTCCAGGCGGCGGGGTTTTCGGGATTGGCTCGCGATGACGAAGTCAGCTTAGCGCGCGCAATATTCCGAGGCCCCGGGATGGGGGCCTTTTTTCGAAACGATTGCGCACGACTTCGTGATCATGGGCGAATGATGCGGGGTATGCGCGGAACTGTCAACACACGCGGAGAGCGAAGCACATTTTGACGAAAAAAAGCCGGACCCGAGGGCCCGGCTTAGGTATTGGCCACGTGAGGCCGACACAATCACCTTCCAAGAGGGATTACTGAACTCCCGCGCCACTGGAGGAGGGGGACAAATGCGCAACGCGAAGGCTCAGCGTGCAAACATTATGGGCTTGCCGAGTGCCTTGCAGCAACAGCCGAGGCCGCATGTCAGTCATGCGGAAATCAGGACGGCCAGCGTTGCGCCTTGCTCACCACGAAGTCACGGAACACCTGCACGCGCGCGACCGTCTTCAACTCCTCGGGATAGACGAAGTAGGTGTCGAGCTGGATCGAGTCCGACTCGCCGAACAGCTGCACGAGCTTGCTCTGCTCCTCGACCAGGTAATCGGGCAGGGCGGCGATGCCGAGGCCCTGCGCGCAGGCGCGCACGAGACCGAGGATGTTGTTGACCTTGAAGTAGGCTTCGCGCGGACCCGAGCCGTTGCGCCCGGCTTCGATCAGCCAGTTGCGGTTCTGCAGGTGCGGCGCGAAGTTGCCGTCCGAGAGCGTGATGATGCGGTGGGAGTCGAGCTCCTCCAGCGTGCGCGGCGTGCCGAAGCGCTTGATGTATTCCGGCGAGCAATAGGCGTGGAAGCCCATCGCGAACAGCTTGCGCTGGATCAGATCCGGCTGCGTCGGCTTGCGGGTGCGGATCGCGACATCAGCCTCGCGCATCGACAGATCGAGCTCCTCGTCGGTGACGATCAGCGAGATGCGGATCTCCGGATAGAGCGCGGTGAATTCGCCGAGCCGCGGGATCAGCCAGTTGATGCCGACGCCGGGCGTGGTGGTGATCTTGAGATCGCCGCTCGGCCGCTCGCGGCTGTCGGTCAGCTTGGCGCGCGCCGCCTGCAGCTGCATGAAAACGTCATGCGCCGTGCGGAACAACAGGTCGCCCTGCTCGGTAAGGATCAGGCCGCGGGCGTGGCGGTGGAACAGCGAGACCGAGAGCTCCTGCTCCAGCGCCGAGACCTGGCGCGACACCGCCGATTGCGACAGGCCGAGCTGCTCGCCCGCATGCGTGAAGCTGCCCGCTTCCGCCGCGGCGTGAAACACCTTCAGCTTGTCCCAGTCCATATCCGTAAATCCGTCGCGTGTTCGGGGCATGATTCTATTCCGCTGCCGCGCGCTCGCTGGCGCGAAGGGCCAAGAAACGTTCGGCTTCGAGTGCGGCCATGCAGCCGAGGCCGGCGGCCGTCACGGCCTGGCGGTAGGTTTCGTCGGCGACGTCGCCGGCGGCGAACAGGCCGGGCACCGAGGTCGCGGTCGAGTTCGGGGCGACCTCGATATAGCCGGAGGGTTTCAGCTTGACCTGATCCTTGACCAGCTCGGTCGCGGGCGCATGCCCGATGGCGATGAAGATGCCGTCGGCCTTCACGTCCGTGAGCGCGCCGGTCTTGACGTTCTTGAGCCGGACATGGGTGACCTTGTTGGGGTTCTCGGTGCCGCAGATCTCGTCGACCGCGGCATCCCAGATCACCTTGATCTTCGGATGCTTGAACAGGCGCTCCTGCAGGATGCGCTCGGCCCGGAAATGATCGCGACGATGCACGATCGTGACCTGCGAGGCATGGTTGGTGAGGTACAGTGCTTCCTCGACCGCGGTGTTACCGCCGCCGACCACGATCACCTCCTTGCCACGGTAGAAGAAGCCGTCGCAGGTGGCGCAGGCCGACACGCCGCCGCCCTGGAACTTGGCTTCCGACGGCAGCCCGAGCCAGCGCGCCTGCGCGCCGGTGGCCAGGATCACGGTCTCGGCGAGATAGACGTCGCCAGAATCGCAGGTGAGGCGGAACGGCCGCTGCGCCGTCTCCAGCTTGGTCACCAGGTCGGAGACGATCTTGGTGCCGACATGGACCGCCTGCTTCTCCATCTGCTCCATCAGCCAGGGGCCCTGGATCACGTCGGCGAAGCCTGGATAGTTCTCGACGTCGGTCGTGATGGTGAGCTGGCCGCCGGGCTGGATGCCCTGGATCAGGATCGGCTCAAGCATCGCGCGCGCGGCGTAGATCGCGGCGGTGTAGCCAGCGGGGCCGGAGCCGATGATGACGACCTTTGCATGAACAGGAGCGGACATTTCGATGGACGCCTTTCACGGGGGATTTGCAGCGCGGGCGCGGAATGTGCCGGGAGGCCTAGCGGAGGCGCTGAAATATCAGAGCTAATCTAAGCAATCTGGCGAGCCATGCAAGAATTGCATTCCCTATCGGCGGATTTTTCCAACAGGGAACAAAAGTCGATTGCGCTGCACGCGCAATAAAATTGCGCCGGCGGTGCGGATTGGGCTATGAGGATTTCGACAAGTCCACCCAATACCGCCGCAAAGGCCAGGAGTTCCAATCACGTGTCGCGGAACCTAGACGAGATCGACCTGAAAATTCTCACCGAGATTCAGGCCGACGGTCGAATCACCAATGTCGAACTGGCCAAGCGCGTCGGCATCTCGCCGCCCCCCTGTCTGCGCCGCGTCCGGGCGCTGGAGGAGGAGGGTTACATCCACGGCTATCGCGGCCTCCTGGACGCACGCAAGCTGGGCTTCGACGTGACCGTTTTCGCCGCCGTGCACCTGTCCAGCCAGGCCGAAGCGGATTTGCGCGCGTTCGAGGAGTTCGTCCGCGCCGAGCCCCTGGTGCGGGAATGCTGGATGCTGTCCGGCGAGGTCGATTTCATCCTGAAATGCGTCGCACCCGACATGGCCACTTTCCAGGATTTCGTCACGCATCTGACGGCGGCACCGCATGTCCGCAACGTGCGCACGTCATTGGTGCTGCACAATTCGAAGTACGAGGCGGCCGTGCCGCTCGAGGTGAAGGGACGACGGTAGGGTCTTTTCCCTCTCCCCGTTCTTACGGGGAGAGGTGAAGACCAGTCCACGGTCCTCTCCGTCATTGCGAGCGGAGCGAAGCAATCCAGTGTCTTTCCGCAGAGGCAGTCTGGATTGCTTCGCTCCGCTCGCAATGACGTGTGGTGAGAACGTGTGTCCGCCACAACTCCAGCAACACGCCAAAAAGGCCGCGCACTGCGCGGCCTTTTCGAAACGTCAGCAGACGCAGCGGCAAGTCCTTACCGCCACTCCACCTTGGTGATCTCGTACGCCTTGGCGCCGCCCGGCGTGTTGACCTCGACCGTGGCGCCCTTCTTCTTGCCGATCAATGCGCGTGCGAGCGGCGAGGTGATCGAGATCCGGCCCTTCTTGGCGTCCGCCTCAACCTCGCCGACGATCTGCCACACCGTCTTCTTCTCGGTGTCCTCATCGACCAGCGTCACGGTGGCGCCAAACTTGATGGTGTCGCCGGAGAGCTTGGAGATGTCGATGATGTCGGCGCGCGCGAGCTTGTCCTCGAGCTCGGCGATGCGACCCTCATTGTGCGACTGCTCTTCCTTCGCGGCATGATATTCCGCGTTCTCCGACAGGTCTCCGTGCGAGCGCGCCTCCGCGATATGCTCGATGATCCGCGGACGGTCCACGGACTGGCGCTGCTTCAATTCTTCCCCGAGCGCGACAAAGCCGGCCTGGGTCATCGGAACCTTTTCCATCGTCTCTCTCGTCCTTCGATCGTGCGCCCCAGAATGCGGATGGGCGCCGCAACCTTGATTCGTCAGTCCTCCAGAGCCCAAAGAGGGGCTGCCGGACCTTGACAGATATGGGCTTTAGCGCCGGAACAGAACTGCCACCTGGCCGGATCGGTTCCTCCGGCCATTGTGGCTTCATTGCCAATCACTTAGCGGAAGCTTCGCTGCCGCTAGCGATCAGGTTTCCGAAAAGTAGCTCTGCAGGGTACGAACCTCAAGGTCCCCACCCAAATAGGCGCGGATGCCCTGCGCGGCCGCCACGGCCCCGGAAAGAGTGGTGTAATATGGCACTTTATGCAAGAGGGCCGCGCGCCGCAGCGAGCGGCTGTCGGCCAGCGCCTGCGGGCCTTCGGTGGTGTTGAAGACGAGCTGGACGTCGCCATTGGTGATGGCATCGACGATGTGCGGCCGCCCTTCCAGCACCTTGTTCACCTTCTCGGTCGGGATGCCCTGGTCGGTCAGGAAGCGCGCCGTGCCCGAGGTTGCCAGCACCTTGAAGCCGAGCGAATGCAATTCGCGCACGGCATCCGCGATGCGCGTCTTGTCGCTTTCGCGCACCGAGACGAACACAGTGCCCTTACGCGGCACCCGCGTGCCGCCGCCGAGCTGACTCTTGGCGAAGGCGACCGCAAACGAGCGGTCGATTCCCATGACCTCGCCGGTCGAGCGCATCTCGGGGCCGAGCACAGTGTCGACGCCGGGGAAGCGTGCGAACGGGAAGACCGATTCCTTGACGCCGACGTGCTTGAGCGCCGCCTTCTTCAGCTTGAAATCGGCAAGCTTCTCGCCGGCCATGATGCGCGCGGCGATCTTGGCGACCGGCGTGCCGACCACCTTGGCGACGAACGGCACGGTGCGCGAGGCACGCGGATTGACCTCGAGCACGTAGATCTCGCCGTCCTTGATGGCGTATTGCACGTTCATCAGGCCAATGACGTCGAGGCCGAGCGCGAGCTCGCGGGTCTGCCGCTCCAGCTCCTCGATCATTTCCGCATCGAGCGAGTGCGGCGGCAGCGAGCAGGCGCTGTCGCCGGAATGGATGCCGGCTTCCTCGATGTGCTCCATGATGCCGACGATGAAAGTGTCCTTGCCGTCGCACAGGCAGTCGACGTCGATTTCCGTGGCATCCGACAGATAGCGGTCGAACAGCAGCGGGTTCTTGCCGAGCACGGTGTTGATCTGGCCGGTCTTGTCGTTCGGATAGCGCGCCTTGACGTCGGCCGGCACCAGCTCCGGCAGCGTGCCGAGCAGATAATCATTGAGCTGGTTCTCCTCGCGGATGATCTGCATCGCGCGGCCGCCGAGCACGTAGGACGGGCGCACCACCAGCGGCAGGCCGAGATCGGCGGAGACGAGGCGGGCCTGCTCGACCGAATAGGCGATGCCGTTCTTCGGTTGCTTGAGGCGCAGCTTGTCGAGCACGCGCTTGAAGCGGTCGCGGTCCTCGGCGAGGTCGATGGCGTCGGGCGAGGTGCCGAGGATCGGCACTTCGGCGGCTTCCAGCGCGCGCGCCAGCTTCAGCGGCGTCTGGCCGCCGAACTGCACGATCACGCCGTGCAGCGTGCCGTTGCTGCGCTCCTTGGCGATGATCTCCAGCACGTCCTCGGCGGTGAGCGGCTCGAAATAGAGCCGGTCGGCTGTGTCGTAGTCGGTCGACACCGTCTCCGGATTGCAGTTGACCATGATGGATTCGTAGCCGGCGTCATGCAGCGCGAAGCAGGCGTGACAGCAGCAATAGTCGAACTCGATGCCCTGGCCGATGCGGTTGGGACCGCCGCCGAGAATGATGACCTTCTTCTTGTCGGACGGCGCGCTCTCGTCCGCGGGCAGGCCGGCGAACGGCGCCTCATAGGTCGAGTACATGTAGGCGGTCGGCGAGGCGAACTCGGCCGCGCAGGTGTCGATGCGCTTGTACACCGGGTGGACGCCGAGCGCGTGGCGCTTGGCCTTGACTTCGGCCTCCGTCGTCTCGGCCAGCACGGCGAGCCGCGCGTCGGAGAAGCCCATGGCCTTCAGCGTGCGCATGCCGAAGGCGTTGCCAGGCAGGCCGTTCTTCCTGACCTTCTCCTCCATCTCGACGATGCCGCGCATCTCGGCGAGGAACCACGGATCGATCTTGCAGGAGTTAAAGATGTCCTCGTTCGACCAGCCGAGCCGCATGGCCTGGGCGACCTGGAGGATGCGGTTCGGCGTCGGAGTGCCGAGCGCGGCGCGGATCGCGTTCTTGTCGTCGTCGCGGCCGAGGCCCTCGATCTCGATCTCGTCGAGGCCGGTCAATCCCGTCTCGAGCCCGCGCAGCGCCTTTTGCAGGCTTTCCTGGAAGGTGCGGCCGATCGCCATGACCTCGCCGACCGATTTCATCGAGGTGGTCAGCGTGGTCGAGGCGCCCGGGAATTTCTCGAAGGCAAAACGCGGCACCTTGGTGACGACGTAGTCGATGGTCGGCTCGAACGAGGCCGGCGTCGCGCCGCCGGTAATGTCGTTGGCGATCTCGTCGAGCGTGTAGCCGACCGCGAGCTTGGCGGCGACCTTGGCGATCGGAAAACCGGTGGCTTTCGAGGCCAGCGCGGAGGAGCGTGACACGCGCGGATTCATCTCGATGACGACCATGCGGCCGTCTTCGGGATTGACGCCGAACTGAACGTTGGAGCCGCCGGTCTCGACCCCGATCTCGCGCAGCACCGCCAGCGAGGCGTCGCGCATGATCTGATATTCCTTGTCGGTCAGCGTCAGCGCCGGCGCCACCGTGATGGAATCGCCGGTGTGCACGCCCATCGGATCGAGGTTCTCGATCGAGCAGACGATGATGCAATTGTCTTTCTTGTCGCGCACCACCTCCATCTCGTACTCTTTCCAGCCGAGCACGGATTCCTCGATCAGCACTTCGTTGGTGGGAGACGCGTCAAGGCCGCGCTCGATGATGTCGAGGAACTCTTCCTTGTTGTAGGCGATGCCGCCGCCCGTGCCGCCCATCGTGAAGGAGGGGCGGATGATCGCGGGCAGGCCGATCTCGGACAGCGCCATCATGGCCTGGCCGAAGGCGTATTCCTGGTAGCGCTTGCGACGCTCGCTCTCGCCGAGCGTCCACTGCCGGTCGAGCTCTTCGAGCGCGGCGCCCGACAGCTTTGCGCGTTCGGCCTGGTATTTCTCGCGGAACGACTTCTTCAGCTCGGAGGCGTTGGCGAGCCGAGACTTCGGCGTCTCGAGCCCGATCTTGGTCATGGCCTCGCGGAACAGCTGGCGGTCTTCGGCCTTGTCGATGGCGTCGGCGGTGGCGCCGATCATCTCGACGTCGAACTTCTCCAGCGTGCCCTGGCGGCGCAGCGACAGCGCGCAGTTCAGCGCGGTCTGGCCGCCCATGGTCGGCAGCAGCGCGAAGCCGCCGGGGACGACGTGACGTTCCTTCTCGATGATCTTGGCGACGATCTCGGGCGTGATCGGCTCGATATAGGTCGCATCGGCCAATTCCGGGTCGGTCATGATGGTGGCCGGGTTGGAATTGACGAGGACGATGCGATAGCCCTCTTCCTTCAGCGTCTTCACCGCCTGCGTGCCCGAATAGTCGAACTCGCAGGCCTGGCCGATCACGATGGGACCGGCGCCGATGATCAGGATGGTCGAGATGTCGGTTCGTTTGGGCATCACCGCTCACGGGCTGGGATCTGGGCACAAAAAAAGGGCGCGCTTGCCGCGCGTCCCCATTTGGCGAGAGCGCGGGGTCTCCCTCGCGCGCGGGTGGGTCTTAAACCAGTTTTTGGAGCGGCGAAACCCCGAAAAACGCCCATCAACCGCCAATTTTCAGGGGTTTGACGGTGCGTTGCCGGCATCGTCGGGGCGGGCGGGCAGTCCGTCTCCGCTTCCGCTATGCTCCAGCTACGCCGGACACGCTTCGCCCCTTCGGGTCTTGCGTGGCTGCGCCACGCGTAGCCCCGCAGGGGCGAAGCGTGGAGACCCGGCCTGGATTTGAACCAGGATGAAGAGCGATGCACCGCCCCCGCGTAGACATTTCCGCCACCGGGCCATCAGGATTATTCCCGATCGGCGTGCGCCAGGCCACCTCAGCTGATCGTTATGCTTAACGGACCAGAGGCGGCCTCGCGATGAAGGTCATGCGCCAGCGGTTGTGCCCGATATTGCTGTGGGCGCGCTGGACCGCGAAGCCCGCCGCCTTCAGCTTGGCCGTGATCTCGTCCTCGCTGTAGCGCTGCAGTCCGATCTTCGAGCGCAGCTGGCGATAATCCGACAGCGCGGTGCTGATCAGCCCGATCAGCGCGTCCTTCAGAAATCCGTGACGCAGGCCGAACCCGAGCAGCGCCATCACATCCCTGACCATGCCGACATTGGGCTGTAGAATGTCGCCCAGCACCAGCTTGCCGGAGGGTTTCAGGATGCGGCGGGTGTTCAATAGCGCCGCATCGAGCTCGTCCGGCGTCATGTATTGTGCGACCGAGTTCATCACGACGAGATCGATCGACTGATCCTGCATCTTGCGGACGTCCTCGAGCGAGCGGACGCGGATCTTGGTGTTTGGGGCAAACCGCGCGATCAGCCGGCCGCGCACGCCCGGCGCGGGCTCGGCCAGGATCAGCATGCCGCAGGCGGCCGCCACCTGGCTCGCCGACAGCGCTTCGCCGCAGGCATAGTCCAGCACCGTCGCATCGGGCGAGGGGATGTAGCCGATGATGTCCCGCGCAATGATCTGGAAGTGCAAGTCGCGATGCAGCTTGCTGACATAGATCGTATGCGTCGAGTCGTAATAATCGATCCAATCGTCCATTGGTATCCCGCCCAGGGGTTCCTATCTAGGAACCGCGCTGCCCACCTTGCGTTAGGGGTGCGGCGGCGCGCCGTCAATGTCCGCGTCCTAACAGGAAGGTCTCCCGTGAGCAAAACCAACAACAAGGTCTCGCCCGAACTCGATACCCCCACGGATCTGTCGCCCGACGGGGTCAAGAAAGTCTCTGAGGCGCTCAACGTGCTTCTGGCCGACGCGTTCGCGCTTTATCTGAAGACCAAGAATTTCCACTGGCACATCAGCGGGCGCCACTTCCGCGATTACCATCTGCTGCTCGACGAGCAGTCCGACCAGATCTTCGCCACCACCGACCAGCTCGCCGAGCGCGTCCGCAAGATCGGCGGCACCACGCTGAAGTCGATCGGCCAGGTCGCAAAGCTCCAGACCATCAAGGACAACAACGAGGACTACGTCCCGCCGCGCGAGATGCTGCGCGAGCTGATGCAGGACAACAAGCACGTCGCTGCCGCGATGCGCAAGGCGCACGACGTCTGCGACGAGGCCGGCGACGTCGCCAGCGCCAGCATTTTGGAGAACTTCATCGACGAGACCGAGCGCCGCACCTGGTTCCTGTTTGAAGCGACGAGGCAGGAGGGCGGCAACGAGGCGTAACGGGATGCGTAGGGTGGGTTAGCCTCGCAGAAGCGCGAAGCGCATCTGCAAGGCGTAACCCACCACTGTCTCTGTCCGCGGAAACAGAAGAGGTGGGTTACGCCTTTGGCTAACCCACCCTACTGCACCACGCGTGTGGCTACCGCCACAGCCGCATCAGCGCGCCGTCCTTCCCCGTTACGGGATCAGCGGGCGGCAACGCCACTTGTGGAATCGTCTTCAGCGCTTTCGCATGGTTCTCCGGCGTTGCGCGCGTGATCTCCATTTTTGCGCCTGGCGGATAGGCGCCGATCACGCAAAAATCATCGCTCGCCTTGATGCATTGATGTCCGGTGCCGGCGGGCAGGATCGCAACGTCGCCGGCCTTGATCTGAAGCTCCTGGCCGTGATCGCCGCCGAAACGCACGCGGGCGCTGCCGCGCGCGACGCCGAGCACCTCATGCACCGTCGCATGATAATGCAGATAATCGTAGACGCCGTTGCGCCACGTCCCGCCCCAGCCGTTCGCTTCGAACAGATTCTCGATGGTCTCTTCCGGGCGCTTTGGGTCGAGCTTCACCGCGCCCTGGTAGACCAGGAACGGAAGGATGTTGTTCGGCACGAGCCCGTCATCCTCGAAAACAATGGCGAGCGGCTCGGCCTTGTCGCGGACGACGGACATGACGGGCTCCTGCGCAAGAATAGCAGGGATCAACCAAACGCGTGCGGCGACGTTCCTCGTTCCACCGTCATTCCGGGGCGACGCGCAGCGTCGAGCTATGATGCGCAATTGCGCATCAGAGAATCCATGGCGCTGCAGAGTCTGTTGCCAGATGAATTTCCGGGCTCGCGCTACGCGCGCCCCGGAATGACGAAAAAGTCCGGGCGAGCCCGGACTTTTGGTGAAGTATTCGGGGAGAACGCGCCTTACGCCCTCTTCCTCTGCCGCATCAGGTCGGCGAAGCGCTGGAACAGGTAATGCGAGTCGCGCGGGCCGGGTGAGGCCTCGGGATGATATTGCACGGAGAATACCGGCTTGCCGTCGAGCTGGATGCCGCAATTGGATCCATCAAACAAGGAAATGTGGGTCTGCGTCGCGCCCTTCGGCAGCGTCGTCTCGTCCACGGCAAAGCCGTGGTTCATCGAGGTGATCTCGACCTTGCCGGTGGTCTCGTCCTTCACCGGGTGATTGGCCCCGTGATGGCCCTGATGCATCTTCTTGGTCTTGGCGCCGACGGCAAGGCCCAGCATCTGGTGGCCAAGGCAGATGCCGAAGGTCGGCGTGCCCGACTTGATCACGTCGCGGATCACGGGCACGGCATATTTGCCGGTCGCGGCCGGATCGCCCGGACCGTTGGACAGGAACACGCCGTCCGGCTTCAACCCCAGGATGTCTTCGGCGGGGGTCGTCGCCGGCACCACCGTCACCTTGCAGCCGACACCGGCGAGCAGGCGCAGGATGTTGCGCTTGATGCCGTAGTCGATGGCGACGACGTTGAACTCGGGCTTGTCCTGGCGGCCGAAGCCCTTGTCCCAGGCCCAGGGCATCTCGTCCCAGGTGAAGCGCTGGCCGCTCGTCACCATCGGCACGAGGTCCATGCCCTCGAGGCCCGGCCATTCGCGCGCCTCTTCCTTGAGTCCGTGCAAATCGAACTCGCCAGACTTCGAGTGCGCGATCACGGCGTTCGGCATGCCCTTGGAGCGGATCAGCGCGGTCAGCGCGCGGGTGTCGATGCCGGAGAGGCCGATGATGCCGCGGGCCTTGAGCCAGGCATCGAGATGCTTGGTGGCGCGGTAGTTCGAGGGATTGGTGATCGCGGTGCGCAGGATCACGCCGCGCGCGCCGGGCGTCGCGGCCATGTTCACCGTCTCGATGTCGTCCTCATTGGTGCCGACATTGCCGATATGCGGGAAGGTGAAGGTGATGAGCTGGCCGGCATAGGAGGGATCGGTCAGGATCTCCTCATAGCCGGTCATTGCGGTGTTGAAGCAGACCTCGCCGACGGCGTGGCCCTCGGCGCCGAGACCAAAGCCCTCCAGCACCGTGCCGTCGGCAAGCACGAGGAGCGCGGTCGGTTTGTGGTCCGGCCAGGCGGGATCGTTGTCATGTTGTGTCATGAGCCCGCTTCATAAGCCCCCCGCGTGTGCACGTCAAAGCGAGAGAGGGCCGATTCACATGCGTTTTTGCATATTTGACAGGCCTCCTCCCACCCTTAAGCTCGGACGCACAATTTCCGGCAATTTCCTGGGCTTGCGAGGCAATAATGGACCAGACCACCCCCATTGTGCTGGTTCCGGGGCTGGCGTCCTCGGCCCGGATCTATGCGCCCGTGATCCCTGCGCTCTGGCGTTTCGGGCCGGTGACGGTCGCCAACCACATCCGCGACGACAGCATGGTTGCGACCGCCCGCCGCATCCTCGCCGAGGCGCCGCCGCGCTTCGCCCTCGCCGGCCATTCCATGGGTGGCTACATCGCCTTCGAGATCATGCGCCAGGCCAGCGAGCGCGTGACAAAACTCGCGCTGATCAACACGCAGGCGCGGCCCGACTCGCCGGAGGCCACCGCGCGCCGCCGCGCTCAGATGGAGCGCGCCAGACGCGGCGAGCTGCGCGCCGTGCGCGAGGAGAGTTTTCCGGAGCTCGTGCATCCGTCGCGGCGCGACGATGCCGAGATTCTCAGGCTCGTGCATGCGCAGGACGAGGACGTCGGCGTCGAAGGCTATCTGCGGCAGCAGACCGCGATCATCGCACGGGTGGATTCGCGCTCCTTGCTGGCGACGATCACATGCCCGACGCTGGTGCTGACGGGCGATGCCGACAACACCATCCCCAACGCCTTCTCCAAGGAGATGGCCGAAGGCATCGCCGGCGCCAGGCTCGTGATTCTCGATCGCTGCGGGCACCTGCCGCAAGCCGAACAGCCGGAGGCGACGGTTCAGGCGCTGACCGAATGGCTGGGGAGCTAGGTTGTGCGACGGCCGCAAAGGGCCTAGATCAGGCGTTTATATCGAAGGGATCACGATCATGCTGCGCGACGACATCAACAATGCGGTCAAGGAGGCCATGAAGGCCAAGGACGAGCGCAAGCTGTCCACGCTGCGCATGGTCAACTCGACCATCAAGAACGCCGACATCGACGCGCGCGGCAGCGGCAAGCCGCCGTTGTCGGACGCTGACATCCTCGCGGTGCTGCAGAAGATGATCAAGCAGCGTCAGGAGGCGGTCGAGCTCTACGACAAGGGCGGCCGCGCCGAGCTTGCCGCGCAGGAGCGCGAGGAGATCGCGGTGATCTCGGCGTATCTGCCGAAGCAGATGTCCGATGACGACGTGAAGAAGGCGATCGCGGATGCGATTGCCGAGACCGGCGCTGCCGGCATGAAGGACATGGGCAAGGTGATCGCCGTGCTGCGCGCGAAATACGCGGGCCAGATGGATTTTGGCAAGGCGTCTGGTCTCGTGAAGGCAGCGCTGTCGGGCTAGCTTCTTCCCCTCTCCCCTTGTGGGAGAGGGTGGCTCGCCGCGTAGCGGCGAGACGGGTGAGGGGTCTTTCTCCGCGAGCGATCCTCTCCCAGTAGTTCACGCGGATAGAGACCCCTCATCCGGCGCTTCGCGCCACCTTCTCCCACAAGGGGAGAAGGGGCACCTTTGATGCCGCATAGGTTCGGTCTACTCTCCCGGCAGAAACAAATCGGGAGCAACCGATGACCGCCATCAAGCCATTTCGCATCGCCATCGGCGACGACATCCTCGCCGACCTGAAGTCACGCCTTGCCCGCACGCGCTGGCCGGAGGCTGAGCTGGTCGACGACTGGAGCCAGGGCGCGCCGCTGAAATGGATCCAGGAGATCTGTACCTATTGGGCCAACGAGTATGACTGGCGCTCGCGCGAGGCAAAGCTCAATCGCTTTGCGCAGTTCACCACGGAGATCGACGGCCTCGACATCCACTTCATTCATGCGCGCGCGAAGGAGCCGTCGGCGCTTCCGTTGATCATCACCCACGGCTGGCCCGGCTCCATCGTCGAGTTCCAGAAGGTGATCGCGCCGCTCACCGATCCCGCCGCGCATGGCGGCAATCCCGCCGATGCCTTTCACGTGATCTGCCCCTCGCTGCCTGGCTTCGGCTTCTCGGGCAAGCCGGGGACCACCGGCTGGGGCGTCGATCGCATTGCCGCGACCTGGGCCAAGCTGATGGACGGCCTGGGCTACGCGCGTTATGGCGCGCAAGGCGGCGACTGGGGCTCGGCGGTGACGACCTCGCTCGGAGCGCAGGACCCCACTCATTGCGCCGGCATCCACATCACGCTCGCCTTCAACGCGGCACCGAAGGTCGAGGGCGAGCCGACGCCAGAGGAGAAGCGGGCGCTGGCCGGCCTCAAGCACTACGCCGATCTCGACTCCGGCTATTCCAAGCAGCAGTCGACGCGGCCGCAGACGCTCGGCTATGGCCTGACGGATTCGCCGAGCGGCCAGGCGGCCTGGATCCTGGAAAAATTCTGGGCCTGGACCGATTGCAATGGCCACCCCGAAAACATCTTCAGCAAGGACGAGCTGCTCGACAACGTCATGCTCTATTGGGCGACGCAGACGGCGACCTCGTCGGCGCGGCTCTATTGGGAGAGCTTTGGCAAGCGCCGCACCACGCCGGTGGTGAAGGTGCCGACGGGTGTCGCGGTGTTCCCCAAGGAGATCGTCACGCCGGTGCGGCGCTGGATGGAGCCGAACTTCCATGACATCACGCATTGGAGTGAGATGGAGAAGGGCGGTCACTTCGCCGCCTTCGAGCAGCCGGAGCTGTTCGTGCGCGATGTCCGGAAGTTTTTTGCGACGGTGCGGTGAGTCTCCGCCGTCATTCCGGGGCGACGCGTCAGCGTCGAACCCGGAATCCATCAAGCGGCATTTCCTGTGGCCCGATGGATTCCGGGCTCGCCCTTCGGGCGCCCCGGAATGACGGCGAGGGACTTGTCCCGTGCGCCCGCGGCCCTAGACTGAACGATAATAACAAGACACCGGAAACGACCATACCATGCTCACCGAAGCCGCAAGCTACGACGAACTCGTCCGCAACTTCCGTTGGGATATCCCCGCGCGCTTCAACATCGCGGAGGCGTGCTGCGATCGCCATGCCGACGGCACCGGCCGGCTTGCGCTGATCTATGTCGACGACACCGGCGCCACCAGCCGCACCACCTTCGACGAGATCGCGGAGATGTCGCGCCGCTTCGCCAGTGTGCTGAAGGCGGACGGGCTAGTCCGCGGCGACCGCGTCGCGGTGTTCCTGCCGCAGTCGCTGGAATTGCCGATCGTGCACATGGCGGCGTTTCGCTCGGCCCTGATCTCGATCCCGCTGTTCGCCCTGTTCGGCGAGGACGCGCTGGAATTCCGTCTGTCGAACTCCGAGGCCAAGGCGATCGTCACCGACGAAGCTGGCTGGGAAAAGCTGTCCAAGATCCGCGACCGCCTGCCGGAGCTGAGGAGCGTCTACATCGTCGGCGCGCGCGTGCCCGCCGGCACGACATCGTTCTGGGATGCGGTGAAGGCCGCTTCGCCCGACTTTACGCGCGCGGACACCTCGGCCGACGATCCCGCCCTGATCATCTACACATCGGGCACGACGGGTAACCCGAAGGGCGCGCTGCATGCGCATCGTGTCGTGCTCGGCCATCTGCCGAACGTGGAGATGTGCCACAACTTCTTGCCCAAGCCCGGCGATCTCATGTGGACGCCGGCGGATTGGGCCTGGATCGGCGGGCTCATCAACGGCCTGCTCGCGTTCTGGTACCACGGCATTCCCTTGGTCGGCCATCGCGCGCGGAAATTCGAGCCGCAAGCGGCGATGCAGATGATGGCCGATCTTGCCGTCCGCAACGTCTTCCTGCCGCCGACGGCGCTGAAGCTGATGCGGCAGGCCGGCGTCAAGCATTCCGGCGTCAAGCTGCGCAGCATCTTCACCGGCGGCGAATCGCTCGGGGGTGAATTGCTCGGCTGGGTGCGCGAGACGTTTGGTGTCGACGCGCATGAGGTGTTCGGCCAGACCGAGTGCAACCTCGTGATCGGCAGCAACGCGAACCTGTTTCCGATCCGCCCGGGTTCGATGGGCAAGGCGACGCCGGGCTTCGATGTCCGCATCGTCAACGACAAGGGCGAGGAATTGCCGCGGGGGCAGCGCGGCATCATCGGCGTGCGCCAGCCGTGCCCCGTCACCATGCTCGAATATTGGCGCAATCCGGAGGCGACCGCGAAGAAATATGCCGGCGACTTCCTGCTCACAGGCGATCTCGGCGTGCAGGACGAGGACGGCTATTTCTGGTACGTCAGCCGCGAGGACGACGTCATCACCACCGCCGGCTACCGCGTCGGCCCCTCCGAGATCGAGCACACGCTGATGAAACATCCGTCGGTGGCAATGGCTGCGGTGGTCGGCATTCCCGATCCGATCCGCACCGAATCGATCAAGGCCTGGATCGTGCTGCGTCCGGGCTTTTCCGGCAGCGACGCGCTGGCGCGCGAGATTCAGGACTTCGTCAAGGTGCAGCTCGCCGCGCACGAATATCCGCGCTTCGTCGAGTTCACGGAGACGCTGCCGATGACGGCGACCGGCAAGGTGCTGCGCCGCGAGCTGCGGGCCAAAGGCTGACTTCATACAAGGGCTGGCTTCCGACCATGGCAAAGACGTCTCAAGCCGCGGGGCTTCACCGCGCCTCGCTCGCAAAGCTGCACGAGCTCGATGCGGCGCTGGAGCTCATGTACTATGGCTGGCGCGGCATGACGCTGCAGGCCGACGTATATCTGGCCAAGCAGGGCCTGTCGCGTCCGCACCATCGCATCCTCTACGTGGTGGCGCGCCGGCCCGACATCGCCATCGGCGCGCTGATCGAGATCCTCGGCATTTCCAAACAGGCCCTCAACCGGCCGCTCAATCTGCTGCTGGAGCGCAAGCTCCTGACCTCGAAGCGCTCGCCGGAGCAGCACCGCTCGAAATTGCTGCGCCTGACGGAAGCGGGGCGGCGCATCGAGCAGCGGGCCTCGGACCACGAGCGCCAGGTCCTGCGCGAAGCGTTCGCGCGCGCCGGGGCGAGCGGTGCGGCCGGATGGATCGGCGTGATGGAGGCGATCGCCGACAACAACTGACCGAAATCTCAAGTCAACATAGTTGACATGAGGCGCGCGCTTTGCCACCTTCCGGGCCACAAGCCGAAGGGAGGATCCGTGTCGTGAGCGGACAGGCAATGGACCGCGCGGCCGCTGCAAGCTTCGTCGCGGCATGGTGCGCGAACTGGTGCAAAGTGGACATCGACGCGGTCGTCGCCCATTTCGCCGACGATGCGCAGATGCGCAGCCCTCTCGCGCTCACCCTGACGGGGTCTCCGACCGTCACCGGCGCCGAGAACATTCGCGCCTACTGGCGGAAAGCCTACGGCCACATCGAAAGTGCCGACCTGAAGATCCTGGATTGGAGCTGGGACGAGGCGATCGCGCGACTGACGGTGTGGTGGCAATTGGGCGATACGCGCGCCAGCGAGTTCATGGATTTCGACGATGCGGGCCGTGTGGTGCGCAGCGAAGCCTTCTACGGAAAATGACCATGCGATTTTCGGATATCGTCCTGCTTCTCAACACGCTCTGGTTCGTGGGCGCGTTCATCCAGTTCAGCATCGCGCAAACCAACACGTTGAAGATCCTGCTGCCGCGAGAGGAGCGCAGCAATCCGATCGCGCCGACCCTTGCAGCGAGCGTCGCGTTTCTCGGCGGCATGAATCTGCCGATCGGGCTCTTGTCGCTCTATCTTCTGGCCGCCCGTCCGTCCTTCTTCCAGCCGGTCGAAGCGCAGCTCGCGCTGTTCCTGTTCTTTGCCGCCTGCCATTTCAGCCAGTTCGCCTATAACGTCCCGGTGCTGATGCGCGGCGGCCGCGTCGGGGTGGCCTATTGGCCGGTGTTGAAGGGCCCGATGCTCCGGATCTTCGTCATCGACGCGGCTCTGTTCGCGGCCAATATCGCAGTGGCGCTGCAGCTCACCATCGCGTCCTGATCTAGCGCGGCGGCTCCGCAAGGGCCGCGCGCAGCATCGCGGCGAGCTCCTTGCGCCGGAACGGCTTGGTCAGAATGCGCGCGTCGATCCCGTCGGGCGTCTTGACCGGATCCTGGCTGTAGCCGGACGTGAAGAGCACCTTGAGGCCAGGCCGCAGTTGAACGGCCTGCCTCGCCAGCTCCGGCCCGAACATGCCGCCGGGCATCACGACGTCGGTGAACAGCAGCTGGATGTCCGCGGACTGGCGCAGCACGTCCAGCGCCGCGGGTCCGTTTGCCGTCGTGATGACGCGGTAGCCGAGCGCCTTCAGCTCGTTCTCGACATAGGCGCGCACCATGTCGTCGTCCTCGACGACGAGGATCGTCTCGTATCCCTCGGGTGCGGCGACACGCGCTGCCGGTGACGGCTCCTCGCTCGACGACGTCGGCAGGCGAGGAAAGAACAGCCTGACCACGCTGCCTTGACCCGGTTCGGACTGCATCTGCACGAGTCCGCCGGATTGTTGCGCAAATCCGTAGACCATGCTGAGGCCAAGGCCGGTGCCCTTGCCGACCTCCTTGGTGGTGAAGAACGGCTCGAACGCGCGCTGCAACACCTCGCTGCTCATGCCGGACCCGGTATCCTTCACGGCCAGCATGACGTAGTCGCCGGGCCGCGGCTCGCCGTTGACGTCGAGGTCGGATTCACCGAGCGATGCATTCCGCACCTCGACCATCAGCTTGCCGCCGTCAGGCATCGCGTCGCGCGCGTTGAGCACGAGGTTGAGCACGGCCGTCGCCAATTGGCCGGGATCGACGCTGGCGAGCCAGAGATCCGGCGCGAACGTGAAGCTGGATTCGATGTGCTCGCCCAGGGTCCGCTGCAGAAGCTGCTTCATGCCGGTCACCTGCTCGGCGATGTCGATCTCGCGCGGCCGCAGCGGCTGCTTGCGCGCGAAGGCGAGCAGGCTCCGCGTCAGGTCGGAACCCCGCTCGGCGGCGGTCGCAATGTCGTCGGCGATCCGGTGCAATTCCTTGTTACCTGCAAGCCTGTCGGCGAGGTGCTCGGAATTGCCGAGAATGACGGTCAGGAGATTGTTGAAATCGTGCGCCACGCCGCCCGTGAGCTGGCCCATGGCTTCCATCTTCTGCGACTGGCTGAGCTTGTGGCTGAGATCGGCGATGGCGGCGCGCTGCTGCTCGAGCGATTCGGCCGTGCTGTTGAGCAGCGTCATCAACCCGCCGAGCTCGCCCCCCGGGTGGGGCTCCGGAATGCGCGCGCTGAGATCGCCGTGCCCCAGGCTCTTCGCCATGGCAGCGAGCCGCCCGACCTGCCGTCCGATGCTCACCGTCGTGAGGATCCAGAGACCGGCGAGGAGCAGCAGCGAGGCCACCGCCAGGATCGCCATGTCCTCGTAAAGCCGGCGGTTCGCTGCCGCGATCAGTCCGTCCTTGGACCGCCCCACCAAGATATAGAGTCCGGCCTTGCGGATCGCGGGCGAGCGGGCAACGCCCCAGATCTGCGTGCGGCCGTCGCGATCGGCGATCTCCCGGAATGGTTCGCCGTCGGGGTCTGCCGCGAAGCGGAACAGGTCGGAGCCCGCAATGGAGCCGCCGATGGGTATGCTCCAGCCGCCGCGCTTGGGGGCGGCCAGGACCGTGCCCTTGGCGTCGACGAGCAGGATGTCCTTCTCGCCGAGCAGCCGCTTGTCGTGAAACTCCGCGAATTTGTTCAGGTTGAAGGAGGCCAGCAGCACGAATTTCAGCGCGCCTGTATCCGATCGCACCGGATAGGCGATCTGCAGCACCGACAGTCCGGTGAGGCGGCCGAACACCGGTTCCACCGCGACGAGGCCGTGAAGAGTCTTGACCTCTTTGAAATAGCCGCGGTCGTTCAGGTCGAGCGTGCGGTTGGTCCGCAGCGAGTCGCAGAACAGCCTGCCGTCGGGATCGATGGTCAGGATACCCGTGAACTGCGGATATTCCTCGCGGACATCCGACAGAAACGCCGAGCATGCCGCCTTGTCGCGCGTGTCGAGGTCGCGGGCACGGGCGAGCCCGTAATGAAGCTGGGCAGTCCCCTGGATCTTCTCGCCGAGATCGCTGGCGATGTCGTCGGCGGATGCGGCGAGATTGGCCAGCGCCGCGTCGATCTCGCTCGTCCGGTTCTGCACGAAGCGCAGCCCGACCAGAATCGCCGGCACGAGCATGGCCGCGATGACGAGGATAAGTAACCGGGTACGCAGGCTCATCGGTGGGCGATCGGCTCTCGGGCGACGGTATTCGGAGGTGCAATTTGCGGCACGATCATCTGCCCCGTCCATAGCGGTCGGTGCAAAAATCGCGCGAAAGGCTAACGATTTCGCCGTGCGAGCATCGTCCTTTCGCTGCTACCCTTCGCGCCGGCCGGCATCAAGTTGCGCCGCCGCGCGGCGGCGCTAATATCGCGGCATGCGCGCGACGAAGATCGCGCCGATGTGCGGAGGAAGCTGATGTCCATCTCGGGCAAGGTCGATCCGGTGGTGCGTCCCGTGGCGGCGGTCGACATCGCCGAGGCGCTGGTCGAGGGGCTGCGCGATTTCCAGGCGCTGCCGCTCTACGGTCTCTGCTTCGGCGCGCTCTATGCCGCCGGCGGCATCGTCATCATGCTCTGTCTCACTGCCTTCGGCATGGTCTACCTGGTCTATCCCCTCGCTGCCGGCTTCGCGCTGATCGGACCGTTCGTTGCGATCGGCCTCTACGAAGTCAGCCGGCGCCGCGAGCGCGGCGAGCCGGTCTCGTTCGCTGCGATCTGGTCCGCGATCCGCTCGCGCAGCGAGATCGGTTGGATGGCCTTCGTGACGTTGTTCGTCTTCGTGGTCTGGATGTACCAGGTGCGGCTCCTGATCGCGCTGCTGCTCGGCCTCAACGCCTCGTTCTCGAGCTTGCAGGAATTCATGACGGTGGTGCTGACGACCAGCGAGGGCCTGCTGTTCCTGGCCATCGGCAATGCGGTCGGGGCCGTGCTGTCGCTGATCCTGTTCTCGCTGACCGTGGTGTCGTTCCCGCTGCTGCTCGATCGCGAGGTCGATTTCGTCACGGCCATGGTGACGAGCGTGCGCGCGGTGGTGACGAGCCCGCTGCCGATGATCGGTTGGGCCGCATTGATCGTGATGCTGCTGATCGTCTCGGCGCTGCCCTATTTTCTCGGGCTGGTGGTCACACTGCCGGTGCTCGGGCATGCGACATGGCACCTGTACCGCCGGTTGGTGGCGCCGGTGGCTTAGTGTCGGCGCTCTTCCTTCTCCCCTTGTGGGAGAAGGTGGCGCGAAGCGCCGGATGAGGGGTCTCTCTCCGCGGACTCATTGAGAGAAGTGTGCGCGGAGAGAGACCCCTCACCCGTCTCGCCGCTTTCGCGGCGAGCCACCCTCTCCCACAAGGGGAGAGGGGAAGAAGCGACCTACGCTTGTCCTTCTTCAATTACGGCACCTTGATCCCCATCGCCTTCAGCGCCTCCAGCAACCGCACCGGCGGGGACATCTCGATATGCGGCGCCTTGCCGGTCTCCAGCAGGCTCTTCAATCCGGAGAGGATCGCGGGCCAGCCGGTGCGGCCGCCGGAAAGGATGTCGTCGCTGAGCTCGCGGTCGTGGCGTTGGCTCAGGGTGAGGCGGACGGCTTCGCCGGCCTGCTCGATCTCGTAGGTGACAATGGTGGTGCCGAGCTTTTCCACGAGATCCGGCCAATTGACGTTCCAGCTCACCGTGAGCCTCCTCGGCGGATCGTATTCGAACACTTCGCCGCGGATGTGCTCGGAGCCGTCGGGCGCGTGCACGACGAAACTGCCGCCGAGCTTCGGCTCCATCTCCACCGCAAAGCCGGAAAAATATTTGCGGCTGAACTCGGCGGACGTCAGCGCCTCCCACACCTTCTCGGGCGTCGAGGCGATGTAGATGGTGTAGACGGTCAGCGGCTTGAATTGATCGAGGTTCATCGTGCATCAAATCCTTCGTTGAGCGGACTCACTCGTCGCCGTTCTCCAACTGACGTTTCAGCTCGTTGAGCGCGGCGAGCTTGCTGCGCTCGAACTTCCTGATCCAGCGTTCGCCGATCTGATGGATCGGCACCGGGTTGAGGTAGTGCAGCTTCTCGCGTCCATGCCTGATGGTGGTGATGAGGTTCGCTTCCTCCAGGATGGCAAGGTGCTTGGTGACGGCCTGTCGCGTCATCGCAAGCCCCTCGCAGAGCTCGTTCAGTGTCTGGCCGTTTCTGGCGTGAAGCCTGTCGAGCAGCGAACGTCGCGAGCTATCCGCGAGCGCCTTGAAGACCTCATCCATGGCGGCGATAATAGGCAACTAAATGGTTGCATGTCAAGGGATCGGCTTGGAGCGACTGACGCGTCTTCCGTTCCAGCGCTCGCCATGCATTAATGCGTCCGAACCGCAGCGAGTCCCTCCCATGATGTCCATGCAAGCCTATCTCGCCTTCGTCGCCGCCTGCATTGCGCTGGCGCTGCTGCCGGGGCCGATCGTCACCCTCGTCATCGCCAATGGCTTGCGCCACGGCACGCGCGCGGCGCTCATCAACGTGGCCGGCGCGCAGGCCGGGCTTGCCATCGTCATCGGCATCGTCGCGATCGGCCTGACCTCGCTGATGGCGACCATGGGCTATTGGTTCGATTGGGTGCGCTTTGCCGGCGCCGCATATCTGATCTGGCTCGGCATCAAGCTGATCTGGGAGCCGGTCGAAGGCGTCGACGTCGACGCGCCGCCTCCGCCGCCGCGCGGCGGCTTCTTCCTGCAGGGATTCCTGGTGCTGCTGTCGAACCCCAAGGTGCTGGTGTTCTTCGGCGCTTTCATCCCGCAGTTCATGGACATGAGCCAGCCGCATTTCCCGCAGGTCGCGCTGCTGGGCGCCACCTTCATGGTGACGGCGGTGATGACCGACGCGCTCTACGCGATTGCCGCGGGGCGCGCCCGAAAATTCTTCTCGGCGCGGCGCACGCGGATGGTGTCGCGCATCTCAGGCGGCTTCATGATCGGCGGCGGCATCTGGCTGGCGCTGACGCGGGCGAAGTGACCGCTTAATTCATTCCCTGCTCGCGCAGCGTGGCCTCGATCTCGCGCAGGATCCGCGCCAGCCGCTCGGCCCATTGCTGCTGGCCGCTCTCCTCAGTGATCAGGTCCTGGCGGATCTCGATGCCGGTGTTGACGAGCCCGCGCGCCTCGCCGTGGATTGGAATCGTGTAGTCGGTGATGTCGCTCACCGCATAAGGCTGGTTGTCGCCGACGACGAGCGCGCTCTCGGCCCGCAAATGCTGCAGCATCAGCCGCGGCAGCACGGTGTCGCGGTGATAGAGCGTGCCGATGTGCCAGGGCCGCGGCTCGCCGTAAAAGACCGGCGTGAAGCTGTGCAGCGCCACCAGCACTGTCGGCCTGCCCGCCCTGATGCGCGCATCGATCGCAGCGCTAATCCGGCGGTGATAGGGATCGAAGATCTCGCGCCGGCGCATCTCCTTGGCCGCGGCCGACAGGTCCTCGTTGCCGGGGATGGCGGTCGCCTCGGATATCATGGGAATCGAGCTTGCGACGCCGGGCGGGCGGTTGCAGTCGATCACCAGGCGCGAATAACGCTGCGCGATCAGATGCGCATCGAGCATCGCGGCGAGCCGCTCGGCGACGCCGGCGATGCCGATATCCCAGGCGATGTGCCTGGCGAGATCGGTGTCCGCGACGCCGAGATCGCCGAGCGCGCGCGGCAGCACCCGTCCGTAATGGTCCGCGGTGAGCAGGAACGGCGATGTCCCCGCCGCATTCACCTCATGCACGGGCGGAATGTCGCCCTCGCCGAGCAGCTGGTCGGTTGCGTCGGCTATATCCAAAGCCATCCTGATTTGCCTATGGAATGACAAACTGTGTAAACGGAGTAGCGGTATCGCACCGATGCCGCAACGTTGGAACGGCATGAGCTCGGATCGACTTTTCGTTTACGGCACCCTGATGCGCGGCTTCGACCACCCGATGGCGCGGCTGCTCGCCGGCCATGCGGAATTCATCAGTGAAGCCACCTGCCGCGGCCGGCTCGTTCTGGTGAAGCACTATCCGGGATTGCTGCTCTCCGAGAGGGCGTCGGACATCGTCCATGGTGAGTTGTTTCACCTGCGCGTGCCGGACGAGCTCCTGCGCGAGCTCGACATGTACGAGGCCTGCGGCGAGGGCTATCCGGAGCCGACGGAATATCTGCGGCAGATGATCGAGGTGACGTTGCCGGGCGGCACCAGGGAAACGGCCTGGACCTACGTCTACAACTGGCCGGTCGCCGATCTCCCGCGCATCGAGTCCGGGCGCTTCCTGCGGCTCTAAGCCGACAGCACTTCCTTGACCACGCGCACGTCGACCTCGCGCTCGACATAGGTCCACTCCTCGGTCCGCCGCAGCATCGCCACCAGCTCCTCGAACAGCGAGGCGTTCGCGGGCGCGAATTCGAACCAGGTCAGGAAATCGAAGGGGCCGCCGAGATCGCGGCAATGATAGAGCTGGCGCGCGATCGCGGGCAGGAAACGAAGACTGCTCGCGATGTGGTGCGACTTGTCCTCGAAGATCTTGCGGCGCTCTTCCTGGGTCAGCTCCCACCAGGCCTGCGACTTGCGGATCGGGATCAGCGCCGCGCTGGTGGCCTCCAGCCGGCCGAGGCCGGCCTGCACGGCGACGAGCTGCTGCTTCTCGGCCCGCTCGGTGTAGCGCAGGCTGCTGGCGACGCCGACCAGCCGCCAGGCATTGCGCGAGGGCACCAGCGGCAACGAGACGGCCTCGCTGTCGGTCACCGACAGCGCCGGCACGAAGGGCAGGGACTCGCCAGTCACAGGCGAGAGCGAGGTTACCCGCCAACCCCCGGTCTGGCCGCCCCGAAAGGTCCTGAACATGGCGGTATGGAAGCGTGGAACCGGGCGCGGTTCAAGTGGCTCGTCATTCCGGGGCGCGCGAAGCGCGAGCTATGGGGCGCAATTGCGCACCTGAGAATCCATTTCTCCCAGCATTCGGGCGGCGCAATGGATTCTCAGGTGCGCAATTGCGCACCATAGCTCGCGCCTTGCGGGGCGCCCCGGAATGACGGCCCTGTGCATAGGTCGAATAAGCCGGATAAGCCCGACAAACCTGGCCTTTGACCGGGCCGTCCCTATATCCCTGATCCTTCGCCCGACTCAAACGCTCGGCTAAACTCGCCCCATGCGCTTCACGCCCCAGTTCCTCGACGAGCTTCGTGCCCGGCTTTCGGTCTCCGAGGTCGTGGGCAAGCGCGTCAAGCTGAAGAAGGCCGGGCGCGAGTGGAAGGGGCTGTCGCCGTTCCAGCAGGAGAAGACGCCGTCCTTCTACGTCAACGACCAGAAGGGTTTTTATCACGACTTCTCCTCGGGCAAGCACGGCGACATCATCACCTTCGTGATGGAGACCGACGGCCTGCCGTTCGCGGAAGCCGTGGAGCGGCTCGCCAATATGGCGGGCCTGCCGCTGCCGGCGGTGACGCCCAACGCCGCGCGCGAGGAGCAGCGGCGGCGCTCGCTGCATGACGTGATGGATCTCGCGGCGAAATTCTTCGCCGAGACGCTGGCCTCGCGCGTGGGCGCGAAAGCGCGCGGCTATCTCGCCGATCGCGCCATTTCGCCGGCGACGCAATTGCAGTTCCGTCTCGGCTATGCCCCGCCCGATCGCTTCGCGCTGAAGGAGCATCTCGGCAAGCTCGGAATCTCCGTCGAGGACATGATCGAGACCGGTCTGCTGATCGGCGGCGACGACATCCCCGTTCCTTACGATCGCTTCCGCGATCGCGTGATGTTTCCGATCACCGATCTGCGCGGCCGCGTCATCGCCTTCGGCGGGCGGGCGCTGGAGAAGGACGTTCCGGCCAAATACCTGAATTCGCCGGAGACGCCGCTCTTCCACAAGGGCGACAATCTCTACAACCACCAGACCGCGCGCAAAGCCACCCATGACGGCAGCCCGCTCATCGTGGTCGAGGGCTATGTCGACGTCATCGCCATGGTCACCGCGGGCTTTGCCGGCAGCGTCGCGCCGCTCGGCACCGCGCTCACCGAAAGCCAGCTCGCGCTGCTGTGGAAGATGGCGGACGAGCCGATCCTCTGCTTCGACGGCGACCGCGCGGGGCAGAAGGCGGCCTATCGCGCCGCCGATCTCGCGCTGCCCTTCCTCGCACCGGGCAAGAGTCTTCGCTTCGCGCTGCTGCCGGAAGGGCAGGATCCCGACGATCTCGTGCGCTCGGGCGGGCGCGGCGCGATCGAGGAGGTCATCGGCGCTGCCCGTCCGCTCGCCGACATGATCTGGTCGCGCGAGCTCGAGGGCGGCAATTTCGCCACGCCCGAACGACGCGCCGCGCTGGAGGCGCGCATCAGGGAGCTCACGAACGGCATCCGCGACGAGGTGGTGCGGCGCTATTATCGCGACGACTTCGTCGAGCGGCTGCAGCGCACCTTCGCGCCCGAAGGCGGGCGCGGCTTTGGCGGCCGGGGCAATTTCCGCCCCGGTGGCGGCCGGCCGTTCCAGCCGCGGGGCGGGGCGAATCGATTCGGTGGACAAGGGTTCGGCGGCCGCCGCGGCGCCCCGGGTCCGACCCCGCTGCCCTCCGGCCCCTACCAGGCGGCGAGCCCGCAGCTGGCGGCAAGCCCGATCCTGCGGGGCCAGCGCAGCGCCATCTCCCGCCGGGAGGCGCTTATCTTGCAATGCCTGATCAACCACCCCTGGCTGCTGCACGAGCATCTGGAGGAGGTCGCCGCCCTGGAGCTGGCCCATCCGGAGGCCCACAAGCTCCGGGCCGGCATCATCGCCGCCTTCGCCAACGACCATCACCATTCGCCGGACCCGGGCGAGCAGGCCGAAAAGATGCGCGGCGACCTCGCAAAGGGCGGATTTTCTCAAACTCTTCAAAGGGTTGAGAATGTCATCACGACCCAGGCGGTGTGGGCCGCCCGCGAGGGCGCGGCGAGGGACGACGTTCTTGCCACCTGGCACCAGCTCGTTGCCTTGCATCGGCAATGGCATTCACTACTTAGAGAGCTGAAAGACGCCGAGCTGGCCTTAGGGGAGGATCCCAGCGAGGCCAATTTGGCGTGGCTGCGTGACGTCAAGGCTCGGATAGGGGAAGTCGACGGTACCGAGGCCCTGATCGAGGGTTTTGGCGAGCTGTCGGGCCGGCTCCAGAAGAGCATGTGATGAAAGAAACATGCGGACGGCCACGGCTGGAACCGCTAAAAGACTCGCCAAATCCTAGGTTTGGCGGCAAAAACAGGGTTAATCGAGGCTTAACGGTCTTGTAGCACTTTGGCCCAGAGGCGGCCGCAGGCATAACAGACGCGTCAGGAATGAATCCGCGCAATCGCTGTTGGCACTACACCTGCATCCGCCGCGACAAAGAGGCTGACGAAGCGTTAGGCAATTCCGGCGAGAGAGAGTTGGGGGTGGCGAGAGGTTTGTGCGCCGCCCTTTCCGTGTCGAGAGCTGCCGAAGCGAGAGCGTCGAGCAACAGGTTCATGTGAATTCACGCGAAGGCGCGGCGCGTCTCGCATGAAGCGCGTTTAGGAGCAATGGATGGCCACCAAGGCAAAGACGCTGCAGGCGAAGGACAAGGAAAAAGACGACAAGGCAGCGGATGCGCCGGAGAAGGATTCCCAGGACGCGCCCTCGCCCTTGCTCGACCTGTCCGACGCCGCCGTGAAGAAGATGATCAAGCAGGCCAAGAAGCGCGGCTTCGTGACCTTCGATCAGCTCAACGAAGTCTTGCCGTCCGACCAGACCTCGCCCGAACAGATCGAGGACATCATGTCGATGCTCTCGGACATGGGCATCAACGTCACCGAAGCCGACGACACCGAAGGCGAGGAAGAGAAGGACGAGGGCGACGACGAGACCGATAACGAGCTCGTCGAGGTCACCCAGAAGGCCGTCACCGAGGTCAAGAAGAGCGAGCCGGGCGAGCGCACCGACGATCCCGTGCGCATGTATCTGCGCGAGATGGGCACGGTCGAGCTGCTCTCCCGCGAAGGCGAAATCGCGATCGCCAAGCGCATCGAGGCCGGCCGCGAGGCGATGATCGCGGGTCTCTGCGAAAGCCCGCTGACCTTCCAGGCCATCATCATCTGGCGCGACGAGCTCAACGAAGGCAAGATCTTCCTCCGCGACATCATCGATCTCGAAGCCACCTATGCCGGCCCGGATGCCAAGGGCGGCATGAACGCCGCGATGATCGCAGGACCCAATGGCGAGGGCGGCGAAGCCTCGGCCGAGGGCGGCGAAACCACCGCGTCCGCCGCTGCGCCCGCGCATGTCGCGCCGCCTGCCGCGCCCCCGTCGCCGACGCCGTTCCGCGCCGCGCCTGCGGCCGCCCCCGAGGGCGAGGAGAAGGATCCGGGCGAGGCCGCCGCCGAGTCCGACATGGACGACGACGAGTTCGAGAACCAGATGTCGCTCGCGGCGATCGAGGCCGAGCTCAAGCCGAAGGTGGTCGAGATCTTCGATCGCATCGCCGATAGCTACAAGAAGCTGCGCAAGCTTCAGGAGCAGGACATCCAGAACCAGCTCCAGAACGAGTCGCTCTCGCCGCACCAGGAGCGCAAGTACAAGAAGCTGAAGGACGAGATCATCGTCGAGGTGAAGTCGCTGCGCCTCAACCAGGCCCGCATCGACAGCCTTGTCGAGCAGCTCTACGACATCAACAAGCGCCTCGTCTCGCATGAGGGCCGCCTGATGCGCCTTGCCGACAGCCACGGCGTCGCGCGCGAGGATTTCCTGCGCAACTATACCGGCTCGGAGCTCGATCCGCGCTGGCTCAACCGCGTCTCGAAGCTCTCGGCCAAGGGCTGGAAGAACTTCGTCCACCACGAGAAGGACCGCATCAAGGACCTCCGCCACGAGGTGCATCAGCTCGCCGCGCTGACCGGCCTCGAGATCGTCGAGTTCCGCAAGATCGTGCATTCCGTGCAGAAGGGCGAGCGCGAGGCCCGCCAGGCCAAGAAGGAGATGGTGGAAGCCAACCTCCGTCTCGTGATCTCGATCGCCAAGAAGTACACCAACCGCGGCCTGCAGTTCCTCGACCTGATCCAGGAAGGCAACATCGGCCTGATGAAGGCGGTCGACAAGTTCGAGTACCGCCGCGGCTACAAGTTCTCGACCTACGCCACCTGGTGGATCCGGCAGGCGATCACCCGCTCGATCGCCGACCAGGCCCGCACCATCCGCATCCCCGTGCACATGATCGAGACCATCAACAAGATCGTGCGCACGTCCCGCCAGATGCTCAACGAGATCGGCCGCGAGCCGACCCCGGAGGAGCTCGCCGAAAAGCTCGGCATGCCCTTGGAGAAGGTGCGCAAGGTCCTCAAGATCGCCAAGGAGCCGCTCTCGCTGGAGACGCCGGTCGGTGACGAGGAGGATTCGCATCTCGGCGATTTCATCGAGGACAAGAACGCGATCCTGCCCATCGACGCCGCGATCCAGTCCAACCTGCGCGAGACCACCACGCGCGTCCTGGCATCGCTCACCCCGCGCGAAGAACGCGTGCTCCGCATGCGTTTCGGCATCGGCATGAACACCGACCACACGCTGGAGGAAGTCGGACAGCAGTTCAGCGTGACGCGCGAGCGTATCCGCCAGATCGAAGCGAAGGCGCTGCGGAAGCTGAAGCATCCGTCGAGGAGCCGGAAGCTGCGGAGCTTTTTGGATAATTGATCCGATTTCAATCCAAACGAAAACGGCGGGCCAACAGCCCGCCGTTTTTCTTTGACCCGGCTCTCGCCCCGTCATTGCGAGGAGTGCTTGCGACGAAGCAATCCACCAGGCGATTGCCCTACCCATGTCCGATTCCATTCCAACAGCAACAAAAGTGCGGACGGTGCCCGACTTCCGAGATGGGCCGAAAGCGGAAGTGCCGGTCCGGGGGGCGACTTTCCTTCTTCAAAGTGCGGGATTTCGATGCAGGTAGATCTTCTCGACTACCTTCACGCCAGCTTTGTTCAGCAGGTGGAAGGGTCGAGGCTACGCAGATAACCAGCTCAGTTCGATATGTTCACGTGAGACGTTCGACCGACCCATGGTGTGTCGGTGAGATCGGCTAAGCGGCCACGCTGCTATTTTGTGATCCGCCGGGTTGATGCGACAGTTCTGGTCGGCGCTATCGGCGATATTGAGAACGTCAGCCAAGTGTTCCAGCCAGCCGGCCGATTCTCCGCAGCGAACTCGCCATATCCCTTCAGATTCAAATACCCCTGCATATCGCCTACCGGAAATAGAAAGCCAATCTGCGGACCAACTGCGAAGACTCGGGACCGAAAGCCGCCTAGGGCGGGATGCTGGCCAAAGTCATCAGTTATCTGCTGATAGGCATAACCAACGAGGCCGACGAAAGTTTGCTTTGACAGAAACTGCGAGGCTCCCCAGTCAACGTGAAGATCGATGCCGTTCTGGTACTGCGTATCCGGATTCTTGAAATTGTAGGTGAGGCCCGCCACCGCGGAAAACTCGTGGCCAGTTTGCGGATTGAAGTAGGTGTAGCCGGCGCCGCCGTCGATGGCGCCATGCCCGATGCCGAGATTGGCGAGACGGGACGAACTGTAAGCGCCGACGGGAACATCTCCGGTTACGTAGGTCATGAAGTTATGGACGCCTGCATTCCACTTGAGCGTCGCCTGCGGGTAGAGATCCCCGACTGACGTGATCGAGTCGCCGAAGCTGCCCGTGCGCGTCACGGCCAGGGGGCCGACAGTTGCGGTGAGCGTTCCTGCTAGATCAGCGCTCGATCGTCCGAACAGTCCTGTCACTCCGATGGCCAGTTGCCCGCCCAGCACGGGGGTTGCGAACGTGTATGTAGGATTGAGCAGGACGAGATCCCCCCGCCCATTCAGACGCAAGTTCAGATCGACGTTTACTGTTGCGGGGATTCTGCCGACGTGAATTTCCCTTGCGGCAGCCGCGGTGCCGAATGCACTTACGCTGGTGTGGTAGTAGACCGCTGCCATTGACCAGCCGGGGGCTTGAGGGGTGGCGGCAAGGCTGCTGAAGCGGCCAGGGAGCCAGTAGGAAACGCCACCTTCGTCGGCGTAAGCCGTGGCAGCAGGCACCGACAGCGTCATGACTGCCGAGGCAATGGCTGCATTCCTGAACGCAGAAGAGAGAGACGGCTTTGTCGCGCTCCGTCCAACGCGCTGTTTTCCTTTTCCAAGGTGAAGTGCCGACATCATGGCCTCCTGCATCGCGAATGCCGTGTCATTCGCCCCAGAAAACCCAAAGCGAGTACAGCGTGCTGTGGGGCATCTGGGAGCGGCCTAGCAATCATGCCGGCGCATGCGCGCCGGCATGATTGCCTGCTCTAGGCTCCGACTTTTCTGACGGCCGGGACCGTCCATGTGCCGTTGATGATCGAGGGGTCCGTCTCCTGGGGCCAGTACATACGCAACATGAGGATGAAATCTCCCTCAGGCGCAGGTAGCCAGTTCGACTCCTTCTCTTTGCCGGGAGAGTCCTTCTGGATGTACAGATCAGTTGATCCGTCCGGATTCTCCTTCAAGTCTTCCCGAGCGCTGACGGAGTACCTGTTGAGCGGGTTCTTCACGAAGAAATAGTTGCTGTCGTACATCGTAAGCGACCAGAATCCCTCCGCTGGAGGCAAGTGACCTTTCGGAAATCGCATCACGTACTTGTTCGCGCCGCTGTACTTGTGACCGTCGGCGTCTTTTTGCGAAGTCGGATAGACGGCATCCTGCGGCCGGTTGGCACCAAGCCCGATCGCGGTTACCAAAGCCCGCATCAAATAGTCGGTGCCGTAAATGCCGGTCTTGGTCGTGAACGCGAACCCATTCTCGTCTTTGATGGCCTTGTTGATTTTGAACTGAAGCATGATGCGGTCGAACGACACCTCCGGCAGGCGTCTCAGAAAGTCTGCCTTCAGCTTACTCTCATTAAAATCCTGCCCTGGGACGATGCCGATGCGGGCAAACTTCGCAAGTTGAGGCGCGTCCGCGGCGTAGGGCGGATTAGTCTTCATGAGTTCGCAAAGCAGCTTGAAATACGACACCGCGTCCATGCGATTGACCTGCTCGCGGACCGCCGTCTTCATATCGATCGTTGGATCCACCTTCCCGGGGGCGGGCGTGTAAGCTTTGCCATAAGCACTGAGCGGAACGAGCTTGCATTCGTCTTGCAACTTGTGCACCGCAGCGTAATCGTCCGGCGTGCCGGTGCAATAGATGCGCCCGAGCAGCCACACGATATTGGTGGCAGACTTGTACTCCTTGACACCCGCCGGCAGCGTGCCCTTCCAACCCGGCCCCGTGATCGCGTAGGTCTGCGCCCCGGTGCCGGTGGTGCGCTTGCCCGGCACGTGAAACACGGTGGTCCAGCCGTCCAGCATCGGCATCAGGAAATAGCGGCCCTTCATGTCCGGAATGCTGAGTATCCACGGCTCCTTTCCGACGTCGAAGAAGGATGTCGTGTACAAGGTGTCGGCATTCGGTGCCGTCACATCCCTGAAGGAGGCATCGGGATACTGGCGCAGCTTGATGATGTGTCCCATCGGACCGCGCGTGCCGACGGGCTCGGCGACATTCGTGATGATCCGCCGGGTCATCTCCATCGTCACCAGCGGGTAGCCAAAGATGTAGGCGTCGCTGGCCAGCCAGAAATCCTCCAGGCCTTGTCCCACTCCGAAAAATGAATCCTGGGCAAGAGCCGGTCGTGTGGCGGCGGCTCCCGCGAGCAGCCCCATTCCGCCAAATGCAAGGGATCGACGGGTGATGTTCATCGCTAATCTCCTTCCTATAGAAAACCAGTCACGTGGATTCGCAGTTCACGCCTTTGTAACGGAGCCACTCGGGCGAACGGTTCAATAGCAGGGCGGATAGGGGTAGTAGCCGCAGCGCGGTGAGTAATAGGGATACGCCGCAGCCCCGGCCACAGCAGCGGCTCCTGCCACGGCAGCGCCGCGGTAGAACGCTCCGCGCCAGGCGGTGCGGCGAGCGACGCCGGCGAAAGACAACGGCGTCAACGGACGGCCAATGATATCGATAAAGACAGATGCCGGCCCGTCCGCCCCGGCGAGATCACCTTCGAGGAGATCGACGTCGAAAGTCAGCTTATCACCCTCAAGCTTGGGGGATTTCAACACGACGACGGCATCCAACACCGACGATCCGTCTTTCTTGAATCCTGACACCGTGGCGTTGGGCGGGTCTTTAGCGAAGTTGTCGCTGCCATTGCCCCAGTCCTCGATAATCCGGGAGGTCAGATCATGCCCGGCGGCACGAACCGGTCGGTCGGCAAACACGATCGCATTCGGAGAAATCGCACTCAGCACCAGCTTACCCTCCTTCAGGCTCACCCCGCGCGAGTTGAGGACAAACAGCGATGGGACCACTTCCGGCTTGGCCTGACCAATCGATTTCTCGAGCGGAATGTGCGGCTTGGGTTCGGCCGGAGATTGAGCAAGGAGCTTGTGCGGAATTACCACTAAGCCAGCGGCGCAGACCGCGATCAAGGCCAGGCGGATTGTCATAGCGGTCTTCTCCTTTGCAGGCTGGTTGTTTTCCTCGAGCAGCACGTGAGCAATTCGGAAGCGATAAACCGTCGCTAGTGCCGGCGGCATCTCTGCATTTCGCGCCAAATCACGCGGCGCGTCTTGCCATTTCGCGCCAATCGTCAGGAATCATTCAGCGGCTAGTAGTGCGAGAACGTCGGCGGACAAGCGACCGATCATGCTCGCGGCCACGTTGCTGTCGCCGATAAACGATAGGTTGAATTTTCATCAAACGCACGAAAGCGCGGCTGAAGCTGCTCGCGTTCGTGTATCCGAGAAATTCTGCAATATCCGACAAGCGCTTACTCGTATCGGCCAGCAGGCGGCACGCAATCTCTAGTCGGACTTCGTCGAGCATCTTGCTGTGGCTCGTGCCCATGCGTTCGAGATGACGCTGCAATGTGCGCCCACTAATTCTGAGCGCATGCGCTGTGCTATCAAGGGTTGCGTCACCGTGCCGCAGTGATGCAACGATGGCGGCGCGGACCGCAGTGGATGAAGGCAAGCGGACGGCTCTCATCGTTTGGCGGCAGGCCTGAAGCCCATGCTCCCACAGTGAAAAATCAGTCCATGGGACTAGGGGAAGCTGAAAGGCCCATCTGGCCATCGGGCGCCAAAACTTTCGTCGAATGGAATGAGGTGGGACTGAGATCCTCTGGAGGCATTGCCAGACGACAAAAACAAGCAAAGAGCCTTGCAGTCCTGATAATCTAAGCGCGTGACAGGCGTCAGCTCTCCCGGGGTAGGGAGCTGTCGCCCTGCGACGCCGCTCGTGCGCTGAATTTTAGTGATCGAGACGCACCAATGCCAAAGATTCATTTGACGCGTTGTCAGCACCTCAGTCCATTCGCTGACATTTTGAATAATCTCGGCGCGCCAACCGCTTCGTTGTTGGAAAAATATCGGTTGCCCGCTTCTCTGGAGGAAAAAGCCGATCATTACGTGCCGATCTTACCTGCGATCGAATTTGCGGAGTTTGCCAGCCGGTCGCAAGGTATCGAGGATTTCGGATTCCACGCTGCTAGGTCGCTCGATTTCGGGCACCTGAGTGAGAAGACCAGGTATCTAATCAGTCATTCTCCGACTTTGCTCGTCGCGCTGCACCAGGCATGTAGATTGGCTTCGCTCGAAGATTCAAACTTGACCAACTGGGTCGAGCGCCACGGCGACCATGTTCGCTATTGCAGCAAGCTAGCCGGCACTGCCGGACTTCAGCATCTCGAGCATTCACAATGGCTTCAGAACGTTTTCCCGATTTACATCGTCCGGCAATTCGCCGGGCCGGACTGGGCACCGGCAACTATCGCCTTTGAGGCGCGGTACACGCCGGGTCCGGCATGTCGGTCTTTCTGGCCGACGTCCCGCTTCCTGTCTGGTCAAGAAGCTTCGTGGATCGACGTACCTGTTTCATTGCTGGGCCTTCCTAACAGATTGAAGCAAGCTCCTTCTCATCCGAAGAGCGACTTTGTCGAACATTCGAACTTTGACTTTATCCACGCACTTAAGCTGATGCTGCCATCCTACATGGACGAGCGGCCTCCGGCGCTGGCGGAAGTCGCGGAGATGGCGGGGGTCAGCGCACGCAGCCTTCAACGCAAGCTATCTCGCGCCGGGATGACATATTCGCGGCTGTTGGATACCGTGAGGTTTGAAAATGCCAGAACGCTTTTGCGAGATACGGATTCCAAGATCATCGAGATTGCGTTTGCTTCGGGCTACGCAGATCCCGCCCATTTTACCCGTGCATTCCGCCGGGTTGCAGGCGTGACGCCCGGGCAATTCCGCGAGCAATGGAGGGCTCGATAGTAGAGTTGTCATTCGCTGCATCATGTCCGCTTCGGGGGCACAATGCGAAGAACTCAAGTTGAGCAAATCAGGTCTGCTCTGCCGCCCATCCCCACAGACGCATCTCTGGATTGCTTCGCTGCGCTCGCAATGACGGGGATAGGGCCGAACCCTACTTCTTCTTCGCCTCCTTTCAATCCGCTCGATCTCCAGCGCCGACCTCCCGCTCTTTTACGCGACTCTCGATCCTGCTCCCAATGAGGTTGCGCGCGGCTCGCCGCCGTCGAGGCTGCCGCGCAATTCGGCGGGCCGAGGTCGGGTCGTCCTTCTTTGTGCCTTTGTATCGGCAGCTTCAGCCGAAGGCGTTTATCTGGCTTTCTCTCGGACTATAATTCCGACGAGAAAGGCTCATTGATGCCACCCCACCTCACCGTCTACTACAACACCCGCTGCCCCGTCTGCGACGCCGGCATTGACTGGCAGCGCAACAAGCTGCTGGCGCTGGTGCGCGCGGGCACCGTTGAGTTTAGGGACATCAACGAGCAGCCTGATGCACTGGCGCACTTTGGCGCTTCGCTCGACGACATCAGGCGGCGCCTATACGCGACGGATGAGGCCGGGCGGCTCGTCGTCGGCGCTGATGTCGCGATTGCGCTGTGGCGGTTGACGCCGGGGCAGGGGTGGCTTGCGGTGCTATCAGGCAATCGCGTGGCGCTGCCGGTCACGCGGTTTGCCTATGACCGGTTTGCCGATCTGCTATTTGCCTGGAATAAATGGAGCGGGCGCTGGTGAACGCCCCGCTGTGCCCGCCTACTTCTTCTTCGCTCCCACCCGCTCGATCCGCTTGATCTCCAGCGCCGGGCGGCCGCTCTTTTCCGCGATCTCGCGGTCCTGTTCCATGATGAAGTTGCGGGCGGGTTCGTCGCCGTCGAGGCCGCCGAGCAGTTCGGAAGGGACGCGGCGGTTGGAGCGTTGGGAATCGTCTTCGTAGACGACGTTGAAGAAGGCGAATTCGCCTTTGGGGTTGGTTCCGGGTTTTTTGGCCATGGCGGCTTGTCCTCGATCAGGACGCCGCAGTCAAATGACTTCCGGGATTGTGACCTTCGCGATCGTCGCCACGCCCTTCAATAAACGGCGGGCCGAAGCCCGCCGTTTATCTTTTCAGCGTCGCCCGGGGCTGGCAGGGCGACAACCTAAAATAGAAGGCTATAGAAGGCGCGCCGCGATGGCAAGGTAAATCGTCGCGCGACGATGTCGCAGCAGGCGCATCAGATATGCAGCTGATGGATATCGCGATTTCCCACAATTTCGAAAATCAGATGCTTTGGATCCTCGAAGTACTTTGTTCATCTTGCTGCGCTCTCGGAAGGCAACGAGAGCGCGCGGGCGTCAGCGTCTGGAGTCTTGCGATGTTGGCACCATACCACTGTTTTGCCCGACGGTCAACGTCGATTCGGAAAAATCGCAAAGATCACATCAAGACTTCTACTGTGCATGGGGTTGTTTTTGCGGTTTTGTTTCGGCGCCGACGCGCACGCTTCGCGCTGCGCGCCTCAATCCCGCCGGCGGTGCACCACCTCCTGCACGGCGAGCCGCGATCCCCGTCCGCCGCCTTTGTTGCTACGCTCCTTGCGTCCCTGCGCCATGATCGCGCTGCCCATCGCGGCCGAGCCGAAGGTGATGAGGAAGGAAGCGAGCAGCAGCACGAGCGCAATGGCAGGTGCGCGGTCGGCGAAGATCAGCTCCCGCAGATGCCCGGGATTGAGCCAGAGCAGGCCGCCGACCAAGAGCACGGCGGCGCAGGCGCCGATCGCGAGATTGATGGCGAGCAGGCGAAATAGCGGGATGCGGAGGAGCGAGCGGGTTGATGGAGGCTGCTGGCGATTGGGCATGGCGATGACGTTCCCCTCACGCCGCCGGCGCGGCGCGCGCGGCCTGCTGTCGCTCCATCATGGTCTGCCACAACGTCGCGATGCTCTGTTGCGTCTGCGGCGCGATCAGGCAATGGCCCTCATTGTCGAAGCCGCAGAACCGCACGGAAGCGTCCTTCTTCACCTCGGTCAGCGCCTGGTTGATCATCTCGAGACACGTCATGACCTCGCTGACGTCCGAAAGGCGCGTGTGATGCAGGAGGTCCATCAGGCGGAACGTCATCACCGCGGGGCGGCCGAAGCTGATACCGGGGCGGCCGAGCTCGAACAGCACGTTCACGGCCGGAAGCACGCCGCGGATGTGCTCGAGCACGCCGGCCATGTCTTCCACGCTGCAGGCGACGAGATGGGAGACTTGCGGCGGCGTGGCCGCCGGCGTCCGTGGCGCAAGGCCGAGCGCGGCGATCACCTCCTGCTCGATCCATTGCCGCACCGGGGCGGGCGCATTGCGGATCTGCTCGGCGGTCAAGGTAATTCCGGTCATGTGCGGTTCTCCTGCTCGGTCCAGTCTAGAAAGCATGGCGTGAGACGGTTTGATGCGGATCAAGCCTTGCTTCGAGCCTTGTCCTTCGAGCCTTGCGCTTTGACGCTCGTGGCGTTCCCGGGCATGATCCTCAGCGCTGCTTCGCGCTGGGATTCTTGGGGATTGCTCCACATGCTGAGACTGCTTCTCGCTGCCGCCTTTGTCGTGTCTCTGGCCGGCGGGTCGGCGCAGGCCGCCCGCTGCGGCGGCGACTTCAACAGTTTTGTCGCCAGCATGGCGCAGGAGGCTCAGGCCGCCGGCGTCTCGGCTGGCGTGACCAATGCGGCGCTCGGCGGCGTGACGCCCGACCCTGCGGTTCTCGCCTTCGACCGGCGCCAGCGCTACACCTTCAACAAGACCTTCGAGCAGTACGTCTCGACCCGGGTCGGCCCCGGCCGCGTCAATGGCGGGCGCGCGATGCTGCAGCGGCATGCCGCGCTGCTGTCGCGCATCGAGCAGAAGTTCGGCGTGCCCCGCTATATCCTGGTCGCGATCTGGGGGCTGGAGAGCGATTTCGGCAAGGGCGACACCGGCAAGCTGCCGGTGGTCCGCACGCTGGCGACGCTCGCGCATGATTGCCGCCGCACCGATCTGTTCCAGGGCGAGCTGCTCGCGGCGCTCAAGATCGTGCAGCGCGGCGACCTGCAGCTGCGCGACATGATCGGCGCCTATGCCGGCGAGATCGGCCAGACCCAGTTCCTGCCATCGTCCTACATCAAGTACGGCGTCGATTTCGACGGCGACGGCCATGTCGACCTCCGCCACAGCATCCCCGACGTGCTCGCCTCGACCGCGAACCTCCTGCACACCAGCGGCTTCAAGATGGGCCAGCCCTATGGCGAGGGTACGCCGAACTTCGAGGCGATGCGCGAGTGGAACAGGGCGGTGGTGTACCGCAAGACCATCGGCTATTTCGCCGATCGGCTGATGGGGCAGTGACCACATCATCGGTGTCATCACCCGCGAAGGCGGGTGATCCAGTATTCCAGAGACGGCGCGGCTAGAGCCGAGAAGCCACGGCGTACTGGATTCCCCGCCTTCGCGGGGAATGACAGCGGTGGGTGTGGAGGCCGTTGCGCTCCTGGCTACTTTTCTATCCCCTTCGCCATCTTCTCCAGCCGCCGCTGCAGCGGCGCCCAATAGGTTCCCGGACGGAAGCGCTGCAGCAGGTCCATGAAGCGGGCGTCGTTGCCGATCAGGATGCGCGGCTCGTTCCGCTCGATGCCCCTGATGATGCGCAGTGCCGCGTCCTTCGGCGAGGTCTTCGCCGCGTTCTCGAACCGCTCGATCGATTGCGCGCGGCGGGCATTGTCGGTGACGCCGACGCCGGTGCGGGCGTTGCGCGCGATCGCGGTGGCGATGCCGCCGGGATGCACGACCGACAGCTTCACCGGGCTGCCCGCGACGCTGAGCTCGTGCCGGACGCTCTCCGAGAAGCCGCGCACCGCGAACTTCGCCGCGGCATAGGCCGATTGGCCCGGCGGGGCGATGATGCCGAAGATCGAGGAGAGGTTGACGATGTGGGCCTCGCTCATCGTCTTCAGGTGCGGCAGGAAGGCGCGTGTGCCGTGCACCACGCCCCAAAAATTGATGTCGAACAGCCAGTCCATCTGGGCCTGGTCGATCTCCTCGAACGCGCCCATCAGCGCAACGCCGGCATTGTTGACGACGATGCCGAGGGAAGGATGCGCGGCGACCGCCTCGCTTGCGAACTGCGCGATGTCGCTCGGCTGGCCGACGTCGACGCGATGCAGGCTGACCTTGCGCGCTGTTCCGATCTCCGCCGCGAGTGCCTTCAATCCGCCCTCGTCGCGATCGGCCAGCGCGAGGTCGCAGCCGCGCTGGGCGAACTCGATCGCCAGCGCCCGGCCGATGCCGCTCGCGGCTCCCGTGATGGCGGCAGCGCCGCGAATCGTCGTCATGATTTTCCCCGTCAAGCCCCTGATGCGGGAACTATGCTTTACATTTTTTCAGAATGGAACCGAACCGTAGCCGGCCTCGGTTTTTAACATTCGTTATGGAGAGCATGCATTGGGAGCCGCCGATGGGACAAGCGACGCCATTACGCGCGACAGCGCTGATCGTTGAAGATGACGCCATGCAGCGGGAGATGCTTTGCGTCCTGCTGGAAGAGAGCGGCTACCAGGTCATCCAGTGCGAAAGCGCGGAGGCCGCCGAGCGCGTCCTCGACAAGAACGCCGGCGCGCTCTGTCTGATGCTGACCGACGTCCAGCTGGCGGGCCGCATGAACGGCGTCGAGCTCGCCCATGTCGCCAAGGACCGCAATCCCAAGCTCGACGTCGTCGTCACTTCGGGCCGTCCCTTGAAGCAGGCCCTGCCCGACGGCGCCAAGTTCTGGGCCAAGCCCTGGGCGCCGCTCGACGTGCTGCGCGAGGCCGAGATCGCTCAGCTGTCCTGACGCGCCCGCTTTCTCGCAGCGCGCTGCGGTGATAAGGTCGGACCCATGACTTGGTCCTTCCTTCTCACCTCGCTCATCGTGGTCGCTTCCCCCGGCACCGGCGTGCTCTACACGCTGGCCGCCGCGCTGACCCGCGGCTCGCGCGCCAGCGTGGCGGCCGCCTTCGGCTGCACGCTCGGCATCGTGCCGCACATGGCGGCGGCGATGCTCGGTCTTGCCGCCGTGCTCCACACCAGCGCGCTCGCCTTCGCCGCGCTGAAATGGTGCGGCGTCGCCTATCTGCTCTACATGTCCTGGCAGGCACTGCGCGAAACCGGGGCGCTGGCGGTTGGGGGCGAGATCAGGGAAAGATCGAGCAGCCGCGTCATCGTCACCGGCTTCCTGATCAACATCCTCAACCCAAAACTGTCGATCTTCTTTCTCGCCTTCCTGCCGCAATTCATCGCGGCGGACGAGGCCCATGTGCTGGCGCGCATGCTGGAATTGAGCGGCGCCTTCATGGCGATGACGTTCGCGGTGTTCGTCCTCTACGGCTTCTGCGCCGCCGCGGTGCGCGAGCGCGTCATCTCCCGCCCGGCCGTCATGGCCTGGCTGCGCCGCTCCTTTGCCGCCGGCTTCGCCGCGCTCGGCGCCAAGCTGGCGTTGTCGGAGCGGTAGCTTCTTCGTCACCTCTCGAAAGGTCTCGTCATGCCCGGGCTTGTCCCGGGCATCCACGCTCTTGGGACTGTGCGGCAAGGCGTGGATGGCCGGGACAAGCCCGGCCATGCCGCTGTTAGAGCGGGTACACTTCGAACTCTCGCACAATAAAAAAGCGGGCCTTGCGCCCGCCACCTTCGATCGACCCGACGCCCGGGCGGAGCTCACTCCACCCGGGCAAAGAAACAGAAGCCTCGTTACTTCTTCTTCGCCTTCTTGGCCTTTTTCGCCTTCTTCTTCGCCGCCTTCTTCGCTTTCTTAGCCATAGTATCCTCTCAAGGGTTAATGGTGGAACGCGACACGAGGGTGCTCGGCGGAGGGCCAGCCTCGCAACATCCTCGACGACAAACTCAGCAGATTCGGAGCCGGCTGCCCCGCGTCGTCACATCCGTGTCATCCTGTTATCCACAGCTCAGATGCACTTTCGGGTGATTTTTGGCGCGAATCCGCTCTACGCGTCAGCACGGCCATCGGCCGCGGCAGCCTTAACGATCCGGCAATAGCCGCGTGCCGTTCATGAATCCAAAACCAAGGGCGCGTTTTCGCGAGCCGCAGTGAGACTCCATTAAGCGCAACCATCGCATTGTCTTCCGCAAGAAAACGGGGATGGGTCATGGACGGACGGCTGCCGGGATCGGGGGGCGGGACGCTGCGCGTGCTGTACGCGTCATGCTGAACGTACCGACATTGTGGACGGTCTTCGTCGTCAACTTCCTGGCGCTCGGCGTGATCTGGGCCTACGTGACGCGTTCCTATCCGAATTTCGCGGCTGCGCGGTTCTGGATGGCATCGGCCTTCGTCGGTGCCGCCGGCGCGATGACGGCCTTGATCCGTCTGTTCGTCGCCTCTCCCCTGCCGCTGCTGCTCGGCGCCGGCGGTGTCATCGCTGCGAGCTGCCTTGCCGCCATGGGAATTCAGCGCTTCTACGACCGGCCGGTCTCGTGGCGCCTGATGACCGCGACGGGGTGCTTGAGCCTTGTCGGCGTCGTGCTCTTCATGGTCGGATTCGAGCACATGCAGCTGCGCATGCTCAGCTACACGTTCGGTCAGGCCCTGCCGCTGATGCTGGCGCTGCGTCTGTTGTTGTCGCCGGAAGGCCGCGTCAGTCCGGGCGCCAAGCTGTCCGGCATCGTCATCCTCAGCATCATTGCGATTCTGCTCTCGCGCACCGCGGGCAATCTGCTTGGCTATGATCTCTCGGCGCGCGCCGGCGGCCAGGCCCATGCGATCATGGTGCTCGGGCTGCTGTTCCTGTCGATGACCCTTAATTTCGGCTTCCTGCTGATGGCGATGGACAGCTTGCGAGGCGAGGTCGCCGACCTCGCGTTGCTCGACGATCTCACCGGCGTTGCCAACCGGCGGCATCTCTTGCAGCGCCTGACCGAGGAATGCGCCCGTTCGGAGCGCAGCGGTGAGCCGTTCTCGCTGCTGGTGATCGACCTCGACGGCTTCAAGACCATCAACGATACCCATGGCCACGCCGCCGGCGATGCCTGCCTCAAGCACTTCACCTTGATGGCGCAGACGCGCTTGCGGCCCGGTGACATGCTCGCCCGCACCGGCGGCGACGAGTTCTGCATCGTGCTGCCGTCCTCGTCCCTGCGCGAGGCGGCCGCGATCGCCCGCCGCGTGCTCGAGGTCTGCCGTCGGGATGCCGCCAGCTGCAGCGGCCGCGACATTCCGATCGCGATCTCGATCGGGGTTGCCGAGTGGGACCGCGGCATCGGGCAATTCCCGGACCGCCTGATGGCCAATGCCGACCACGCCCTCTATGCCGCCAAGAAGAACGGCAAGAACGATTTTGCGGTCTATGACCCCGCCCCGCCGCTATCGCCCGAGTCTGTCGGGACGGTGAGGACATTCGCGTAAAGCCTGTTAGGCTTGGGTCGCATTGGACCCTGCATGATGATATTTCGCCTGCTCGCGGCCGTGTTGGCCGCTCTCCTTCCGATCTTCCCCGCCGCTGCTGCGGATGCCGAGCTCGCCAGGCTCGCGCGCGCCTCCGGCACGCCCGTCATTCCCGGCCTGAAGATCGTCTGGCTGGCGCCTTGGGGCGAGGTCCGCAACGCAAGACCCTGGCACAACATCATCGTGCACCAGACCGAGGGACCTGCGGGCTCTGCCCGCGGCGGCGCGCAGGCCCAGGCGAAGAACCCGACGCGGCGCGGCGTCACGGTCTGGGTCGAGACCGACGGCACGGTCTATTGGGCGGTCGCCGAGAACCTCGTGCCGACCCACGGCGACGGCGCCAACCGCAACGACAACAAGTACATCGACAACCGTCAGACCTACCGCCAGGTGGTGCGCGACAATTCGATCGGCGTCGAGTTCGCCGGCAATTATCCCGACGTGACGGCGGGGCCGACCGAGGCACAGGTCGCGGCGTGGAAGATCCTCGTGAAAGTGCTGCGCGCGCGCTACGACATCCCGCTCGAGCGGGTCTACGCGCACAACTGGATCGACTACAAGGACGCCCGCTATTGCGAAGGCTGCACGCTCGCGACGATGGCAAGGCAATGGGGGGAGTAGGCGGTGTGCCCACACGCACCGCTATCGGGCGCAGTTCGCATCACACCAACAAAAAAGCCGGCGTTGCCGCCGGCTTTTCGTCTCTTTCGATCCGCCAATCTCTGGCGCTGAGCCGCCGCGCTTAATGCGCGGCTTCCAGCGCGGCCTGTTCGGCCTTTGCGATCGTGCCCTTGACCGCGGACTGCACCTTCTCGAAGGCGCGGACCTCGATCTGGCGGACGCGCTCGCGCGACACGCCGAACTCGGCAGCAAGGTCTTCCAGCGTCATCGGCTCATCGGCGAGGCGGCGGGCCTCGAAGATGCGGCGTTCGCGCGGGTTGAGCACGCCCATGGCGCCGTTCAGCGCGTCACGGCGGTGATCATACTCCTCGTGCTCCGCCATCATGGCTTCCTGGTTGGGCGTGTTGTCGACCAGCCAGTCCTGCCATTCGCCGGCTTCGCCATCGTCGCGGATCGGTGCGTTGAGTGACGCATCGCCGCCGAGGCGGCGGTTCATGTCGATCACGTCCTGATCGGTGACGCCGAGGCGCTTGGCGATCAACTTGACTTGGTCGGGGCGGAGATCGCCTTCGTCCAGCGCGTTGATCTTGCTCTTCGCCTTGCGCAGGTTGAAGAACAGCTTCTTCTGGTTCGCGGTGGTGCCCATCTTCACGAGCGACCACGAACGGAGGATGTACTCTTGAATCGACGCCTTGATCCACCACATGGCGTAGGTGGCGAGACGGAACCCCTTCTCGGGTTCGAATCGCTTCACCGCCTGCATCAGGCCGACATTGCCTTCCGAGACGACCTCGGAGATCGGCAGGCCGTAGCCGCGATAGCCCATGGCGATCTTGGCCACGAGGCGGAGATGGCTGGTGACGAGTTGGTGTGCCGCGTCGCGATCGTCATGCTCACGCCAACGCTTGGCGAGCATGTACTCCTCCTGCGGTTCCAGCATCGGGAATTTGCGGATCTCGGCGAGGTAGCGAGAAAGGCCGGATTCTCCATTGAGGACCGGCAAAGCAGCGGTACGGGCCATAGTGCGCCCTCCAAAAGGTTCAGGCCCCCGATAGCGGCGGGCCAGGCAGACGACCGCTGTGTTAAAGCCGGCCGTAGCTGCGATGTTCCGCGTTGGTCATTTCAACGCAGACGCAATATACCCCATCGGGGGTCAAAAAGGGAAGGATTGCTGACGTCACGTCCCCGTGTGGCAGCTATAACTTTTTGTAATGTAAAGGCTTTCTGAAGCGGCCTGCGTCATAGCGCCGCCTTGAGCGCACGTTCCAGGAGAAGCAAATCCTCCGGCAAAGGCGCCTCCCAGTGCAGTAATTCTCCCGTCCTCGGGTGCTCCAATACCAGCAGGTAAGCATGTAAGGCCTGCCGCCCCAGCGCCGCCAAAGCTGCCTGCGACTCGGGGCCGAGCTGGTTGGCCTTGGTCTTGAAATGCGGGCCATAGACGGCATCGCCCATCAGCGGGTGGCCGATATGGGCGAGATGGACGCGGATCTGATGGGTGCGGCCGGTCTCGAGCTCGCAGGCGAGCAGGGCGGCGACGCCCTTGCCGTCGCGTCCATGAAAGCTCTCCAGGATTTCCCAATGCGTCACCGCCTCGCGGCCACCCTGGCGTACGGCCATCTTCTCGCGTGCATGCGGATGCCGGTCGATCGGCGCATCGACGGTGCCGCGGTGCCGGTTCGGCACGCCCCAGGCGAATGCCATGTAGCCGCGCCGCATCGCGCCGGTGCGGCCGTGATCGGCGAATTGCGCCGTCAATGAAGCGTGGGCGAGATCGTTCTTGGCAACCACCATCAGCCCCGTCGTGTCCTTGTCGAGCCGGTGCACGATCCCGGGCCGGCGCACTCCGCCGATGCCGGAGAGCGAGGCGCCGCAATGGGCGATCAGCGCATTCACCAAGGTGCCGGTCTCGTGGCCGGCCGCGGGGTGCACGACGAGGCCCTTGGGCTTGTTGAGGACGACGATGTCGTCGTCCTCGAACACGATATCGACGGCGATGTCCTCCCCCTTGGGCTCGGCGGGCGCCGCTTCCGGCACGTCGATTATGATCGTATCGCCGGATGCGACGTGATAAGCGGGGTCGCGGACCGCGGAGGCCTTCAGGTGCACTGCGCCCGCCAGGATCAGGGCTTTCAGCCTCGATCGCGACAGCTCCGGCAGGCGCGCCGCCAGCACGCGGTCGAGCCGGGCCGAGCCCTCGGAGCCTTCGACCACAACCTCCAACCTTTGCGCTGACCCAGGGCTTTCCATGACGACGTCTGATACCGCTGTTCCCGAACCGACCCCCGAGCAGGCCGCGCTGTTCGCGCGGGTGCGGCGGATGATGCTGATCGCGGGGTTGACCACGGCGCTGGCGTTCTGCGCCGTGCTGATCGCGGTGGGCTACCGCCTTTTCAAGTCTGAGGGAAGGGCGGTCGAAGCGGCAAGCGATGTCACTGCCACCCTGCCCAAGGGCGCCAGAATCGTCTCGACCGGGGTCGCCGGCGACCGCCTCGTAGTGACGCTGGATCTCGGCGGAATCATCGAGATCCGCACCTTCGATGCCCATACCCTGAAGTCGACCGGACGGCTGAAATTCGCCAATGAGCCGTAAAACGCCCCTCGGGGGGGGCCTTGCGGCGGACAAATTTCGAGGCTATTGGCTAGCCCTCACGCTCCCTTCGTCTAGCGGTTAGGACGCGGCCCTCTCAAGGCTGAAACAGGGGTTCGATTCCCCTAGGGAGCGCCAGCTGATCCTAAGCCATTGAAAACCTGCACACTCTAGGCGACCATGTCAGCCTGGAGATACCGCCCTGTTGCACTTTGCCTCACAAGGTGGTCCGCAAATGGTGCTCGCGGTCGTGACATGGCTATCCTGATCCCGAGTCTCGGCTTCGCGCGCTTCGACAGCCGTGGTGAGCTACGACTGGCGGAACGATTGAAGGACTTCCTCGAGGAGAACGCCGTCGTTTGGCACAACCTGCCTGTCGGGCCTCGCAACCGGCATCCGGACTTCATCATCATTCATCCCGCGAACGGCCTGCTCGTGCTCGAGGTGAAGGACTGGCGCCTGGAGACGATCGTGTCGGCCGACAAGACGAAGGTCGAGCTGCTGACAAGTTGTGGTGTGGTGCGGGAAAGCAATCCGCTGCAGCAGGCTCGCAAATATACATTCGAGGTCGTGCGCACGCTTGAGCGCGACGGGCAATTGTTGTTTCCGCCGGGACATCGCCTCGCGGGCCAGTCCATCGTTCCGTTCGGCTTCGGGGCCGTGTTCACTAACATCACCCGCAAGCAGTTCGATCAGACCGATCTCAAGGAGGTGTTCTCCGGGCATCTCTGCCTGTTCAAGGACGAGATGACCGAGGGCGCGGACCCCGAGGAATTCCGGTCGAAATTGTGGCGCATGGTTCATCCGCGTCTCGAAGAGCCGCTGTCCATGCCGCAATTCGACCGCCTGCGCGCGCTGCTGTTTCCGGAGGTTCGGATACGACAGATTGCCCTGCCTTTGGACGATGCGCCTCGCGCCGATTCTTCGGATCGGACGCTCGCGGTCATGGACCTTCATCAGGAGCAGTTCGCGCGCAGCCTGGGCGAGGGGCATCGCATCATTCGCGGCGTCGCCGGATCGGGCAAGACCCTGATCCTCGCTTTTCGCGCCGAGTATCTGGCACGTGCGGCGGCAAAGCCGGTGCTGATCCTGTGTTACGCCAACGGCATCGCCGGCCGGCTTGAAGATGCCATGCAGAGCAGGGGCGTCGAGGACCGCGTTCAGGTTCTCACCTTCCACTCGTGGTGCTACCGGATGCTGCGGACGTACGGGATTACCGCCCCATCCGAGCGAGACTATCCGGACTACGCGGAGCGCCTGGCTGGGAGCGTTTCAGAGGTCGTGAAGGCGGTCGATCACGGCCATATCCCGGCGGAGCAGTACGACGCGGTCCTGATCGACGAGGCGCACGACTTCGAACCGCAATGGCTCGCGCTTGCGGCCAAGATGGTGAACCCGCGCACCAAGGCGCTGATGGTCGTCTACGACGATATCCAGGCTATCTATAAGGGGCGTGAACGGCCGGTCTGGAGCCAGCTCGGCATTGAAGCAAAGGGCAGAACGACCGTACTGAAGGTGAACTATCGCAACACCGCCCAAATCGTTGCCTTCGCGAGACGCTTCGCCGCGGACGTCATCGGCGCTCCCGGCATCACGGCCGACGACGAGCACGCCATCCTGCTGCCCGAAGATGCGGGTCGGCAGGGACTGGAGCCGGATGTGCGGCGGTGCGTGAGCATCGAGGCGGAAGCTCACTGCGTTGCCGAGTGGTTTCTCGACCGTAAGAAAGCCGGCTACGAGTGGTCGCAGATGGCGTGTCTCTACCCGGAGCACTGGATCGGCGGACGGGTTGCGCAGATTCTCGCCGGGCATGGTGCGCCGATCGACATCGCCAAGGACAATCGCAACCGGGTTTCGGTCAAGCGGGTCGCCGTGCGATTCCTGAGCATGCACAGCGCGAAAGGGCTGGAGTTTCCCTGCGTCGCCATCGCCGGCTTGGGCCTGCTCGGCCGCCACGGCGAGACCGTCGAGGAATGTGTCCGGCTGACCTATGTCGGGGTGACCCGGGCAACTCACGAGGCGCTCCTGACGTATTCGAGCGAGTCGGCATTGGTGCAGCGCTTGATCGCGTAGCCCGACGCCGCGCAGGCGCTCTTTCACGCGGTGGTGCAGTCGATCGAGCGGAGGATCGCCCGCTGCACGTCCGCATTCGAAAGAAACACATCGTGGTAGGTTGCGCGTCGCAGCGTCATCGATGATGACGTGATCGAGTGAACGGGCCTTGCATCCATTCCGGCGCAACTTGCATTCACTCCGGCGCAAAATGAGCCGCATCGCGTCGTCGCTTCTGCGCCGCGCGATAGTTGCACCACGAGCGCATGACTCGGGCTCCCACTCAACCCTATTCGGGGGGATCGCGAGAGGAGCCGTGGCCATACGTTTTGGCGGTAACTTCAGTGATGCGCCGAAACGCTTCTGACGGTCTCGGTGAGCATGTCACCCGATGAGGAATGGCTGACGTCACCCAGGCTGATGATGCCGACCATCCGCTTGCTCTTGTTGATCACCGGCAGCCTGCGGACCTGCAGCTTCTCCATATGATGCATCGCCTTGGCGAGGTCATCGTCCTCGCGGCAGCAATGGATGCCCTCGGTCATCACGTCACGTGCCGTCGCGCGGCCGGCATCGAAGCTGTGGCTCGCGAGTCCTTTGCAGACGATGTCGCGGTCGGTCACCATTCCGACCAGCTTGTCATCCTCGCCAATCGGAATGCAGCCGATGTCATGTGCCCGCATCAGTTTGGCAATCTCGGTGATTGGGGTGTCGGGGCTGACCCAGTCGACACCCTTGTGCATCACGTCTTTGACTTTCATGGCGAGCCTCCGTTCGTGGGTTTCAAGTGCGTTGATGCAATGCAGCGGCACCCCCATCTTCCGAACTCCGACCAGACAAAGCGCAGACACTTTCGCCGCCACCCTGCGGAACGGTATGACGGCGAACTTGCGGCTAGAGTTCCCGCCCAGGGCCGCAAGGACAATGGGCGGTGCACAGGTCCTCAGTCATGCGCGCTGAAGCGGCCGTGCGGTGCGTTGGCCGTCAAGCGCGCAAACTGCGCGTGACCCATGTGAAGCAGCGTCTCATGATCGCCGGCTTCCATATAGATGTCCGGCTGTGCCTCGAGGCTGTCGTCGACGATGATATCCAATCCGTAGCATTTGCCGACGGCAGGAACTGCACCGTGTGCACAGTCGCTGAACAGCCGATTGATCTCGGTTTCATTGGCCATGTGGACATTGTCGCCGAGGCTTGTCCTCAGGTCGGACAGGCGGAGGTGATGCGATGCGGGCAAGACGGCCAGCATGTATCCGCCGTCGCGCCGCAACACGATGCCCTTGGCGAGGCGATCGCCGGAGATATGGCATGCCTGCGCCGTTCGGGCGGACGTCATGCTGAGTTCGTGCGGGATCACCTCGTACTGGATGTTCTCAGCGGCGAGGTATTTCTGGAGGGTGGGAGCAATGGCCATGGCATCACCTCCGATGCGGAATGGAAACCATCCACCGTGAGGCGATCCTGCAGACTCTCGCCATTCGATGGGCGGCTGCCTGACTAGCTACCCAACATAGGTCTTCCATCCGCAAGCTGCAATGCAATTCCCCTCGGAGCCGCAACGGGTGTGGGCAGGAGCAGGCTTTTCGTGTGGCTCCGCGCTCTCCTACGCCGTCGTGCCGTCGATCGAGCGGCGGATCACCCGCTGCACTTCCGTATTCGACAGGAACAAATCGTGGTTGATGATGCCCCAGCCTTCCTGGGAGGCATCGACCACGCGCACACCGAGCGCTGCGATAGCGGCCTTCTCGGCCGCGCCGACGCGGGTCATGCCGCCGGCGAGCTGCCCCGACAGCGCCAGTGCACGATCGTTGGTCGAGGCGATCACCGTGATCTTGCCGGCGAGAGGGCCGATGCGCTGGATCGCCGACGAGAACACGTCCATGTCGATGTCGGGCGCGGCAAACACCACCGCGCCAATCTTGCTCGTCACCGTGTCGCCGTATCTCCCATGGAGCTGGCGCAGGCTTTCGAGGGTCAGCATGGTTCCCATGCTGTGGGCGACGATGTGCACGCGCCCCGCCCCCGGCGCCGACACCAGCGCAGAGAGCACGCGCTCGAAATTGTCGCGCGACCACATCGCGCTGTCGCGGTCATAGGCGTAGTCGAACAGTCCTGCCTTGGAAGGCCAGGAGAACGCCATGGTCCGGCCGCGGAACTTGATCCCATCGGAAAGGTGGGCTGCATCCAGCACCGCCGTCTCGAATGTCTGCTTGAAACCGTGCACATAGATCAGCACGTCCCCGCCGCCGGCCTGCGCAGCGAGATCGCCGGCGTCGGCCGGGACCGGCTCGATCCGGTCGAGACGCCAGTTCTCGAGTCCGACCGAGGCGAGGGAAAGCCGGCTCTCGTCCGGCGCCGTCAGCTTCGCCCGCGCGACCGTCATGCTCGTCGCACGCTCCGGCCCGAACCAGGGTTTTGCGCGGCCGCCGTTCACGGGCTTGCGTGTGGTGACGACAAGCAACGTCGGATCGACGGAGAGCGAGGAGGCGTCGAAGCGCGCGCCGGTCGCACCGAGGCCAGCGCATCCGCCAAGCGCCAGCGCGCTACCCGTCGACAGGAGACCGCCGATGAGAGCGCGGCGCGACATGGAATGATTTGTTTGGAGAAGACGTCGACCTATCACTGGGAACCCATGGGAACTTTGCCCCGACAGCCGCCCCATCTGCTCTCTGAATGACAATGGGGGCGAGATCGCGGCGGAGCCGCCTCGCGCATGTCGTGGCCTTCAAGTGAATGGCGGGTCAGTCGACGATCTCGATTGCCTGAATCTCGCACCAATCGCGCAATGCCCGCTCCCTCGCCTTGTTGCGGTAGTCATGCCAAGCATCGATCGCTCCCCGTCGGGAGAGCAGGCCCTTGAACTTCTGATAGGCGCCGCGTTTGCTGAAATATAGCGAACGTCGTCCAGATCGTTCGGCAGGAACTCGCGGACGAAGGCAATCACGAGAGGCTTGCCGAGGTCGAGGTCTCGTGAGTTCGGGATCTGCAAGTATTTGGTCTCGTCCTCGATATCGTCAGGCAGTTCGTCGTCCTCGAGCTCCTGGAGGTCGTCCTGATCGAACTGGTAGTAGATCTTTCCTGTCTGCCTGCAGACGAAGGTGCGGCACTCCACAATGCCGCTGATATCGGCGAACTCAAAAGCCTGGAGGATGTCTCCGAATTTCACGCGCATTGGACACCTTGCCAACGGACCGATGCCGCGCTGTCTGCAATCGGCCCGGACAGTATAAGCGGATCGTCCTTCGAGGCAATGAACCCTCGCCGTGTCCGGAAGGCAACTGCCCCGGCGTCGACGGCAAAACACCCCGATCCGCTGTCAACCCCTCCCGCCAAAAATATTCCACTTTACCGAAATTCGGATTTGTCGTATGTGTCGGCCATTCCAGCCCACCAAGGGGCGGTCGTACGTCGTTTCGAGCGCGGGCTGGAAGTTGCGGTGGACGCGGGCGGCGTTGAAGGCGGAGCTTGCGCGTGCAGGGCGAGATGAACCTCGTGAGCATGCGGGACCCGCGAAGACGAACGGCGCCCCTGCGTACGGCGAAACCGTGTGGTCCTGGCCGTCGTTGCTACGGTCAAGCCTTGGCGAAGACGTCATCGCGTCAACCGGCGCGAGAGGCGTGACTTTCGCGGAGGCGAGGGAGGCCAGAAGGAACTCGGCTCCCGGGAGAGCGCGGCATAGGCCGTCAAACCATCGCGCAGGGAAGGCCTGGTTTCGGCTGCCCTGTGTCTCCCCTGTGCACTGCGTGTGCATTCGTTCAGCGCAGGGGTCTTATGGGTGCCAGCTGGCGCCCGGTCTTCCCTGCGCCCTTTCCTTGAGGGGGTGTGTGAAGCGGAGCATAGCTCGGGCGGATCACGCCGCGAGAACGCGAGCGTATGCCGATTGGATCGGCGGACTGACGCAGCGGCATTGTTGGGCTCCGGTCCGATACACTTCCTGCGTTCACCGGCCTCACTTGCAAGCATGCTGCATCGGCATCAGTGGTGGTGGTCGTTCTCACGAGAATATGCACTATGCGCGCCGATGCGCCTCCGAAGCTGCTGCCGGGCCTTCGGAGATTCTGGCAATTTGCTTTTCGGAGTGACGAGATGAGCGGTTTGGTGGTCTCTGGCGGCCGGGTGGTGGATCCCGCGAGCGGGATGGACGCCGTTGGGGATGTGGCGGTGGTGGACGGCAAGATCGCCGCCGTCGGCACGGGCCTCGGCGGCGCCGAGCGGGTGATCGACGCTACCGGCCTCGTGGTGGCGCCCGGCTTCATCGATCTGCATGCCCATGGCCAGTCGATCCCGGCCGATCGCATGCAGGCGTTCGACGGCGTCACGACCACCCTCGATCTCGAGGCCGGCGTGCTGCCGGTCGGGTCCTGGTATGAGCGCCAGGCCCGAAAGGGGCGCGTGCTGAATTATGGCGCGGCCACCAACTGGGCCTTTGCCCGCATCGGCGCGATGACGGGGTCCAACGCGGAGAGCTCGCTGGAAGCGTTCGGCAACGCCATGCGCGACCGCCGTTGGATGGACAACGTCGCAACCGATGCGGAGGTCTCGGGCATTCTCGAGCGTCTGGCCCGCGGCCTCAACGAAGGCGGTATCGGCATCGGCATCCTCAACGCCTATGCGCCCGGCGCCGGCGTGCAGGAGCTGACCGCAGTGTGCCAGCTGGCCGCGAACCAGGACGTCCCCACCTTCACCCATGTCGCCTTCATGTCGCGCATCGATCCCGAGAGCGCAGTGGAAGCCTATATCCGCCTGATCGGCTATGCCGGCGCCACCGGCGCGCACATGCACATCTGCCATTTCAACTCGTCGAGCAAGACCGACGTCGAGCGTTGCCGCGTGCTGATCGAGAAGGCGCAAGGACAGGGCCTGCCGATCACGGTCGAGGCTTATCCTTACGGCACCGGCTCGACCGTGCTGGCCGCGGCCTTCTTCAGTGATCCCCAGTTCGTCGAGCGCAACGGCACCGGTTACGATTCCGTGCAGCGCGTCACCGACGGCTACCGCTTCCACGACCGCGAGGAGCTCTTGAAGGCGCAGGCGGAGGAGCCGTCCTCGCTGGTGCTCTGGCACATTCTCGACACCGAGAACAACGCGCACCACCGCGACCTGCTCGATATGTCGGTGCTGTATCCCGGCGGCGCGATCGCCTCCGACGCGATGCCGTGGACGCTGTCGGACGGCTCAACCTACACCGGCGATGCCTGGCCGCTGCCGGATGACGCCACCTCGCATCCGCGTTCGGCCGGCTGCTTCACGAAGTTCATCCGTGAATGGGTGCGCGAGCGCAAGGCCGTGTCGCTGCTGGAAGGCGTGCGCAAATGCGCGCTGATCCCGGCGGAGATCCTCTCGCAGAGCACGCCGGCGATGCGCAGCAAGGGCCGGCTCGCCAAGGACGCGGATGCCGACATCGTCGTGTTCGACTACGAGAAGCTCTCGGACCGTGCGACCTTCACCGCGATGAACCGGCCCTCTGAGGGCGTCCGGCATCTGGTCGTCAGCGGCCAGGTGCTGATCAGCGACGGCATGCTCGATGTGACCGCGCGGCCGGGCAGGCCCGTGCGCCGCCCAATCGTCGAGGGCTGATCCATGGCGGTCCCCATTCTCCTGGTGACGGGCTTCTTGGGGGCCGGCAAGACCACGGTCGTCAACCATCTGCTGGCGCATGCGGAGGGGCGGCGGATCGCTGCCGTCGTCAACGATTTCGGCGCCATCAACATCGATGCGGAGCTGATCGCGGGCGCGAGCGACGGCGTGGTCAGCCTTGCCAATGGCTGTATCTGCTGCTCGCTCGAGGGCGATCTGCTCCGCACGCTTTGGACGCTGCTGCGGCGTGATCCCAAGCCCGATTGTATCGTCATCGAGACCAGCGGCGTCGCCGATCCCGCTGACATCGTGCGCAATCTGATGGACCCGGTGATCCTGCGCGAGGCACAGCTGGAGTCGGTGCTTTGCGTGTTGGACGCAGGGGCACCGCTCGCTGCCCTCGACGAGGCGTTGCAGCGGTCGCAGCTGCGCGTCGCCGACATCGTGGCATTGAGCAAGCTCGATCTTGCAGACCCGGGCGCAGGGGCGCGGATGCGTGAAGCCATCCGCGCCCAGCGCGTGCCCGCGGTGGTGGTCGAGGCACACCACGGCGAGATTCCGCCTGCGCTGCTGTTTCCCGCCGGCGCCGACCGCGCTCCGGCGTCGCGCGAGGTGGGACCGAAACGGCCGGCGGAGGAGCGCTTCGAGGCACTGAGCTGGACCTCGGATAAGCCGGTCTCGTTGCCGCGCCTGCAGCAGGCCATCAGCCGCCTTGCACCGAAGCTGGCGCGCGCCAAGGGCCTGTTCGAGACGCTCGAGCAGCCCGGCCGCACGATGGTGTTTCAGTTCGCCGCCGGCCGCGCGACCCTGGCGCCTGGCGATGCGCCGACACCGGGCGCGGCGCGGACGCGCATCGTCTTCATTGCCGAGCTTGGCATGCTCTCGAAGGCGGAGCTCGATGAAGTCATGGAGGCGTGCGTTGCCGGCGGCTGAGGTGAGGGGGTAGGGTCAACCGCTTCCGCCATTAGCCACCACCTCTCCTCTTGCCGAGTCGATCCGAGGCCGAACTATGCCGCCAAATATGCCACTCGCCCCCGCTGATGCCGCCTCGCGCCGCGCTGCCAAGCCGGCCATCGTCTATCCGGCCGGGACGATGCCCGGGCCGGATATGGCTACGCTCGAAGCAGCCCGCCGTGCTGCGGTCAAGACGCACGAGCTTGTCGTGCCGCCACGCGATGCCCGTGCCTTTCGCGTGGCGCGCGGCCAGTTCTTCCGCATCGTGAGCATCGAAGGCCCTCAGGTCGGTGACCTCAATCTCTGGAATGCAGACGATCTCTCCGAGCGCTTCTTCAGCGGCAAGACGCGGGCGCTCCATGGCACGCATGTCGGCATCGGTGACCGGCTCTGGAGTAATATGCCCTATCTTCGGCCGATGGCGACCATCAGCCACGATACGCTTGGCTGGTACGGCTTCGACGCGGACGGTGCCGGCATTCACGATGTGATCGGCACGCGCTGCGATCCCTACACAAATCTCCTGCTGAACGGCACGGCTTACGATTTTTGCTGTCACTCCAACCTGTCCCGCGCCCTCGCCACCGAATTGAAGGCGGATCCGGCCGCAGTGGAGCATCATGTCCACGACGTGCTCAACGTCTTCATGTGCACCGGCTTCACTGGGGATACGCACCAATATTTCATGAAGGCAAGTCCGGTCCGCCCCGGCGACTTCCTCGAGCTCTTCGCGGAGATCGACCTGCTCGGCGCGCTGTCGGCCTGTCCAGGTGGAGACTGCAGCGCAACCCATTCCAGCGATGCCGCGGCATGCCATCCGCTCAAGATCGAAATCTTCGAGCCGGATCGAACGGCCCTGAAAGGCTGGACCTGGCCCACGCCGAGCGCGTATCACCGTCACCACGGTGCGCATGCAGGACGCTGAATCTCAGTCCTCGACCGGCAATCCGTCGCCGTGCACCTCACGCGAACTGCGCGATGCCGTGACCGACGGACCAGTTCTCCTTGGGCGCGTCGAGCACGTTGACGAACACGTCCTCGGGCCTGATCCCCGGGTTCTCGCCGAGCAGGTCGGCGATCCGGCGATACAGCGCTTTCTTCTGCTCGGCCGTGCGCGAGGCGAACACGGTGATCTGGATCAGCAGGGCGTCTTCGCTGCGCTCGACGCCGTAAGCATTGCCGCAGCGGAAGTTGGCCGGCTCATGCTCGGTGATGGCCATGAACGCATCGCCTTCGGGCACGTTCAGGGCCTCGCGCATCGCGCGGTAAAGTCCGTCCAGAATCGCCTGCCGGTAGCTTTGCGGCTTACCGGCGCGCATCGAAATGTGGAGGAGAGGCATCACGCGGCCCTTTGCATGCGGTCCCGGCCGACACGGCGATGTGAACGCCGCCGGCTCGGCCAATTGAGAAAAACGGACTATCAATCTCGATCAGTTTTTGACACGATGTCGAGAAAGCATGTTCTTGACGACATGTCAAATACGTTGCGGAGCCAAGCTTGAGACCGCGCGAGTTCGATCATGACGAGGTTCTGCGCATCGCGTTCGACCAGTTCTGGCGCAAGGGCGTGCGCGGCACCTCGCTGTCCGACATTGCGCGCGATGCGGCGGTCCAGCGCGGGAGTCTCTACAATGCCTTCGGCAGCAAGGAGGCGCTATTCCTGCAGGCCTATGAACGCTACGCGGGGGATTATCTCGCCAAGCTGCAAAAGGCGCTCGGGGCAGGTTCCTTGCGCAAGCGCCTCACCGCGTTCTTCGATCTGACCATCACCAATTTCCGCTCGGGCACACCGCCGCGCGGCTGTCCGACGACGCGCGGGCTGATGGAGCTCGGCGGCGCCGAAGGCGAGGGGCTCGACGACAACGCGCGCCAGGTTTTTGCGAACCTGATCTCGCGCATCACCGCACTGCTTCAGGACACATTGGCCGCTGGCGCGGCGCGGGGCGAGTTCGACGGCAATCCCGCGGCTGCGGCGCTGCACATCGTCACCGTGACGCGCGGCCTCGCCGTGCTCGAGCGTGCCTTCGGGGACGAGCCCCAATTGCGCAAGATCGCCGCGCACACGATCGATCTCGTGCTCGGCAGGAATGGCGGATAGGTGTCAGCACAGCGCGAGCGCGTTGACCGCGCGTGTCGCAGCATCCTCCTTGCCGGAGCCAACGAGCTGGCCAACGGTGGATTCGAGCTCGCCCGGGGGCTTGCGGCGCGCGACCGCCAGCAGTCGCATCAATTCCGCCTCGTCCTTGGAAAGCCGCCTGCAGGACGGCGGCATGAAGCACAGCTCGCAGGACCGCTCCCTGCGCAGAATCCTGACGAGCGCGGCCGCGCGCGCGACCAGCAGCGGGCTGTCGGCAATGCCGGGCGCTTCCTCGGCAAAGCGATAGGCCGCTTCCCAGCAATCCGATGCGCCGGTCGCATAGGCCGCTCCGATGAAGCGGAGCAGCGCCAGCGCGAGGCGGGAAAAATCATCGTAGCTGTCGATGTCCGGCCGGGTCGCAAGCGCGGCCTGGAGTGGACAGAGCAGCGGCTCACCAGCGTCCGACGTCGGCGCAGAATCGCAACTGGCCCGCATCGTGAACGATCTCGTCAATGCAACGTCGCGCTGCCCACGAACCAGCTCTTCATCGCCAAAATCCTGTCATGCTCGACAGGCTGCACGTGCCGGTCGGGCAGGACGAGGCCGGCCATGCGGAAGATCGTCGCAAGCCCCAGGACCGGCGCGAGCGCCCAATCGGCGCCGATCGGCGGCAGCCAGCGCTCGAACTGCTCGCGCGCGACATCGACGCGGTCCTGCTGGGCCGCGGCAATCGCGCGCAAGATTCCGCGCTCGCTGTCGGACATGCGCGGACAGGTGGGGCAGTGCACTTCGATCGCGGTATGCGCGGTGCAGGCAAAGATCTCGATGATGGAATCCAGCGACAGCACGGCATCGCCGACGCGAAAATGGTCGTACACCTGCTGGATATCGGCCGCCGTCGGGACGGCGCTTCCGCTACGCGCCTTCGCCCGAAATCCCCAGATGAAGAGACGCTCCGCTGCGCTCAGCGCAGGAAGGTCGACGGGCCTGGTGTATGTCGATCGATGCATTGTGCTTTCGGCCTCCGGCTGCGCTCACGCCAGCGCTGGCGCGGATGATCTGCGCCGATCGTTCTGCCAGAGAGCTCTCCAAGTCAACGCGCGGAGAGGCGATGTCGAGGTGTTCTAGATTGGAAGAATTCGTATCTCGGGTGAGGTCGGTCTTGCTTGTCTCGTGGCCATACGAGCGTGCCGGTAACCCGCAAAATTTCGGAGTGTCGGGAACCCGAATGCTTAAAGCTTTGCTAAGAGACGCGGGATAATCTGGCATATCAGCCCTTCCAATTCCTGTGAGCACCGATGATTTTCTCCCGCATCAGTTTCAAGCTGGTCCTGATTGTCGGCATCAGCCTCCTCGGCATGATCGCGTTGGCGCCGGTCGCCCTCTCGACCCTGCGCACGCAGATGGTCGCCGACCGTCAGGCCAAGACGCAGCAGATGGTCGATGTTGGCTACGGCATCCTGGCGCACTACCAGAAGCTCGAGGGCGAAGGAAAGCTCTCGCGCGAGCAGGCGCAGGGCGGCGCGATGGCCGAGATCAAGAGTCTGCGCTACGACAAGGTCGAGTATTTCTGGATCAACGACATGACCCCCAAGATGGTCATGCATCCGATCAGGCCCGAGCTTGACGGCAAGGATCTGTCCGGGATGAAGGATCCCGCCGGCAATGCGCTGTTCATGGGCTTCGTTGACGTCGTCAACAAGCAGGGTGCGGGCTTCTACGGCTACCTCTGGCCGAAGCCCGGCTTCGACCAGCCGGTCGGGAAAATCTCCTATGTGAAGGGCTTTGCGCCCTGGGGCTGGATCATCGGCACCGGCATCTATCTGGACGATGTCGATGCCGCCTTCCGCCAGAACGCGATGACCTTCGCCTATATTTGTCTCGCTGTGCTGGTCGTGGTGCTCGGCGCCTCCTTCCTGATCGGCCGCAGCGTCACCCGGCCGCTGGCCCGGATCACCGCGCTGACCGAGCGCCTTGCCGCCGGCGACAGCGCCTTCGACGTGCCCTACACCGACCGCCGCGACGAGGTCGGCGGCCTCGCCAAGGCGCTCGCCGTGTTCAAGGACAATGCATCGGCGGTGAGCCGGATGCATGCCGAGCAGCAGGAGCTGAAGCAGACGGCCGACGAGGAGAAGCGCAAGACCATGACCGATCTCGCCGGCAAGTTCGAGGCGAGCGTCCAGGCCGTCGTTCGAGACGTCTTCGACGAGGCCCGCGCGATGCAGCAGGCCGCGCAGGGCATGTCGGAAACCGCGAACAAGGCGAGTGACCGTGCGAGCTTCGTCGCCACCGCGTGTCAACAGGCCTCGAGCAACGTGCAGACGGTGGCCTCGGCCGCGGGCGAATTATCGGCCTCGATCGCCGAGATCAGCCAGCGCGTCGCGCAGGCCGCGACAGTGGCCGACAAGGCCGCCGCCGACGGCCAGCGCACCAACGACACCGTGCAGGGCCTTGCCGCCGCCGCGCACAAGATCGGCGAGGTCATCGACCTCATCAACCAGATCGCCTCGCAGACCAATCTGCTCGCGCTCAACGCCACCATCGAGGCGGCGCGCGCGGGCGAGGCCGGCAAGGGCTTTGCGGTGGTCGCGAGCGAAGTGAAGTCGCTGGCGAGTCAGACCGCGAAGGCGACCGACGAGATCGGCGCGCAGATCACCGCGATCCAGGCCGAGACCAATCAGGTCGTCGGCAACATCGAGAGCATCCGCGCCACCATCATGGAGGTCAACGAGATCTCCTCGTCGATCGCCGCCGCGGTCGAGGAGCAGGGCGCCGCGACGAAGGCGATCGCGCACAGCGTGCAGGAGGCGGCCTCCGGCACCGACCAGGTCTCGCACAACATCTCCGGCGTCACCGACGCGACGGCCGAGACCGGACAGGCCGCCGGCCTCGTACTGCAATCGAGCGGCCGGCTGACGCACAAGCTGCAATCGCTGCAGGACGAGGTCAGCGCCTTCGTTGCGGGCGTGCGGGCGGCTTAGTATAACGGGAGGATGGGCCAAAACTCCGATCGACGCGCGCGCATCCTCCTGATCAATCCGAACAGCAACGAGGCGACCACCACGATGATGGTGGCGATCGCAAGGTCCGCTGCCACCGATGGTTTCGACATCGTCGGCGCCACGGCAACGCGTGCGCCCACGATGATCGTCTCGGCGGACGCGCTGGAGGCGGCTGCGCTGGAGGCCGAGGAGATCGCGCGTCTCCGTGACGGCGAGTGCGACGGCGTCATCGTGTCGGCTTTCGGTGATCCTGGCCTCGCCGGGATCAAGGCGGCGATGAAGCTGCCCGCCGTCGGCATCGGCGAATCCGCGATGCTGGAAGCCGCCGGGAACGGTCGCCGGTTCGGCGTGGCGACCACGACGCCGTTGCTGAAAGCGAAGATCGATGCATTGCCTGATACGCTGGGCTTGCGCGCGAGCTACACCGGCACGCGCTTCGCCGATGGTGATCCGCAACAGCTGATGCGCGATCCGGCGCAGCTGCGCGCAGCGCTCGCCGGCGCGGTTGAGGCCTGCATTGTGCGAGACAGAGCGGAAGCGGTCATCATCGGCGGCGGGCCGCTGGGTGAAGCGGCGCGCGAGCTTCAGCCGATGTTCGCGGCGCCAATCATCGCCCCGATCCCATCTGCCGTGCGACGGATCATTCGTCTCGTCGCGGCGTAACCTCTGGTTTTTCCGCGCCGCGGCATCGGCCGTGCTGCGGAAAACTGTTTTCCTTGACATCAACTCTGCGGTGCTCGACGTGTAACGAGGTCGAGCGATGCTGCCTTGCGTCCCTCGCGAAAAGAAAAGCAACACGGGAAGGACGTCATGAACACGGGCCTCGACGAGAATGACTACCTCGCCACCTTGCGCGGCCTGTGGGACAAGGCCTGGCCGAAGGGCCTGCCGCGCTCGCCGAACTATCTGCACGGCGAAGTTCCCCTGACGGAATATCTGCGCACCTGGGCAAAGCGGAGTCCGGAGCGGCCCGCGGTGATCTTCTACGGGCATGTGACCACCTATGCCGATCTCGATCAGAAGAGCGATCGCTTTGCGGCGCTGTTGCAGGCAAAGGGCGTGCGCAAGGGCGATCGCGTCGCCGTCTTCCTGCCGAACTGCCCGCAATTCCACGTCGTGTTCTTCGGCATCCTGAAGCTCGGCGCGATCCACGTTCCCATCAGCCCGCTGTCGCGCGCGTTCGAATTGTCCTACCAGCTCAACGACACCGAGGCCGAGGTGATCGTCGCGCTCGACCAGCTCATTCCTATCGTTGATCAGGTCCGCGGCGAGGTGCGCCTGCGCGAGATCATCGTCACCAGCTTCGCCGATGTCGTGCCGGCGGCGCCTGCGTTTCCCGCGCCGGACTCGATCCGCACGCCGCGCGTTGCGGTCTCCGGCGCAACTGATCTCCTGCCGGCGCTCGCGGCACTGCCCGCACCGACCCCGCTGCCGCCGCCCCACCTCGATGATGTCGCTGCGCTCAATTACACCGGCGGCACCACCGGCATGCCCAAGGGCTGCGTGCATACCCATCGCGATATGGTCTACACGGCCGCCGCCAATTACGGCATCTCGTTTCCCTCGGATGAGAGCAGCGTGTTCCTGTCGTTCTTTCCGGAGTTCTGGATTGCGGGCGAGAATTCCGGTCTGATCTTCCCGCTGTTCTCGGGCGGCACGCTGGTTCTGCTCGCGCGCTGGGACGCTGTCGGCGCGATGGCGGCGATCGACAAGTACAAGGTCACGATGACGGCGATGCCGGTCGACAGCGCGGTCGAGATGATGGACCATCCGCGCTGGAGCGAGTTCGACCTGTCGTCGCTGCAACAGGTGCGCGTGGTCTCCTTCGTCAAGAAGCTCAACGCCGGCTATCGCAGGCGCTGGAAGGATCTCACCGGCACGATCCTGATGGAGGCGGCCTGGGGCATGACCGAGACCCACACCTCCAATACTTTCACCGCTGGCTTTCAGGACGGGGATTTCGACCTCAACAGCCAGCCGATCTTCGTCGGCCTGCCGGTCCCCGGCGCCGAGTTCAAGATCACCGATTTCGAGACCGGTGCGCTGCTGCCGCTGGGAGCCGAAGGCGAGATCCGCGTGCGTACGCCGTCGCTGCTCAAGAGCTACTGGAACAAGCCCGAGGCGACGGCGGAATCGCTCGTCGACGGCTGGTTGCGCACCGGCGATATCGGCACCATCGACAAGGACGGCTTTCTGCACTTCCTCGGCCGGCGCAAGGAGATGCTGAAGGTCAAGGGCATGAGCGTGTTTCCGCCGGAGATCGAGGCGTTGCTGGGGCAGCATCCGAAGGTGCTGGGCTCGGGCGTGGTCGGCCGTGATGATCCGGACAAGGGCCAGGTGCCGGTCGCTTATATCCAGCTCAAGCCGGAAGCGATCGGCACGGTGTCAGAACAGGAACTGCGCGCCTGGTGCGCCGAGCGCATGGCCGTCTACAAGGTTCCGGAAGTCCGCGTTATCGATGCGCTGCCGTTGACGGCAACGGGCAAGGTCAGGAAGCAGGACCTCATTCCAAATCCTCCTGCCGTCCAGTGAGAGAGACGATGTCGTTCAAGAAGCTCCTGATCGCCAATCGCGGCGAGATCGCCATCCGCATCGCACGGGCGGCGGCCGATGCCGGCATTGCGACGGTCGCGATCCATCCCGCCGACGATGCGCTGTCGCTGCACGGGCGCGTTGCGGACGAGGCGATCGAGATCCCCGGCCGCGGCGCACGGGCCTATCTCGACATCGAGGCCGTGGTGATGGCGGCCAAGAGCGCAGCTTGCGATGCCGTGCATCCCGGCTATGGCTTCCTCAGTGAGAACGCGGCATTCGCGAAAGCCTGCGCCGACGCCGGAATCACCTTCGTCGGGCCGAAACCGGCTGCGCTCGAGCTGTTCGGCGACAAGGTTGCGGCACGTCAGCTGGCCAAACGCTGCGGCGTGCCGATCATTGCCGGCACCAGCGGGCCGTCGAGTCTCGAGGAGATCACGGCATTCTTCACCTCGCTCGGCAGCAATGCTGCGATCGTGATCAAGGCGATGGCGGGCGGTGGCGGCCGCGGCATGCGCGTGGTGGAGAACGCGTCCGACCTTTCGGAGGCCTATGCGCGCTGCCAGTCCGAGGCCAAGGCGGCGTTCGGCTTCGAGGGCGTCTATGCCGAACGGCTGATCCGGCAGGCGCGCCACATCGAGGTCCAGATCATCGGCGACCGCCATGGTGCGATCTCCCATCTCTGGGAACGCGAATGCACCATCCAGCGCCGGCACCAGAAGCTGATCGAGGTGGCGCCGAGCCCGTCATTGAGCGATGCCCTGCGCGGCCGCATCATCGAAGCGGCAAAGCAGCTGGCGGGCGCCGCGTCTTACGACAATCTCGGCACGTTCGAGTTTCTGGTCGACGGAACCGCCGAGGACAGCTTCGCCTTCATCGAGGCCAACCCGCGTCTCCAGGTCGAACACACCGTGACCGAAGAGGTGCTCGGCGTCGATCTCGTCCGCGCCCAGCTCGCGGTCGCCGCAGGCAGCACATTGAGCTCGCTCGGTCTTGCGCAGGCATCGATCCGGAAGCCGCGCGGCCATGCCATGCAGCTGCGCGTCAACATGGAGACGCTGGACGTGTCAGGCGCCACCCATCCGACCGGCGGTGTGCTCGCGGTATTCGAGCCGCCGTCGGGCCCCGGCGTGCGCGTCGATAGTTTCGGCTATGCCGGCTACAAGACCAGCGCCGCGTTCGACTCGCTGCTTGCCAAGGTGATCGTGCACACGCCGAGCGAGGCCTGGCATGACGTCGTCGCGAAAGCCTCGCGTGCGCTACGCGAGTTCCGGATCGATGGCGTCGTCACCAACATCGCGTTTCTTCAGGCGGTGCTCGCACATCCCGATTTCAGGACCAACCGCATCGCGACTGATTTCATCGACCGCAACATTGCCAGGCTCGTGGAAGCATCGGATGGTGCCGCCAAGCCGCTTTACTTCGCCGCGGCCGAGCGTGGCGCCGGTCACAGCGCGGAGGTGCATGTCGCGCCAGCCGTACCCGAAGGCACGGTGATGGTCGCGGCGCCCTTGCAGGGAACCATCGTCACCATCCAGGTGAAGAAAGGCGAGATCGTCCGCCCCGGCCAGCAACTCGCCGTGATCGAGTCCATGAAGATGGAGCACCTCGTCATGGCCGAGCAGGGCGGGCGGGTGACAAAACTCGTCGCAGGTGACGGCGTCACGCTGCTGCATGGCGAGCCGATCCTCTATCTCGAGCCGCTCGACGTCGCCGCCGACAGCGCGGCGGCGGAAGCCGACATCGATCTCGACCATATCCGTCCCGATCTTGCCGAGCTGATCGCCCGCCAGGCCAACACGCTCGACGAGAACCGCCCCGCTGCGGTCGAGCGCCGCCGCAACACCAACCAGCGCACCGCTCGCGAGAACGTCGCCCAGCTCGTCGACGACGGCTCGTTCATGGAGTACGGCAGCCTTGCGATCGCGGCGCAGCGCCGCCGGCGCAAGCTCGACGATCTCATCAAGAACACGCCGGCGGACGGCCTCGTCATGGGCGTCGCCACTGTCAATGCCGAGAAGTTCGGGCCAGAAGGCGCGCGCTGCATCGTCGTGGCCTACGACTACACCGTGCTCGCGGGCACGCAGGGCCACATGAACCACAAGAAGATCGATCGCATGCTGACGCTGGCGGAAGACTGGCGCGTGCCGCTGGTGTTCTATGCCGAAGGCGGCGGCGGCCGGCCCGGCGACACCGACCGGCTCGGCATGACCGGCCTCGACGGGCCGTCCTTCGTGCAGTTCGCGCGGCTCTCGGGCCTTGTGCCTGTCGTCGGCGTTGTTTCCGGCTATTGCTTCGCCGGCAACGCCGCGATGCTCGGTTGCTGCGATGTCATCATCGCCACCAAGAACGCTTCGATCGGCATGGGCGGTCCCGCCATGATCGAGGGCGGCGGCCTCGGTGTCTATCATCCGGCCGAGGTCGGCCCCGTATCATTCCAGTCGCCGAACGGCGTCATCGACATCCTGGTCGAGGACGAGGAGGAAGCGACCCGCGTCGCGCAAAAATATCTGTCCTATTTCCAGGGTGCGGTGGCGGACTGGGAGGCTGCTGACCAGCGCCTGCTCCGCCGCGCCATCCCCGAGAACCGCCTGCGCGTCTATGACATCCGCAGCGTGATCGACCTCGTCGCTGACAAGGATTCCGTGCTGGAGCTGCGCCGCGACTACGGCGTCGGCATGATCACCGCACTGATCCGAATCGAAGGCAAGCCGTTCGGCCTGATTGCCAACAATCCGCGCCATCTCGGCGGCGCAATCGATGCCGATGCCGGTGACAAGGCTGCGCGTTTCCTCCAGCTCTGCGACGCCTTCGATCTGCCTGTTGTCTCGCTGTGCGACACGCCCGGCTTCATGGTCGGCCCCGAGGCGGAGAAGACCGCGATCGTGCGCCACGTCTCACGCATGTTCGTGACCGGCGCCAGCCTCACCGTGCCGCTGTTCGGCATCGTGCTGCGCAAGGGCTATGGTCTCGGCGCACAATCGATGATCGGCGGCGGCTTCCACGCCTCGTTCTTCACCGCGGCCTGGCCGACCGGGGAGTTCGGCGGCATGGGCCTGGAGGGCTACGTCCGCCTCGGCTTCCGCAAGGAGATGGAGGCGATCGCCGATCCCGAGGAGCGCGAGACCTATTACCGCAACAAGGTCGCCGAGCTCTATGCCAACGGCAAGGCGGTCTCGATCGCCTCCGTGTTCGAGATCGACAACGTCATCGACCCGGCCGAGACGCGGCGCTGGATCATGGCCGGTCTGCGCACGGTGCCGAAGCCCGAGCCGAGGACGGCGAAGAAGCGGCCGTGCATCGACACGTGGTGAGGGCGGTGCAGCAATAGCTGCTTTCCCGGTTCCCGATTGACATCCCCGCCCTTGCTGCCAGACTTTGCACAATAATACAGGGTGGAGACGTCCGCGATGGCCAGCCTCTCGGCCTCGAACCATGTCGCCCGTGTCTTGTCCGTCGCCAATCATGTGGCCGACGTCGATGCCTCCTCGCGGATTGCGAGTTCCTGGCGGCGCTGCCTCGTCAACCACAAGCTCGATCCCGCCCGCCAGGGCCCACCGCAGACGCTCACCGAAGCCGAAATCCGCCATGTCGCCGAGCCGATGGAGGAGACGATCCGGCTCGTCACGCCCGAACTCGACGATCTCGCCCGTGTGCTGCACGACGCCGGCTACTGCGTCAATCTCGCCGATGTCAACGCGACCATGCTGTTCAGCCGTCTGCCGGGCGAAGCCGATGCAAGGATGTTTCTGGATTGGAAGATCTACACCGGCTCGAACTTCGCCGAGGCTTGCGAGGGCACCAATGGGCTCGGCACCGCGCTGGCCGAGCAGAAGCCGATCCTGGTGCATCGCGACGAGCATTTTCGGGCGCAATGGCACATGTTCTCCTGCGCGGTGGCGCCGCTGTTCGATCCGGTCGGCCGGCTCGCCGGCGCCGTCAACATCACCTCCTGCCGTGAGGATCTGGAGCGCGCCGCGCATCAGCTTGCACTTGCGGTGACGATGGAGGCGACGCGGCGGATGGAGGGTGCGATCTTCCGCGGGCATTTCCGCAATGCCTGGATCGCCACCGTGCCCGGTGACGGCGGCAGCGGCCTCGTCGCCTATGATGACGACCGCCGCATCGTCGGTGCCTGCCGCTCGGCGCGTGCGTTGCTCGGCCTCACCGACGGCATGATCGCCTCCGGCATCGACCTGTCGTGCTACCTCAAGTTCGACCATCACGCTGCGCGTGGCAGCGGCGAGATCGTCGAGCTGCGCCATGGCGACGGCCGTCCGTTGGGGCAGGGGCATGTTGCTCCGCCCCTGCGTGCGAGATCGCATGCGCCGCGCCGCGATGCGCAACTCGATCGCTTTGATGCGTTGCACCGGCTCGCCGGCCGCGACCCCGGCCTGATCCGAAGCGTCAAACGGCTGCGGAGCATCGGCGACCACAATCTGCCGGTGCTGCTGCATGGCGAGACCGGCGTCGGCAAGGACGTGTTCGCGCGGGCCATTCACGGTGCGAGCAACCGCGCGCGCAACGATTATGTCGCGCTCAATTGCGCGGCGATGCCGGAAAGCCTGATCGACGCCGAGCTGTTCGGCTACGAGGCGGGCGCCTTCACCGGCGCGCGGCGCGAGGGCTCGAAGGGCCTGATCGTGCAGGCCGACGGCGGCACGCTGTTCCTCGACGAGATCGGCGACATGCCGATCGGCTTGCAGACGCGCCTGTTGCGCGTTCTGGAAAACCGCGAGGTCTGGCCGCTCGGCGCGCTAAAGCCCGTCACCGTCGATATTCGCCTGATCAGCGCCACGCATCGCGATCTCGGCCGCATGGCGGAAGCGGGGGCCTTCCGCGCCGACCTCTATTTTCGCCTGCGCGGCATCGAAGTGCGCCTGCCCGCCTTGCGCGAGCGCGCCGACCGCGACGACATCATCCGCCAGATCGCGCGCGAGGAGGCGCCGAGCTGCCGGCTCTCGGAGGAGGCATGGTCGCAGCTCGCGGCCTACCCGTTTCCCGGCAACATGCGCCAGCTCCGCCACGTGCTGCGGCTCGCCGGCTGCACGGCGGAAGATGGCGTCATCACCGATGCCGATCTCGATCTGCCGCCGTTTGGCGGACGGACGGAGCCTGATCTCGAAGCAGCCGAGCGTGCGACGATTGTCGCGGCGCTACGTAAGCATGATGGCCGCGTGACGGAAGCCGCGCGCGCACTGAAGCTCAGCCGCGCGACGCTGTATCGCAAGATCAAGCAGTTGAAGATCGAGACGGCGCAGTAGCTCTTTCTTCCCCTCTCCCCTTGTGGGAGAGGGTGGCTCGCCGCGCCGCGGCGAGACGGGTGAGGGGTCTCTCTCCGCGTATGACTCTGGTGAGTTTGCAGAGAGATACCCCTCATCCGGCGCTTCGCGCCACCTTCTCCCACAAGGGGAGAAGGAAGAAAGCGAGCACTCGTCCTACGAAAAATCCGTCCAGCTCAGATGCCGTGCGTCGAGATCGCCGATCGTCACGTTCTCGCGGAGTTCTCGTGGCGTGTGGAAATTGCTGCGCAAGTACACCAGCGGCGTGACGGCAGCGGAATGCGAGGCGCTGCGGACCTCGCCGACGAAGATCGAATGCGTCGTTGTCTCGAACTCCTGCGCCAGCACGCAGTCGAACGCGGCCACCGCGTCCGCCAGCACCGGTGCGCCGGTCACGCCACGCGTCCATTGCCCGAAGGCGAAGCGATCGTCGCCGTCGACGCCCTTCTGGCCGCTGAAGGTGAGGGCGAGCAGCGCGTGATCCTCATGCAAGAAGTTGATGGCGAAAGCACCTTCCTCCCGGATGCGGGCATGGGCGCTGGCGTTGCGGTTGACGCAGACGATCAGCGAGGGCGGCTTGTCCGACAACGAGCAGGCCGAGGTCACCGTCAGCCCCGTGCGCCTGCCGTGCTCGGCGCCCACCGTGACCAGCGCTACCGCACCGGCACATTGGCGCATCGCCTGCTTGAAGTCCTTCGCGTCCACCGTCACGCGGAAATCTCCCAGAATAGAAGCGGGTGCGGCACGATCGCGCCGCACCCGGCGCCAAGAGTCTAGCATGATCTCTTCGGAAAACCGCTATGCACTTTTCCGGATCATGCTTGCGTCAAGCCGCCTTCTTCGCGGAGCCGAGATGCCCAAGGCGGGGCATCACCTCGTTCTTCAGCAGCGAGAGCGAGTGGTGCCAGGCCTCGGCCTTGTGCTTGTAGTCGAAGCCGAACACGAGCAGCACGCCGAAGCCGCCGACCTCGTCGTAGATCTTCTCGATCTTCTCGGCGACCGTCGCGGGCGAGCCGACGATCCAGTTCCGCTTGGCGCAATATTCGACCGTGACGTCGCTGTCTGGCACATCGGGCGCGTGCTTCAGATAATCCTTGAAGCCGAAATGCCCGAGCAACGGCAGGAAGTACTCGCTCATCATCCGGCCCATCATGTCGCCGGTCGAGAGCTTCCAGGCCTCTTCGTCGGTGTCGGCGACGAATACCTCGCGCACCAGGCGCCAGTCCTGGCGGTTCGGCTTGCGGCCGGTCTTGGCGGCCCCGATCTCGACCGAGTCCCAATGGCTCGAGACATAGGCCGGGTTGAGGTTGAGGCTCATCGGGATGAAGCCGCGCTCGCCGGCGAGCTTGAGCGTGTCCGAGTTCTTGGACAGACCGGCAACGCCGATCGGCGGATGCGGCGCCTGCAGCGGCTTGATATGGGGCTTGAGGAAGTCGAACATCGTGTCTGGCTTGGTCACCGTCCAGTACTTCCCCTTGTGGGTGAAGGGCGCCGGCTCGGTCCACAGCTTCAGGATGATCTCCAGCGCCTCGCGCGTCATGTCGCGGTTCTGCCCGCTCATGCCGTCGACGTTGAACATCGCCCAGTCGCTCGGCAGCCCGCTCGCCGCCACGCCGAAATTGAGCCGGCCTTCGGAGAGATGGTCGAGCATGGCGACGCGGTTGGCGAGCTCGGCCGGGTGATGATAGGGCAGCAGGAAGCCGCCCGGCCCGATGCGCAGGCGCTTGGTCTGCATCAAGGCCTGCGCGATCAGGAGGTCCGGCGTGGGATTGGGTTCCCAGGGCGCGGTGTGGTGCTCGCCGACCCAGGCCTCCTGATAGCCGAGCTCGTCGAGCCAGCGCATGACCTGCAGGTCCCAGTCGTTGCCTTCCTTGAGGCCGCACTCCGGCGGATGCGAAGGCATCGTGAAATAGCCGATCTCCATGGGTTTCCTCATCTGATGTTGACGCGTCTTGTCGCGCGTTGACGGAGTTGAGTGATGAACCTTGTCGAGTGATGAACCTTGAGCAAGCGGTGTGCCAGCGCGGCGGAGCCTCAAAATGAAGAGAAAGGGCTGGTTTGCCCGCGCAATAGCCGATATCTCGACGGGAGCCTGCTGGACATCGTCTCATGTGTCGCGAGACGGCGTCTTGGCCATGAGACGAGGACGAGACCTGACATGACCGAACCCGCCTATGTCGCGGTGGATTGGGGCACCAGCAGCTTCCGGCTCTGGCTGGTCGATCGCGCCGGTCAGGTGCTGGCCGAGCGCCGCAGCGGTGAGGGCATGCTGGCGGCGGCTAGGACCGGTTTTCCCGCCGTGCTGCAAGCGCATCTGGCCGTAGTCGAAGCGCCCGCGCATCTGCCGGTTCTGGTCTGCGGCATGGCCGGTGCCAAGACCGGCTGGGTCGAGGCCGGCTACGTCGACACGCCGGCAAAGCTCTCAGCCGTCCTGAAACAGGCCGTGCGCGTGCCGGGGGAGGCGCGCGACATTCGCATCCTGCCGGGCATCGCCCAGCGCGATGCCAAGGCACCGGACGTCATGCGCGGCGAGGAGACGCAATTGCTCGGCGCGCTCGGCCTCGATGCCGCGGCCGAGGCGCTGGTCTGCATGCCCGGCACGCATTCGAAATGGGTGCGGGTGAAAGACGGCACGGTCGAGCGCTTCTCCACCTTCATGACCGGCGAGCTGTTCAGCGCCGTCTCGCGCGAGACGATCCTGTCGCTCGCGGTCGCCGGCGCTGATGACGCCGAAGATTTCGCGAGCTTCAAGGCAGCCGTAAAGGCCGCATTCGATGCTCCGGCCTTCGCCGCCAACCTGCTGTTCACTGCACGGTCGCGACAGCTCTTGTTCGGCGGCACGCCGGCAGCGGCGCGTGAGACGCTGTCGGGCACGTTGATCGGTGTGGAGCTCGCGGCAGGGCTCTCCGGCACCGTGCCGCAAGCGGGCGTCCAGCTGATTGCCGCGGGGCGGCTTGCGGTGCTGTATCGGCTGGCATTCGAGGCGCTCTCGGTAACAGCAAATCCGGTCGATGCGGATGAAGCCGTCCGCCGCGGCCTTTCGATGGCGGCAGCCGCGATCTGGACGAAGTAGAAGGACTGCGAGAGATGAGCGTTCCCTTTCCGCCGATGCAGCGGCCGCTGGTCGCGATCCTGCGCGGCATCAAGCCTGAGGAGACCGAAGCGATCGTCGGCGTCTTGGTCGAGGCCGGCATGACCGCGATCGAGATCCCCCTGAATTCACCCGATCCGTTCCGCTCGATCGCGCTTGCCGTGAAGCTCGCGCCATCAGGCGTGTTGATCGGCGCCGGCACGGTGCTGACGACGGCAGATGTCGATCGTCTCAACGATGTCGGCGGCAGGCTGATGGTCTCGCCCAATGTCGACACCGAAGTGCTGGCGCGCGCGCACCAGCATCGCATGGTGACCATGCCCGGCGTGTTCTCGCCGACCGAGGCGCTGCTGGCGGCGCGCGCGGGCGCGTCGAGCCTGAAATTCTTTCCGGCGAGCGTGCTCGGCGCTGCCGGCATCGCCGCGATCCGTGCCGTGCTGCCGGCAGGCGTGATGATCGCCGCCGTCGGCGGCGTCTCCGACCAGAATTTTGTTGAGTACATCAAGGGCGGGGTGACCGCCTTCGGGCTCGGCTCCAGCCTCTACAAGCCAGGCATGACGGCAACAGATGTCGCAGCCCGCGCAGAGGTGACAATTGCCGCTTACGATCGGGCAATTGAGAAAGATTGAGCCGACAATAAACTAGCCGTAATCCTGACTTGGTCTATTCTGCCATATGGTGGCGCGATGCCGACATGCGCGCATCGTGTTATGCGACTGGCTGAATCAGGAGACCGACATGGCGATCAACAACGTGGCCGATCTGTTCGTGGCAACGCTCGAACAGGCCGGGGTCAAGCGCATCTACGGCATCGTCGGCGACAGCCTGAACGCGCTCACCGAGGCGCTGCGTCGCCGCGGCACGATCGAATGGATCCATGTCCGCCACGAGGAGGTCGCGGCCTTCGCAGCGGCCGGCGAAGCCGAGATGACCGGGAGCCTCGCGGTCTGCGCGGGCTCCTGCGGCCCCGGCAATCTGCATCTGATCAACGGCCTGTTCGATGCGCATCGCAGCCGCGTTCCCGTGCTGGCGATCGCGGCGCAGATCCCGACCGCCGAGATCGGCGGCGGCTATTTCCAGGAGACGCATCCGCAAAACCTGTTCCGCGAATGCAGCCATTATTGCGAGCTGGTGTCGGACCCGAGCCAGCTGCCTTTCGTGCTGGAGAATGCAATTCGCGCGGCGGTCGGCTTGCGCGGCGTTGCCGTCGTCGCGATGCCCGGCGATGTCGCGTTCCGGAGTCCTCCGAAGCGCGCGCTGTCGACGACGCGTGGCCTTGCACTGGCTCCGCCGAAGGTCGTGCCGCAAGCGGATGAGCTGAAGGCGCTCGCGGATCTCCTCAACGGCGCCGAACGCATCACGCTGTTCTGCGGCCGCGGCTGCGCCGGCGCACACGCGCCTTTGATGCAGCTCGCCGAGACCTTGAAAAGCCCGATCGTGCACGCGCTCGGCGGCAAGGAGCATGTCGAATACGACAACCCCTACGACGTCGGCATGACCGGCTTCATCGGCTTCTCCTCAGGCTACGCCGCGATGCACGCCTGCGATGCGCTGGTGATGCTCGGCACCGACTTCCCCTACAAGCAGTTCTTTCCTGATGATGCGAAGATCGCGCAGATCGACATCCGTCCGGAAAATCTGGGACGGCGCTGCAGGATCGACCTCGGTCTCGTCGGCGACGTCAAGCTCACCATCGAGGCGCTGCTGCCGCTGCTCAAGACGAAGACGCAGCGCAAGCATCTCGACGACGCCGTCGCGCATTACAAGAGAGCCCGCGAGGGCCTCGATTCGCTCGCCAAGGGCACGCCCGGAGCCAAGCCGATCCATCCGCAATATCTCGCCAAGGTCATCAGCGACCATGCCTCCGACGATGCCGTCTTCACCGCCGATGTCGGCACCCCGACGGTGTGGGCGGCGCGCTATCTCGACATGAACGGCCGCCGCCGGCTGATCGGCTCCTTCGTTCACGGCTCGATGGCCAATGCCATGCCGCAGGCGATCGGGGCGCAAGCGGCGCAGCCCGGACGCCAGGTCATCTCGCTCTCCGGCGACGGCGGCTTCACCATGCTGATGGGCGACCTGATCACGCTGACGCAGGAGAAGCTGCCGGTGAAGGTGGTCGTCTTCAACAACGGCGTGCTCGGCTTCGTCGCGCTGGAGATGAAGGCGGCGGGCTTCGTCGACACAAATGTCGACCTGGAGAACCCGGATTTCGCCGCGATGGCGCGCGCGATGGGCATCTCTGCCAAGCGCGTCGAGGATCCCGGCGAGCTTCCGGGCGCGATGAAAGAGATGCTGGCGCACAATGGGCCGGCGCTGCTCGATGTTGTCACCGCCAAGCAGGAGCTGTCGATGCCCCCGACCATCACGGCCGAGCAGGTGAAGGGCTTCAGCCTCTGGGTGTTGCGTGCGGTGATGAACGGCCGCGGCGACGAGGTGCTGGACCTCGCGAAGACGAATCTCTTGCCGCGGTGATATCAGCCGGCGCGGTGGTTCACCTCTCCCCGCCGAGGAGAGGTGAACGTCTGCCAGTGCAGCACGATGCCGATCAGCATCGCCGGCAGAAAGCCGAGCGCGATCAGGAAATGCGGCAGCTGCTTCGGCGAGATGAGGGCGATGGCGATATCGGAGATCAGCCACAGCGCTGCGAACATCACCGCAAAATCCGTTCGCGGGCACCGCAGGTAATAGAACACGGCGGTGATGACGATGGCCGGGCCGATCGCGATGCCGATCATGATCGCGGTCAGCTCCTTCGGCGTCAGCGTGTCGAGCACCATCGATGCCAGCAGCCAGAGTGCGGCGAACATGGCAACGATGTCGAGCGGATGCCGCAATCCAATTCCTCTGGCGAAAGGCGCGCTATCGTTGGGGCCGGAGCTGCGGCCGTCAAGTCAAAATGGGCTTATTCCTCGTCACTTCCAGGCGTCGGACGCAGCATGAAGTGACCGAAAGCGGTGGCGATCGGCCTCGTCGCATCGTCCTGCCAGGCCCGCGCCTCGAAGGCGACGATACGTCGGCCCTGCTTCACGATCGAGACGTCGGCAAACGTGTCGAGCGCGCGTCCGGAGCGCAAGTAGTTGACGGTGAGGCCGATCGGCTTGGGCGGTGCGCTAGCGCCGAGCTCCCGCGCCACGCCGATGATGGCGGTGGTCTCGAGGAAGGCGCCCGTCATGCCGCCATGGATCGCCGGCAGGATCGGATTGCCGATGATCTGCGGCGAGAACGGCATCGTCAGCGTGCCGTCATCGTTGACGCGGATGCCGAGCGCGCGCGCGAACGGGCTGCGCGCAAAGGGCCCGTCCGGATCCTCCGGCGCCTCCAGCGTCGGGATGCTGCGCGCATCCATCCGGCGGTCGGCGAGCATGTTGGTGCGGTTGGCGCCGATCATGAAGCAGGCGGTCGCGGTCGCGACCGGATCGTCCTCGGACTCCTGATAGGCGGTGGAGCGCACGAAGGCGATCGAGCGCGTGGTGCGGTAGCAGACCGAATGCGCTTTGATGTCGAGGCCGGGCGTTGCCGGCTTCTGGTAGTCGATGCGCAGATCCAGGGTCGCGATCGCGCGGGTGCCGTCGAGCGCAAGTTGCACCGCCATGCCGCAGCTCTCGTCCAGCATCGCGGTGACGACGCCGCCATGCAGCACGCCGGTCGCGGTGTCGCCGACGAAGACCGGTCGATAGGGCAGGCTGGACCAAGCCTCGCCAGGTGCGAACCGGTCGAGCTGGAGCCCGCTGATATGGCCGTAATCGGAGCGGCGGCCCTTGATGGCCTCGGCGAGTTCCTCGAAGGCAAGCGTGGTCGGCGTGGTGCTCATGGGGACCTTCTAGACCAGTGTCGGGCCTCGCGCAAAATCCCGAATGAGCCCCGCATGGGACGGTTTGGTCTCGACAGGGCGCGCCGAAGCGTCGATGGTGGGCGCTTCGTTCGTCGATGAACTGCAAGGAGCGCCCATGGCCGACCCCGAAACGCCCTCGACCGCCCAGGGGCCCGTCACCATTTCCACCTCCAGCGCCGAGCGGGCGCCGATCATCTATTTCGACGGCGCATCCTGCTTCGGTCACCACAACGGCGCGATCCAGATCGAGCTTGCCGCAAACCTGTTGATGCCGGTCGGCGCTGCCGTCAGGGTCGACGTGGTCCAGACCGCGCATCTGCGTTGCAGTGTCGCCGCAGCACTGGCACTGCGCGAAGCCCTCGAAAAGGCGCTCGCGATGTATCAGCAGGGTCAGAAGCAGCCGGTGGCGGAGGAGATACCGGCGGTCAAGAACTGAGGCTGTTGCGATCGCGTATCGATGCGATCGCACACTTGCTAAAGCGAGATCCATGCCACGGGCTCGCTGCAACCTCTCCCGCTTGCGGGAGAGGTCGCGCCGAAGGCGCGGGTGAGGGCTTTCTCCTCTAGGGGATTGTCCCATCGCGGAAACACCCTCTCCCCAGCCCTCTCCCGCAAGCGGGAGAGGGAGTGCACCTCCGCCGTAGCGATCGAACTGATCTCATCACGCTCTAGTTAGCCTACATGCACCTTCGGTTTCTTGCCGCCGTTCCACTTGCCGTCGAGCGTGCGCTCGATCTGGGCGGCGAGCTGCAGCAGGAGGCCGTCATTGGCCTGCTTGGCGATGGCCTGGATGCCGAGCGGCAGGCCGTGGTCTTGCGATGCCATCGGCATCGAGATCGCCGGCATGCCGCAGAGATTGGCGAGCGGCGTGAAGGCGAAGAAGCGCCAGAGATTCTCGAACCAGTCGCGCACATCAGGATTGTCCGAGATGGTGAGATATTCCCTGGTGCCGACCTTCGGCGTCGGCAGCGCCGTGATCGGCGTCAGGATCACGTCCCATTGCTCGAAGAAGCTGCCGAAGCCGCGCGAGGTCGTGTTGAACACGGCCTGCATCTTCGCCCGCTCGGCAAAGCTGGTGTGGCGCCCGACTTCCCAGATGCGGATGTTCATGGGCTCGATCAGATCCTCCGGCGGCTTTTCCAGTCCGCGCGCGGCGAGCATGTTGGAGATCACCACCGCAAAGTTCGAGATGTAGCAGGTGGTCTGCGCCTCGAAGGCGGCCGGGAGGTCGATCTCCGGCAGCGCATAGTCGACGTGGTGGCCGAGGCCTTCGAGGAAGCGTCCGGCCTTCTCCAGCTCGGCAGCGAGCTCGGGCGCCGCGGTGTAATTGCCCCATGTGTGCGACAGCGCGATGCGAAGCTTGCCGGGATCGCGCTTGATCATCTCGCAATAAGGCTGCGCCGTGGTCCAGAACGGCATGAACTCGCCGGGCGCAGGCCCGCGCGCATGATCGACGAAGGCGGCAGTGTCGCGCACCGAGCGCGACTGGCAGCCCTGGATCGAGACGAGGCCGGTCAGGTCCGACATGTGCGGCGCGAGCGAAAACACGCCGCGCGAGACCTTCAGGCCGATATTGCCGTTGACGCCGGCGGGAATGCGGATCGAGCCGCCGCCGTCGGTCGCATGCGCGATCGGCACCACGCCCGCGGCCACCATCGCGGCGCTGCCTGCCGATGAGCCGCAGGTGGTGTAGTCCGTATTCCAGGGATTGCGCGTGACGTAGACGGCAGGATTGTCGGCCGACGAGCACACGCCGAATTCTGGCGTCGTGGTGCGACCGATCAGGTTGAGCCCCGCCTGACGGAATTTGCCGGTAAGGAACGTATCGGCGCTGGCGCGATTGCCGCGCATCAAGAGCGAGCCCATCTCCTGCAGCCGGCCCTTCATGGTCGGCCCGAGGTCCTTCATCAGGAAGGGCAGGCCGGCGAACGGACCTGCGAGATTGGCGCCGTCCTTGGCGGGATCGGCGATCACGTCCTCGAACAGCTCGACCACGCCGGACAGCGCTGGATTGACTTTGGCAACGCCCGCGGCGGCCTGGCGCGCCAGCTCCTTCGCCGTCAGCTCGCCCTTGCGAACGCGCCCCGCCAGCGCGACGCCATCGTGCTGTGCCCATTCATTCCAGCTCATCGGCAAAGTCATGAAGTCAAATCCCCTTAAGGTCGCGGCGTCACCTTTTTCGCAACGGCCCGCGTGAATCAACCGAGGCGCCACGAGGGGCAGGGTTGCGCCCGGCGGAGAGGTCGGGCTGCCGGCTATCAATCCGACAGTCGTGCGATCGCTGCAACCGGGCCGCCGCCGGCCGGCCCCTGATGCTCGGCGCCGCCGGACACGTAGACCGCGCCGGTGCCAGCAAGGCCCGCGATCAGGCCGCCGACCGCTGCGCGGGCGTGGCGTGTCGAGCTGATGTCAGTGTCTTCAAGCATGGTGTGGCGGAAGCCGCGCACGGTGCCGTCCGGCGAGGCCTCAGCCTTGGCGAAGATGTTGACGAGCGTGCGGCCCGCGGTGGTTTGCGGCGCCGCGCCGAGCCCGACACTGTTCAACGCCGATAGCACCGCCGCAGCGTCGATCGCATCCTCCATCACGCCATGCCCGACCACATAGTCACTTACCGATGACGCCGAATTGCCGAGCACGATGACGACGTTATGCATCAGCTCGATCCCCGACGAGGTCGAGGCCACCTTGGAGAACAGATCATAGCGCCGCAGCACGTCCTCGTCGCCGACGTTGGAACTGATCTCGCCGAGCGCGACCGCAACGCCCAACGCGGACGCACCGCGCGAATAGGCCATCGAGCCGTAAGCGTTTGTCGTTGCCGTTGTGTTGCCGCGGGCGTTTGCCGCCGCAACGCGCTCGCTGGTCAGCAGCGGGCATTTGATCTGCACGAAATGAACGTCCGCGGGATCGTTGATGCCGGCATCGGCCATGGCGGCTTGCACGGCCTTCGCTGTCTCGGCGATCTGCGCGGCGCGGCCGAGCTCCTCGGGCAAGAAGTCCCGCGTGTGCGCCATGCCGATGCTGAGGCGCTTGCCGGACAGGCCTGCCGGGCGCTCGGCCTCGCTCCGTGTGAACACCGTAAGATGCGGACTGAGTACGCCCTCGGTGCCGCCGGACATCACGAAGGCGATACGCTGCTCGACGGCCTCCGCCGACAGGCCGAGCTTGGGCGCCAGCGCCGTGCAGAGCGCGGCCACCGCGTATTCCCGGGTAAAATCGTTGACGCCGCCATTGCCCTCGGTCTTGCCGAGAACGGCAAGGATCGAGTCGGGATCGATCGCGCCGGAGCCGATCAAGTCCATCAGGCCGGAGACGTCGCCGGGTCCCGTGGTGGCGATCCTGAAGACGCCGACCGATGTGGTACGCATGATTGGTCCTCGTGCGGAGAGTTCATTGGCCCGGCGGGAGCAAGCAGGCGCGGAACGCGGGGCCGATGTCAAGTCGCCGCGCCCCCACGAATGTGGCGAGATCGCATCGGTCGGGCAAAAATCCTCTGTCGACGGTTGCGCACCGCACCTTGATGAATCAACCTTGGTTGGTCCATAAGCGGCGTCCCGCGGCCGGTGGTTCGCCCCTGCGCCCGCGTGCTTGGATTGTAGGGAATCTCGCGTGGCAAACATCAACCAGAAAATTGCGCAGGAGCTTGGGGTTCGCGCCGAGCAGGTCGAGGCGGCGGTGACGCTGCTCGACGGCGGCGCCACGGTTCCCTTCATCGCCCGCTACCGCAAGGAAGCGACCGGTGCGCTCGACGACGCGCAATTGCGCACTCTGGAGGAGCGCCTGGTTTACCTGCGCGAGCTCGAGGACCGCCGCAAGGCCATCCTCGAATCGGTTCGCGAGCAGGGCAAGCTCGACGCCGCGCTGGAAGCCACCATCATGGCCGCTGACAGCAAGGCCCGCCTGGAGGACATCTATCTGCCGTTCAAGCCGAAGCGCCGCACCAAGGCGGAGATCGCCAAGGAAGCCGGCCTCGAGCCGCTCGCCAATCAGCTTATGGCTGAGCCCGGCAATGATCCGAAGGTGGTCGCCGAAGGCTTCATCAACGCCGAGAAGGGCGTCGCTGACGCCGCTGCCGCGCTCGACGGCGCCCGCGCCATCCTGGTCGAGCGCTTCGACGAGGACGCCGATCTGATCGGCGCCCTGCGCGAGGAGATGTGGACCAATGCGCGCATGGCCTCCAAGGTGCGCGACGGCAAGAAGACCGAGGGCGAGAAGTTCGCCGACTATTTCGATTTCTCCGAGCCGCTGACAAAACTGCCCTCGCACCGCATCCTCGCGATGTTCCGCGGCGAGAAAGAAGAAATTCTCGACCTGCAAATTCAGCCCGAGGCCGAGGCGCCGCCGCCGGGCGTGCCGAGCGCCTATGAGTTGAAGATCATGAAGCGGTTCGGCATTGCCGATCTCAAGCGTCCCGGCGACCGCTGGCTGATCGATACCGTGCGCTGGGCCTGGCGCACCAAGATCCAGGTGCATCTCAATATCGATCTGCGCATGCGGCTGTGGAATTCGGCCGAGACCGAGGCCGTGCGCGTGTTCGCCTCGAACCTGCGTGACCTCCTGCTGGCCGCGCCCGCCGGCACCCGCGTCACCATGGGGCTCGATCCCGGCTACCGCACCGGCGTGAAGGTCGCCGTCGTCGATGCCACCGGCAAGGTGGTCGACACCACCGCGATCTATCCGCACGAGCCGCAGCGGCAATGGAACGAGTCGCTGGCGACGCTCGGCCGGCTCGCAATCAAGCACCGCGTCGAGCTGATCGCGATCGGCAACGGCACCGCCTCGCGCGAGACCGACAAGCTCGCCACCGAGCTGGTCAAGGGTCTGCCTGAGCTGAAGATGAACAAGATCGTGGTGTCGGAAGCCGGCGCGTCCGTCTATTCGGCCTCGGCCTTCGCCTCGGAGGAGCTGCCCGGCCTCGACGTCACCCTGCGCGGCGCGGTGTCGATCGCGCGGCGCCTGCAGGACCCGCTCGCCGAGCTCGTCAAGATCGAGCCGAAGGCGATCGGCGTCGGCCAGTATCAGCACGACCTCGGCCAGGCCAAGCTCGCCAAATCGCTCGACGCCGTGGTCGAGGATTGCGTGAACGCGGTCGGCGTCGACGTCAACACCGCCTCCGCGCCGCTGCTGGCGCGCGTGTCGGGCGTCGGCTCCGGCCTTGCCCAGAGCATCGTGGCGCATCGCGACGCCAACGGCCCGTTCAAGTCGCGCAAGGCGCTCAAGGACGTGCCGCGGCTCGGGCCGAAGGCGTTCGAGCAGTGCGCGGGCTTCCTGCGTATCCTCGGCGGCGAGGATCCGCTCGATGCCTCCGGCGTGCATCCAGAAGCCTATCCCGTGGTGCGCCGGATTCTCGAAGCGACCAGGAGCGACATCAAGGCGCTGATCGGCAACAGCGACGTCGTGCGCACGCTGAAGCCGAAGGATTTCGTCGACGAGACCTTCGGTCTGCCGACCGTCACCGACATCCTTCGCGAGTTGGAAAAGCCCGGTCGCGACCCGCGCCCTGCGTTCAAGGCGGCGGTGTTCAAGGAAGGCGTCGAGGAGATCAAGGATCTCAAGAAGGGCATGATCCTCGAGGGCACCGTGACAAACGTCGCCGCCTTCGGCGCCTTCGTCGACATCGGCGTGCACCAGGATGGCCTCGTGCACATCTCGGCGATGTCGAAGACCTACATCAAGGACCCGCGCGAGGTGGTGAAGCCCGGCGACATCGTCAAGGTGAAGGTGCTGGACTTCGAGGTGGCCCGCAAGCGCATCTCGCTGACGCTACGCCTCGACGACGAGGTCGGGCCTAAGAAGGACGCCCCCGGCATGCAGCGCGACAACAATCAGCGCAACGCAAGCCGCATGACGTCGTCTGCGCCGCGCAAGCAGGAATCTTCGGGCGGCGGCGCGCTCGCCGAAGCGCTGCGCCGCGCGGCGGAGAAGAACAACGGCAAGCGGGTGTAGCGGCTGAGCGGCGCCGTTAGGGCTGTCAAAGCTCGATCACGCCGCGGCGCGCCGCATGCGCCACCGCATCGGTGCGGCCGGTGGCGTCGAGCTTGTCGAGCAACGAGCCGACATGGAATTTCACGGTGTGCACGGAGATGCCGAGCTGCCGGGCGATCATCTTGTTGGAGGCGCCTTCGGCCATCAGCGCCAGCACGTCGAGCTCGCGCTGCGTCAGCGCGATGTCCGCAGGGCTGATGCGCGGATCGCGGGCTATGATTGTCGCGGCGGCCTGCTCGCCGGGCGCGGCGAGGCGAAGCCCGGCGACATTGCCGAGCAGGGCCGCGAGGCGATCGGCGAGTGTGGGGTCGTCGATCTCCAGCGACAATACGATCTCGGCCGTCTTGTCCTCGCTCACGCCTCCGGCCTTTCGCCGACCGTGACCTTGAAGCTGACCGGCTCGCCGCCACGGTGCACGGCGACGTCGACCTCCGCGCCGACGCTTGCAGGTCCCAGCGTTCGCGACAGCTCGCGCACGCCCGACAACTTCTGGCCGTTGACCGCCACGATCACGTCGCCCTGGCGGATGCCGGCCGCGGCCGAAGGCCCGGCCTTGTCGACGTTCATCACCATTGCGCCGATGCCCTCGTCGAGCCGCACCGGCTGCAGTCCGAGGCCGAGATATCCGCGCGCGATGCGGCCGCGCGCCTCGAGCTGCGGCGCGACACGCTCGATCGTCGCCGTCGGGATCACCAGCACCCGCCGCGGTCCGAGCACGGCCATGCCGAAGGCTTCGCCCGACGCGTCGAGCGCGAGCCCGCCCTGCTGGCTGCCACGCAGGCGGACATCGAGCTCAATCCGCGAGTCGATGTCGCCGCCGCGCAAGGAACGCCAGCTCTTTCCGGACGCCGACACCAGCCCGAGCGCCGCGCTCGGTGTCTCCCGGTTGGTCGCGACCACGATCGACAATGCGCCCAGTGGCGGGACGGTTGCGGCGAGCTTGACCGGTGCGATGGCGGCCTCCGTGCGCAACAGCGCGATATCGGTCGTATGGTCGCGGCCGACGATCGTGGCGGACGCGGTGCCGCCGTCCGCAAGGGCGATCTCGACTGCCCCCTCGTCGGCCAGCGCCTCGTCGGCGGTGACGATCAGGCCGGGCTTCCAGGCAAAGCCGGTCGCGCGAGAGCGATGCGAATGCACGGAGACGACGGACGGCGCGGTGCGCGCCACAATGTCCGCGAGCGCGGAGGACAGTGAGGACAGGGGACTAAGATCAGTCATGGCGGGCTCCCGTAAGTTGTCCTCAATCTGGGATGCCGCGGGCGATTGCGAAACTGGCCGGGTGGCCAGGACAAGGACGGCCTCCGCAAGACCGCGACCGACGAACATGTGATTGGGAGCGCCTCACGGGAACGTGTAGCAATCCCAAAATTGGGCCATTTGGCCTCGAGGATTTCCAGCGAGCCCGACCGATGACCATCGACTTGACCCGCCGCACCCTGCTGCAGCTCGCCGGCGCCACCTCGCTCGCCATGGCCGCCGCAGCCGCGGCCCGTGCCGAGGGCACAGCGCAGGGCGGCGGCCCCACCTTTGCCAGCCGTACGCCGATGCGGGTCGGCATGGTGACGCTGCGGGTGAAGAGCCTCGACAAAGTCGCAGATTATTACCGCGATGTGATCGGGCTCACCGTGATGGAGCGCTCGGCGGCCACAGCCAAGCTCGGCACATCAGGCCTCACGCTGCTGGTGCTGGAGGCCCGTCCCGAAGCCGCGATTGAATCGCGCAGCGCCGCAGGCCTCTACCATACCGCCTTCCTGATGCCGACCCGCAAGGATCTGGCGCGCTGGCTGGTTCATGCCGCCTCGCACCGCGTGCCGTTGTCGGGCTTTGCCGATCATCTCGTCTCCGAATCCGTCTATCTCGACGACCCCGAAGGCAACGGCATCGAGGTCTATGCCGACCGCGACCCCTCGCAATGGCAATGGAGCGAGGGTAGCGTGAAGATGGCGACCGACGAGCTCAACATTCCCGACCTGTTGTCGCTCACCAATACGCGCGTTCCCGATTATGCCAAGGCGCCGGACGGAATGCGCATCGGCCACATGCATCTGCGCGTCGGCGATCTCGCCCAGGCCGAGAGCTTCTATCACGGCACCGTCGGCCTCGACCCGACTCGTCGCCGCAGCGGCGCCGCGTTCCTGGCGTCGGGCCGCTATCACCATCACCTCGGCATGAATGTCTGGCAGAGCCAGGGCGCCGGCCAGCGCGACGAGTCCACGACCGGTCTTGCCTGGTTCTCGCTGGTGATGGCGAAGCCGGAGCTGCTCGCCGCGCAGGAAGAACGGCTGCGCAAAGGCGGTGTGAAGGTCACGGCGCTTGCGGACGGGGTGGAGGCGATCGATCCCTGGGGCACGCGGGTGCGTCTGCTCAGGGTTTGATCGCCGGCGCCGGCATTGGTAATAGCCGTCAGCCGCAAACCAATCGACCGGGATCCGCGCCGCATGTCCGAATTCCACGGTGTCTTTCCGTATCTCGTCTCGCCCATCGATGCCGACGGCACGGTGCGAACCAACGTGCTGGCAAAACTCTGCGACGACCTGATCGGCGCCGGCGTGCACGGGCTGACGCCGTTGGGCTCGACCGGCGAATTCGCTTACCTGAACGCCGCGCAACGCATGGCGGTCGTGCAGACCACGATTGAGGCCGCGCAGGGGCGCGTGCCTGTTATCGCCGGCGTCGCCTCGACCGCAACGGCGGATGCGGTGGCGCAGGCGAAAGCCTGCCAGAAGTGTGGGGCCGACGGCATCCTTGCGATTTTGGAGGCGTATTTCCCCCTGGCCGATGCGCAGGTCGAATCCTATTTCCGCGCCATTGCCGATGCCGTCGACATTCCCGTCGTCATCTACACCAATCCGCAATTCCAGCGCTCCGATCTCACGCTCGACGTCATCGCGCGCCTCGCCGAGCATCCGCGCATCGGCTACATCAAGGATGCCTCGACCAACACCGGTCGGCTGCTCTCGATCATGAACCGCTGCGGGGACTCCTTGCGCGTGTTCTCCGCCTCCGCCCACATTCCGGCGGCGGTGATGCTGATCGGCGGCCGCGGCTGGATGGCGGGACCTGCCTGCATCATCCCGCGCCAGAGCGTGATGCTCTACGATCTATGCACGGCCGGCCGCTGGGACGAGGCCATGGCGCTGCAGCGGCGGCTGTGGCGGATCAACGAAGCCTTCGCCCGTTTCAATCTCGCGGCGTGCATCAAGGCCGGCCTTGCGATCCAGGGCTATGACGTCGGCGGCCCCGTCCCGCCGCAGGCGCCACTGACGGCGGATGCGCGCAAAATCGTGGAAACGGCGCTGCGCGAGCTGGAATAGCTCGCCACGCGGCAATATGCCCCGGCATCCGTGCCGGGCGCAAAATGGTCCATACCTGACCGAGAAACTTCCGCGCGTTTGCGACGTTGCTGCGTAAGCGAGATCCTGCCACTTCATGCATGTGCATCTCACAGCCCGCATTCAGCACAAGACACGGTGATCACCCAATGAATCGTCGCTATGCGATTGCCGCGGCAGCCTTCGCCGCCCTGCTGGTCGCGGTCACGGCCGCGAAGATCCTGCATGTCCCCGTCTCGTATGTCCCATGGGCCGCGCCCTCCGCACGTGCCGTCGAGCAGCGCGGGCCGCTGTGGGACGGCGAGAAGGCAACCATCGACATCTTCGAGCGCGTATCGCCGTCGGTCGTTCAGGTTGCGGCCAAGTCGGCGGCAAGTCCCCTCATGGGCGAGGAGAGCCAGGCCGGCGGCGGTGCTTCCGGCACGGGATTTGTCTGGGACCGCGACGGCCACCTGGTGACGAACAATCATGTTGTCGCCAATGGCGGCGAGATCGCCGTGCGCTTTGCCTCGGGTGAGGTGGCCCAGGTCGACCTGGTCGGCACGGCGCCCAATTACGATCTCGCGGTGTTGCGCATCCGCAGCGTGCGCCAGCTTCCAGCGCCGATCGCTCTCGGCAGTTCGAGCGACCTGAAAGTCGGACAATCCGCTTTCGCGATCGGCAATCCCTTCGGGCTGGATCAGTCGATGACTTCCGGCATCATCAGCGCGCTCAAGCGCCGGCTCCCGACCCATGGCGGCCGGGAGATCGCGAACGTCATCCAGACCGATGCCGCGATCAATCCCGGCAATTCGGGCGGGCCGCTATTGGATTCCGCCGGCCGGCTGATCGGCGTCACGACTGCGATCATCTCGCCCTCCGGATCGAACGCCGGCATCGGCTTCGCGGTGCCGGTCGATGTCGTGAACCGGATCGTGCCCGAGCTGATCCGCAACGGCCGCGTGCCGACGCCGGGCATCGGCATCGTGGCCGCCGGCGAGGATGTGTCGACCCGGCTTGCTGTCGAAGGGGTGATCGTGGTGCGGACGGCCCCCGGCAGTCCTGCCGAGCGGGCGGGGATTCGCGGCGTCAACTTTTCCACGGGAGCGGTCGGAGACATCATCACCGCGGTGGAAGGCAAGCCGGTGCGGCGCCTTGCCGACCTGACCGATGCGCTCGAGCAGGCCGGGGCCGGAAAGACCGTTCGGCTCACGGTCAAGCGCGGCTCGGACACCCGTGACGTGAATGTGAGCATTGTCGATATCGACAGGTCCTAGCCGCCCAATCCGCCCCTGCAAGGGGCTCTGACGCGCATCGCAGATGTGCCGGGGCTCGGTTGTCTGGCGCGCAAAATCGGTTAAAACCGCCGCCGTCGTTTTTCCCGATCTCGAGGATACAGCGGAATGAACATTCTTCCCGGCAATTTGCGTTTCGGAGCGGGGCAGCCCGTCAAGCGTTTGGAAGACCAGAGGCTGCTCACCGGGAAGGGACAGTTCATCGACGATAAGCCGGCCGACGGCGCGCTGTGGTTGCACGTGCTGCGCTCGCCGCACGCCCACGCCAAGATCGTCTCGATCGACACCAGCGCCGCGGCTTCGATGCCGGGCGTTGCCGCGATCTACACCGGCGCGGACTTGGTCAAGGACGACATCGGCACCATCCCGACGCTGAACATCTTCAAGCGCCCGGACGGCAAGCCGATGACCGTGCCGCCGCGCCGGCTGCTCGCCCATGAGGTCGTCCGCTATGCCGGCGAGGCCGTGGCCGCGGTGGTGGCCTCCTCGCGCGTGGAGGCGCAGAGCGCGGCCGAGGCGATCGCGGTCGAATACGATGTGCAGCCCGCGGTGGTCGATCCCGTCGAGGCGGTGAAATCAGGCGCGCCCGTGGTGTGGCCGGAGGCGCCCGACAACATCGTCGGCGCCATGAGCTACGGCGATGCCGCCAAGGTCGACGAGGCCTTTGCCAAGGCGGCGCACACCGTCGAGCTCGATATCGTCAGCCAGCGTCTCGTTCCGTCCGCGATGGAGCCGCGCTCGACCATTGCCGAGATCGACAAGAAGTCCGGCCGTCTCCTGCTGCACGTGCAGTCGCAGACGCCGGCCTCGACCCGCGACGTGCTGGCGGAAGCCGTGCTGAAGCGTCCCAAGGACAGTGTCCGCGTGCTGGTCGGCGACATCGGCGGCGGCTTCGGCCAGAAGACCAATCTCTATCCCGAGGACGGCATCGTCGCCTATGCCGCGACCAAGCTGAACAAGAAGATCCGCTGGCGCGGCGACCGCACCGACGAGTTCGTCGGCGGTACCCACGGCCGTGATCTCACGTCCACGGCGTCCTTCGCGCTGGATGACAAGGGCAAGGTGCTGGCCTATCGCGTCAAGTCGATCGGCTGCACCGGGGCCTATTCCTCGGGCGCGGCCAACATCATCCCGCTGGTGCTCGGGCCATTCGTGCAGACCGGCGTCTACGATCTGCCGCTGGTGCATTTCGAGGTGAAGTCGGTGATGACCCACACCGCGCCGGTCGGGGCCTATCGTGGCGCCGGCCGCCCCGAGGCGGTGTTCATCGTCGAGCGCCTGTTCGACGCCGCTGCGCGAAAAATCGGCATGGACCCGCGCGCGATCCGCAAGGCCAATTACATCAAGCCGGCGCAGCTGCCCTACACCAATGCGGCCGGCCAGGTCTACGATTCCGGCGCCTTCGCGCACATGCTCGACCGCGCCGTGAAGCTCGCCGACTGGGACGGCTTTGCAGCGCGCAAGAAGGCGGCGAAGAAGAAGGGCCTGCTCTACGGCCGCGGACTCACCTCCTACATCGAGTGGACCGGCGGCCGCGCTCACACCGAGAAGGTCAGCCTGCACGCGACCTCGCAAGGGCGCGTCGTGCTGCATTCCGGCACCATGGCGATGGGGCAGGGGCTGCAGACCACCTACACCCAGATGATCTCCGACACGCTTGGCATTGCCATGGACAAGATCGACGTGGTCCAGGGCGACACCGATCTCGCCATGGGCTTCGGCAGCGTCGGCTCGCGCTCGCTGTTCGTCGGCGGCACCGCGGTTGCGGTCTCCTCGAATGACTTGATCCAGAAGGCGCGCGAGAAGGCCGCGAACGTGCTGGAGACTTCGGTCGAGGATATCGAATATCAGGGCGGCATGCTCACCGTGGTCGGCACCGACCGCCGCATCAGCCTGTTCGATCTCGCCGAGAAGGAGAGCGGCGCCAGGCTCAGCGTCGATTCCGAAGGCGAGGTCGATGGTCCCAGCTGGCCGAACGGCACGCATATCTGCGAGGTCGAGATCGACCCCGAGACCGGCGTCTCCAAGGTCGTGCGCTACACCACGGTCGACGACGTCGGCGTCGCCGTGAACCCGATGCTGGTCACCGGCCAGATCCATGGCGGCGTCGCGCAAGGCATCGGCCAGGCGCTGTATGAAGGCGTGTCGTATGATGCCGACGGCCAGCTGCTGACGGCGAGCTACCAGGATTACTGCATCCCGCGCGCGGACGACGTGCCGCCGATCGTAGTGACGCTGGATGATTCCGCGCCCTGCCGCACCAATCCGCTCGGCGCCAAGGGCTGCGGCGAATCCGGCGCCATCGGCGGCCCGCCCTGCGTCACCAACGGCGTGATGGACGCGCTCGCCGAGCTCGGCATCACCCAGCTGAACACGCCCCTGACGCCGCAGAAGATCTGGCAGGCGATCCGGGACGCGAAGGCGGCGGGATAGGTGCGCTAGCTGTTGCGCAGGCTATTGCACCAAACTCAGCTCGTCGTCCCGGGGCGCGCAAAGCGCGAGCCCGGGACCCATAACCACAGGAAGTGGTTGTCGTGCGAAGCTGGCAACTCCGAGTCCCCATAACCACATCTTCCTGTGGTTATGGGTCCCCGCCTTCGCGGGGACGACACCGAGCGAGTGGCTCTATCCACGCCAGCCCGCCCGTCAAATCCCCAGCATCATCTTCGCGATGATGTCGCGCTGGATCTCCGAGGTGCCGCCGAAGATGGTGTAGGCGCGGCCGTTGAGATATTCCGGCATCACCGTCAGCATCTCCTCAGGGGTCGCCGGCTCGTGGTTGAGCTTGTAGAGCGGGCGCATCGGCTCGACGGCGAGGGCGTCATGGCCGATCACGTCGGCCCCTAACCGCGTCACGGCCTGGCGGATCTCGCTGTTGCGCAGCTTCAGGATCGACGACACCGCGCCGGGATTCTGGCCGGTCTGGAGTGCCGAGAGCACGCGCAGCTCCGTCATCTCGAGCGCGTCGATGTCGACCTCGACCTCGGCAATCCGCGTCGCGATGTCGGGGCTGTCGATGGCGCGGCCCGTGAGGTCGGACTCGGCAAGATCGGCAACCGCCTTCAATCCTTCGCGCAGCTTGGCCGAGGCGATGCCCGCGCCGCGCTCGAACTCGAGCAGATATTTGCCGTAGGTCCAGCCCTTGCCTTCCTCGCCGACGCGGTTGGCGACGGGCACGCGGACGTCGTCGAAGAACACCTGGTTGACCTCGTGGTCGCCGCCGATGGTGAGGATGGGACGGATGGTGATGCCCGGCGTCTTCATGTCGATCAGGATGAAGCTGATGCCGTCCTGCTGCCGCGGCCCATCGCTGGTGCGCACCAGCGCGAACATGCGGTTGGCGTGATGGGCGTGCGTGGTCCAGATCTTGGTGCCGTTGATGATGTAGTCGTCGCCGTCGCGCACCGCGCGCGTCTTGAGGGACGACAGATCTGAGCCGGAGCCCGGCTCGGAATAGCCCTGGCACCAATAATCCTCGCCGGAGAGAATCCGCGGCAGGTAGAAATTCTTCTGCTCGGGGCTGCCGAAGCCGATGATGACGGGCCCGACCATCTTCACGCCCATCACGTTGACGTTGGGCACGCCGGCGCGGGCGCATTCAGTCTCGAAGATCCAGCGCTGCGCCGGCGTCCAGTCGGGGCCGCCATATTCGACCGGCCAGCCCGGCGCGCCCCAGCCTTGGGCGTGCAGCGCGCGCTGCCAGGCCATGCCGATGTCGGGATCGGAGAACACCGATGGCGTCAGCGCGGTCGCGCGCTTCATTTCCTCGGTGAGATTCTTGGCGATGAAGCCGCGCACCTCGCTCTGGAAGGCGCGCTCCTCGGCATTGAACGACAGGTCCATGATGCGCTCCTTGTTAAGCAGAGATGGCCCTGCGGCTCAGCTCGGCGTGGCGGGCATAGTGATGCGCGCTGCCGCCGAACAGCGTGTCGAACGCGACGAGGCGCTTGAAATAGGCGCCGACCTCAAGCTCCTCGGTGACGCCCATGCCGCCATGGAGCTGGATCGACTGCTCGCCGACGAAGCGCGCGCATTTGCCGATCTTCGCCTTCGCGCCCGAGGCTGCCCGGGCACGCTCGATCGGCGCGCTATCGGCCTTCAACGCCGCGCGCAGCGCCATCGAGCGGGCCTCGTCCACCTGCATCGCCATGTCGGCGAGGCGGTGGCGGATCACCTGGTTGGCGGAGAGCGGCCGGCCGAATTGTTTTCGGATCTTGGTGTAGTCGAGCGTGGTGTCGAGCAGCGTCTGCATGATGCCGACAGCTTCCGCACCGAGCGCGGCCATGGCGCGATCGATCGCCCATTCGATCGCGGGCACGGCGTCGCTGCCGTCGCCGAGCAGGGCGTCTTCCGGCAGATGCGCGTCGAACAGCTCGATGTTGCAGGCGCGTCCGCCGCCGAGACGCGGATAATCACTGATGACGAGGCCTGACGTCGTCGCCTGCACGAGGAACAGGCCGATCCGGCCCGAGGGGCCCCGATGATCGTGGATATGGGCGGAGACGATGATCTCGTCGGCGGCATGTCCGTCGAGCACGGCGATCTTGCTGCCGGAAAGGCGCCAGCCTTGTCCGGTCTTGTTGGCGCTGGTCGTGACCTTGGCAAGATCGAACCGGGCGGCGCGCTCCGAATGCGCCAGGGCAAGCTTCAGTGATCCGTCCGCCACCTTGGGCAGGCTCGCCTGCTTCTGCTCGCTGGTGCCGCATCTGGCGATCAGCGCGGCCCCGAGCACGACTGTTGCGACATAAGGTTCAGAAACCAGGCCCCGGCCGAAGGCCTCCATCAAGATGCCGATGTCGACCGCGCCGCCGCCGAGCCCGCCGAACTCTTCCGGAAGCGGCAGCGCCAGCCAGCCAAGCTCGGCGAACTGCTTCCAAACGGCCGGGCTGAAGCCGAGCGGATCATTCGCGATTCTGCGGCGGTGCTCGGCATCGTAGCTCTCGGCCACGAAACGTTCCGCGCTTTCGCGCAGCAACTTTTGCTCGTCACTGAGATTGAGATCCATCGCGTCTACTCCGCGGCGGCCGGCGGCTTGCGCACGGAGGGATGCAGGCCGGATGGATCGACGATCATGCCGAACTCCTGGAGATTGTGCGCGTGGCAGAGCTGATGCAGCGCGAAGGCCTGGTCGATCGCAGCCGGCTGGCCCATGACGTCGACCGAGCGGTTGACCGCCTCCTTGGTCAGCTTCAGCGCGAAGGACGGTTTTGTTGCGATCCTTCGCGCCAGCTCCAGCACGCGCGACGACAGCTCGGCGCGCGGCACGATTTGGTTGACCATGCCGAGCTGGTGCGCCTCCTGCGCGCTCCAGCTGTCGGCGGTGAACAGGAACTCCTTGGCCTTGCGTGGTCCCAGCTCCCAGGGATGCACGAACCATTCGACGCCGCACACGCCCATGGTGACGACGGGATCGCAGAACTGCGCATCGTCGCTGGCGACGATGAGGTCGCAGGCCCAGGCCAGCATCAAGCCGCCGGCGATGCACTTGCCATGCACCTCGGCAATGGTCGGCTTTGCCAGATTGCGCCAGCGCCGGGTGATCTGGAGATAAATTTCCTGCTCGCGGGCGAACCGGCCATGGGCGTTCGGCTCGGCAAAGCCACCCCAATTTCCGATCGGCGGGAAATCGACCCCAGCGGTATTCTTGTCTCCGGGGCGCAGGTCGTGGCCGGAGGAGAAGTGCGGCCCGTTGCCTGCGAGAATGATCACCTTGACCGCATCGTCCAGCACCGCCGCGTCGAAGGCGGCGTTGAGGTCGTAGGTCATTTGCAGGTTCTGCGCGTTGCGCGCCTCGGGCCGGTTCATCACGACACGGACGATCGCCGGCTCAGGCCGTTCCACGAGGATGGTCTCGAACGAGGACATCGCGTTCCCCCTGGTGTTTCCGCTCTTGTTTTGCCGGAGTTGACTATGTCGGCCGGTGCGAGGCAAGAGGCTTGCGTCAGCCTGCTGCTTTTCTCAGGCGCGCAATCTGATAGTTTGCGCCGGATTCCACCGGGAGAAATTTAATGCGCAAGATCCTGACCGTGCTGGCCGCCCTGGCCTCGCTGAGCCTGACCAATTGCGGCTACAACGCGATCCAGAGCGAGGACGAGCAGATCAAGGGCAATTGGTCCGAGGTCGTGAACCAGTATCAGCGGCGCGCCGATCTCGTGCCCAATCTCGTCAACTCGGTGAAGGGCTTTGCCCAGCAGGAGAAGGACGTGCTGCTCGGCGTCACCAATGCACGCGCCAAGGTCGGCAGCATTCAGGCGACGCCGGAGGTGCTGAACGATCCCGCCGCGTTCCAGAAATTCCAGGCCGCGCAGAGCGAGCTCTCCAGCGCGCTGTCGCGCCTCCTGGTCGTCACCGAGAACTATCCGCAGCTGAAGTCCGATGCCCTGTTCAAGGACCTGATGTCGCAGCTCGAGGGCACCGAGAACCGCATCACGGTGGCGCGCAACCGCTACATCAAGGCGGTGCAGGATTATAACGTCACCGTCCGCTCGTTCCCGACCAATCTCACCGCGATGGCGTTCGGCTACAAGGAGAAGCCGAACTTCTCTGTCGAGAACGAGAAGGCGATCTCGACCGCGCCGAAGGTGGACTTTAACGCGGCGCCGGCGCCGTCGAAGTAAGCGCGTCGTTTCGAATGCGCGCCCCACACTCCGCTGTCATTCCCCGCGAAGGCGGGGAATCCAGTACGCCGCAGCCTCTCCGCATCCCACGGGCGTCTCTGGAATACTGGATCGCCCGGTCAAGCCGGGCGATGACAGCGAGGATTTGGTGGGCGCATCGAGCGATCGCCTCTTTTGTGTTCGCCATCGCCCTCCTCCTCACCTTTGCCTTCCCCTCCCATGCCGACGTCGCCGTCCCCCAGCTCACCGGCCGTGTCGTCGATCAGACCGGCACGCTCTCCAGCAGCGACATCGCCACGCTCACGCAAAAGCTGCGCGACTTCGAAAACCGCAAGGGCAGCCAGATCGCTGTCCTGATCGTCGCGACCACGCAGCCGGAGACGATCGAGCAATTCTCGATTCGCGTCGCGGAGGCCTGGAAGATCGGTCGCAAGAAGGTCGACGACGGCGCGATTCTCGTCGTCGCCAAGAACGACCGGCATTTGCGCATCGAGGTCGGCTACGGTCTCGAAGGCGTGCTCACCGACGTCACCTCTCGGCGCATCATCGACGAGGCGATCACCCCCAAGTTCAGGAGTGGCGATTTCGCCGCGGGCATCAGCGCAGGCGTGGACCGCATGTTGCGGGTGATCGACGGCGAGCCGCTGCCGTCACCCTCGCGCAGCGTCAACTTCGCCCACAATAGTCTGGATGATCTGGCGCCGGTGTTTGCGGTGGCGCTGTTTGCCTCGATCGGCGTCGGCGGGTTCTTCCGCGCCATCCTGGGGCGGCTGCTCGGATCATTGGTGACCGGGGGCATCATCGCAGCGGTAACCTGGCTCATTCTCGGCTCCGCGGCGCTCGCGGCGGCTGTCGGCATCCTCGGCTTCATCGTCGGATTCATCGCCGATCTGTTTTCGGCGATCACGCCGGGCACGGGCCGCTCGCGCGGCGGCTCGTGGTCGAGCGGCTCCTCCGGCGGATGGAGTAGCGGATCGTCGAGTAGCGGCGGCTTCAGCGGCGGCGGCGGCAGTTTTGGCGGCGGCGGCGCCTCGGGGAGCTGGTAGCGATCATGAGCATCAAGCGCATTGCCCGACATCTCGTGCAGCATCACTGGCGGGCGAAGCAGATCTTTCCGCAAGCGGTGCTCGACCGCATCGAGCAGGCGATCAAGCGCGGCGAAGCCACCCATTCCGGCCAGGTCCGCTTCGTCGTCGAAGGGGCGCTCGACGGCGGCCCGCTGTTCCGCAACCAGCCGGCCCGCGAGCGCGCGCTCGACGTGTTCTCGCATCTGCGTGTCTGGGACACCGCCCACAACAATGGCGTTCTAATCTATCTCCTGCTCGCGGACCGCGACGTCGAGATCATCGCCGATCGCGGCATCGACGCGAAGGTCGGCGCGGAGGGTTGGGAGACGATCTGTCGCGCGATAGAGGCCGAGTTCAGATCGGGCCGGTTCGAACGCGGCGTGATCAGTGGCATCGAGGCCGTCTCGCGCGAAATGGCAAAGCATTTTCCTAAGCAAGGGCCGCATGCGAACGAGCTGCCGGATGCTCCCGTCGTGATGTGACGGATAGTGATTTGATCGGAGCGCGCGCGGCGCGCTCCGTCATTGCGAGGAGCCCTTGCGACGAAGCAATCCAGACTGCCTCCGCGGAGAGACTCTGGATCGCTTCCGCCCTCGCCAAGGCTTCGGCGGACCAGTCCTGCGCTCGCAATGACGCCATGGGGAGCCATTCCGCCCCCGTTCATCTTCCCCCGATTACGAACTGTTTCACGCCCGCCACACCGGTTCCACTTTCCCGGCCCAATTCGGCCCCGGATGAATTCCTAAAATTTCGGTAAGCGGGTCCCGAGGTAAGGATTTCGCAAGCAATGAAAGTTACCAAAAGGTCAACCGAGACTGGAGTATTTGAGCCGTGAGCGAACCAATGCCCGAGCAGGCTGCCCAGGATTCCGCTGCCATCGACGCGGCAGCGCCGCAGGCCATCGAGGCTGCCGCGGGTATCGAGGCCCCCTCGATCGCCCCCGACCACGAAGCGCCGCCCAAGCCCGATCCGGTCAAGGCGGACGCCCCGAAGATTGAGCCGCCGCGGATCGAAGTGCCGAAGTTTGAAGCCAAGACTGACGCCAAAGCTGAGGCCAAGCCTGAGCCGAAGCACGGCAAGCTCATCGTCATGCCGCCCGCCGACCGCGCCTGGGAGCGCGAGGAGTTCGCCCCGCATGGGAAGGCCGACGAGCCGCGCGAGTCCGGCAGCAAGCGCCGGCTGTCGGCGATGGCCGCGGTGGTGGCGATTGCCGCCAGCGTCGGCGCGATCAGCGGCGCGCTTGCGACCGCCGGCATGATGCGTTTCGCCGCACCCGCCCCGGCTCCGGTCCAGGTCGCCGATACCAGCGCGCTGGATGCGTCCGTGGCGCGGATCGACGCCGACCTCGTCGCCCTGAAGGCCAATGTCGAGCAGAGCTCGAAGACCGGCCTCACCCAGTTCAACCGGGCCAACGACCGCCTGGACAAGCTCGAAAAGGCGCAGGCCGAGCCGTTGGCCAGGATCGCAAAGCTGTCCGAGGCCGTCGACAAGCTCCGCGCCACGCCGCCCGCCGCGCCTGCGCAGGCCGCTGCAGCGGTGCCCAAGGAGACCACCGGCTCGATCGCGCCGACGCAGGTCGCGACCGCGGCGGCCGCACCGGTCCCGGCGCCCGCAGCTCCCAAGACCGAAGTTGGGCGTCTGCCGACGATCGAAGGCTGGCGGCTGCGCAGCGCCGGCAATGGCGGCGCGCTGATCGAGGGCCGCGACGGCCTCTACGAGGTCTATCCCGGCGACCCCATCCCCGGCGTCGGCCGTGTCGATGCGATCCGCCGCCAGGATGGCCGCTGGGTGGTCGTCACCTCGAGGGGGCTGATCACCGGACGCTGAGCGTCCGATATCCGACTTTCGAAGAGGCGCTTCACTGCGATGTGAGGCGCCTTTTTGCTTGAATAGGTGTCCCTGCGCGGTGTTACCTCAGGCATGGGCCGCGCCTTGCGAATTCTCGTTGCTGCCGCCGCATTGCTGGGCGGTGTGGTTTCGCTGTTCGCAGCGGAGAATGCCGCGCTGACGCGCGGCACCGCGATTACCGATCCCGATCTCCTGCGCAAGCTCGACCAGAACAACACGCTGACGATCTCGCGTCTTTTGTCGCCGGAGCGGAATTCGGACGTCCCGCTCACGACCGAGCCGATGTTCGCCTCGCGGCCGCAGCTGAAAGACATTCTGCCCGCGATCGATGCGGAATTCGACCGCTATATCGCATGGTTCAGGGCGACCTATCCGGGCGAGACCATCGGCGTCGGCGAGGGTTTTGACGCGCAATTGTTCGATCGGGCCAATCTGAAATCGCGCGAGGCGCGGTTCGTTCTGGCCGGCATCGTCAATCGCATGGACCGTGCCTATGTCTCGGAAGAATCCTGTGGCGAGATCCGGCTGATCTATCGTCTGGCGCGCTTCGACAGCGGGCCGGATGGCGGCAAGACCGTAACGCGCCTGCCGATGACATTCAACCTCGTGATGAAGGCGCGCGATGGGCGCCAGACGGATGCGAACGGCAAGCCGATCAGCTGCGCCGAGATCGCGCGGCGCTGGCTCGACAATGGCGACTGGCAGGGCTTGATCGGCGGTCGCGCTCCGCCTGACGACGCCATGCTCGACAGCATCGAGACCAACATCCAGGTCTCGGTCGCGCCGAAATCGGCGCTGCACGATTTCCGCTCCGACTATCTTCTCAAGGTGTTCAAGTACAATGCCGCCACCAGGACATTCGTGGAATCGACGCTGGAGAACCAGATCGACCGCGATCGCATTCTTGCTGACGATGCGCTGCGGCGCGACTTCAAGGCCTGGCTGCTCGCGCCCGAGAACTTGCGTGAATTCGATCGCGGCACGGTGTTGATCCCCGAGAAATTCCTGGCCAGGGCCGCAATTGTGCCGACCCCCGCCGGCCTCGACGCCTCGGCGTTGCAGCCGGAGTTCGGCATGATGCAGGGGGAGGGCAAAGGCGATCCCGTCTTCACCGACAATGACGTGGTCGGCGCGCTGAAGCGGGCGGCGGCACGCGGCCTCGACATGCAGAACGTCCGTTCGGTCGCAGGCTTCCAGCGCCGGCTCAACGACGTCACCTGCACCGGCTGTCACCAGACCCGTGGCATCGGCGGCTTCCATTTCCCGGGCGTCGATTGGCTTGCGGACAGACCGTCGAATGCCGCCATCGTGGCGGCCTCGCCGCACTTCTTCGGCGACCAGCTCCGCCGCCGCGACATCCTGACCGCGTTCGCGGCCGGAAAAACCCCTGATTTCTCACGCGGATTTGCCAGCCGGCCGCAGACCCGCGGCAGCAGCGAGCTGGACGGCAGCGAATATCAGGACGGCTGGGGCGCGCATTGTTCCCTGCAAGATCCGGGATCGGGAACGCCGGACAGGAGTTTTACGTCATGGAGCTGTGCTAGCGGTCTGACCTGCCAGGCCGCCGCGGCCTCGCGCCGCATCGGCATGTGCTTCATCAAGACGCGTTAGCGCGTGATCCAGGAAAAGTGTGGAGCGGTTTTCCGAAGGATCACGCGCAAGATAAAGTCTCAAGCGATTTGGATGACCCATGACGGATACCGGCAACGCCAACAAGGCGCGCAATCGCGAGATCGCGCGGAACGAGGAAGTCAAGCAGGTCACCGGCAGCGCCCGCGTCAGCATCTGGGCCGTCGCGGTGGCCGTCATCATCGGCGGAATTCTGTTCACGCTGGGCTGGCTGTCGCTGAGGTGAGCTTGCTTACCTCTCCCCGCTTGCGGGGAGAGGTCGAATTCGATCGCAGATCGAATTCGGGTGAGGGGGTACAGGTCCCTCGACGAACTCACATGTGGAGAGAAGCCCCTCACCCAACCCTCTCCCCGTAAGAACGGGGAGAGGGAGAAGAGAGAGTCCTCACGTCGCGTAGTTCGTCATCCGTTTTCCCGGCAGCAGCTCGTAGGCCTGCTTCCAGCCCGGCAGCGCGGCCATGCGGCCGAGCCAGGCGTGGATGGCGGGATGGCTCGATGCGAAATCGAAGCCATGCTCGTCGCTGGGATAATGCAGATAGGCCATCATCGAGATGTCCGCGACCGTCGGCCTTGCGCCGATCGCGAATGCATTGTGCTGGAGATGGCCGTCGAGGATACCGAGAAAGTCTTCGAGCCGCCGGCGAAAATGCTTCAGCACCTGCGGATCGTTCTTCTCGGTGAAGGCGCGCATGAAGCGGTAGGTCGCCATGTAGCCGGTGAGCTTGTGGTTGTCCCAGAACAGCCAGCGCAGCAGCTCGAACTTCTCGTCCTCCGTCTCGGCGCCGAAACGGCCGTATTGCTCGGCCAGTTTCAGCAGCAGCGGCGCGGTCTGCGTCATCTTCACGCCGTCGATCTCGAGCACGGGAATCTCGCCCATCTCGTTGACGGCCTTGCGCCATTCCGCCGTGCGCGTGACGCCGCCGGCAAAATCGGTCCAGACCGGCTCAAACGTCTCGCCGCAGAGCGTCAGCATCAGCGCCAGCTTGTAGCTGTTGCCGGATTCGGGGAAGTAGTGCAGGCGGTAGCTGGGCATGGGACCTCGCGGCACTGTGTGTTGCCGATTGTTATAGCGAGATAGTCCGGCATCGTCATTGCGAGCGCAGCGAAGCAATCCAGAATCTTTCCGCGGAGACAGTCTGGATTGCTTCGTCGCAAGGGCTCCTCGCAATGACGGTGTTCGGAGCAACCGACTCGGCCTTACCCCACAGCCCCCGACCCCCGCAGCGCCTTGATCGCCGCCTCGTCAAATCCCGCCCCGCGCAAAATCTCGTCACTGTGCTCGCCGACGGCTGGCGGCTTGCGCGGCTGCACCTTCTTGGCGCCGTCGATCCAGATCGGGCTGTTGATGGTCAGCATGGTGTCGTTCTCGAACGGCACCAGCACCTCGTTGTCGAGCATCTGCTTGTCGTTGGGGATGTCGTCCAGGATGGCGACGACGCCGAACACGAGGCCGTTACCGTCGAGGATTCTCCGCCATTCGGCGAGATCCCTGGTGGCGAAGGTCTCGTCCAGGATCCTGATCAGCTCGACCGAGCGGGCGTGACGGTCGGCCTTGGTGGCGAAGCGGGGATCGTTGATCAGATCCTCGCGGCCCAGGCACTTGGCCAGCGTCGGAAACTGCTTCTCTTCGTTCAGCAGCGACAGGATCAGCCAGCGGCCGTCCTTGCACTGGTAATGATTGGCCACCGCGTTAAGCGCGCGCTCGCGCGGGCGCCGCTCGCCGAACTTGGCGCCGCAGAGCTTGGCCTGCGCCAGCACGCTCGCCGCCCACACCCCGTTCGCCATCAGGTTGGACGCGACATGCGAGCCCTTGCCGGTCTTCTCGCGCTGATACAGCGCGGTGACGATCGCGCCGTAGAATGCCATGGCGCAAGGGTGGTCGCCCATGCCCGCGACCGAGCGCGCCGGCGTGGTGTCGGTGTCGGCGCGGACGAGATCCATCAGGCCGGACCGCGCCCAATAGGCGTTGCTGTCGAAGCCGGGCTTGTTGGCTTCCTCGCCCTTCTCGCCATAGCCGGTGAAGGAGGCGTAGATCAGCCGGTCGTTGAGATGGGCGAGGTGGTCATAGGTGATGCCAAGCTTGGTGCGCACCGGCGGCGGCATGTTGGTGATGAAGACGTCGGCCTCCTCCACCAGTCTGTAGAGCACGGCCTGCGCTTCCGGCTTCGACAGGTCGAGCGCGATGCTCTTCTTGTTGCGCGCCTCCAAGAGCCAGGCGAAATTGTGCTCGCCTGAGGGATAGCCCGGCAGGTTCGGCAGGTTGCGATAGGGGTCGCCAGTGCCGGGCGGCTCGATCTTGATGACGTCGGCGCCGAAATCCGACAGCACGGTCGCGGCCGCGGGCGCTGCGATGAAGCTCGCGCAGTCCAGCACCTTCAGGCCTGCAAAAATGCCCTTCTCCATCGCGGCGTCGCTCCCTCGCTTCAGTCGTTTCCCGCGCGCTGGAATTGGCGCGGGCGCGTGATGAGAGCATTAGACCGATGTTTTGCCGGGATGCAACGGCACCTGGCGCAGGGCCTCACTCCTCCCCCGCAAGCAATGCGGCATTGCCGCCGGCCGCAGCCGTGTTGATCGTCACGGTCTGCTCGGTGGCAAAGCGCGCGAGGTAGTGCGGGCCGCCGGCCTTGGGGCCGGTTCCGGACAGGCCGCTGCCGCCGAACGGCTGCACGCCGACCACGGCGCCGATCATGTTGCGGTTCACGTAGATGTTGCCGACCTGGACGCGGTCGACGATGGCCTCGATGGTGTCGTCGATGCGCGAATGGATGCCGAGGGTGAGCCCGTAGCCGGTGCGCGCGATGGATTCCAGCACACGCGCCAGGTTCTCCGCGCGATAGCGCACGACATGCAGGATCGGGCCGAACACCTCTTCGGTGAGCTGACCGGCCTCCTTGAGCTCGAAGATATGCGGCGCGACGAAGCAGCCGTCCGGCGCGGTGCCCGCAAAATGCAGCCGCGCCTCGCGCTTCATCCGCGCGATATGCGCATCGAGGCGCTGCTTGGCCTCCTCATCGATCACCGGACCGACATGGGTCGCGACATCCGCGGGATCGCCGATCTTCAGTTCGCGCGCGGCGCCCGCGATCATCTCGACCATGCGGTCGGCGACATCCTCCTGCGCGAACAGGAGCCGCAAGGCCGAGCAGCGCTGGCCTGCGGAGCGGAACGCAGAGGTCACGACGTCGTCGGCGACCTGCTCGGGCAGTGCGGTCGCATCCGCGATCATGGCATTGATGCCGCCGGTCTCCGCGATCAGCGGCACGATCGGCCCGTCCTTGGCGGCCAGCGTCCGGTTGATCTGGCGCGCGACGTCGGTCGAGCCGGTGAAGACTACTCCGGCGACATCAGGATGCGCGGTGAGGACGCCGCCGATGCGGCCGTCGCCGGTGACGAGATGCAGCGCGCTTCTGGGGATGCCGGCCTCGTGCAGCAGGGCTACGGCCTCGCGCGCGATGCGCGGCGTCTGCTCGGCGGGTTTCGCCACCACGCTATTGCCGGCCATCAGCGCCGCGGTCACCTGGCCAAGGAAGATTGCGAGCGGAAAATTCCACGGCGAGATCGCGACGAACACGCCGCGGCCGCGCAGGCTAAGCACATTGCTCTCGCCGGTCGGGCCGGGCATGGCGGCATCGTTTCCGAACAGCTTGCGGCCCTGCGCGGCATAGTAGCGGCAGAAGTCGGCGGCTTCGCGCAGCTCGGACAGAGCGTCGTCGAGCGTCTTGCCGCCCTCGGCTTGCAGCAGCGCGATGAAACGGGCGCCGCGGGTTTCCAGAAGATGCGCGGCCTGCTCCAGCGCCGCCGCGCGTGTGCCTGCAGGTGTCCGGCTCCAGGCAGTAAAGCCGGCGCGCGCAGTCGTCACCGCCGCGTTGGCCTGATCCCGTGTTGCGTCAGCGACAGGCTTGAGGTCGGCCGCCGCGGCCTTCACGTCCGTCAGCAGCTGGTCGAGGGCGGCACGCTCACCGAATTCGACGCCGCGCGAATTGCGCCGCTCCGGCGCGAACAGATCTGCCGGCAACGGAATCTTGGCATGAGGTGCCTGCAATGCCTGGCCGATGGCATTCGCCGGGCGCTGCAGCAGCGCCGTGACAGGCACGCGATAATCGGCCGCCTGCGCCACGAAGGACGAGTTGGCGCCGTTCTCCAACAGGCGCCGCACCAGATAGGCGAGCAGGTCGCGATGGCTGCCGACCGGCGCATAGGTGCGATAGGCGATGTCAGGATGATCCTTTGCGAGTTGCTCGTAGAGCGCTTCGCCCATGCCATGCAGGCGCTGGAACTCGAAGCCGCCGCCATCTGCTGCGAGCTCCAGCACGGTCGCGACCGTCAGCGCGTTGTGGGTGGCGAATTGCGGGAAGATGCGCGGCCGCAAGGCGAGAAGCTTCGTCGCGCAGGCGACGAAGTTCAGATCGGTCATCGCCTTGCGCGTGAACACGGGATAGCCGTCGAGCCCGCGCTCCTGCGCGCGCTTGATCTCGGTGTCCCAATAGGCGCCCTTGACGAGGCGCACCATCAGCTTGCGGTCATGCGCGCGGGCGAGTTCATCGACATAGTCGATCACCGCGCTGGCGCGCTTCTGATAGGCCTGGATCGCGAGGCCAAATCCGTCCCAGCCGGAAAGCGAGGGATCGGCGAGCGTCGCCGCGATCACGTCGAGCGACAGCTCCAGCCGGTCGGCTTCCTCGGCATCGACGGTGAAGTTGAGGTCATGCGTCTTGGCGCGCTGCGCAAGGTCCAGCAATAGCGGCACCAGCTCGGCCATCACGCGGCCGCGGCTGATCGCCTCGAAACGCGGATGCAGCGCCGAAAGCTTGACCGAGATGCCGGGCCGGTCGGGCAGGGGATGGTTGCCCGAAGCCTTGCCGATCGTGTCAATCGCGCTGGCATAGGCGTCGAAATAGCGCTTGGCATCGGCGGCCGTGCGCGCGCCTTCGCCGAGCATGTCGAAGGAATAGCGCGGCTTCTGGCCCGAGCGCGGCCGAGCCCGCTCCAGCGCCTGCTCGATGGTCTCCCCTAACACGAAATGGTTGCCCATCAACCGCATCGCCTGGCGCGTCGCGGTGCGCACCGCCGGTGCGCCGAGCCGCTTCACCAGCCGGCCGATGGTGCCGTCGGGCGTCTCGCCGGGCTGGATCACCCGCGCCGACAGGCCGAGCGCCCAGGCCGAGGCGTTGACCAGGAACGCGGTGGACTTGGTCTCGTGATGGATGAAATCGCCCTCGCCGAGCTTGTCCTCGATGAACTGGTCGGCCGTGCGCGCATCGGGCACGCGCAGCAGCGCCTCGGCCAGCACCATCAGCGCCAGCCCCTCCTTGGTCGAGAGCGCGAACTCCCGCAGCATGTCCTCGACCCCGCCGAGCCGGTCGTCGCGCTTGCGGATCGCCTCGATCAGCCGCGTCGCGAGGCGGTCGATCCGGGCCTCCCGTGCCGGGATGAGATGCGAGGCCGGCAGAACCTTTGCGGCGATCTCGGAATCATCGGGGGCGTAAGGCGCGGAGAAGGGGGGCGGGATGTTCGGCATGGCGTGTCCTGTGGCTGAAATCCAGGATAAGGCCCGCGTGACCGTAGTTCGATAGACAATTTAGCCAGTTTGCCTTAGAAAATGAAGAGGATTAGCCATTTGGCCGGATAAGATATGGAACTCGATCGAACAGACCGGAAAATCCTCTCGATCCTGCAGGAGGATGGGCGCATCGCCAATGTCGAGCTCGCCGAGCGCATCGGGCTGTCGCCGACCTCGATCGGCGAGCGGTTGAAGCGCCTGCAGCGCGAGGGCTTTGTCGAAGGCTATGGCGCGCGGCTCAACCCGCACCGGCTCGGCCTTGGGCTCCTGGTGTTCGTCGAGGTGCTGCTCGACAAGACCACGCCCGACAATTTCGAGCGGTTCGCCCGAGCCGTGAGGCTCGCCCCTGAAGTGCTGGAGTGTCACATGGTTGCCGGCGGCTTCGACTATCTTGTGAAGGCGCGGCTTGCAGACATGACCGCCTATCGACGCTTTCTCGGCGAGACCCTGCTGTCGATGCCGGGCGTGCGCGAGACGCGAACTTATGCGGTGATGGAGGAGATCAAGCGCGACGCACCGCTGCCGGTGGGTTAGCGAAGTGCAGTCGCGATTGTCATTGCTGTGGTTCGATGAGCGGTCTTCGCAAGGAAAAAATAGCTATCCTTGTGCAATCGCAACGCCTGTCGTCGAATGCACCGGCCGTCTTCTTAAATTTTCTTGGCCCGCTCCCGGACAAATCCGGGAGGCAGCAAAGGCTGGCGCGGGCTTATACTTTGAGGTTTTCCGCGGAGGTCTTGCCCCGGTTTGCGATCTCTTCGTATTCCACCGTCTGTCCCTCGTTGAGGGTCGACAGACCGGCCTTCTGCACTGCCGAGATATGCACGAACACATCCTTGCCACCCGACGCAGGCTGGATAAATCCATAACCCTTCGTCGGGTTGAACCACTTGACCGTACCTTTAGCCATCACGACTTCTCCGCGGGTCTTCCTCCGAGATCTCGAACCGCCAGTCCCCGCCAACCGGCCGGTTCGGTCCTAACAGGATACGCGGAATGTGGCAGGCTTGGTAGCTCAAACCACATCGCCATTTCGCCGAATTCCGCTCAACTTCGCGGCGTTTTTGCCGGTTTTGCCCGTTTCGCGGTCAAATGGCAGGAGCGCGTGATGCCATCCCTCAGTAGGTCGCGGTCAGATAATCGACGATCTTGCCGACATCGGCATCGTCGATCGGTGCGCCATAGACCTTGATCATCTTGGTCACCTCGGCCTGCCAGAACGCCCTCTTGTCCTTCATCGGCGGCTGCGTGGCGACGTAGTCGGACGAATGGCAGGCGCTGCAATTGCCCTGCACGACCTCGAGATTGGGACCGGGCTTGAAGGCGGCGACTTCGTCCGGGGTCTTGTAATCGACGGGCGCTGCAAGTGACGAGCCCATCAATGCGGTGACGGCGAGCGTGATGGCGAGGAGAACGATGCGCTGCATGATCAGTCTCCTTCAGGCCACGCTGACGCGAACGGTTTCGACGACGTTGCGCAAGTAACCCGCCGGGTTCCAGCGCGGCATGTCCGGCTGGGTCTCGCCGCCATTGCCGGTGGCGCGGACCTTGAGCTCGTGGCTGCCGGCCGCGAGCTTCACCGGCAGCTTCCATTCGCGGAAGGCGTACCTGCCGAGGTCCTTGCCGAGCTTGGCGCCGACCCAGGTCTTGCCGCCGTCGGTGGAGACCTCGACCTGCTTGATGCCCTTGCCGCCATCGAACGCGATGCCGCGCAGGGTCACGGCTCCCGCCTTCAGCTTGGCGCCATCGGGGACGCTGGTGATGAAGGAGCGGATGGTGAAGCGGTTGATCGGGATCGTCGCCTTTGGCGCGGTGCCCGGCTCGACCGCATTGTTCGGCGTGTCGGGGATGCGGTAGGCCGACTTCATCCAGAAGCCGTCATAAACGTCGTCGATGACGGTGATCTCGTTGAGGTGCTTGACCCAGTAGGTGCCGAAATAGCCGGGCACGATCAGGCGCAGCGGAAAGCCGTTGAGGAACGGCAGGTCCTCGCCGTTCATGCCATAGGCCAGCATCACCTCGCCGTCGGTGGCGTGATCGATGTCGAGTGCCTTGATGAAATCCGGCGTCTTGTCGTTGACCGGTCCGTCCATGCCGTTGAAGGTGACCTGCCTGGCGCCGCTGTGCACGCCGGCCATCTCCAGCACGTTCTTCAGCGGCACGCCGCGCCAGCGCGCGCAACCCATCGCGCCGTTGGCGAGCTGACCGCCGGCGACGCGCGGCTCGAAGAAGCCGCGGCTGTTGCCGGAGCACTGGTTGACGGCGACGATCTCCGTCGCCTTCATCTTGCGGATGTCCTTCAGCGACAATTTCAGCGGCTTGTCGACCTTGCCCTTGACCTCCAGCGTGAACTTGTCGGGGTTGAGATCGTAGGGCAGGTCGGAGAGGTGGTAGCGCACGAAGAACGCGTTGTTCGGCGTGATCGGGCCGTCGTTGAACACCGCAAACGGGGTCTCGAGCTGCGGCGGCCGGCTGGTCAGGCCGATCATCGGCCGCTTCTGCGGATATTTCACCAGCGGCCGTTCGCCATTGGCGAAGGGCAGGGTCACCGTGTCGAGGGCCAGCGCCTTGGTGGAATTCAGTGTGGCCGCCATGGCGGCAAGGCCTGCTCCCTTGAGCAGGTCGCGTCGATCGAACATTCTTTCTCCTCCCGGAGCTTCTCGTTGGATCGGCGGTCATCAGCACGATCCTGCGCTCATCTGTCGCAACCATTTGCGTGAAGTCAATTCGCGCTTTCGCAGCAAGCCCATGCCGCTGCGTTGCAGCAGGCCGGTGTTGTGCTCGTAACGAGATTGACGAGCAGTAGGCCGCGACGACGGTGCGCTCCCTCGCCCCGTTCTTACGGGGAGAGGTAAAGAATCACGCCGCCACCCGCTCGCTGCGATCGACCAGCGCCGCCAGCTCCCTCGCATTCGCCACTACGCGTACCGCGAGCGGCTGGTCGCGGCCGCGGATGGCGACCTCCTGCTGCGGCAGCGCATCGTCGGAAATATCAGCTGTACGGCGGACTTCGTCCGAGACGATCGCCTCGCAGGCCAGCGTCTTGGTCATGTCCTGCAGGCGGGCGGCGACGTTGACGGCATCGCCGAGCGCGGTGAAGACGATGTGATCGCGATAGCCGATGTCGCCGATGATGACCTCGCCGCCGTGGATGCCGATGCCGAAGCGGATCGGCTGGCGCAGATCGTGGCTCAGGAGATCGTTGAGCTCGTCGATATGCGCAGCGATTCCCGCGGCGGCCTTCAGCGCCTGCCGACAGGCGGTTTGCGGGTCGGCCGCGAGTCCGAACAGCGCCAGCATGCCGTCGCCGACGAACTGGTTCGGCTGGCCGCCGTTCTCGATCACCGCTTGCGACACCGCGCCGAGGAAGCGGTTGACGATGAAGACCGTGTCGAACGGCAGGCGCTTCTCGGCCAGCTGCGTCGAGCCGCGCATGTCCACGAACAGGCTGACGAGATAGCGCTCCTGGCCGATACTGGTCGATGTCGAGGCTCCGTCCGTTGTATGCGTGTGAGCTGCGAAGAGTTGGAAGAACGAGAGATCGGAGGTCGGACGCAGCTGACAGGCCAATCTGATCGAGGGATCGGCGGTGCCGACGCGGGTGAGAACGAAAGCCTCGCGCTGCGATGGAGTGGGCAGGGCATCATGATCGCCGATGATACGGATGCGGCAGGTCGAGCAGCGGGCGCGGCCGCCGCAGACGCTGGCGTGCGGCACGTTGTGGCGCAGGCTCGCCTCCAGCACGGACAGGCCCTTGGGGACCCGCACCGTCTTGCCGTTGCCGTAGGACAGCGCGATCATGCCGCCGCGCCGTTCGCGCAGGGCGCGCACGCCGCGCGCCGCCAGCACCAGTCCCAACAGACCGAAATAGCCCATGGTGAGACCGCCCGCGATGCGCTCGAGCGTGTCGCCTTCCGCAACCGTGCCGACCTTGCTGCGGGTGAGATGCTGCTTACGCCATTCGACATCGTCACTGTCGGCGGCGACGCTGCGGCCGCCCTGGTAGACGCCGAGCAGCGATAGCGTCGGGATCAGCACGGCGGCCGCGAGCAGATAGGGCGCCGCGCGTGTGAAGAACGGCTTCAGCCGAAGCCAGAAATAGACGCCGATGCAGCCGTGCACCCAGGCGATGAGAAGCAGGATCGTCATCTGCCAGATTAGGCCCGGCGCCGCGACGAAGAACAAATAGAGCTCCTGCGGATACAGCTTCTCGTGTCCGTACAGCGTCTGCGCGAGCCGTACGCCGATGACGTGGCCCATGACGAGGACGGGGATGCTCAAGCCGAGCACGAGCTGGAGCGGCTCGATCGTTCGCCAGCGGAACTGGCGGCGCTGATACAGCGCGTAGACGCCGAGGCCCATATGGGTGAGGGCGGCCGTGTAGAACACGATCGCGACCGGGAGGAACTGCCAGAACAGCGTGTGGTAGTAGACCCCGGTCTCCATGGCATCGACCGAGATGTTGCCGAGCGCGTGGTTGAGGAAATGACTGACCACAAAGGCGAACAGGATGATGCCGCAAACGAGTCGCACCTGCCGCACCCCGGCGGCGCGGACGACTGACATCTGTGTGGGAGCGGTGGCCATGATTCGGTTGTGTCAGGTCCTGGAGGAGACCAGCCAGCGTAGCCTTTAATTCCCGATATGGACAGCCAGCAGGATCGCCGGGACGACAGCCCCACATTGACTCCCCCTTCCAAGTCGGGGAAAAGCGCCGCCGTGACGATCGCTCCCGACATCTCTGCAAAGCCTGACGGCGCCGAACGGCGTCTGATCCTCATGGCCGCAGCGATCATCGCCGCGATGACGCTGCTCCGCATCGTCTATGCCTCGGCCATCGAGCTGCGCACCGACGAAGCCTATTACTGGACCTGGTCGAAGGAGGCTGCGCTCAGCTTCCTCGATCATCCGCCCGGCATCGCCTGGCTGATCCGCTTCGGAACCGCGATCTTCGGCGATACCAATCTCGGCGTCCGCTTCGGCGGCATCGTCGCCATGCTGGTGACGCAGCTATTGCTCGCCGACATCGTCCGCCGCCTCACCCATGATGCGCGCGCGATCGTGTTCGCGGTGCTGATGCCGGAGGCCGCGCTTTATTACGGCCTGTTGATGGCAAAGGTCGCGCCCGACGTCGCCATGATCCCGTTCGCGGTCGCGATGATGTGGTCGCTGGTGCGGCTGGCGCAAAGCGGCGATGGCCGCTGGTGGTTGGCGGCCGGTCTGTTCGCGGGCCTCGCGATGCTGTCGAAATTCACCGTGGTCATGTTCGCGCCGGCGGTCGCCGCCTTTCTGCTGGTGCCGGATTGGCGCTGGCGCTGGCTGCGCAGTCCTTACCCCTATCTCGCCGTGCTGGTCGCGCTAGCGGTGTTCTCGCCGGTGCTGATCTGGAACGCGCAGCACGACTGGGCCTCGTTCCGTTTCCAGGGCGTGCGCGCCACCGCCAATTACGGCGTCTCGCTGCGTACGATCGGCGATTACATCGGCCTACAATTCGGCCTGGTCGGTTTCGTCTTGCTGCCGGTGGTGCTGACGGGCCTGGTGCTGACGGCGTGGCGCGGCTATCGCACGCGCGAGCCGGTCGCGATCCTTTTGTCGACGGCGGTGCTGGTGCCGTTCGCCTATTTCTTCTTCAAGTCGCTGACGCTGCGCGTCGGCGACACCTGGCCGATGTTCATGTGGCCAGCCGGTTTTGCCGCCACCGCGGCCAACCTCGTCACGATGAGGAAAGAGGGATGGTCCGCCAGGATGCTGAGGTCCTCGCTGTTCTGGGCCAGGACAGCGATCGTCTTAGGCATTCCCTTCGTCATCATCGTGTTCCTCTACTACGTTGCCGCGCCCTGGAATCTGCTCGGCAAGATCGACCCGATCGGCGCCGAGGCCGGCTACGAGCAGGTCGCCGCGCAGGCGCAAGCCGCCCTCGACGCAACAGGCGCGACCTGGATCGCAACCACGGACTACCGCACCTACGCCATGATGCGCTGGCTGTTCCGGGGCCGCGTGCCCGTGATCGAGCTCAACGAGCGCGGCCGCTTCCAGGACTTCCGCGATCCCGGCATGGACAGGATCAAGGGTCATGCCGGCATCTATGTCGGGCGCGAGCCGGACAACCGCGCATCGCTGTGGGAGCACATTCCGGCGCAGCGCGAGCAACTCGCCACGGTCGAACGCCGCTGGCGCGGCGTCGTGGCGGACACCTATGTGATCGAAAAGCTCACCGGCTGGACCCCGCAGCTCTCGCCGCCAAAGGACTCGCCGCTGTTCCAGTGGAAGGTGCTGGCGGACGCCGGCGGGCGCTCGCGTTCTCTCTCCAAGCCTCTCCAGGAGCCTGGAGCGGGAGGGTAAGCGCGAGCCTACTGCACGAGATCGGCGACGGTGGTTGCGGCCTTGAGGCCGGTGCCGGTGAGAACGGCCACCGTGGTCTCGTTCGCATTGATGGCGCCGGTTGCGGCGAGCTTATCGAGCGCCGCAGCCGCGCTGGCGCTGGTCGGCTCGGCAAACAGGCCCTGGCGCGCGAGGCGGCGCAGGGCGGCGACGATCTCGTCCTCGGTGAGCGCGATGGTGGCGCCGCCGCTCTCGCGCAGGGCGGCGATGATCTCACGCAGGCGGAGGGGAGTCTTGATCGCGGTGCCCTCGGCAACGGTCTTGCTCACCCCGCGCGCGACGGGCGTATCGACACCGGCCTTGAAGCTTGCATCGATCGGCGAGCAATTGAGCGGCTGCGCCGCGAACAGGCGCGGCAGCTTCGAGATCTGCCCGGCCTTCATCAGTTCGCGGAAGCCGAAGGCGCAACCCAGCAGACTGCTGCCGGCGCCGACGGGAACGATGATGTTGTCGGGCGCGCGGAATCCCAGATCTTCCCAGATCTCGTAGGCCAGCGACTTGGTGCCTTCGAGGAAGAACGGCTGCCAATTGTGGCTGGCGTAGAAGGTCTGGCTCGACTGGCGGATGGCCTCGGCTTCGGATTCCTCGCGCGGGCCCTCGACGAGCTGCACGCTCGCGCCGTAGGCGCGCACCTGCGCGATCTTGGCCGGCGACGTCGAGGCCGGCGCCAGAATCTTGACGCGCATGCCGCCGGCCGCCCCCAGCCCCGCCATCGACGAGCCGCCGTTGCCGGAGGAATCCTCCAGAATGGCGTCGACACCGATCTGTCGCAGGAACGACAGCATCACCGCCGAGCCGCGGTCCTTGAAGCTGCCGGTCGGGTTGAACCATTCGAGCTTGAACAGCGGGCGCAGCGCGCCCCAGTCCTGCTGGGCCAGCGGCGTGCAGCCCTCGCCGAGCGTGATCGGGTTCTCGATCTCGACCGGCAGCGCCGCCCGATAGCGCCACAGCGAGCGCGTTCGGCCATCGATGTCCTCGCGTGAGATGCCCGCCCCCGGCGTCACCAGCAGCGGCGTGCGCTCGTCCGAGCACCAGCGCGGCTGGTCCAAGGGATAGAGCTTTCCGTTGCGGGGATCGATGTAGCTGGCGGCAGGCATAGCAGTCTCCAAGGCAGGGCAGCGCGGTGCGCCGAACTTGAAGCCCACCGCACGAAACGAAGCAACACCTTGAAAACACGAAAAATGGAACTATTTCAATTCCTTAAACTGGCCTCGCAGGCCGAGTGGCAAGCGCGATGGGCGCGCTGGCATCGGATGCGACGGCCTGACGGCCCTCTCGATGACGGGAATTTGGCCCCGAACGGCCCCTGCGCCCTGCCACGATTAACTTGTCTGTCGTCGCCGGCCGCTACAATATGTTGGATTGAGCTTGCGCCGCCGGTTCGGCGTCGCAAGTGAGCCAGGCCCGTCCGAGCGGCGGGCCGTTGGCTTTTTGGGAGCCTGGACATGAGCCGTGCCAACCGTACCGACCACATCCGCCTGACCTCCCATCCGGAGCCGGGCCGGAAGGTCGCCTTTCCCATCCATTGGGGCGCCGCTGATGCGCGCGCGCGCGGGCCGATCATCGGTACGGTGTCGCGCGCCGGGGATCGCAACGTGATCGGCAGCCATGGCGGGTCCTACGCGATGTACCGCGCGCTCGCGGTCTCCGCCGGGGCGCTGGACCCGATCAGGCGTCCTGACCTCACCAATACCTTTCCGGCCGCCACCATCGGTCCGTTCGAGCAATGGACCGATCCCACAAAAATCGTCGCGCTCGATCCCTGGGGGCATCTGGTCGCCGAGAATTTTCGCCAGGAGATCGCCGAGGGCGCGGACATCCGCCCGAGCATCGCGGTGACGCGCGCGCGGCTCGACCTGCCGGAGATTCGCGATGCGCTCGCCGCAAAGCGGCTGCGCGCCGATGGCGAGGTCGTGCACGCCAATGGCAGCGTATCGGTGGTGAAGATCGCGATCGATCCGGTGTGGTACCTGCCGGGCCTTGCGGCGCGCTTCGGCACCGGGGAGACCGAGCTGCGGCGCACGCTGTTCGAGCAGACCGCCGGCATGTTCCCGGAGCTGGTGACGCGCCCGGACATGAAGGTGTTCCTGCCGCCGATCGGCGGCACCACGGTCTACCTGTTCGGCGACGTGACGAAACTGCCGGACCATCGCACCAGGATCACCTGCCGCGTGCATGACGAGTGCAACGGGTCCGATGTGTTCGGCTCCGACATCTGCACCTGCCGGCCCTATCTGATCCACGGCATCGAGGAATCCGCGCGCGGCGCGCAGGAGGGCGGGCTCGGGCTCGTCGTCTACAACCGCAAAGAAGGCCGCGCGCTCGGTGAGGTCACCAAATTCCTGGTCTACAATGCGCGCAAGCGGCAGGAGGACGGGGATGCGGCCGCCGCTTATTTCGAGCGCACCGAGTGCGTGGCTGGCGTCCAGGACGCGCGCTTCCAGCAATTGATGCCGGATACGATCCACTGGCTCGGCCTCAAGCGCATTGACCGCTTCCTGTCGATGAGCGACATGAAATACGACGCGTTGACCTCGCAAGGCATCGACATCGTCGAGCGTGTGCCGATCCCGCTGGAGCTGATTCCCGCCGACGCCCATGTCGAGATCGCCGCCAAGAAGGCCGCGGGCTACTACTCGACCGACATCGCACCGGAAAAGGACATGAACGGCGTGGTCGGGCGTTCGCTGGAAAAATACTGATCGCGATGGCGGACGCTTTGGAATCGCAGGCACGCGCGCTGCTCACCGCAAAGGCGGTGCGCGCGCGCGCCGGGCAGATGCTCGAGCTCGGCCTTGCCGGCGGGCTCACCCATTTCACGGTCGATCTCGACCGCATCGATGGCGTTGCCGATGCCGTGCTCGCGGTGACCCGTAAAGCCTATCCGACGCTTGACATTCCCTTCCATGCGCGCTGGCGGCACTTCGTGCTCGGCGGCGTCGACCGCTGGGCCCGGCTTGCCGATGCTGCGTCCTGGCCGGATCGCGCGGCGCAAGCGCGCGCCGAGTTCGACCTCGCCATCGTCAGCGTGCTGCTCGATGCCGGCGCCGGCGCAGCTTGGCGCTATCGCGACAGCGTGACGGGAGCAGACGTAGGGCGATCGGAAGGGCTCGCGATCGCGAGCCTCGACATGTTCGCGAGCGGGCTGTTTTCGCGCGATGCGCGTGCGCCGTTCAGGGCCGATGCGGAGGTGCTTGAAAGACTGCCTCTTGGCTCACTCACCTCCGCCTTTCAGGTGACCGAGGCCAATCCGCTGCTCGGCCTGGAGGGACGCACCGACCTGCTGCGGCGTCTGGGCAGGCAGGTCTCGGAGCGTGCGGACGTGTTCGGCTTGCACGATACGCCGCGGCCGGGCGGGCTGTTCGATCATATCGCAGCGCATGCGATCGGCGGCGCCGTCGCTGCGCCCGCGATCCTGTCCGCGGTGCTGAACCGGCTCGGGCCGATCTGGCCGTCGCGACTTGAGCTTGCGGGCGTGCCGCTCGGCGATTGCTGGCGACATCCGGCGATCAAGGCGGACGACGGCACGGCAGGCCTCGTGCCGCTGCACAAGCTGTCGCAATGGCTGAGCTATTCGCTGATCGAGCCGCTGCAGCGCGCCGGCTTTGAGGTGACCGACATCGATGGCCTGACCGGGCTCGCCGAATACCGCAACGGCGGTCTGTTCGTCGATCATGACGTGCTGCGCCTGCGCGATGCCGCCGATGCCGCGCGTGCGCATGAAGTGGATTCGCTGCTCGTCGTGGAGTGGCGCGCGCTGACAATTGCATTGCTCGACAGGTTGGCGGAGCGCATTCGCGCCAAGCTCGGCCGCACCCCTCGGACCTTGCCGCTTGCGAGCATCCTCGAAGGCGGCACGTGGGCGGCGGGCCGCGCCATCGCATTTGCACGCCGTCCCGATGGATCGCCGCCGCTCAAGGTGATCAGCGACGGCACGGTGTTTTAAACCCTCTCCCCTTGTGGGAGAGGGTGGCTTCGCGAAGCGAAGCCGGGTGAGGGGTTGTCGCCGCGGGCACATCTCTCAGTTGGAGTTCGCGGAGAGATACCCCTCATCCGGCGCTTCGCGCCACCTTCTCCCACAAGGGGAGAAGGGAAAAGCAAGAGCATCTCATCATGGAAGGCGTCACGATCGTCGATCATCCGCTGGTGCAGCACAAGCTGACGCTGGTGCGGGACAAGTCCATCTCGACCAAGTCGTTCCGCGAGCTGATCAAGGAGATCGGCATGTTGCTGTGCTATGAGGTGACGCGCGACCTGCCGCTCACCGACACCGTGATCGAGACGCCGCTGGCGACGATGCACTCGGCCAAGATCGCCGGCAAGAAGCTGGTATTCGTGCCGATGCTGCGCGCCGGCACCACCTTCGTCGACGGCATGATGGATCTGGTGCCGACCGCGCGCGTCGCCCATATCGGGCTCTACCGCGAGCCGCACAGCTTTGCCGCGGTGGAGTATTTCTTCAAATCGCCGTCTGACCTCAGCGAGCGCCTCGCCATCGTGGTGACGCCGGTGGTCGCCACCGCCAACACCGCCGTCGCCGCCATCGACCGGCTGAAGGAGCGCGGCGCCAGGGACATCCGCCTCGCCTGCCTGATCGCCGCCCCGGAGGGGCTCGAACGGCTGCGCGGATTCCACCCGGACGTGCCGATCTGGACGGCGGCGGTGGACGAAGGGCTCGACGACAACGGGTTCATCCTGCCGGGCCTCGGCGATGCCGGCGACCGCGCCTACGGAACGCGGTAAGTGCTGGGCGCGTTTTAGGAACAGCTTCCACCGCGCGAGGTTCTCCTGCACCAACAGGGAGAGCACGATGACCTATCAGAATGATGACCCCAGGACTGACCGTGCGCGCCGCAACAGCCCGGTGGGCTGGGCGGTCGGCGCGATCTTCGTGATCGCCGTGGTCGCGGCCGTCTTCTTCTACAATGGTCGCGAGTTCGGTCCCCAGACCACGACCTCGAACCCGAACACGGCGCCGAACGTCACTACCGGATCGAATCCACCTGCTGCGCCGGGGAAGTGATGCGCTAGGAGCGGGCCGTCACACCTTCCCGCTGCCGCAAATGCCCTTCAGTGCCTGCCACTCCTTGTCGGTCAGCAGCGCCGGGCCGCTGGCGGGCCGGTCCTCCTTCGTCATGCGCGCGAGGCGGTCCTCGGTCAGCGGATGGCTGGCGAGGATATTCGTCAGGCCGGAGCCGCCCTCTTTGCCGGTGATGCGGAACATCAGCTGGGCCGCGGGCTTCGGCGACCGGCCGAGCGCATGCATGATCTCGATCGCGAAAGTGTCGGCGCCGGTCTCGGCTTCGCGCGAATAGGACGCTTCGACCAGGCTGCGCGAGGCGAAGATCACGGCCGAGGAGCCGGTGATGTCGCCGAACAAGAGGCCGATCAGGAACGAGGTGCCGCCGTTGTAGATCAGGCCGCGCATGTTGTCGTAATGCTTGAGATGGCCGAGCTCGTGGGCGAGGATGCCGGCGAGCTCGTCGGGACTTTCGGCCTTGTCGAGCAGGCCCTTCAGCACGAACACCTTGCCGCCGGGCAGCGCGAAGGCATTCGGTATCGAGCTCGGCAGCACGCCGGCCGTCATTGTGTCGTCGAGGCCGGCCGCATCGCGCAGGCGGTTGACGAGCTTAGTGAACGCGGCCTTGCCCGCGGGGTCTTCGCACACGCCGCGGCCGAAGATGGTCTTCATCTGCACTTCGGCGGCATCGCCGATGCGCCGTTCCACGGATTTCGGCACCAGCGGCGCGAGTCGGTCGGCGGCGAGCGGCACGCCGAACAGGACGACGCAGACGATGGAGACGGCGGCGGCAACCGACCAGCCCACGATTTTCGCGACGCCGCTGCGCGTCGTCCGGTGCTCGTCGAGGCGCGTGCAGCGCGCGGCTACGTCCGCGGCGAGCACGGCATCGCGGATCTCCAGCCGCGCCAGAGGCGGTGCGGACGTCGCAGCCAGGCGCAGGATTCCGGGGGGACTGTCGGCGCGGCGAACGTCGGCATAGGCCCAGCGAACAGGCGTTGCGCCGTCCTCGGCGATCTCGAGCGCATCACTGAGCGTCAGCGTCACCTGCCGTCTGCGGCTCGACACGCCGTCGAAGAAGATGGTCGGCCTCTCCGACTGCGCCGGGGTCTCGGCAAACACGTCACTCACAGCTCAGAATCCCGCGACATCGAGTCCGTCGGCAAAGCCTTCGCCGAGCGCGCCGGCAAGCTGACCGCTGCCGCGCACGTCCGCCGCGGCCCAGATGTTGTGCACCTCGACGGTCTCCAGCACCTTGGCCCAAAGATCGCGTTGAAGATAGACCCGCATGACGATGTTGATGGCAAGAGCGAGCGCGAAATAGCCGATCACCATCATCGCCACCATCGGGATGCTCTTCGTCGCATTGTCGCCGGCGAAGATCTCCTCGGCGGAAACGCCGGTGAGCGAGACGACCAGGAAGGCGCTGCCGCCCATATAGGCTGCGAACGCGACCGTGAGCAGCATCCACCAGCCGATCACTTTCCAATACAGGCCGTAGAAGGCATCATGAGGCAATTCCGAGGACAGGCTGACGCCACCGATGCGGATGCCGTCGAGCCACCAGCGCCATTCGCGCGCCTTGAACTCGGCGTAGAAGAACGGTGCGAGCGGGAAGATGAGGAGCGCGATCGGGCTGAGCAGCCAGAGCCACCAGCCGCGCTTGAAGAAGGTCCAGCCGTCGGCGTCGAAATCGCCGCGGAGATCGCCGTAATGGGTGTGCCGCATCTTATAGCGTTCGAGCGCCGCCGCGCGCCAGGGCAGCGCGAGACCGAGCGTCAGGAGCACCAGCAAGCCCCATAGCATGGCGCGAAACGCGTAAGCCCAGCCGGAGCCGTCCATCCAGAAGCGGACGCCGCGCCAGACCGTGCGGGTCAGGCGGTAGCGCCGCGCGCGAAAAATCGCGAACTGGCCGAAGGCGTAGAAGGCGATGAATAGCGGCGTCGAGGCAAAGGCCTGCCAGCGCTCGAACTCGATGCCAATGAGAAAATAGGCGAGATAGATCGGCACCAGGATCGCGAGCGCGAACAGGAAGCCGACCAGGAGCTCCTTGGCCCGTCCGGTGTATTCGGCCGCATCGCCATCGATCGCGGTGTGCGTCCACAGATGACGGCGGATGTCGGTGACGAGCCAAAACCGGTAGAAGCCGAAGGTCACGAGCTCGAGCATGGCACCCTTGGTGACCATTTTGCGGAACTCGGAGCGGCTGCCGGAGAAATCGACCCGCGTCGCCGGCAGCGGCGGGGGCAAGGGTTCGGACCCGATCGGGGTCCATTGCATGTCGTTCACGGCGGCAACCTCGGGATGCGGATCTGTTCCGGCCAAACTATAGATCAGAGGTTAGTCGATCCCCAAGATGAGCGGGTTCGATTTAGCTCGATTCCAGCGGGTTTCTCGCACGATTCTCTGTCGTTCGGCGTGCGGGAGGTCACGTTCTCGTGGCGTCGTGACGATCGTGCAACGCGCTCGTGAAGGCTGGATGTGGCAAAACTCTCCCTTGCCCCGGCGCAGACAACCGGCTGTAATTGCAAATCAAATACCGCAGCGCAGAATTCAACGACGCGCGGTTCATATTCAGGGAGAACGGTCATGCATGGGACCATCGAAAGCGCGGCCAAGCTCGACGACTTGCGCGAGCGCGCGATGTCGCTGACGCTGGAGCAGTTCGATCCCGGCGACCCCGAATTGTTCAGGACCGATACGTTCTGGCCCTATTTCGATCGGCTGCGCCGCGAGGATCCCGTGCATTACTGCAAGGACTCGATGTTCGGGCCGTACTGGTCGGTGACGCGCTACAACGACATCATGGAGATCGAGACCAACCATGCGGTGTTCTCCTCGGCCTCCGCGCTCGGCGGCATCACCATCCGCGACATCGATCCGGATCTACGCCGTGAGAGCTTCATTTCGATGGACCCGCCGCGCCATGCCGCCCAGCGCAAGACCGTGGCGCCGATGTTCACGCCGACGCATCTGGACAATCTCGCCATCAACATCCGCAAGCGCTCGGCCGAGTGCCTGGACAACCTTCCCCGCGGCGAGGTGTTCGACTGGGTCGATCGCGTCTCGATCGAGCTCACCACGCAGATGCTGGCGGTGCTGTTCGACTTCCCCTGGGAGGATCGCCGCAAGCTGACGCGCTGGTCCGACGTCGCCACCACGATTCCCGGCCCGGACGGTCTCGTCGCCACCGAGGACGAGCGGATGGCCGAACTCGCCGAATGCGCGGCCTATTTCTCGAGGCTGTGGAAGGAGCGCATCGAACAGCCGCCGAAGAGCGACCTATTGTCGATGATGGCGCATGGCACTGCTACGCGCGACATGGATGCGAAGAACTTCCTCGGCAATCTTATCCTCCTGATCGTCGGCGGCAACGACACCACGCGCAACACCATGTCGGGCTCGCTTCTCGCGCTGAGCCAGCATCCGGAGCAATATCGCAAGCTGCGCGAGAACCCTGACCTGCTCGACAGTTTCGTGCCGGAGGTGATCCGCTGGCAGACGCCGCTCGCACATATGCGCCGCACGGCGCTGTCCGATTTCGAGTTCCGCGGCAAGCAGATCAAGAAGGGTGACAAGGTCGTGATGTGGTACGTCTCGGGTAACCGCGACGAGGACGTGATCGACAGGCCCTACGAGTTCATCATCGACCGCGCCCGCCCGCGTACGCACCTCTCCTTCGGCTTCGGCATCCATCGCTGCGTCGGCCTGCGGCTCGCCGAGCTCCAGCTCAAGATTATTTGGGAGGAAATTCTCAAGCGGTTCGACCATATTGATGTGCTCGGCGAACCCACCCGGGTCTATTCGAGTTTTGTAAAGGGTATCGAAACGCTGCCGGTGAAGATTGCTGCGTGAGTCGAACGCAACGGAGCCACGATCATGAACATCCAAGCGCCGGTTAAAGTGGACAAGGCCGAACGCATGCGGAAGGCGCGCGAGGAGGCCTATGCGACGCCGTTGTCGCAATTCCACCCCGGCGCGCCCCGGCTGTTCCAGGACAACACGCTGTGGCCCTGGTTCGAGCGGCTGCGCAACGAAGAGCCGGTGCATTACTGCACCAACGCGCCGATCGAGCCGTACTGGTCGGTGGTGAAGTACAACGACATCATGCATGTCGACACCAATCACGGCATCTTCTCCTCGGACTCCAAGCTCGGCGGCATCTCGATCCGCGACGTGCCGGAAGGCTACGACTATCCGAGCTTCATCGCGATGGATCAGCCCCGGCATTCGGCGCAGCGCAAGACGGTGTCGCCGATGTTCACCCCTCAGCATCTGGACGAGCTGGCAAAGCTGATCCGCCAGCGCTCGCAGACCGTGCTGGACAATCTGCCGCGCAACGAGACGTTCAACTTCGTCGAGCGCGTCTCCATCGAGCTGACCACGCAGATGCTGGCGACCCTGTTCGACTTCCCCTGGGAGGAGCGGCGCAAGTTGACGCGCTGGTCCGACGTTTCCACCGCGCTGCCCAAGAGCGGCATCGTCGCCAGCGCCGAAGAGCGCCGCCGCGAGATGGACGAGTGCTACGCCTACATGTCCAAGCTCTGGAACGAGCGTGTCAACTCCGCGCCGCGCAACGACCTGTTGTCGCTGATGGCCCACAACGAGGCCACGCGCCACATGGACCCCGACAACCTCATGGGCAACATCATCCTGCTCATCGTCGGCGGCAACGACACCACGCGCAACACCATGACCGGCTCGGTGCTGGCGCTGAACGAGAACCCGGAGCAATACGACAAGCTGCGCGCCAATCCGGAGCTGATCGATTCCATGGTGCCGGAGGTGATCCGCTGGCAGACGCCGCTGGCGCATATGCGTCGCACCGCGCTTGCCGATACCGAGATCGGCGGCAAGCACATCAGGAAGGGCGACCGGGTCGTGATGTGGTACGTCTCCGGCAATCGCGACGAGGAGATGTTCGACAAGCCGAACGAGTTCATCATCGACCGCCCCCGCCCGCGCACGCACCTCTCCTTCGGCTTCGGCATCCACCGCTGCGTCGGCATGCGCCTCGCCGAGCTGCAGCTCAAGATCGTCTGGGAGGAGATGCTGAAGCGCTTCGACCGCATCGAGGTGGTCGGCGAGCCCAAGCGGATCTATTCGAGCTTCATCAAGGGATATGAGACGCTGCCGGTGCGGATTCCGGGCTGAGCTCTCTCCTACCGTCATTGCGAGGAGCGAAGCGACGAAGCAATCCAGACTGTCACCGCGGAGGGATTTCTGGATTGCTTCGCTGCGCTCGCATGACGGGGTCCTGGACACACCTGCTCGTCACGCCCGCACCGGCAGGCACGGCACTCCCCAGCTATAAAATTCCGGCATGACAGCTCGCGCCAGATGCGAAGGCACGACCGCGCGCGGCTGTTCTACGACACGCCATCTAACTCAGCCGGATGTCCCACACGCTTTCCTTGCGGCAGGCGGCGACTTCCTCGCGCAGCAGCGCGGTGATGGCGAGCGAGGCCGTCGAGGCCGGGCGGTCGATTGGAGAGGCAAAGATGAGCTCGCGCGTCATCGGCTTGGATACGGGGGCGGTTTCCAGCCGCCCGTCCGCGACCTCGCCGTGGACCGAGGACGGCGGCAGCAGCGCGAAGCCGAGGCCCTCCTCGACCAGGCTCGTCAGCACGCGAAACGAATCCGCCTCCAGTTGGACGTCGAGCTTGATCTTGCGCTGGGCCGCGGCGTGCTCGATCAGCGCGCGGAGGCCGTGGGAATGAGAGGGCAGCACCAGGCGTTGCCGCAGCAGCCAGCCGATGTCGACGCTCTTCTTGCGCGCCAAGCCGCAGCCGCGCGGACCTACCGCGACGATGTTGTCGCGCCCCAGGCTCTGCACGTTGAGATGCAGGTCGGCCGAGCGGCCGTAGAGGATGGCGAGATCCATCTCGCCGCGATGCAGCCATTCGACCAGATGCCCGCTGTAGCTCTCGACGATGCGCAGCGAGATGCCGGGAAATTTTTCGACACAGCGCCGTGCAAAGCGCGCCGACAGCACGCAGCTCACGGTCGGAACCAGGCCGAGCACGACCTGGCCGGACGGCGGCCCCTTGGCCGACTGGATGTCGTCGCGGATCTGGTCGATCTGCCGCACGATGCCGGAGGTGCGTGCGAGCAGCAGGCGGCCGGCCTCGGTCAGCACCATGCCGCGGCCGTTGCGCGTGAAGAGTTCGGTGCGCAGCTCGTGTTCCAGGAGCTTGATCTGCCTGGAGAGCGCCGGCTGCGCCACGCGCAAGGTGTCGGAGGCCTTGGACAGGCTGCCGAGCTCCGCCACGCAACTGAAGGTCCTGAGTTGCCGGAAATCCATGCTTGCCAATCCTGGAAGGCTACTTCATACGCTATAACAAATGAGCATAGGGGGCGGGCATTGTTTTCACAACGCCCGTGGGTTGGCCGGCGTTATCTTTAACTGCCGCTGAGAATTGGAAACGCCATGAGTCAAGAACACCACGCCGAAGATTACGCCGACATCCGCGAGGCCGTAGCCAAGCTCTGCGCGCAGTTCCCCGGCGAATATTGGCGCAAGCTCGACCGCGAGATGGCCTACCCCAAGGCGTTCGTCGATGCGCTGACCGAGGCCGGCTATCTCTCGGTGCTGATCCCCGAGGAATATGGCGGCGCGGGCCTGAAGCTGTCGGCGGCCGCGGCGATCCTGGAAGAGATCCAGCGCGCGGGCTGCAACGGCGGCGGCTGCCATGCCCAGATGTACACGATGGGCACGGTGCTCAGGCACGGCAATGCCGAGCAGAAGGCAAAATACCTGCCGAAAATCGCGAGCGGCGAGTTGCGCCTGCAGGCGTTCGGCGTCACCGAGCCGACCAGCGGCACCGACACCTCCTCGCTGAAGACGTTCGCGCGCAAGGACGGCAACGACAGCTACATCGTCAACGGCCAGAAGATCTGGACCAGCCGCGCCGAGCATTCCGATCTGATGGTGCTGCTGGCGCGCACCACCCCGAAGGACCAGGTCAAGAAGCGCACCGACGGCCTGTCGGTGTTCATCGTCGACATGCGCGAGGCCAAGAACAACGGCCTCGAGATCCGCCCGATCCGCACCATGATGAACCACGCCACCACCGAAGTGTTCTTCACCGACATGAGGGTGCCGGCGGAGAACCTGATCGGCGAGGAAGGCAAGGGCTTTCGCTACATCCTCTCCGGCATGAATGCCGAGCGCATCCTGATCGCGGCCGAATGCGTCGGCGACGCCAAGTGGTTCATCGCGAAGGCGACGAACTACGCCAAGGAGCGCGCCGTGTTCGGCCGGCCGATCGGCCAGAATCAAGGCATCCAGTTTCCGATCGCAAAAGCCTACGCCTCGATGCGCGCGGCCGAGCTGATGGTGAAGGAAGCCACGCGCAAATACGAGGCCGGGCTCGATTGCGGCGCGGAGGCCAACATGGCCAAGATGCTGGCGGCGGATGCGTCCTGGGAAGCGGCGAACGCCTGCATCCAGACCCATGGCGGGTTCGGCTTTGCCGAGGAATACGACGTCGAGCGCAAGTTCCGCGAGACGCGGCTCTACCAGGTGGCGCCGATCTCGACCAACCTCGTGCTGTCCTTCGTCGCCGAGCACGTGCTCGGCATGCCGCGCTCGTACTGAGGCCGCAGCCATGGGAGCACTTGACGGGATCAGGGTGATTGCGGTCGAGCAGGCGGTGGCGGCGCCGTTCTGCTCCTCGCGCCTGGCGGATGCCGGCGCGGAGGTAATCAAGATCGAGCGGCCCGAAGGCGATTTCGCCCGCGGCTATGACGCTGCGGCCAAGGGCCAGAGCAGCTATTTCGTCTGGCTCAATCGCGGCAAGCAATCGGCGGTGGTCGATCTCACCACGAAGGAAGGCCGCGCCGAGCTGGAGAAGCTGATCGCGAGTGCCGACGTGCTGATCCAGAACCTGAAACCCGGCTCGATGGACAAGCTCGGCTTCTCGCGCGAGCGGCTCTTGAAGGACTATCCCAAGCTGATCTCGTGCACCATCACCGGCTATGGTGACGAAGGTCCCTATGCTCATCGCAAGGCCTATGATCTGCTGATCCAGGCCGAGAGCGGCCTCGCCTCGATCACCGGCAATCCCGACGGCGCCTCGCGCGTCGGCATGTCGATCGTGGACGTCGCGACCGGCGCCACCGCGCATGCCGCAATCCTGGAGGCACTGATCGCGCGCGGGCGCACCGGCAAGGGCGCCGACATCCGCATCTCCATGTTCGACGTGATGGCGGACTGGTGCACCGTGCCGCTGCTCAACGCCGAAGCCGGCAATCCGCCCAAGCGCATGGGCCTGCGCCATCCCTCGATCGCGCCTTACGGCGTGTTCACCTCCAAGGACGGCAAGGACATCCTGATCTCGATCCAGAGCGAACGCGAGTGGAAGACGCTGTGCGCGAAGGTGCTGGATCAGCCGGACCTGCCGGCCGATCCCCGCGTCGCCAACATGGTCGAGCGCGTGCGCAACCGCGACTTCACCGACGCGACGGTGGCCGACATCTTCGGCAGGATGACGCGCGACGAGCTGTTGAAGCGGCTGTCGGACGCGGACATCGCATTCGCCGAGGTCAACACCATGGCCGACCTCGCCAACCATCCGCATCTGCGTCGTATCGAGGTCGACACGCCGAACGGCCGCGTCAGCTATCCCGCGCCGGCGCCGATCATCGTCGGCGAGACGCGCAGCTACGGCGCCGTGCCCGCGATCGGCGAGCGTCCCCAGTCCAAATAAAGAGAGCGAGGCGTCATGACCGAGAAGCTCGATATCGATCATCTCAGGCAATGGATCGGCCGCAGCCAGGAGGCCACCGACATCGTCACCGCGCAGCTTGTGAAGGGCCTGCGCGCGACATTGTTCCAGGAGGTCGGCGAGCCCAAGACGGGCGATGCTGCGCCGTTCACGGTGCATTGGTGCCTGGCGCAGCCGGTGTTCCCGATGTCGATGCTCGGGCCCGACGGCCACCCGACCCGCGGCGGCTTCCTGCCGCCGGTGCCGCTGCCGCGCCGGATGTGGGCCGGCGGCGAGATCGAGTTCTTGCAGCCCTTGCGCGTCGGCGATGAATCGACGCGGACTTCGCGCATTGCCGACGTGCAGGTGAAATCAGGATCGACCGGCACGCTGTGCTTCGTCTCGGTCGAGCATAGCATCTCCTCGCCGAGGGGCACGGCGATCCGCGAGCGGCAGGACATCGTCTATCGCGAGATGACCGGCGGCGCGCCGGCTGGCGGCAAGGCGTCGCCTCCGCCGCCGCAGGCGCAGCATCGCGAAACGCATGTGTCCGATCCCGTGCTGCTGTTCCGCTACTCCGCGCTGACCTTCAACGGCCACCGCATCCATTACGACCGCGACTACGTCACTGAGGTCGAGGGCTATCCGGGCCTGATCTTCCACGGTCCACTACAGGCAGCGCTGATCGTCGAGATGGCGGCCAAGCTTCGTGGCGGCAAGGCGCCGAAGAAGTTTTCGTATCGCGGCGTGCAGCCGCTATTCGAAGGCACGGAGTTCTCGGTCAACGCCAACGAGACTGAGGCGGGCATGGAGCTGTGGACCGCGAACGCGGAGGGGCAGCCGACGATGAAGGGCACGGCGGTGTGGTGAGCCACCACTGTTTCTTCCCGTCATTGCGAGCGTAGCGAAGCAATCCAGAATCCCTCCGCGGAGATAATCTGGATTGCTTCGTCGCTTCGCTCCTCGCAATGACGGGGTGAGGCTGCTACCCTCAATCAACAACACGGGGACGGAAACCATGGCCAGGAACGGCAAGACCGGCAGCAAGCCCGTCACCGTGAAGCAGGCGACGCTCAACCTTCTGCGCGCCTTCGGCATCGACAGGGTGTTCGGCAACCCTGGTTCGACCGAACTGCCGTTCCTGAGCGACTGGCCCGACGATATCGACTACGTGCTGGCGCTGCAGGAGGCTTCCGCCGTCGGCATGGCCGATGGTTATGCGCAGGCGACGCGCAATGCCGGCTTCGTCAACCTGCATTCGGCGGCCGGCGTCGGCAACGCGCTCGGCAACATCTACACCGCGCATCGCAACCAGACCCCGCTAGTGATCACCGCAGGCCAACAGGCGCGCTCGATCCTGCCCTTGCAGGCGTTTCTCTATGCCGAGCGCGCCTCCGAGTTTCCGCGACCTTATGTGAAATACAGCGTCGAGCCGGCAAGGCCGGAGGACGTGCCCGCCGCGATCGCTCGGGCCTATTACACCGCGATGCAGCCGCCGTGCGGGCCGACCTTCGTGTCGATCCCGATTGACGACTGGGCCCATGCCTGCGCGCCGGTCGAGGCGCGGAAAGTGAGCCGCGAGATCGGCCCTGAGCTGGAGCCGATGAAGGCGCTGGTTGCGGCGCTCGCCTCAAGCAAACACCCTGCGCTCGTCGTTGGCCCCGGAATCGATCGCGCCGGTGCGGTGGAGCTGATGGTGCGCGTTGCCGAGAAGGCCAAGGCGAGCGTCTGGGTTAGCCCGTTCTCGGCACGCTGCTCGTTCCCCGAGCGGCATCCGCAATTCGCGGGCTTTCTGCATGCCTCGCCGGCGCAACTGTCCGACGCGCTGCGCGAGCACGATGTCGTCATCGTCATCGGCGCGCCGGTGTTCACCTTCCATGTCGAGGGCCATGCCGCGATCTTCGACCGCGGCGCGACCATCTTCCAGATCACGGATGACGCGGATGCCGCCGCGGTGACGCCATCAGGCACCAGCATCATCGCGACGATGGAGCCGGCGCTGAGCCTGCTGCTCGACCTGCTGCCGGAGAGCAAGCGCGCGGCGCCAAAAGGCCGCACGCTGCCGCCGGCGCCGCAGCCCGCCGATCCGCTGCCGGTCGAATTCCTGCTGCATTCGCTGTCGCGGGCGATGCCGGATGACGCATCACTTGTCGAGGAAGTGCCCTCGCACCGGCCGGCAATGCAAAAATTCCTGCCGATGCGCGGCCAGGACAGTTTCTACACCATGGCGAGCGGCGGCCTCGGCTATTCTCTGCCCGCCGCCGTCGGTATGGCGCTCGGCAAGCCGAAGCAGCGCACGGTGTGCCTGATCGGCGACGGCTCGGCGATGTATTCGATCCAGGCGCTCTGGACCGCCGTGCAGCGCAAGCTGCCGCTCACCGTCGTGGTCATCAACAATTCCGGCTACGGCGCGATGCGCTCGTTCAGCCAGGTCATGCAGGTGCGCAACGTGCCGGGGCTGGAGCTGCCGGGGATCGATTTCGTCCGGCTTGCCGAGGGCATGGGCTGCCGTGCGGTGCGGGTGACGAAGGCTGCGGAGCTGGGCGAAGCGCTGAAGCGCGGCATGGCGTATGCGGGCACGAGCCTCGTTGAGGTCGTCGTGGATTCCGCAGTGCCTGTGCTGTACGGGCAGAAGCATTGACCGTGTCGTAGCCCGGATGGAGCGCAGCGTAATCCGGGAATCCTGCCACAGGCGAGTCGGCCCTGGATTGCGCTGCGCTCCATCCAGGCTACGACATCACGACGCCAAAAATCCCCCGTCCGCCGCCAGCACATGCCCGACGACATAGGACGAGGCGTCCGATGACAGCCACACCACGGCCTCGGCGACCTCCTCCGGGCTGCCCATCCGCCGCAGCGGCAGGCCTGCGCTGACCGTCGCCACATCGCCGACGCCGGCGCGCAGCATCATGTCTGTGACGACGCGGCCGGGCGCGATGGCATTGATGCGAATGCCGCGCGGCGCGTTCTCCATCGCCGCCGAGCGCGTCAGCGAGATCGCGGCGGCCTTTGAGGCCGAGTAGAGCGAAAAGCCTGGATTGGGATTGCGCACCCCGCTGACGGAGGTGTTGACGACGATGCTGCCGCGCCCCTGCGCCAGCATCGCCGGCAATTGATGGCGCAGGCAGAGGAACAGCGCGCGGACATTGGTGTCGAACACGCTGTCGTAGATCTCCGTGCCCTGCTCCCCCAGGAGCGCGCGGCGCTCCTGGAAGCCGGCATTGTTGAAGGCAACGTCGAGCCGGCCGCAGCGCCCGACGGCTGTGCCGACGAGGCGCGCGACCTCGTCTTTCTTCGTGATGTCGGTCTGAAGCGCGATCGCCTCCGTGCCGAGCTCGCGGCACGCGGCGGCGGTGGCCTCGATCTCGGCCTCGCGCCGGCCGGCGACGACGATCGCTTCCGCCCCTTCGGCCGCCATCCTCAGCGCCGTTGCGCGCCCGATGCCGCTGCCGCCGCCCGTGATCAGGCAGACCTTGCCGCTCATCCGCTGACCGGTCGGCAAGGCTTCGCTCATGGTCCACTCCAAACACTTGCGCGCGCCGTTGCGCCCATATAGTTGTATGATACAACTATATGGGCGAGTCAAGCCATGGCCGAGCTTTCGCTGATCGACGACATCCGCGCCGCCTCGCGCCTGATGGTGCGCGAACTCGGCTTCATGGACGCCACGCTGGCGGCCTCGGGCTATCCGCCCTCGGCGGTCCACACCATCCTGGAGATCGGCATTCGTGGCCCCATGACGTCGGGCGAGCTCGGCGATTTCCTGCGGCTGGAGAAATCCAGCGTCAGCCGTCTGGTGCGCAAGCTGATCGATTGCGGCGAGCTCAAGGAGACGCCGGACGAGGCGGATGCGCGCAGCAAGCTGCTGTCGCTGACGGCAAAGGGCCGGCGCACGCTGGAGGCCCTCCACGCGTTCGGCCGGCAGCAGGTCCGCGGCGCGCTGGCGGCGCTGACGCCGGCCGAGCAGCGCACGGTGTGCGAGGGCATGATGCTCTATGCGCAGGCGCTGCGCGCGAGCCGGGTGGGGGAGACGGTGGCGGTGGTGTGATGCGCGAGGTTGCTGAAGCTGCTTCTACACGCTCGGTGTCATCGCCCGCGAAGGCGGGCGATCCAGTACTCTGAGACGGTTGTGGTTGAGCCGACAGGGCCGGCATACTGGATGCCCCGCCTCCGCGGGGCATGACAGTGTCTAGCGTGGGAGCACCTAACGGTCACTTCCCGAACTCCTCCCGCATCTTCGCCTGGATCTTGGCCATGCCGCCGATCCAGCGGTCGTAATTCTCGGTCTTCTTGCGCATGTAGCCGAGCACTTGCGGGTGCGGCAGGATCAGGAACGTCTCCTGCTCGAGGCCGGCGAGCACATCTTTCGCCACTTGCTCGGGCGTCAGGTCGCCGTCGCCGGATTGCGGGCCCTTGGGAATCGAGCGCAGCATGTTGGTGTCGACACCCTGCGGACACAGGATCGAGACCTTGATGTTGTGGGCCTTGTGCGAGATCGCGAGATTCTCGGCAAAACCGACCGCAGCGTGCTTCGTCGTCGAATAGGCCGGGCTGCCGACCTGCGACAACAGGCCGGCGGCCGAGATGGTGTTGAGGAAATAGCCGCCGCCGCGCGCCTTCATGCGGGGGACGAGATGCCGCGCCGCATAGACATGCGCCATGACGTGGATCGCCCAGCTGCGCTGCCACGGCTCGTCGGAAGCGCCGCCGGCATTCTCCGACATCGGGTCGAAGCCGCCGCCGATGCCGGCGTTGGAACAGAACATCGCGATCGGGCCGAACTGCCGCTCGGTCTCCTCGATGACGTGGACGATGTCCTTTTCCTGCGCGACGTCGCATTTGAACGCGGCGCCATCGACCATGGCCGCGACCGCTCGCGCATTGGCGGCGTCCATGTCCGCGACCACGACCTTGGCCGCACCCGCACTGTGAAAGGCCTCGCACAGCGCCTTGCCGATGCCGTTTGCGCCGCCCGTGACGACCACGACCTTGCCGGTCACCTGCATGCGACGTCTCCTCTCGTCTTCTTATACCGCTTCGCGGAAACTTCTCAGCTCAACACGAGGTCGAGCACCGCGGTATAATGACATGCCGCGCCGGCCAAGACAAAGCCGTGCCAGATCGCATTCTGAAAGCGCAGCCGCCGCCAGGCGTGGAAGATCACGCCGAAGCTGTAGAGCAGGCCGCCGGCAAGAATGAAGCCCAGCACCAGCGTGGGCAACGCCCTGACCACGGCATCGTAGAGCATCATGCCGCTCCAGCCCATCGCGAGATAGATGCCGACCGAGACGCGGTCGAACCGGCCGGGATAGAGCAGCTTCAGCACGATGCCGAGGATTGCGACGCACCAGACGCCGGCCAGCAGCACCAACGCGAACACGCTGTCCTTCAGCTCCAGGATGAACGGCGTGTAGGTCGCGGCGATCAAGAGATAGATCGCGGAATGGTCGAAGCGGCGCAGCAGCCATTTGGCCGGCGAGACCGGCCAGAGATTATAGGTCGCCGACAGCACCAGCATCGAGAGCAGGCCGGCGACATAGACGGAGACGCCGACGATGTCGGTGGGGTCGGCATAGACCGCGGTCAGCACCACCAGCACCGTCGCGGCAATGATGCCCGCGAGCACGCCGATCCCGTGGACGATGCCGTCGGCGATCAGCTCGGCGCGATCGTAGTCCCAGCCGATCGCGTCGGCTGCGGCGTGGACGGAAGAGGATGCAAGCTGCTTCAACTGGAAGACGGTCATGGCAATCCGCAAAGGCTCGAGGCAATGCCCTCTAGATGGGTGTTTCAGGACCGGCGGGTCGTTCAAACGGCTGATTTGCCGAGAAAGGCGGTGGAAGTATGAAAGCTTGAATTTCTTCAGGCAATTGCCACTTTTGTGACTAATCCGTTTTGCGTATCCCTCGCCCGAGATCCCCTCACGTTCATATGGCATTCAGTTTCCAGGATATGGTCGAGGAAGCGCGGCTGTCGGCGCGGGCGCTGATCGACTATGGCGAGCACTTCTTCAACCCGACGGTGCGGCTTGGTGTCACCGGTCTGTCGCGCGCCGGTAAGACCGTATTCATCACCGCGCTGATCCATGGACTGACGCGTGGCGGCAGGTTTCCGGTGTTCGAGGCCTACGCCTCGGGCCGGATCGCGCGGGCGCACCTGGCGCCGCAGCCGGACGATGCCGTGCCGCGCTTTGCATATGAGAGCCATCTGCGCGCGCTGATCGAGGAACGGCGCTGGCCGAGCTCGACCATGGACATCAGCGAGCTCAGGCTCGTGATCGACTACCAGCGCCCGAACGGCGCCGACCGCACGCTGACGCTCGACATCGTCGACTATCCCGGCGAATGGCTGCTGGACCTGCCGCTGCTCCACAAGAGCTACGAGCAATGGTCGGCGGAGAGCCTGGCGCTGTCGCGCGAGGCGCCGCGTGCGCATCTCGCGGCCGAGTGGCACAGTCATCTCGCGACGCTCAAGCCCGAAGCGCGCGAGGACGAGCAGGCGACGCTGACGGCCGCAAAGCTCTTCACCGATTATCTGCGCGCCTGCCGCGACGAGCGGTTTGCGATGAGCCTGTTGCCGCCCGGTCGCTTCCTGATGCCCGGCAATCTCGCCGATACGCCGGCGCTGACCTTTGCGCCGCTGGACGTGCCTGCGGGCGGGCAGGCGGGTGAGGGATCGCTGTGGGCGATGATGGTGCGGCGCTTCGAAGCTTACAAGGACGTCGTGGTGCGGCCGTTCTTCCGCGATCATTTCGCGCGGCTCGACCGTCAGATTGTGCTGGCTGATGCGCTCGCCGCGTTCAACTCCGGCCCCGAGGCGCTGCGCGATCTCGAAGCCGCGCTCGCCGGCATTCTCGACTGCTTCAACACCGGCCGCAGCACGATCCTCTCCAGCCTGTTCCGGCCGCGCATCGACCGCATCCTGTTCGCCGCGACCAAGGCGGATCATCTGCATCATTCCAGTCACGACCGGCTCGAGGCGGTGCTGCGCCGCGCCGTCTCGCGCGCGGTCGCGCGCGCGGAAAACACCGGCGCGGCGATCGACGTCGTCGCGCTCGCCGCCGTGCGCGCCACGCGCGAAGCGCAGGTGGCGCATGGCCGTGACAAGCTGCCGTCGATCCTGGGAACACCCGCCGCAGGCGAAAGCGCCGGCGGCGAGTTCTTCGACGGCAACACCGAGGTTGCGACCTTTCCGGGCGATCTTCCGCTCGATCCCGAACCGCTGTTCAATGGGACGGATGCGTTCCGCGGGCTCGCGTCGGAGGCGGCCGGGAACAGCGATTTCCGCTTCCTGCGCTTCCGCCCGCCGAAGCTCGAGCGCGAGGGTGCCGACGAGCCGACGCTGCCACACATCCGCCTCGACCGTGCCTTGCAGTTCCTGATCGGAGACAAGCTGTCATGACCGAGCGATCCAAGCCACGGCGGCCGGCGACGTTCCGGCTCGACGATCCCGGCGTCGTCGTCGCCGAGGCCGACGAGACCGGCCGTCTCGGTCGCGCCACCATCCAGATCACGCCGGAGCCCGACCCGGCGATGCTGCCGGTGCCGGTGCAAGCCGCAGTCCCGGCGCGGCGCGGCTTTCCCTGGGGCACTCTGTTCTGGTCGGGGCTCGCCGGATTGACGCTGCTCGGCACCGGGCTCGGCGTGGTCCATCTGATCGAGGATCTGTTCGCGCGCAACGAGACGCTCGGTTTCGTCGGGCTTGCCTTCGCCGCCGTCACCGCGCTGGCGCTCGCGGTGGTGATCGGACGCGAGGCGTTCGGCCTCGCGCGTCTTGCGACCATCGAGAAGCTGCACCAGCGCGCAGCTTCCGTGCTGGCCAGCGACGATCGCAAGGAGAGCCGGGTCATCGTCCAGGACCTGCTCAAGATCGCGCACCAGAACCCGCAGCTGGCGCGCGCCCGCGCGACGCTGGAGAGCCATGCCGGCGAGATCATCGACGGCGCCGACATGATCCGCCTCGCCGAGCGCGAGCTGATGTCGCCGCTGGACGCCGAGGCGCGGCGGCTGGTGTCGTCAGCGGCGCAAAAGGTCTCAATCGTGACGGCGGTGAGCCCGCGCGCCGCCATCGACGTGCTGTTCGTGTTCGTGGCGGCACTGCGCCTGATCCGCCAGCTCGCTTATCTCTATGGCGGCCGCCCCGGCGCGCTCGGCATGATCCGCCTGCTTCGCCACGTCATCGCCCATCTCGCCATCACCGGCGGCATGGCCGCGAGCGACAGCCTGGTGCAGCAGATGCTCGGCCACGGCATTGCGGCGAAGCTGTCGCAGCGCTTGGGTGAAGGCGTGCTGAACGGGCTGCTGACGGCGCGGCTGGGATTGGCCGCGATCGACGTGACGCGGCCGCTGCCGTTCGCGGCTCTGCCGCCGCCGAAGCTGTCGGATCTGGCGACGGATCTGCTGCGGAAGAAGGACGCCGACGAGTAGATCGCTCCCTTGGACCGCCTCACTCCTTCAGATTATTCGCCCGCTTCACCCAGGCGCGCACGTCCTTGAGGACGGCGGGAAGCACGGTCTTGACCTCCGCCACGGTCATGCCCGCCTTGATGCGGGGATCGTACAGCAGGTTGAGGATGTACTGGTCGTAGACGTCGAAATAGCCCATCGAGACGTTGTCGTTGAACATGGTCCAGGGCACGCTCGTGGTGTCGTTGATCGGCCCGAGCGATTGCAGCAGCTCCTCATAGGCGCAATCGAGGAAGGTGAAATCGCCGTTGTCGACGGTGAGGATGACGTCGGAATGCTCGATCTCGAAATTGTCGTTCTTGCGGAAGCCGGACAGGCATTGCGGATCGAGCGAGGAGCGGATCTCGCGCGCCTTCTCGGCGCCGTAGAAGCTCGAGATGGTGCGGAAGAGATCGCGGTCGCGCACCAGCTTCACGCGCACATTCGCCGCCTCGTTGGTGTCGATCATGGCGATGTCGAGATGCTGCACGCGCTTGCCGATGTCAGCCACGACCTTGGCGAGCTGCGTCTTGCGATCCTCGCGGTCGCTCTCGGCGTAGACGCGTACCGGCCCGTCGAACTTGCGGATGCGGTCGACGCGGCCGGCAAGATGGTATTCGGCGCCGAATGCCGTCTTCAGGAAGCCTTCAATGATCTCGCCGTCGGTGAAGCTCTTCTTCTCGGCGCGCTGGCGCGAGGACACCGCGGGCAGCTCGGCGGCGGCAGCCATGGGTGCGATGTCAGGCGCGCAGGCGAGCGTCGCGAGGGCCAGCAGGGCGAAGCGAAAGCCGGGCGAGGGCGGGACGAATGCGCTCATCGTGCTGTGACGCTGCCGCATTCGCCCCGCGTGCACAAGAGCGCAAATTCACGCGCCGCGCGGGTTCCTGGTCAGTTGTTCAGCACCACCACCGGGGTGCCGATCGAGACGCGGCTATAGAGGTCGGTGACGTCGTCGTTGGTCATGCGGAAGCAGCCCGAGGAAACGGCCTGACCGATCGTCTCAGGCTCGTTGGAGCCGTGGATGCGGTACAGCGTCGAGCCCAGATACATGGCGCGGGCGCCGAGCGGGTTGTCGATGCCGCCCTTCATGTGGCGCGGCAGGTCCGGCCGGCGCGCCAGCATCTGCGCCGGCGGCGTCCAGTCCGGCCATTCCCTCTTGGCGGTGATCCTGTGCACCCCGGCCCAGCGGAAGCCGTCGCGGCCGACGCCGATGCCGTAGCGCAGTGCCTGCCCGTTCCCGAGCACCAAATAGAGCCGCCGCTCGGCGGTGTTCACCACGACGGTGCCGGGGGCGTAGGTGCCGTTATACATGACAGTGGTCCGGGGGATCGGGCTCGCACCGCTGCCGAGAAAGCCCGTGGAACTGGTGCCCGTGAAATCGAACATCCCTTGCGCGGATGCGTCAGCTGCGCCAGCCAGCAGCAGCGCCATTGCGGCCATCGGTGCGGCAAAAAACCGGATCATCATCTCCCCCAGAAAAAATCGATTCAACCGGACCCAGAGGCCATATTTGCGCACGTTTCGCAAGCCACGGGCCTGTGAGGGCCGCATCGTTAACGACTGACGTTACCAAATCGCAACTGCGCCAATTTGCTGGAAAACGTTAGCCAAATCCGTGCGTCGTCACGCGGGGCAGGGCCGCAATGCCCGCTATTGCTTTGACGCGCCGCGCGAACAATGATTGACCGAACGGATCACTGGCCGGTTGCGGGAGCAGACAGAATGAACGGTGCGGAAAGCCTGGTGCGGACGATGGTCAAGGGCGGGGTGGACGTCTGCTTCACCAACCCCGGCACCTCCGAGATGCATTTCGTCGCGGCGCTCGACCGAGTCCCCGGCATGCGCTGCGTGCTCGGCCTGTTCGAAGGCGTGGTGACGGGCGCGGCCGACGGCTATTTCCGCATGAAGGGCACGCCGGCCTCGACCCTGCTGCATCTCGGCCCCGGCCTCGCCAACGGCCTTGCCAATCTGCACAATGCCAAGAAGGCCAATTCCGGCATCGTCAACATCGTCGGCCAGCACGCCGTCTACCACATCGGCTACAACGCGCCGCTGACCTCCGACATCGAGGGCCTGGCCCGGCCGATGTCGTCCTGGGTCCGCACCTCGCCGGATGCCAAATCGGTCGCCGCGGACGGCGCCGCCGCCATTGCCGCCGCGAAAAGTGCGCCGCCGCAGATCGCGACCCTGATCCTGCCCGCCGACACCGCCTGGAACGAGGCCGACGGCATCGCCGAGGTTCCGGCCGAGCAGCAGCGCGCCGGCTATTCGCCGCAGGCGGTCGAGCAGGCCGCAAAGATCCTGCATGGCGACGGCGAAGGCACGCTGCTCCTGATGACCGGCAGCGCGCTGAGCGCGCAGGGTCTGGCGCTGGCCGAGCGCATCGCCGGCAAGACCGGCTGCACGGTGATGGGCCCGACCTTCCGTCCGAAGATGGCGCGCGGCCGTGGCCGTTTCTCGATCGACCGCATCCACTACGTCATCGATCAAGCCCTGCCGATGCTGGCGAAATTCCGTCACATCGTGCTGGTCGAGTCCGACGACCCCGTGGCGTTCTTCGCCTATCCGAACAAGCCGAGCATGCTCAAGCCGCAGGGCTGCGAGGTGCATCGCATGACCTCCTGGGGCGAGAATTCGGTCGCCGCGCTCGAGGCACTCGCCGGCGCCGTGAAGGCCAGCGCCAGGGACGTCAAGCCGCAGGCTCTGGCTGAGCTGGTCAAGCCGACCGGCGCGCTCACCTTCGCCTCGATCGCGCAGGCCATTGCCTGTGCGATCCCCGAGAACGCGATCATGGTCGACGAATCCCTCACCACCGGCCGCGGCTTCTTCCCGCCGACGGCGGCGGCTGCCCCGCACGACTGGCTGCAGAACATGGGCGGCTCGATCGGCTTCTCGACGCCGCTGTCGATCGGTGCCGCGATCGCCTGCCCGGACCGCAAGGTGATCACCATGGTCGGCGACGGCAGCGCGATGTACACGATCCAGTCGCTGTGGACCCAGGCACGCGAGAACCTCGACATCGTCACCATCGTGTTCGCCAACCGCATCTACCAGATCCTGCGCGGCGAGTTCGACAATGTCGGCGCCGGCGAGCCCGGCCAGCGCGCCAACGACATGCTCCGCCTCGACCGCCCGACCCTGGACTTCGTGGCGCTGGCCAAGGGCATGGGCGTGCCCGGCCGCGCCGTCACCAACGCCGACGAGTTCAACAAGGCACTGGCAGAGGCCGTCGCCGAGCCCGGCCCGCGCCTGATCGAAGTTCAGATGTAGGGCTGCAGCAGACAGAGCGCCGTGAGCCCGGAGGCACGATGCAGACCGAGCTGAATAAGGTGATCGCGGCTGTCAGGGACTTCTACGCCCACGAGGGCTTCCTGTTCGAGAAGGACGTCGGCGAGCGGGCGGTCACGCACCGTTTCGCCGTGCATTTGGAGAAGCAGTTCTCGGGCTGGTCGGTCGACTGCAACTACGACCGGCTCGGCGAGCGCACGCTGCATCTGCCGCACGGCACCATCATCTCGACCGACGACCATCTCGGCAAGTCGATCTACCCCGATGTCGTCGTGCATCAGCGCGAGATCCCGAACAATCTGCTCGCCGTGGAGATCCGCAAGGCGAGCAACCACACGCCGCTCGATCACGACCAGCACAAGCTGCGGGCGCTGACCGACGTCCATGTCTGGTTTCCCTATTGGATCGGCCTGCTGCTGGTGCTGGACAGGCAACATGTGACGATGTCGGAGGTCTATGTCAGCGGTGCCGTCGACGAGCCGCTGTCACGCTGGTTCGCCTCGCGACTGGAGGAGACCGGCCGCGCAGCTCGCGCATAGCCGAGCGCGCCATTGCGCACCTGCGCACGCTGCGATGTCGTGAGGCAGACCATGCCGGGAGTGTGACCCCCACCACAGTTCCGGCGTGCGATCGGGCCTATCGTGGGCGGACTTGCACGCGTCGATGCCGGAGGCCTACGCTGGCTCATTCGGATCAGGTACTTTGGAGGTTCTAATGCAGAAATCATATTTGCTGGCTGCGACGGCAGCGCTGATGCTCATGATGCAATCGCCGCTCGCGCTGGCGCAGGGCGCGCCGGCCGCGGGCGGAACCGCTGCGCCTGCCGCGACAAGCACTGCGCCGGCTGCGACGACCACAGCGCCAAGCGCGACCACCGACACGTCCAGCCAGCCCACTGACGGCAAGAAGAGCGCGTCGAAGAAGCCGGCGAAGAAGAAGATGACCCGCCAGCAGGAGATCGATCATTCGGTCGACACCGGCACCGTGCCGGCGCGCTACCGCAGCTCGGTGCCCAAGCGGTACCACCAATACATTCCGTTCGCTAAGCAGTAACGGATCGCACGCTATCGCCTATGACTTGTGGCGCGGCCGGCGCGCACGCCTCGTCCTTCGAGACGGCGCTTACGCGCCTCCTCGCAGGATGAGGCTCTGCGGCACCAGCGCTCGTTGAAGCTGCTGCCGCGCACTCCGACCTCATCCTGAGGAGCCCGCCAAAGCGGGCGTCTCGAAGGATGGCCGCAAGGGAAGAGCTCCCATGTGCGATGGCCCTGCCACATCGCCGGTGGCGGTCTGCGCGAGCGGTGCTAGAGTAGGCCGAAGCCCGGGGGGAATGATGAGCGATGAGGTGAAGGATGCCGGCCTTGTGGCCATGATCAGCAGCATCCTGGGAGGCAACAAGCGCGCAGACCCTGTTGCACCGCCTCCGCTCGCCGAGGTCCCGCCGATCGTGCCGGCGGATCCCGTGGAGCCGGCCGCGACGTCCAGGTCCGAGTCCAAGCCCGAGTTCAGGTCCGATGCGGCCGAAGCCGAGAGCGCGCCCGATGCCGCAGCGGCGGCCGCCGAGCCGGCCGAGCCGCCCGCGCAAATCGCAACCACGCGGGACGGCAAGCGGCTGCTGCCGGCGGAGGCGATCGCCGATCTCGTGCTCGGCGAGCTGCGCAAGCTGGACAACTTCCCGAGTTCCGGCGTCTCGGTCACGGTCTATGGTTACCGGCACTGGAACGCGATGCTCACTTTCGCGCCGTTCTCCACCAGTTTCCAGAACGCAACCCGGTTCCGCCAGGCCGTGCCGGACCTCGTCTTCAAGCTCCGCCGTTTCGTCGAACTTGAGATATAATCTCGGTCGTCGGCGCCATGGCGTCGCAAGCGAAACAGTCGACAGGATCTTCAATTGAGCGTCGCCTTCACCAAGGAAGAGAGCGCCGAAACCGCGTCCGAGACGCTGTTGCCGGACCGCCAGATCTCGCCGCATCCGAACCTCGTGACGGAAGCAGGCTTCAACGCATTGCAGGCGCAGCTCGCCGAAGCGCGGGCGGCCTATGAAGCCGCGCAAGCCATCGAGGACGTCAACGAGAAGCGACGGCAGTCCGCCGTGCCCCTGCGCGATCTCCGCTATCTCACGGAACGCTTGCGTACGGCGCAGGTGATGCCCGATCCTGTCGCGACCGAAATCGTTGCGTTCGGCAGCACCGTGAGCTTCAGCCGCGCTGACGGCCGCGTCCAGACCTACCGCATCGTCGGCGAGGACGAAGCCGATCCCAAGGCCGGCTCGATCTCGTTCGTCGCGCCCGTCGCGAGGTCGCTGATGGGCAAGGCGGTCGGCGACGTCGTCGGCTCAGGGGCGCAGGAGATCGAGATTCTGTCGATTGCGTAGGGCATGATCCGGAAAAGTGCGTAGCGGTTTTCCGGAAAGATCATGCCCAAAACCACAGCGTGCGCCAACCCAGGTGCGGTTGCGTGGCAAAGAGCGCCATCGACAGCCTCAATCCCATTCGCCTAAAGCAGATCCGGAACAGCGCGAGGCCGTCGTCTCCGCCAAACGAAGTTGATGATTGGATGAGACGGTTTTTGTCTGGAGCCTTGCCGTTCTATGCGCTGGCGGGCCTCGCCATGTGCATGTACCTCGTTCTCTACAGGACGAGCCTGTTCGACCTGAACGCCATCGTCCATGGCGCGGCCGGGTCGGCATGGTTTCCAGCCTTCATGTTCGCCTGCGTGCTGGTGGAAGCGGTCTTCCCGTATTTCGGCTATTTTCCCGGCACCGCCCTCATCCTGATGTCCGTGGCGCTCAGTCCGAAGGCCGTGGATGGCTCCGTCTTCCTCGCGGCGTGGCTCGCCATCATCCTGGGCGCCGTTCTCAGCTATGGACAAGCGCGTTTCTTCAGGCCGTTTCTGCAGCGGGTGGCCTCGAAGGCGGCCTTGCGCCGATGCGAGTCCCTGTTCGACGCCTATGGCCGCTATGCGCGCATTGCCTTGTTCGTTCATCCCAACGCCTGTTCGATGTATTTCACGGCCCTCGGACTGCTCGGCCGCAGCCTGACGCGCGAGCTCGCTTATCTCTGCGTGGGTGCCGCGGCCGCAGTCGGCATTCTGTTCGTCATCGTATCCCGGCTGGTGTCGTCCATCGGCCCCACCGACAACGGCGAATTGCAGGTGCTGCTGGCAGCCGCGCTGGTCGCCATGGGGACACTGATCGGTCTCTACACGGCCTGGCGGCCGAAGGCCGCCTGAAGCCTGCTTCGTCATTGCGAGTCTGCAATGACAACGAATCGTTGTGCGTCACTCCTCCGGCAGCTCGACGCCCGTCAGCTCGGTCAATTTGCCGATGAGCCGGTCCTGAAACCTCGGATCGGTCGCCTCACGGGCCGGCGCTTGCTGCTCGAGGTGATGCCAGTAGCGCCCGCTCACGAGGGCCGCGGGATCCTCGCTGACTGCCAGCCAGGTCTGGGTCCGTTGCCCGGTGTCGATATCGACCGGGGCGCCCGCGCCTCCCATCTTCGTGCGCACCCAACCGGGATCAACGGCGTTGCAGGGGACGTTGGGCCACCGCCGCGCCAGCGCGTAGGCGAGCGCGACGACGTGCAGCTTGCTCTCGGCATAGGCCGTGGCGGCGTTCCAGGCCCGCTTGGTCCAATCGAGGTCGTCGAGCGAGCCCTCTCCGCCGCGGTGCAATCCGCTGCTGAGATAAATCAATCGAGCGGGCCGCGCGATCAGAGCCGTCAGCATGAACGGCGCAAGCGTGTTGATGGCCAGCGTCTCGGCATGGCCTTCCGGCGTCGCGCCGCGGCTCGGCCGCGTGTAGACGCCGGCGTTGTGAATGACCGCATCCATGCGCCCGATCGCGTTGACCTGGTCGGCGATGCTCCGCGTCTCCGCCGCGCTCCTGAGATCGCCGATCACCAATCCCTTCGCACGCGAAGTGAGGCCGCCGAGAGCCGCGGCACGATCGGCTGAACGCGCGTGCAGCACCACGCGGTGCTCCTGATCGAGCAGCGATTGGGCCGCCGCCCGGCCGAGGCCATCGGTGCTGCCGGTGATGAATATGGTCGCCATGGGGCTCTCCTAGGTGTTTCGGGACGCAATCTACGGCGCTCGCGGCACGTGGGTCCCGCGATCCCCCCTGGCGCCAGCACCAGGCGGACCCGAGGTAAATCGGCCTCCAGCGGCATTGTGTGAAACTTGCCGCTTCGGTCGATCGAGGACGAATTGACGCGTAGTCGATCGAAAATCAACTCACGGTATGTCTGGTCGGAAGCACCTGATGGTGAAATAATTCCCGGCGCTTTCTTGATTAAATTTTGACGTCGGCCGCGAACCGGCTGCCGACACGGATTTTCATCATGGCCGCGCTTCCTCAGGGCGTTGTGGCGGAATTGCAGCAGGAGAACGCGCGGCTCCTGGCCGAGTTGCGCGCCGCACAAGATCGCGAGACCGCCACCGCGGACATTCTCAAGATCATTGCCAGCTCGCCATCGGAGGTGAAGCCGGTATTCGATGCAATCGCGAGGCGCGCAAATGCCTTGCTCGGCGGCTTTTCGACGACCGTATTCCGCTTCATCGACGGCAATGCCCACTTGGCGGCGTTCACGCCGACGAATTCTGCCGCCGATGAAGCTTTGAAGAAGATGTTTCCGCGTCCGATCACCGATTTCGAGAGTTTTGCGAGGACACAGGCGGGCAAGGTGGTGCCGACCCCCGATACGGAAGCGTTGACGAACGAGATCAAATTCATCGCGCGCGCCCGCGGCTTTCGCAGCATGTTGTTCGTTCCGCTCGCGACTGGCGGCGTGGTGATCGGCATGATCAGCGTCACGCGGGCAGAGCCGGGGGCCTTCGCTCCGCATCACGTGCAGCTTCTGCAGACCTTCGCCGACCAGGCCGTCATCGCCATAGAGAACGTGCGGCTGTTCGACGAGGTGCAGGCGCGTACCGACGACTTGCGGGAATCGCTGCAGCAGCAGACCGCGACCGCCGATGTGTTGAAAGTCATCAGTCGCTCCGCGTTCGATTTGCAAACGGTTCTCGACACGCTGACGGAATCGGCGGCGTCGCTGTGTGGGGCCGACATGGCGGCAATCCTCCGGCAGGACGCCGATGGCTCCTTCTATCACGCAACTCGGTACAATTTCTCGCCGGAGTGGGCCAAGGTCTCGGCGGGCGTTCGGCTCAATGCTGGACGCGGTAGCCTCGTTGGGCGCGTCCTGCTGTGCGGCAAGGCTGTTCAGATTCCGGATGTCCTGGTCGATCCCGACTATGCCTATCCCGAGCAACAGAGGGCCGGCGGTTACCGCACCCTTCTGGGCGTACCCCTGCTGCGGTCCGGAGAAGTGATCGGCGTGCTATTCCTGGGCCGCAAGACCGCGAACTCGTTCACGGACAAGCAGATCGACCTGGTCTCCACTTTCGCTGATCAGGCCGTGATCGCGATTGAGAATGTGCGGCTGTTCGATGAGGTCCAGGCGAAGACGCGCGATCTCGCCGAATCGCTCCAGCAGCAAACTGCGACCGCCGACGTGCTGAAGGTGATCAGCCGCTCGACCTTCGACCTGCAAACCGTGCTCGACACGCTGGTCGATTCGGCGGCACGGCTGTGCGAGGCGGAGATGGCCTTCATCATGCGCCGCGAGGGCGATGAATATCAGGCCGGAGCAGCGGTCGGGTTTTCCGAGGACTACATTGCCTTTCTGCGGGCTCATCCGATCGCGCCCGGCCGGGGCACGGTCACGGGTCGAGCCGTCCTCGAACGCCGTCCGGTGCAAATCCTCGACGTCGCTGCCGATCCCGAATACGGCCTGGAGGCGTCGATCACGATCGCTGGTCAGCGCACGGCGCTCGGTGTTCCCCTTCTGCGCGAAAATGAGCCGATCGGCGCGATCGTGGTCGCCCGCAAGCGCGTGCAGCCCTTCACCGAAAAGCAGATCGAACTCGTCGCCACCTTTGCCGACCAGGCGGTGATCGCCATTGGCAATGTGCGTCTGTTCGAGCAATTGAATGAATCGCTGGCGCGGCAGACGGCAACGTCGGAGGTGCTGGAGATCATAAGCGCTTCATCGGGCGCGCTCGCTCCGGTCTTCCACAAGATGCTGGAGAATGCGACGCGAATTTGCGGCGCCGGCTTTGGCGCCATGAATCTGTACGAGGAGGGCGGCTTTCGCACGGTCGCATTGCACAACGCGCCGCAAGCTTATGTCGATACCCGGCTCTACCAGAACATTCGCCCACATCCCGCGAGCGGGCTCGGCACCGTCGAGAAGAGTCATCAGACCGTTCATATCGACGACATCAGGACGCAGCCGCCCTATATCGAAGGCAACCCCAATGTTCGCGCGCTCGCTGACCTTGCCGGCGCAAGGACCCTCGTCATCGTTCCCATGCTCAAGGAAGATGAGCTGATTGGCACGATCACGATCTTCCGCCAGGAAGTGAAACCCTTCACAGACAAGCAGATCGAGCTCGTGTCCAACTTCGCACACCAGGGCGTGATCGCGATCGAGAATGCACGCCTGCTGAATGAACTGCGCGAGCGCACCATGGAATTGTCGCAATCGCTCGAGGAATTGCGAAATACGCAGGATCGGCTGGTCCAGACCGAGAAGCTTGCCTCGCTCGGGCAACTCACCGCCGGCATTGCGCACGAGATCAAGAACCCGCTCAATTTCGTCAACAATTTTGCTGCGCTGTCCTCCGAACTGACCGACGAGCTCGGCGACGCGCTGCGCTCAGCCGGCCTCGGCGAGGTGGAAAGGCAGGACATCGACGCGCTGATCCACATGCTGCAAGGTAATCTGGAAAAGATCGTGCAGCACGGAACGCGCGCCGATTCCATTGTCAAGAATATGCTTCTGCACTCCCGCGAGGGGTCCGGCGAGCGCCGCGCGGCGGAGATCAACGCCATCCTCGAAGAAAGTCTCAACCTGGCCTATCACGGAGCCCGCGCTGAAAGAGCCGGCTTCAATATCACACTTGAAAGAAAACTCGATCCGTCTGCGGGAGCCCTCGAGCTGTATCCGCAGGAAATCACGCGGGTGTTCCTCAATCTGGTTTCAAACGGTTTCTACGCGGCCAGCAAACAAAAGGAGGTCGTCGGTGACGGCTTCGAGCCAAGGCTGCGTGCGACGACCACAGACCTCGGCGGCGCCGTCGAAATTCGCATTCGCGACAATGGCACCGGCATCCCGGCCGACGTCAGAGAGAAGATATTCAATCCATTCTTCACGACCAAGCCGGCCGGCGAAGGAACTGGCCTTGGGCTTTCGATCTGCCACGACATCATCGTGAAGCAGCACGGCGGCAGCATCGAGGTCGATACCGAGCCGGGCGAATATACCGAGTTCATTATTACGCTGCCGCGTACGCGGGCGGCACCATTGTAGAGCGGAGGCAGAAATTGAGCGTCTATATCATGGTGGTCGACGACGAGCCCGATGTCGAGGCGCTGTTCCGCCAGCAGTTTCGGCGCGATCTGCGCGCCGGTCGTTTTCTGATGGAGTTTGTATCCTCGGCGCCGCTGGCATTGCAGCGCGCGGCCGAGATTGCGGATGCCACCCTGATTCTGATCCTGTCCGACATCAACATGCCCGGAATGAGCGGACTGGAGATGCTGCCTATCGTGCGCTCGGCCCGCCCCGATGTACCGGTTATCATGATCACGGCCTACGGTGATGCCGAGACCAAGCGCAAGGCGCTGGAGAGGGGCGCCGCCGACCTGTTGACCAAGCCAATCGACTTCGCCGCGCTGCGCCAGGAGATCGATGCGAGGCTTGAGCAGGCCGCATGATTGCAACCGTTGCCGGTGGCAAACCAGAGCGGCTCGCAAAGTGAAGCTGTTGCAGACGCCGCCCCAATTGAGAGCATGAATCCACCGTCAATCTTCGTCAGAAAATCGGAGATTCGAAATGAAGACGCTCCTGGTCCCGCTTCAGAATATTCCGATGATGACAGCCACGCTCGCTGTGGCCGTAGGCCTAGCGCGTCGCTCCGGCGCCTATATCGAAGGCTTTCCACTCCGGTTCGGCATCCCTCAATATGCGGCCGCCGAATTGGCCACCGGCATTCTCCTGGACACGTACCAAGTGAAGAGCGAAGCCGAACTGAACGACATGCGCAACTTTTTCGAAGCATTCATGCTGAAGCATGATGTTCCCCGCGCCACCGCAGGGTCGAACCCGCCTTGCTTCGGCTGGCTGGAGACCGCGCCTGAGGGCGAAGACTTTGTCGGAAGTTATGGGCGCGCTTTCGATCTGATCGTGATGGCGCGGTCTGACATTGATGCGGTGGGCCCTCACCGCCGCGCGATTGAGTCCGCGCTGTTTGAGAGCGGCAGGCCCGTTCTACTGGCGCCGTCGAATGCACCAAGAAGCGTCGCAACGAACATTATGATCCACTGGAACGGGAGTACCGAGCAAGCTCGGGCAAACGCATTTGCCATGCCGTTGCTTCGTCTGGCCGAAAGGGTATCGATCCTAACCGTTGTCGGCGGCCAAGCGGTGCCAGGACCGTCTGCCGGTCAGATCGCTCGGCAACTCCAATACAATGGCATTGCGGCCAGCTTGATCAGCGTTGAGCTGGACGGGCGCGAAACTGGTGAGGCGGTCCTCGATGCCGCCAGGGCACACGGTTGCGATCTATTGATCAAAGGAGCCTTCACCCGCACGCGGCTACGGCAGATGATATTCGGTGGAGCGACCAGCTATATCATGGAGCACGCGGATATCTCTGTCCTTATGGCTCACTAGCGCACAAAAGGCCTGGTTTTGTCGCCATTGGTGAGGCAAAAATCCATTGCTTTACAGAGCGACCGGCGCATGGCTTTGGCTATCAACTTTCGGTCCGACCATTCCTCCGCAGAGCGCATCGAAGCCTTGTGGGATGAAGTTGCCGCGTTTGAGAGCCAGCCTTCGATGAGGGGGCTCGGCTATCGGCCGCATTTCACATTCGCCATTTATGATGCGCCCGAGATTACCGCGAAGACCGCGTGGGAGACCATGCTCCGCGCAGTTGGAGGCGAAGGGCCATTGCAGGTCGCGTTCAGGCGAATTTGTTGGTTCGCAGGTCCGCCGCTCGTGCTCTGGGCGGAGCCGGAGTTCGATGAAACGCTCGTCCGGTGGCACGCTTCCATCAGCGCTGCAATCGATCCAGCCTTGTCTCGGCTGCATTATCGGCCGGAAAACTGGCGACCTCATTGCACGCTCGGCACACAAATCGCCGACGCAAAGCGCGATGACGCGATCGCTTTCGCGCAGTCATTCAGCGGCAGCATCAGCGTGCTGTTCGACGTCGTGGATTGCGTTTCTTTTCCGCCAGTGCGCGTGGTTGCGGAGCAGAGATTGCCGGTTCGGGCTCCATGAAGTGGTGATCATTCGTCGAGCCCGCAGATCATTTGTAATCAATCCGGATCGAGCCGACCTTCTCATCGTGCCGGATGAAGCCTCCCTCGACCCCTGGCATCATCGCAATTTCGACGACGTTGCTCCCGCGCCAGCTGGGTAGTATCTCGCGTGACCGGCGAAGCCGAGGAATGCGAGGTTGCGATCAGGTGAAAAGGTCCGGTCCATCGGTGCGATGCTCGCATATGTGGAATCCGGAACCGTTGCGTTGCATTCCTGCCTGAAGACGAACACGGCCTTGGTGCCGTCGGGCGACCGCGTCGAGCTCAGGACCACGTTGCGGCAGCTGGCAAATCCTTCGAGTGCGAACCAGATGAGACCAACCATGGCCGCGATTCCGATGCCGGCCACAGCAAGCACCGCGATCGCGATTCGTATCCAGAGTTTCGAAGGAGGGCGAGGGAGCGTCATCCAGCTCATCCCTGAATCTCTAAGCCGGCGATGCCGTGCGGGCCCTCAGGCGCAGCATGCTCATCAAGCGTGCGCCCCTCCCGATGATGCCATCATGCCCCTGTTTTGCCCGACGGAGCAAGGAAAATTCGGAAAAGTCGTAAACCTTTGATCCGACTGAGGTCGGCTACTGTGCATGGGGTTGTTTTCGAGTTTTTGACAGAGCGGAAGCAAGACCCGCAGTCCGGCTACGCTCTTCGAGCTACGCCGGACACGCTTCGCTGCCATTGGGGGTGGCTGCGCCACGCGAAGCCTTTTGGCGAAGCGTGGTGGGCGCACAAGGGATCGAACCTTGGACCTCTCCCGTGTGAAGGGAACGCTCTCCCGCTGAGCTATGCGCCCGGGACCATCATGCAGGCGGCCGCAACCTTAGGCCGGCCGGCACATCGGAGCCCGCGATTTAGAAGTGCCGGCCCAAGGTGTCAAGTTTTCAAGCCGTCGCCGGGGCGGAAAACCTTCGTCAGGTCGCGCCTTCCGCAGGGGAAGCCGGATTTTGGCCGGTTACGCGCCCTGCTGGCGGGCGCGGGAGGCGTGGGCCTGGAGCGCGCGGATGCGCTCGGCCAGCGTTCCACCGCCTTCGGGCAGGCGGGGCGCTGGAGCGCCGCCCGTCGCGGCGTCGTTGGCCGGGCGCGGCGCCGGCTTCGGCGGCTGGCCGGCCTCGGCCGCGAGCAGCGCCTCGATCGGCGAGTTCGGGCCTTCGAGCTGCATCGCGAGTTTTGCCACCTCGGCCGCGATGTCGTTGATGCGCTCGCGCAGAAGCGCGTTCTCCATGCGCTCGGTCGCCCAGGAACTCTCGGCCTGCTGCTGGATCGCGTTGATGTCGCGCTGGAGTTTCGCGCGTTCGTCGCGTGCGCTGCGCAGCTGCTCCTCCAGCGCGGCCTTTTCCGCGCGCAGCTGCTCCATCGCAGCCGACGACTTGCCGCCGCTGAGGCCCGCGATCTCGACGCGCAGCTCCTTGATGGTGCGCTCGTTGGCCTCATTGGCCTGGCGCAGCTGGTTGTTCTCGTAGTCGCGCTCGGCGAGCAGCTTGCCCTGCGTGGCAAGGCGTCCTTCGAGATCGGCGACGCGGCTCGACAGCATCTCGGCCTCCTTGACCTGCACGATGAGCTGGCGGTCGAGCTCGGTGACGCGCTGGCTGAGATTCTCGACGCGGCCGCGCGCCTCGCCGAGCTCGCGCGAGGCGGTCTCGGATTCGGTGCGCTCCTGTGCGAGGCGCGCTTGCGTCGCGGCAAATTCCTTCTCGGCATCGCCGACCCGGTGCTTCAATTCCTCGATCTGCGCGCGCACTGCGACCAGCTCGACCTGGCGGCTCTCCGCCATCATCGAGCGGTCGGACAGTTCGGAGTTGATCTTGGCGAGCTCGGCCTGCTTGTCCGTCAACGCGATCTCGGCTTCGCGCAAGGACGCCGTCTTGGCGGCGAATTCCTCCTCGGTGGCGCGGAGCTGCTCCTTCACCGCCTTCTCGCGCGCCTCCAGCGCGAAGATGGTGGCGTTCTTCTCGCCGAGCTCGATCTTCATGCGGTTGATGGCGTCGCTCTTCTTGCCGAGCTCGGCGAGCTGGCTCGTGGTCTTGTTCTTGAGCTGCTCGACGCTCATCTCGAGCCGCCGCGCGGACATGGCGAATTCGGCGCGGAGCTGGTCCTTGTCGGCCTGGATCTCGGCCATCGATAGCGGGGTGGCGGCCTCGAGCCGGCGCGTGGTCAGGCGCACCGCGCGGTTATGCACCAGCGGCACGATCGCAAGCCCGCACAGCATCGAGAGCAGGAAACCGATCGCCAGGTACATGATCGGTTCGACCATGGGCCAGAACTCCCAAGCTTAAGGAAAAATTCACCAACGACAATGCCATGGCGGGCCGGCAGAAAGCCAGCCCCGCTCTGTCGTTAACCTTGATCGGTGGGCAGTGGGGAGGACGTGGGCCTAGAACGGGTTCCAGGTCGCCCGCGGGGTGTATTTGAGATAGCCGATATTGGCGCCGAGGCGCAGGCCGAGCCCGGAGCGGATCGGCACCAGCACGATGTTGTTGGAGGTCAGCGCCGTCATGCCGAAGCCGCCGATGATGTAGGCCGAGCCGTCGATGCCGGCGAAGCGCTGGTAGATCGCGTTGGTGGCCGGCAGGTTGTAGACCAGCGTCATGGTGCGGGCGCCGTCGCCGCCCCAGTCGAAGCCGAGCGAGGGGCCCTGCCAATAGACGCGCAAGTCGCCGGCGTTCTTGGTGTAGAGCGTGCCCTCGCCGTAGCGCAGGCCGGCGACGAAGGCGCCGGAGCCTTCCTCACCCAGGATGTAGCCGTTCGGCAGGCCCCATTGGCTGACCGCCTTCTCGATGATCGAGGCGAGCCCGCGCGAGACGTTGCCGAAGAAGCGATGGCCGGCGGTGACGAGCTCGTCCGGCCCATAGGTATTGGGCGTCGGGGTCCGCTGCGGCGGCGGCAGGTCAGGCGGCGGCGCCTGCTGGGCGGAGGCCGGCACGATCCAGCCGATCATCGCGGCAAGCGCGAGCGCAGCAAGGCGTGATGCGAAAGTCATAAAAGAACCCCTGGTACCGAATCCGGTCGCTTCCTTAACCTCACGCCAACAGGCATGGCCCTAGGTTGCGCCGGATGTCCCCTCGACTCGGATGTTATCCGCAGCAACTATGACGGCACAACGGCAGGAAGATAGCCCTTTGCGCCCCGGAATTGCCTTGATCGCCCGGCGCCTCTGCCTGCTGGCGGGCATTTGGATCCTCGGTGCCGGCGGACCGACAGGGGCCGCCACCACCGAGCGGATCGTCGTCAACCGCTTCAGCGGCGTCGCCATCGAGGGCTTCGACCCCGTCGCTTATTTCGTCGCCGGCGCGGCCGTGCAGGGGACGGCGGAGTTCGAGGCGAACCTCTGGGGGGCCGTCTGGCGCTTCCGGAACGAGGGCAACCGCGCCTCTTTCCAGGCCCATCCCGAAATCTACGGACCGCAATTCGGCGGCTACGATCCGGTCGATATCGCCCGCGGCGTCACCGTCCCCGCCAATCCGCATTTCTTCGCGATCGTGGCGCAGCGGCTCTATTTGTTCAGCCGGGAAGACAATCGCGACGCCTTCGTCGCCGATCCCGAGCGCTTCCTCTATGAGGTGGGCAAGCGCTGGCCGGCCCTGCAGGAGAAGCTCGGGCAGTAACGAGCCCTGGTCAGTCGCAGCCTACCGCCTGCGGGTCGCCCCACGCGATGAATTCCGGGATGATGAAGCCGGTATCGCGGCGCTGGCCAAATCGGAGCTCGCCGCCCTTGCCGTCGGTCACCTTGCCGCCGGCCGCGGTCACGACCGCGCAGCCGGCTCCGACGTCCCATTCCGAGGTCGGCCCGAAACGGGGATAGATGTCGGCGCCGCCTTCCGCGATGCGGCCGAATTTCACGGCCGAGCCGCACGTCATCCTGACGGCATTGGGCCTGTCGGCGATGAACGCCTCGCTTCTGGCATCGCCGTGCGAACGGCTCACGGCGGCGATCCAAGGCTCCCCGCGCGCCGGCAGCTTGCGGGTGCGGATCGGCTCGGCGGCGGCAATCGTCGCGCCGTTGAATCTCACGCGCTCGGCGCCGCGGCCGACGATGCCGCGCCAGAGCAGGCCGAGTGCGGGTGCGGAGACGATGCCGAGCAGCGGCACGCCATCCGTCACCAAGGCGAGGTTGACGGTGAACTCGTCGCGGCCGGCGACGAACTCCTTGGTCCCGTCGAGCGGATCGATCAGGAAGAAGCTGCCCTGGAACGGCGGGGAGGCGAGCTGGGTCCGCTCCTCCGACAGCGTCGGAACGTCGCCCGCGAGCTGCGCGAGTCCGTCCGCGATGATGCGGTCGGCGGCAAGGTCGGCCTCGGTCACCGGCGAGCCATCCTGCTTGCCGTCGATCCGCATGGCCGCGCGGTTGACGGCGAGGATCGCCTCGCCCGCCTTCACCACCAGCGCAGTCAGCGGCTCCATCAGGCCGGCAGCGGCCGCTCCGTCAATGATCCGTTTCACCTGCATGCCTCATCTGTCGGCAATATCGTTCCTCGTCCACTGATTCGCCCCGATCGATTCGCTTGGGGCTTATGGCCGCCTCTAACCGATCGCAAGCTAGCTGCCGCGGGGTTGCGAATGTTAGAACCCGCAGCATCCGTCAAGCATGCGTGATTCGCGGCGTCCAGCGCCGTGCAATTCCAGGAACCCTCCAGGACCCCATTATATGTCTGACGCTTCGTCGCCCGCGACCACTGCCGCTCCCGATATGCTCGAACTCGCCGCGCTGCTGTGCTCGCGGGTCTGCCACGATCTCATCAGCCCCGTCGGCGCCATCGTCAACGGGCTCGAAGTGCTCGACGACGATCCCAAGCCCGAGGACCGCGAGTTCGCGCTCGACCTGATTCGCAAAAGCGCCAAGACGGCCTCCGCCCGGCTGCAGTTCTGCCGCCTTGCCTTCGGCGCGGCCGGCTCCTCCGGCGCGCAGATCGATCTCGGCGATGCCCACACCATGGCGAAGGGCCATATCGAGGACGGCAAGTGCTCGATCACCTGGAATCTGCCGCGGCTGCTGCTGCCGAAGAACCGCGTCAAGCTGCTGCTCAACATGCTGGTCGTCGCCCAACACACGATCCCGCGCGGCGGCATGCTGACGGTCGATCCGGTCGGCGAGGGCGAGGTGATGAGCTTTCGCATCACCGCGACCGGACACAATGCACGCCTGCCGCAGAACATCTCCGAGCTCCTGAGCGGCGAGCGCGGGCCGGCTGCCGATGCGCATGCGATCCAGCCTTATTATACGCGGCTGCTCGCGCAGGCCTGCGGGCTCACCGTGACGCTCAAGCCGGAAGGCGAAGCCATCATCGTTACCGCTTCGTAAACGGCGCGTCGCGCCCGACCTCTTAATCGATTCTTTACGAGGCGCTTCGGCTTGTTCGGAGCGCCTTATCTCTTTGTTGGTGCCGTTCTTTTGCACATACTCAACCAATATTAAACGCTTTGCGGTGAAGCTGGCCCCATTCCGAAATGGCGCATCACGCCTCGTGCGCGCCCTTCCTGTATGAAGGCCTGTTTTCATGGATGATCTGTTGCGGGAGTTTCTGACGGAGACCAGCGAGAGCCTGGACACCGTGGACAATCAGCTGGTGAAGTTCGAGCAGGAGCCGAACAACGCCAAGATCCTGGATAACATCTTCCGCCTGGTCCACACCATCAAGGGCACCTGCGGCTTCCTCGGCCTGCCGCGGCTGGAAGCGCTGGCGCATGCCGGCGAGACCCTGATGGGCAAATTCCGTGACGGCATGCCTGTGACTGCCGAGGCGGTGACGGTGATCCTGTCCTCGATCGACCGCATCAAGGAGATTTTGGCTGGCTTGGAGGCGACCGAGGCCGAGCCGGAAGGCAACGACCGCGATCTCATCGACAAGCTGGAAGCAATGGTCGAGCAGGGCATGGCCGCCATGGCTGCTGGTAGCTCAGTTGCCGATGCGCCGCCGCTCGTCCCCGAAGCCCCGGCGGCTGCGCCCGCCAAGGCGATGACCATGGGCACACTGGTCGATCAGACCCTGGAGCGTCCGCTGCGTCCGGGCGAGGTCTCGCTCGACGAGCTCGAGCGCGCCTTCCGCGAGACCGCGATCGAAGCGCCGGCGCCCGTTGCTCAGGCTGAGGCAAAGGCCGAGCCCGCGGCTGAAGCGCCCGTGGCGAAGGAAGCCGCAAAGCCCAAGGAGAAGGCCGCGCCGAAGAAGTCGATGGCCGACGAGATGGCGGGCGAGGGCGACCGCATCGCCAACCAGTCGATCCGCGTCAACGTGGATACGCTGGAGCACCTGATGACCATGGTCTCCGAGCTGGTCC